>JAKSVU010000016.1 GCA_024413465.1 Alphaproteobacteria bacterium
TTTGTGATATAAGTTTTAGAAACAGTTTTAAATAAGGTTTTTTTAATGGCTGCGATTATAAAAAGAACTGACGTTTTGAGGATAGATTTATCTGGGACTTGTACATCCGATTTTCCTGATGGAATATCAGTCAAAGGACTAAAAGGAATTGAAGTTCATAACGTTGAAATTAAAGATTGGAACAGTTTAACTGTTGCTTTTATTGTCGATTTGTTAAAACAAGCAAAAAAAGAAAATATCCCCTATTCCATCGATGAATTACCCAAAGGGATGGTCGGCTTAATTGATTTAGCCTTGCGTGATGGAAATAAAACGACGCCAAAAGAACGTGAAAAAGTTCTTCCATTAGTTGACCGTTTTGGATGTTTATTTTTGTCTTGTTGTAAAAAAACGAAAAGCGTTTTTGCTTTTATGCGAGAAACTCATTTAAATATGTTGAACGTGTTATCTGGCAAATCAGTTATGCGCGCTTGTGATTTTTGGTGGCAAGTCGAAGAAGTTGGGCCAAACTCACTCGCAATCGTCTCCCTAATTTGCTTTATGGTTGGATTGATTGTTGCTTTCGTTGGTTCCATTCAATTAAAATTATTTGGTGCAGAAATTTTTGTTGCAAGCTTGGTTGGGATTGCCATCACGCGTATTATGGGGGCCATTATGGCTGGCATTATTATGGCTGGCAGGACGGGAGCTTCTTTTGCTGCAACTATCGGCACAATGCAAGTCAACGAAGAAGTTGATGCTTTAAAAACAATGGGAATATCTCCATTTGAATTTTTAATTGCTCCGCGTGTTCTTGCTTTATCTGTCGTAATGCCTTTACTCACTTTGTATGCAGATATTATGGGTATGCTTGGTGGGGCTTTCGTTGGCGTATTTTTATTAAACATTTCACCGGCAGAATATTTTACGGCAACAATAAAAGCCTTAAAAGCAAATCAAGTTCTTATCGGTGTTTTACATGGAACCGTTTATGGATACATCATTGCTATCTGTGGTTGTTATCAAGGTTTTCATTGTGCCAGAAATGCGGCAGCCGTCGGTCATTCAACCACTTCAGCCGTTGTTAATTCGATTGTTTGGATGACGATAGCAACGTCCATCATGACAATTATTTTCAGCATTATAGGTGTATAATATGGCTGCCATTATTGCGAAGGATTTGACGATTGCTTACGACCAACACGTGATTATGCACGACGTTTCATTTGAAATAAATGAGGCTGATATCTTCATTATTATGGGGGGAAGTGGCTGCGGGAAAAGTACTCTTTTATCCGTTTTGACAGGGTTAAAAAAACCAAATAAAGGTTCTATTATTTTTGATGGAATTGATTTTTGGCCAGGTTCCCCAGAACAGCGTGATGAAGCTATGAGAAGAGCCGGCATTTTGTATCAAAGCGGGGCTTTATGGACTTCGATGACTTTGGCAGAAAACATTGCCCTACCAATGAGGCTTTATACCAAACGCAGTGAAGATGAAATTCAAAAATTAGTTTCATACAAACTTGATTTAGTCGGTTTAACAGGATTTGAAGATTATTATCCATCTGAAATCAGTGGAGGGATGAAAAAACGTGCAGGTCTTGCTCGAGCTTTATCACTTGATCCAAAAATCGTTTTTTTTGATGAACCTAGTGCTGGTCTTGACCCTATCAGTTCTAAAAACTTAGATGAATTAATCGTAGAAATTAAAGAAAACTTACATACGACTGTCGTTATGGTTACCCATGAATTACCATCATTGTTGTCAGTTGGTACGAATTCTATTTTTATTGATGCTCAACAAAAAATGGTCACTGCTCGTGGAGCTCCAAAAGATTTATATAACAATCCGCCAAATGATGCGGTAAGACACTTTTTAACAAGAGGAGAAAAATAAAATGTCTCAAACACCTAATCCCCGAAAGATAGGGTTATTTATGATTGTGGCATTTTTAATTGCCATTGGTGGATTTTTCACACTCCACTGGAATTCAATTTTTCCACGCACCATGAAATACATTATGTTTTTCGATGGTTCCGTTCAAGGATTGACCGTCAGCTCACCTGTTATTTTTAACGGTGTTCCCATCGGTAAAGTAACAAAAATTACCTTAATTTACAATGGTGAAGCAACTTTCTACGAAACCGCTGTAACAGTTGACGTTCAACTAGATTCTTTTTCAGTATTAGATGAAGAAACACAGACGAACGACGTTCTCAATTTTGAGGAATCAAAGAAATACAGTAAAATTTTAATTGACGCTGGATTGCGTGCAACGCTTGTTACACAAAGTTTATTAACAGGACAAAAAGCAATTGATTTACGCCTTCATCCCGGCACACCTGTCAATTTGAAAAACAGAAAAATGAGTCAAAAAGTAATTGAACTTCCAACTTTGACCTCTTTTACCGAAGAATTAAACAAGATATTAAAAAATTTACCACTTGAAAAAACTTTTGAAAAAGTAACTAGTCTGTTGAATGAATTGAATTTAATGGCAAAAGATTTAAATGACAGTGGATTTTCAAATAAAGTTGACAGAGTTGCTGCCTCCATTGCAGAAATAACCGAGAAAGCAAACAGAATTATTCAAAACTTTGACGTTGATTCAAAATCAATGAATGAAATCAACCAAATCGTTCATAACTTGAATGAGACTTCTACTTCTCTCAAAAATTTAGTTGATTTTCTCGAACGTCATCCTGAAGCCTTATTGAAAGGAAAATAAAATTATGAAAAAAACTTTTCTTTTACTCGTTTTTTTATTAACTGCCTGTGGCACAACACCTCGTTCAAATTTTTATACACTAGATGAAGAAGATCCTGTTCTGCCTCAAAAAATAGCAACACCTATTATTGGAATTAAAACTGTTCATTTACCTGCTTATATGGATAAGCCTCAAATTGTCTTGCACAAAAACAATCAAATCAAGGTTGATGAATATCACCGTTGGGCTGAAAGTTTGCGCGACAGCTTACCTAGAGTTTTATCTAACATGATTAACAAAAAAGCTGACAAAACTTTAGCAAAACAAATCACTGTTGTTACATTAGATGACTTTGCATATAATTTGGATATTGAAATCAACAGATTTGGCGCAACAAAAGGAAAACAAGTTATTTTAGACGTATGGTGGACAATTTCAAAAAATCATGCTGTTGTTTCTCGTCAGCACAATTTATATAAATTGCCAGTCAGCAATGATTTTGATGACATTATCAGTGCAAAAAAAGAATTGTTGAACAAACTAGCCTCAACGCTATTGCCACATATTCAAAAACTTAAATAATTTAAAAGGCCTCTTTCAAGAGGCCTTTTTTTTTATTTATTTAATAAATTAAACAAAGCTTCTATATCTGCCCCATCGTAAGAAAATGCAACTTTTTCATCACTCATTTCAAAGCGTTCATGTAAAGCGTGAACGCGTTTCATAGCATCTTCTTCATTTTGTAAACTCGTCATCAAGACAAAAAATTCATCACTATTTTCTTCGCCATTACCGATAAGAACGTCATCGTGGAAAAACTTTTTTAAATGATCAACGAAATAATTCAAAGCTGTTGTATTAGCCTTTATACCAACCAAAGCTTTTAAATTTTTATTTTCAGGCAATGCTTTTTGAGCTTTTATCAAAAATACAGGGAATTTATACACACCTGTCTCTGAAGTTTTTTCTGCTGCATCAACAGATACTTGAATATTTTTCATAATCGCATTTGCTTTGACGTGCTGGACTTTTATAGAATTTTCAAAACTACGCTGTCCGCAAATACACAACACAACGCAACACAATTCAAGAATATAAATAAGAATATACTTATTGATATGTTTCATATCTTTTATGGAAAACTTAAAATTCATTATCATTCTCCTAAAAATGTTACACCAAAGCTACGATTTGATTTTTGAAACATATCCTTAGCTTGTCTAAATTTAATTTGCAAAGCGTTAAAATCCATTCCTTTTCGAGGAACGTATGCACCTGTGATATATAAAGGTAAATCGGACACCATCACAGAACTATTCAATGATACTGGGATTTTATTCCAAACTTTTTGTAATTCCATACATTTGTCAAAAAATGCCTTTTTATCAACGATTTTTGAAGTCATTACAAAAATATTTCCTTGTTCTCCTTTAGCATAAACAAATTCTTCTTCCGCAAAAACTTGTTGAAGTAATGACAAAAATTTCATTTCAGCTAAATGAGCATAATAAAGCCCGTATTCTTTTTTAATTGTTTCATATCCATTTGTTTTTTCAAAAGAAAAGTTTACTAAAACCAGTTTTTCATTTTCATCTAACTTAACTTTCTTCTGATTAAACAACATCTTAAAAGCATCCATGGTATATGCTTTAATTTTATCACAATAAACTTCTTTTCTCAGACTTTCTTCATATTGCTTTTCAAGAACTTTAACATGGTTTCTCGCCCCAGCAAAAGTAATCCAAGAATTTACCATAAATAATACTGCCACTAAGGCAAATAAAGCACCACACAAAGCATAAAGCTTACCCTTATTGGGGCATTGCTTATACCAAGCTATAGCCTTTTTATAATCTAATTTCATACAATGCCTCCTTATTTATCTTTTTCCAAAGCGGGAGCGTCAATTAACCCTCCGTTTTGCCGTAATTTGTTATATTTTCTTACTATTTTCAAAGGTGATTTATCCCCTAAACCACGATCGATAATTTCACCATAATTTCCATGTTCGTAAATTGTCCGATATATCCATTGAGGATCTACCCCTAAATTGACGGCAATTTCTTTATTTTCAAACAAAATATCCTGAATTTCCGGATCTTGTGTATTCTGATAATCCTCAACTGTTTGGGCGGATATTCCCTTGCGTTCAGCAGCTATCAAGCTTCGAATAAGCCACCGAATTGCTTTAAACAATTCATCATCGCCCGCCTTGATTGCAGGACCAGTTGCAAATATTTTTACGATTTCTGGCAAAACAACAACGTCAACTTTATCAGGTAAATTTTTAAAATATGAAGATTGCAAAATTTCCAATCTTTCCAAAATCATATCACAACGCCCCAAGAACAATAATTCCTTTGCGCGTTCTAAAGTAGGTAATTTCAAAATACGAAAGTCTAAACTGTATTTTTTATTAAAAGCTTCAATCGCATCTGTCGTTAAGGATTGGTTATTCACACAAACTTTTTTACCTGCATAATCATTCATAGACGTTGCTTTTTCATCATATTTGGCAAGAAAAGCTAAAATAGAATAGTAAAAAACTTCAGGAAATACCGTTTTTGTTTTTAATTCACGCTTCATTGACCAAGGATTTCCAGCTAATAACACGTCAATTTTATCAGCCTGTAATAAAGCATCACCTTCATCGTTATTCACAGGAACATATTGCACTCCCGTTGTTCTGCCTGTTAAAGCAGTCGCAATCACTTTACAAACTTCAGCATCTATTCCAACGGTATCATCTCCTGCTTTTGTAATAAATGCATTTGCAGTCGTGCGAACGCCACACCGAACAACACCGGTATTTTTAATCCGATTTAAAACTTCACCAGCTTGTACTTCGAAAGAAATCAACAATACAAGCAACAAGAACAACTTTTTCATTTACAAAAGTTCCTGGATTTTGTTAAATGTAACAAATACATTATAAGATAACATTGATAAAAAATGTATTAACAAGGGGTTTGAAATGTATCGTTTTATTTTTGTCATTATTTTGCTTTTTTTTAAACCTGCCTTGGCAAAACAACAAACACCTGAACAATGGCTCTATAAACAGGGAGATGCTCTTATTGCAGCATTGTCAAATAAAGATGATTTACAACGATACAATCAAGTTTTAGCCGTTGCAGAACAAGTTTTTCACAGAAATGAATTATCAAAACTCTCTCTTGGGAAATATTGGCAAACATTTTCCCCAGAAGAACAAAAAAAATATCGTTCTCTGTTTTTTGAATACTTCGTTGCCGAATATGCGAAAGATCCTATTCCTGTTCAAAGTGCTAAATTTAAAATTGTCGATAAAATCGAAGGAAAAGATATTTTGCTAAAAATTAGTCTTGATGGAACTCATTTTGTCAATGATCCTGCTTTAAAATACAAAACAGCCGAAGCATTAAACAAACAAACTACTCATCAGGTTAATTTTGAAATGATTTTTGCTCTGCGTGCCAGAAACGATGGATATTATATTCGAGACGTTCAAATCGAAGGACAAAGTATGGTTATGTTTGTTCGTAATTTAATTGAACGACATTTAAAAAAAGTCGGATATATGCAAGATCAATTTCTTGAACAAATGGAACAAAAAATTAATTCCCGCAAACAGCAGATAAATAAGCTCGACTAAATTGAACGGGATTTTGCTCAAATTGCTGAAGATAATCTAAAATCTTTGTGTTTTTCAAATGAGATGGTAAGCAACATATCCCCAAAATAGTCGGTTGTTTTACACCTGTAATCTCTGGTGTAGTAAATGGTATTCCCATAACTTTGCAGTAAGCTAAATCTGCAAAAATACGAGCTTCCATATATACACCGCTATACCCCAATTTTTGACTATCAGAAAACAAAGCGTTTTGCTTTATTTTTATTTTTTCAAATAAATCCTTATGTTCAGGTAAAACAAATGCTTTTCTATTGATTAAATCTGTAAAATCAGAACAACATAAAGGATTGTGCCATCCTCCTCCAAAAGTCAAAAAAGCATCTATTTCAGGCATATCAGTTGGCAAAAAGGACAAAGCATAAAACAGCGAATACGTTGCAAGAAACGTAGTCGTGCGCACCTGATCATAAATTGAAAAATTATTTTCAGGCATCTTATACCAAGATGGATCTGATGATTTTGGAGGGCGTAATTCATAAAAATTTTCCCCCTTATCCGTTTTAGCACAGGTATTAAACAACAGACGCAATAAATCTGGCTGAAGTTTTCCCTGTTTTCCAATTTCACCATCAGCATCGAAAGGACGATTAAATTGTGTTCTTACGAGCATATCTGTTAAATGATTAAACGGACCTGCATCAAATCCCAAAACTTTTCCACCATAAATCGCAGATAAATTCCCTGTATTTCCACCATTTAAAAAGATAATCGATTGATATCCTTTTTGTTTTAAATCCGCGGATAAATGGGCATTGTGCATAGGAGCAAGAGGAGCCCCCTCTCCCCCATTCATTAAATCATCAGAACGAAAATCATAAATAACTGGCAAATCTGTCAATTCTGCTAATAACTTAGCATCAAAAACTTGAAGCGTATATGGTTTTTTAGAACCAGCAATAGAGGGAGGAAAATGATCGCAAGTCTGTCCATGTAATCCAATGGCGACAACGTCAGTTTTATCAAGTTGATTAATCGCTTTTGCAACTAGTTCCGTATATTTTTTTATCAAGTTAGGAAATTCATTTATTTCCGTTACTTTTTTTATTTTAAGCTGGTTGCGAAATGATAAGAAATCCATTCTGAGTTGTTCAGGAAAAGGCAAACTAACACCATCTATATCTTTGATTTGATTTTGATTAAAATCAGTCAAAACAACGTCAACCCCATCTAAAGAATTTCCCGTCATCACTCCAATAAATTTCATTTTTTATACTTTCTATTTTCTCAAAAATTTGTCATACTATCTGCAGTTTATAATATTCGAAAAGGAAAAGTCAAATGTCAGATGAATTCGATGCAAAACAATTTGTAATCAATGGAATGACCTATTTAAAGAAAACTTTTCCAGAAAAAACAAGTCAAATGACGGACGATGAATTAAAAAATAAATTTATCGATCAAGCTGAATTTTTAATGACTTATGACTTTGACAAACAAGATGAATTGATGACGGTCGTCGATATTTTATGGCGTTTACCAAGTGATGCTTTAGAAAATCCATCATTCAAATGGTTGCGTGAAATCATTATGGATGATAATGCCTCAACTGCTCAAAAAATTGAAAATCTCAATCAAGCGTGTTTTGCTTTTGAAATGTAAACTTTATATCCAGTAGATTATCGGCATTTGCCATTTTCATCTGGCAATTTTCCACCTTCGCATGTAATACATTTAGAAGAACTACGACATTCTACACATTTAGACAACGCTGCTTGACAAGGGCGACATAGTCCATCCTCAAGATAATATTCATCTGAATTACATTGCGTACAATGTTGATAATCCGTACATTTTGAACATCCTATTGGACATTTTTTACAAAATTCGCCTTTTGCATATTCATCTGACTGACAAACAAGTGGATCACACTGACCATCATCAAATAAAATATATCCCGATTTACATTTATCGCATTTATCTACTGTTGAACAAGCTTCACAATTCGAAGGACATCTGGTTGGACGACAAACACCATCTATTAAAACATACCCCTCTATACACCCTAAACAGTATTCTTTATTACACTTATCACACCGTTCAACTGCACATTTCTGGCAATTATACTCTTCATCTTTATAATAACCAACGGGACATTTCTTTTCCAAACACATATTATTTTTGGGATCGAAATTATACCCTTTTGCACATTTATTACATGATTTATCATCATCACAATCTAAGCAATTAGGAACACATGGTATACACAGTTGATCGCGGAAAAATGAAGCTTCTGGACATATGATTGGTTCGCATATCGTATCTGTTGCTTCATATCCGATATCACAGGTAATACATTTATCTTCATTTTCACAAGATGTACATCCTTCTGGACAAGGAACACAACGCCCTTTATCATTCAAATAAGTTCCGAAAGGACAAATGATTGGAATACATCTACCATCTTGAACACGATAACCAATTTCGCAAGATAAACATCCTTTTTCATTACAGGTCAAACAAGAACCATCATTATGTAAAAGGGAACATTTCATACATTCACCTTCGAACAAACCAAAAGTATCTGCACATTTAGTGCATTCTTTTGCAGAAGAACATCTGACACAGTTTTTAATCGCGTCTGAACAATTCGAACATTTATTTCCATCAACGTATGTTGACGGATGACATTCAAATTTTTCACATTTAGCTTTTGGTGTCCCAGGTGCATTGCATTGTGTTCCAGCAGGACAATCTGCATCTTCGTTACAAATGACACATTGTCCATTCGTATTAACTTTTAACCCTTCTGCACAACCACAATTTTCACCTTTAGAACATAACACACATTCGCCATGTCCATTCGCTTTATATCCAACGGCACAATTACATCTTGAATCTTTTTCACAACTTTTACATTCACGAGGTTGATTAGCTTTAATGATACATTCTTCACCTTCATGACAAGAAGTCTCATTACAAGCACAATATGAGGTATGTAAAGATGAATCCGTCATACACAAAGGAGTTGTTCCATCACAAGCTTCCCCTGTAGAAGCAATATTCCCAAAGCAGTTATCTACACATTCATTATTTTGGCAAAAAAAGTCAACACCACATGATTTATCATTACGACAACCTAACTGGCATATTTTTTGAGAATTACAAAATTCCAAAGGACCACAATCACCATCTTCTTGGCAAGATTCAGCCCAAGCTTGTCCTGATAACAATAAGGTCAACATCAAAAATAATTTCATCATAACTGTTCAACAAACTCTTTCAAATTTTGTTCTAATTCTTTCATCTTATCATAGGTATCTGCTTCACAACATCCTACTAAAGCCGGAATGGTATTTGAACTGCGTAGCAACCACCAATTTTTCTCTTTATTAAATACACGAATTCCATCCGTACAATCAAAAGGAATTTCATTTTTTAGCAAAATTTTTTTTGCTTTTTCTATTTTTTCAGTTTTTTCATGTTCTTTCACAAAAAATTTGAATTCAGGAGATAAAAATGAAACAGGTATTTCAGATAATCTTTTAGAAAAATCAATATCTTCTACAATGGATAACAATCTTAAACAAGCATACAAGCCGTCATCATATCCATAATACCCATCTTTAAAACAGATATGTCCACTTTTTTCTCCACCCAAAACAGCATCAACTTCTTTCATTTTTCCCTTAATGAAAAAATGGCCTGTTTTTGTAACAATGGGCATTCCTCCCATTTTTTCTATTTCTTTTGAAAAAACAGAACTACATTTTACGTCAGCAACAACTGATACACCTTTTTTATTTTTTAAAATCGGCTCCGCCAAAATGGGCAAAATCATATCCGTTGCGATATAATGTCCTTGTCGATCAATCACACCTAAACGATCCGCATCTCCATCGAAAACAATTCCTAAATCAGCTTGATTTTGAACGACACATTCCATCGTTTTCGTCAATTCAGCAGGATCCGAAGCATCTGGCACATGGTTAGGAAAAGTTCCATCTAATTCTTGATTTATAACAATATGTTGACCCTGTATATATTTAATCAATTCTGGAACAATTACACCTGCAGCTCCATTTGAACAATCCCAAACGATTTTCAATTTTTTTGAACCAGCTTTATATCCCTGTAAAATGCGTTGAATATAACTTGCTTTTAAATCAACTTTTTCAACACTTCCTTTTCCAACGTGGAAATGATTGCGTTCAATTTGTCGTCCTAAATCTTGCAATTGGCTTCCTGCAAACAATTCACGATTTAAAATTAGCTTAAATCCATTATATTCTGGTGGGTTATGAGAAGCTGTCACCATAACTCCACAATCAACATCCGTCGTTTTCGTTGCAAAATATACCATCGGAGTCGGACAAACGCCTAAATCAATCACCTTCAATCCACACAAAACCAACCCATCAATCAAGGCTTGTGAAATTTCTGGTGATGAAGTTCTGCCATCGCGTCCAACGTAAACCTGTTTTTTATTCAACTTATATAAAATCGTCCCGAACCCTTGCCCGATTAAACAAGCTGTCCGAGACGTTAAATTTTTTCCTGCAATGCCCCGGATATCCGCGGCACGCAGGATTGATGTATCAAAATCAGGTAATAACATCCGGTTGTTTACGACCTGTTTTAGCTTTCAAGCCAGAAATTGTTTCAGCGATTTCAATCAATTCAGCCAAAGCTTTTTGTGGATCTTCTGCATGATGAGCTGCATTTGGTTCATATTTTTCAATATAAACACGAATTGTTGCCCCAGAAGTCCCTGTACCAGACAAACGGAATATAATACGAGAACCATCTGTAAATAAAATACGAATACCTTGGTGAGCACTTTCACTATGATCGACTGGATCAACGTATTTGAAATCATCAAATACAGAAACTTCGTATTCACCATAATATTTTCCGACTTCAGAAGCTGCTTTTGCACGCATTTCATCCATCATTGCATTAGCTGCAGCGCTGTCAACTTTTTCATAGTCATGACGAGAATAGAAATTTCTGCCATACTTTTTCCAATGAGCTTTTACTAAATCAGCAACACTCATTCCTGTAGCAGCCAATATGTTCAACCAATATAAAACAGCCCACAAACCATCTTTTTCACGAACGTGATTTGATCCGGTTCCAAAACTTTCTTCACCACAAATCGTAGCCTTATTTGCATCTAACAAATTACCAAAGAATTTCCATCCCGTTGGTGTTTCATAACTGCTCATTCCCATACCACGAGCAACACGATCAACAGCAGAAGATGTTGGCATAGAACGAGCAACACCTGTCAATCCACGATCATATCCAGGAGCACGCCAGAAATTTGCAACGATAACCGCTAAACTGTCTGATGGATTGACATAGAACTTACGACCTAAAATCATATTACGATCGCCATCACCATCTGATGCCGCACCGAAATCAGGAGCTTTATCAGAAAACATTTCATCAACCAATTCTTTAGCATAAACCAAATTTGGATCTGGATGCAAACCACCAAAATCTTCTTTTGGAGTTCCATTGACAACTGTTCCTGCTGGAGCCCCCAACATTCCTTCTAAAATATATTTAGCATAAGGACCAGTTACTGCATTCATTGCGTTATAGCGCATTGTAAATTTACCGCTTTGGAATAAACGCTTAATCAAATCGAAATCAAATAATGAAGACATTAATTTTGCGTAATCTTCAACTGGATCAATAATTTTTACGCGGGTTTCTCCCAAAACTTTTTCACCAATCGTATCTAAATCGATATCTGGTGTATCTGCAATTTTATAGCTTTCAATTTTTTGGGTATGAGCATAAATATCTTCTGTGATTTTTTCAGGAGCTGGACCACCATTTTCAATATTATATTTAATACCAAAATCTTGTCCTGGACCACCTGGGTTATGGCTAGCAGACAAAATCAATCCACCAAATGCTTTATATTTACGAATAACGCATGATGTTGCTGGTGTTGACATCAAACCACCTTGGCCAATCATCAATTCGCCGAACCCATTAGCAACTGCCATTTTAATAATTTTTTGAATAGCTTGGCGATTAAAGTAGCGACCATCACCACCAATAACTAATGTTTTTCCTTGATAACCTTCGATGCTGTCAAAAACTGATTGAACAAAGTTTTCCAAATAATTTGGCTGTTGAAACACCTCGACCTTTTTACGCAAACCAGAAGTTCCTGGACGTTGTCCTTCAAAAGGTTTTGTCTGAACTGTTTTTATATCCATATTGCACCCCGTAAAAAAATTAACTCACAAAATAGGATACAAATTTAGGCACATAAAGTCAATTATTTTAAAGAGTTACTCCTGACAAATTTCAGACTCAAATATGTTGAAATATGTGATAAAAAACTTAGTTAAAATTCTTTTAAATAACTTGAAAA
Source organism: Alphaproteobacteria bacterium (assembly GCA_024413465.1). Classification (GTDB taxonomy): domain Bacteria; phylum Pseudomonadota; class Alphaproteobacteria; order CAAGCB01; family CAG-977; genus UBA2903. The sequence continues at coordinate 12,699 of JAKSVU010000016.1, forward strand.
TTTAGATTTTAAATCAGTCCGAACTTTTTCCGATTGAACAGCACCGGTTGTTTTCTTTTCCAAATAAGCATAGACTTCTTTTGACGGATTATATTTTTTGGCACAAAACAGAACGTTTGCATCCACAACAGCTCCGGCTTGTATCAACAGATCGAATATTTTTAAATTAAAATTATTTTTAGCAGCATACATTAACGCTGAATTACCTGCTTGATCGACAGCTTTTACATTTGCACCAGCATTGAGTAATAATTCTACAACTTCTGGACTTTCATTAAATCCTGTTGCATACATCAATGCCGTTGTCTGCCCAGCACCAGTTCGATTAACGTCAAAATGACGGTCAATTAAAAATTTGACCACTTCTGGATTATCATTGAATCCTGCAGCATACATCAACAATGAATTCGTGTAAAAAACTTTCGAACATGACAACATCAGATATTTTAAAACCTCGACATTTCCATTGAAAGCTGCGGCATAATCTAACGCTGTTTTTCCTCCGTGATCTTTTTGCGTCAAATCTCCACCACAAGCTAATAAAACCTTTAACACTTGCGGATTTCTGTTAAACTCGGCTGCATACATCAAAGCGTTCACTCCCAAACGCGTATTCAGAGAAACACTTGCCCCCATATTAATTAACAACTGAATTAAATCTGGATTTTCACTAAAACTGACAGCTTGCATCAGCACTGTTTTTCCAGTACTGTCGAATGCATTAATATCAATATGCAAACGCTCAATCATCGTTTTTAAAATTTGAGGATTATTGCGAGCTGCCCAAAAAATTGAAGTGGATAAATTTGGCTTTTTACTTAACAAAAACTCTGCCATATCAAAATCACCAGCTTCAACAGCAGCAACAAGCGTTGTTTTGCCAGATGAATCAACTATATCTAAGTTTGCCCCTAATTCCGACAATTTATCTAACATCTGTAGTTGACACCCTTGAATTAAATCAAAAACAAAATCCTTCGGCATCATTTTCAATTTAAACAATGCAATCAAAGCCTTTGTATTTTTTTCTTCAAGAAAAGAAACAACTATTTGATCTACATCAACATCTGAATTTAAAATCATTTTTGCCAAATCAAAATCGTTATATTCCAAAGCATCTAATAAAATATGTCGATAATCAGCTCCTAAATGAATTAAATCTGAAACAGCTTTTTCATCCTTTCGAAGTGAAGCAAGAATCATTGCCTGATTAACTTTTGCCCCCATGCCAATCAATTGTTTACTAGCTTCTGGATCACTTGCTGTTTGTGATAAAATATTATTGATATCTACTCCTAACTCAAACAACAAGTGTAAGGAAACAACATCATTTTGTTTTAACAAATCGATGATGATTGATTCGCCATTTTTATCTGTCAAATCGATATTATATGGATGATATTGATAAATTGTGCGAATAACATCTTCTTGACGCCTTTTAATCGCCTTCATTAAAACTGTTTCACCATCCGTATCACGAACGTTAATATCTTCCCCTGACTGAATTAAAAATTTTATCATTTCAGATGGATGTGAATTGTACAAAATTACGTTCATCAGTAAACTTTTTTTCCACCTATCAATGTAATTGACAGAAACGCCAGCACTGATCAACGTTTTAATACCAATAATTTCACCACGAACCAATTTGGCAATGGATGTAGATAAATCTACTTTTGCTTGCACCAATAATTTGACAACATCTACAAAACCTTTTTTACATGCTAAATAAAGTGCTGTATTTGAATCTGCATCAACTGCATTCACATTAGCACCAGCCTTAAGTAATCTAGCAACAATTTTATCAAAACCATACTCTGCGGCATACATCAACGCCGTTTTTTGTTGTCTATCCGTACTAAAAACGGAAGCCCCCTGTTTTATCAAGAAATCTACAGCTTTTTCATTATTCGCTTGTACAGCTAAAAATAAAAGTGGTCTTCCATCATTCGATACAACGTTTACACTTGCACCTGCTTTCACAACTGTCTGAATTTTTTCAAGAGCAGTATGTTCAAAATCGATCTGAAGTAAAGCTGTTTTTTCTACCATTTTTATGCATCTTCAAAAGATTTTTGCATTGACAAAACATTACATCCATTTTCAAAAGAATATGTAATATTTGTCATAATTTTTTTCACAATAAATACCCCGAGCTTACCGATTTGTCTTTTTTCCAAAGGTAAAGTTATATCCGGGTCTTCAGCTTCCAAAGGGTTAAATTGTTTTCCACAATCAATAAAACGAAGCGTAACCATTTTATCGTGAACAGAACAACAAAGTTTTAATTTAGGTTCCTTATTTGTATCCTGATAAGCATAATTGACAACATTAGATATAATTTCATCTAAAACGACACCAATTTGTGAAGCAATGGTAGCTGGACATTCATTTTCTTCTAAAATTTGGTCAACAAATTCAAAAAACTTACTATTATTTTCCATAACAGCAGGCAATTCCAAAGACTGAACGTTATATTTCAAAGATACCATTGTAATATCATCAGACTGTTTTGCATCCTCTGAAAATTTTTTAACTTCAGAATAAACAGATGAAACGATTTCTTTCGGATTTTTAAATGAATTATCACTTAAAACTTTTTCAAGTGTATTTTTTCCAAAAAAGACGCCTTTTTCATTCAAAGCTTCTGTAACACCATCCGTATACAAGAATAAGCCTTCATTATACTTATAATATGCTTCATTATCTTCAAAGTGGGCTTTTGGAATAGCACCCAAAACAGGTCCTGAATGACAATCTAACTCAACCCAGGAACCATCAGCCCGATGTAAATATGGTAAATTATGTCCTGCATTCGCAAAAATCACATGTCCATCTGACAAATCAACAACAGCCACAAAAACCGTTACGAAAGTATATGTTGTATTTTTTTCTGATAATTCTGCATTAGCTTCATTCAAGGCTTCCGCAGGAGACAATCCAGCTAAAATCAAATTTTTAATCAACATTTTAGCAGACATCATAAATAATGCAGCAGGAATCCCCTTGTCTGATACGTCTGCAATCAAATAACACAATTTCCCTTTATCTTTTCCAATAAAGAAGAAATCATAAAAGTCCCCTCCAATTTCCAAGGCTGGTTTCATCATAGCTTCAAGTGAAAAATCCGTTGATTTTTTTGTCACTGATTGAACTGATGGCAAAACACTGGCTTGAATTTCTTGAGCAAATTTAAATTCGCGCTGAATACGCTCTTCTCTATCAATCATCATTTGATGCAAAGCTTCTACCATCTGATTTATTCCATCAGATAACATCTTAAATTCTGGATTTGAATCAACATCAACTTTTTGGAATAAATCACCACTCGTAATTTGCTTTAGAGTTCGATTTGTGCGTGTAATTCCAGAAACAACGACTCTTTTTAACAAATGGGAAACAGAAAACAAAGAAACAACATACATAAACAGGAAGATAAAACCACACAATTTCAACATTGAATTTCTTTGAACGTACATTTCACTAAAGGGATAGACACCTATCATCGTTGACCCTTTTGAAGAATTTATTTCCAAATGATAACACAATACCTTTCCATAATCCGTTAAATCTGCGACAAAAACACCTTTTTCTGGGAAATTTTCGGTATTAAATCCCAACTCACGTGGAAATTTTCCATCAAACCGTGGATAAGTTGATGCCAAAACACGACCACTTTTTCCACCAACAAACAATACAAACCCTGTTTCAGCGATTTTAAATCCATTAATAAAACCACGCTTACGCTCTATGTCCATTTGTTCCAAAATCATATCAACTGGGCGACCGATAGTTAAAGTTCCATCTTTAAACGGGATACTCACAAAATACAATTTTTTATTGGAAATTTGGCTTTCGAAAACGTCTTTTTCTCCTAAATTATCCAAAAAGAAATCTTCAGAATCTTCAAAATTAGGGAATTTAAAAGATGAACTACGAATTCGATCCTCCATTAAAGTTCCATTCAAATATTCATTAGAAGACGCTTTGACAACTCCATTTTTATCAACAATTGATACTTCGTCAAAATCAAGAACAGCTATTACCTTTTTTAACTGATTAATGTCCTTTAACTCTTTTTCTGATTTTTTTTCTAAAACATTTTCCAACAAATTGATATGAGCAAGCGTATCAACCTGAAAATCTTGATAAACACCTTTAAGTTTAAACTTCATCGCATTAAAACTGCGCAAGGCATAATCCATACGCATTTCAAGCAAATCAAGCGCCTCTTCTTTACAATGGGAAGTAAAAATCACTCCAATTAACGTAAAAATAAAAGTAACGATAAGAAAAAATTCTATGGATAGATAGCGACGAAATATCTTATACATTCATAAATTCCAACAATTTTACTGAATTGTCAAAAAAGTGGTCAATCCCATCATTTTTAAAACTTCCAAGACAACGTCGTTCAAATGGCGTAGAACAAGTTTACCTTGTTTTTGTTCAATTTTATTGTTGATGGTCAACAATAAACGAATCCCAGCTGATGCCATAAAATCAACTCCTTGAAAATCTAAAGTCACACTATTTGATTTTTCAAGTTCTGAATTTACTGCTGTTTCAATTTTATCAACGACTGATGAAATAATTCTTCCGAACACGTGAACAACCGGAGCCCCGTCTTCAACACTTCTTTCAATTCTAATATCAGAATCAACCATGGTAAAAAACCTATCAAAAAAAAACGATAACCGCCAAGTGTAACTACAGATAATTACACAGATATTCTATCTGAATTATTCCTTTTGTCAAATTAAATACTTGATTTGTTTTTTATTTTTTTCATTCTATCCATTTGATTTTTAATCATTTTCTATTTTTGTAAAAAAAATATAAAAAATTTTACATTTTTCTCTTGATTTTTATTTTTTTTAGAAGTAAATAATTCTCTGTCGTTCGGGGCGTGGCTCAGCCTGGTAGAGCGTCTGCTTTGGGAGCAGAATGTCGCGTGTTCAAATCTCGTCGCCCCGACCAATTTAAAAGACTGCATAAGCAGTCTTTTTTTATTTTATTTTTAATAATTTGATTTAGACTTTTTTTCAAAGTCAAAGCAATATTTAAGGAAATGCAACTTTGCTAAAAAAAGACAGTCTTTGTTTTAAAATATTAATGGCTATTCCCCTAGGAATAATTACTGGGTTAATTTTACACAACGTTCCAAATAATTTTTTTAAAACTGAAATTTTAATAAATGACCTTTTTACTTTACTTGGTCAAAGTTTTTTAAGTTTGATGCAAATGATTGTTATGCCACTTATGTTTTGTTCATTAATCTGTGGATGCTTATCTATCAATGATTCACACTCAATGAAAGAAACAGCTCTAAAAATCATTTTATTTTTCATTATTTCATCGATTTTTGCCATTTTTTTAGGTATGTGTTTTGCTTGTATCTTTCAACCAGGAACTGGATTAGATCTTCATCTGAACAATCAAAATATAAATGAAGTTTCTCATCCCAAAATGACATTTATTACATTTGTTCTTTCTTTTATTCCTAAAAATCCTATCAAATCAATGAAAAACGGAGATTTACTTTCCCTAGTTATTTTTGCATTATTAATTGGAATTTCAGCATCAAAATGTACCAAAAAAGAATCTGTTTTTGTAACATTTCTTGAAAGAACTAATGAAATTTTAGCAAATTTAACAATGTCTATTATAAAAATAGCCCCTTACAGCATTTTTTGTTTACTCGCAAAAACATTTTCAAACACTGGATTTATTGCAATTATGTCCATCATAAAATATCTAAGTTGTACGCTAATTGCCATACTTATATATATGTTTGTTTTTTATCCAGCCTTACTGTTTTTTTCAACAAAATTAAATCCTGTAAAATTTTTAAAAAAATTTCTGCCAGCAATTTTATTTGCTTTTTCAACTGCAAGTTCAAATGCTACAGTTCCAATTTCAATGGATACACTAGAAAAAAAGATTGGAATATCTAAAAAATTTTCATCATTTGCAATTCCCTTGGGAACAGCTATAAATTTAAATTCATTTTCAATAACTCTAGTAATAGCTACTATTTTCATAGCTCAAATTCATGGAATTCAACTTTCCTTTGTTAATTTATTAACATTATTTGTAATGTCAGGCGTTATTCCTATGGGAGCAGGAATTCCAGGTGCAACAGCAATGTTTCTTCCCGTTATCTTAAATGCTGTTCATTTACCTATTGAAGAAATTTCCTTAATCATAAGTGTTGATATAATTGCTGATATGTTTAGTACTGCAAGTAATGTCACTGGAAACGCAATTATAACAACTATTATTTCTGTAAAAGAGGATCAAATTGATTTGCAAAAGTATAATGACTAATATTTTTTTTATTTTATTTTCAACAAATTGATTTAAAATCTTTCTAAAATCACAACGTTTGTAAAGGATGGGATTATGTTCCAAAAAGATGACTTGTTTTTTAAAATTTTAATTGCTCTTCCATTGGGAATTATCACTGGATTAATTTTCTATTACTATATTCAAGATGGTTTTTTCAGAAATGATCTTTTGATAAATGGGCTTTTTACCTTAGTTGGTCAAACTTTTATTTGTTTAATGCAAATGATTGTCGTTCCTCTTATTTTTTGTTCTCTCGTTTGTGGAAGTATGTCTATTGGAAACTCTAAAACGATGGGGAAATTAGGGTTACAGGCATTTTTCTTTTTTTTCTTAACAACAATTGTTGCTACTTCACTTGCTTTGACATCTGCCTCACTTTTAAATCCAGGAACAAACTTAAATTTGGATTTGCAAGCACAAGATATAACTTCTCATGTTCAAAACAAGATGAGTATTGTCGAAATTCTTCTTTCATTTATTCCTAAAAACCCAATTAGTGCTATGGCAAATGGCGATATACTTCCAGTCATCGTTTTTGCTTTATGTATCGGTTTAGCAACAGCAAAATGTGAAAAAGATGAATCTACCTTTAAATCTTTAATGGAACAACTAAATGAAATTTTCCATGTGTTAACGACTATGATTTTAAAGTTGGCTCCTTATGGTACTTTTTCTTTACTCACAATAACGTTTTCCAATTCAGGGCTTACTGCTTTATTTCCAATCATAAAATTTGTAGGATGTGTACTACTTACACTTTTTATACACATGTTTATTTTTTATCCAATTTTATTGTATCTTCTTACGAAATTAAGTCCTAAAAAATTTTTTAAGAAATTTTTTCCTGCAATATTATTTGCCTTTTCAACTTCTAGTTCAAATGCGACAATTCCTGTTTCAATGGATACGTTAGAAAAAAATCTTGGCGTATCTAAAAAAGTTTCATCCTTCACAATTCCTTTGGGAGCAACCATAAATATGGATGGCACTTCAATTATGCAAGGAGTAGCCGTTATCTTCATTGCTCAAATTTATGGAATGGATTTAACTTTTACAGACTTTTTAACAATTATGGCTATGGTCACTGCAGCTTCAATTGGAACAGCAGGTATTCCAGGTGCAGGAATTATTATGCTCTCCATCATTTTAACTTCTCTCAATTTACCTATTGAAGGAATTGCCTTAATCATTGGTATTGACAGAATTATTGATATGTTCAGAACAGCAGTCAATATTACCGGAGACGCAATTATTACAACGATTATTTCCGAAAAAAATAACGCTTTCGATATACAAAAATATAATGAATAACTTTTCTGCAAAAATCATTAGAAAAGGGGACGTTATCAATACGTCCCCTTTTAAATTTCTGTGTAAAAAACTTTATTTTTTCAAATATTTCTCGACAAGAACTTCTGCGATTTGAACAGCATTTAATGCAGCTCCTTTACGCAAATTATCACCAACACACCAAAAACTAATTCCATTTTTAACGGTATGATCTTGACGAATACGAGAAACAAAAATGTTATCTTCTCCTGCAATTTCGACTTGTGTTGGATAACCACCATTTTCACGCGTATCCATAACTTCAACACCTGGTGTTTTTACTAAAATTGCACGAGCTGTATCATCTGTAATCTCTTTTTCCGTTTCAATATTAACGTATTCAGAATGGCTGATAAATACAGGAACTCGAGCACAATTTGCGTGCAACTGAATAGCTGGATCTAAAATCTTTTGAGTCTCAACTGTCATTTTCCATTCTTCTTTTGTTGCGCCATCATCCATAAAGACGTCAATATGAGGAATAACGTTAAATGCAATCTGTTTTGTAAATTTATTTTGCGTTTCTTCGATATCTTTATTCCAATAGATACCCTTTGTTTGTTCAAACAATTCATCCATTGCTGCTTTACCAGCACCTGCAACAGACTGATAAGTAGAAACGACAACACGCTGAACTTTGAAAGCTTTATGTAAAGCTGCCAAAGGAACAATCATTTGAATGGTTGAACAGTTTGGATTTGCAATAATTCCTTTTTTCGTATATCCAGCGATTGCTTCTGGATTAACTTCTGGAACAACCAAAGGAACATCTGGATCCATTCTCCACTGTGAAGAATTATCCACAACAACACATCCTGCTGCAGCAATTTTTGGTGCCCATTCAGCAGAAACAGACCCACCTGCACTCATTAAAGCGACATCTGCCTTTTTGAAATCAAACTTTGCTAAATCTTCAACAAACAAGACTTTATCGCCAAAATCAACTTCTTTACCAACAGATTTCGAAGATGCAATTGCATAAACATTTTCAGCTGGGAAATTGCGCTCAGCTAAAATTTTTAACATCTCGCGACCAACATTACCGGTTGCACCGACAACTGCTACATTAACCATTTATCTCTCCATAAAAAAAACAACCCCCTTTAAGGCCGAAAGGGGAAAATCCCTTTCGGCGCAAGAGGTCTACCTGAAACAAAATTATTTTGCTTCAGCGTCTTCTGCAATACGAGCAGCTTTACCACGTAAGTTGCGGAGGTAATACAACTTAGAACGAGCTACTTTACCGCGACGTGTAACTTCAACTTTTGCTACATTTGGAGAATAAACTGGGAATACTCTTTCTACGCCTTCACCAAATGAAATTTTACGAACGGTAAATGTAGAATTCAAACCGTCGTTTTTACGAGCGATACAAACACCTTCATAAATTTGAATACGTTCACGTTCACCTTCAACTACTTTTGCGTGAACACGAACGGTATCGCCTGCTTTAAATTCAGGAAAATTAGCTTTTGCTAACTTAGCTACTTGCTCTTTTTCAAGTGTTTCAATTAAATTCATAATTTTAATCCTCTTGCTTTACAGCTTGCTGATAAGTTTTCCACAAATCAGGTCGCCGTATCTTTGTTAATTCTTGCGACGCTTTTAAACGCCAATCTCTAATTTTTTGATGATGACCAGAATTTAAAACTTCTGGCACCATACGCCCACGCCATTCAGCAGGACGCGTATATTGCGGATATTCTAATAAACCATTTGAAAAACTTTCTTCATCCAATGATTCACTAGACCCCATTACACCCGGTATCAATCTAACGATAGCGTCCAACATAGCTAAACAAGCTGGCTCACCACCTGATAATACAAAATCCCCTAAACTGACTTCTTCGAAAGGATATTCTTCCAACAAGCGTTCATCTATCCCTTCAAATCTACCACATAAAAACGTTGCTGTTCCCTTATCTTTTATTTCTTCAACCTTGCGTTGAGTCATTCTCTGACCACGAGGTGAAAAATAAATCAAAGGTTCTCCTTCATGATATACAGCGTCAATAGCTTTTCCCAAAACATCTGGACGCATAATCATTCCGGCACCACCACCAAAAGGAGTATCATCTACAGTCTTGTGTTTATCCGTTGCATAATCGCGAATATCCACAACGTTCAAATTCCACATCCCTTTGTCAAGGGCTCTTCCGGCCAATGAAATTCCCAAATAACCAGGAAACATTTCCGGAAAAACTGTCAAAACATTGGCATCAAAGTTACTCATCAACTCTTTCCACTGTTTTAACTTCAACGTAATCTGGCAAACGAACAATCAAAGTTTTATTTTCTAAATCAATTTCAGGAACTGTTTCGTTAGTAAATGATAAAAAATCAACATTTTCACCAATTTCCAACATATCACCTGCCCCAAAATTGTGAATTGCTTTGACCTGTCCTAAAATTTTACCATCCGTTGTCTTGGCCGTTAAACCAATTAAATCCGTATAATAAAATTCATTCTCTGCCAATTCAGGTAAAACGTTTCTATTTACGTATAACTTCACACCTCGCATAGCTTCGGCAGTAGTTCTATCTTTAACCGTATCAAGCTGGACTAAAAATTGATCACCAATTTTACCGACCACCTTTACAGAAAACGTTCTTTTTCCATCAGACACTGCCCCATATTTGGCAAAATCTTCTGGATTTTTGGTGTAGCTCTTGACTTTAACTTGACCTTTGACCCCGTGAGCCGTTGTAATCATAGCAATGCAAACTGCCTTACCTGTTTTTACTTGGTCCCCGTTTTCTCCAGCCATTGTCAAGATTTCCTAATTCTTATGCTTCTGCCTTTGCAGCTTCAGCAGCTTCAGCTTTTGCTTTTGCACGTTCAACAGCTTTAGCTTTTGGAGCTGATTTTTGTGGACGAGCATTTAATACTGGAGCACTGCATAAGCCCAATTTAGCCAACAATTTTTGAACACGTTCTGTAGGTTGTGCACCAACGCTCAACCAATATTTAATGCGTTCTTCTTTAACGATAACACGCTTTGCGTCGTCTGCTGACAACAATGGATTATATGTACCAACGCGTTCAATAAAACGACCATCACGTGGACAACGTTGATCTGCTACAACGATTTTGTGGAAAGGAGCACCTTTCGAACCACCGCGAGCAAGTCTAATACGTACTGACATTTTTAATTACCTCACTTGTAATAAATTAATACGATCTGTTTCAATGTGGAAAACCACCAAAAGGAGGAAATCCACCACCAAGCATATTTGACAGACCACCAAACATGCCTCGTTTTCCCATTTTTTTCATCTTTTTCATCATATCTGCCATTTGTTCATATTGTTTCAACAATTTGTTGACATCTTGAACTGATTGCCCACATCCCGCAGCAATACGCTTTTTACGAGATGCTTTGATGATATCCGGATGACGGCGTTCATCAGGCGTCATGGAAAGAATAATCGCCTCTAGCCGTTTAAAAATATTGTTATCAATTTGAGCTGCATCGATTTGGGCTTTAAATTTTCCCATACCTGGCAACATTCCTAACAAACCTTTTAAATCACCCATGTTTTGCATTTGTTTAAATTGGCTGAGCAAATCATTTAAATCAAAATGCCCATCCATCATTCTTTTAGCAACACGTTCTGCTTCTTCTTTATTAATTTTTTCAGCAGCATTTTCAACGAGAGAAACAACATCCCCCATATCTAAAATACGACCAGCTAAACGATCTGGATGAAATACTTCTAATGGTTCAATTTTTTCACCATTACCTAAAAACTTAATTGGACGTCCTGTAATTTGGCGCATAGACAATGCTGCACCACCACGGCTATCACCGTCGATACGAGTTAAAATACTTCCCGTAATACCAATTTTTTCATTAAATTCTTTGGCGATATTTGCAGCGTCTTGACCTGCCAAGGCATCAACGACTAACAGAGTTTCTTTTGGATGAACGATATTTTTGATTTCAATCACTTCACCCATCATTTCCAAATCAATGTGCAAACGACCAGCCGTATCTAAAATAACGACGTCATAGCCCCCTAATTTAGCTTCACTCATTGCACGAAGAGCAATATTTTTTGGTTGTTCACCAACGATAATTGGCAAACTATCAACACCGATTTGTTTTCCTAAAATAGCTAATTGTTCTTGAGCTGCAGGACGATAAATATCCAATGAAGCCAACAAAACACGCTTATTTTCTTTTTTTAACTTCAAAGCTAATTTAGCAGAAGAAGTCGTTTTACCTGAACCTTGTAAACCAACCATCATTACCGGTACGGGAGGAACTGCAGCTAAATCTAATTCGTTATTTTCAGCGCCAAGTGTTTCCACCAAAGCATCGTGAACAATTTTAACAACCATTTGGCCTGGAGAAACTGATTTGATAACTTCTTGACCGACAGCACGTTCACGAACTGTTTCAACAAATGATTTAACGACAGGTAAAGCAACATCCGCTTCTAATAAAGCTATTCTTATTTCACGCATTGCCGAATCGACATCAGATTCACTTAACACACCGCGACCTGTCAAGCGATTAAAAATGCCACTCAATTTTTCCGACAACGTGTCGAACATACTATTTTTCCTTCATTTTATTAGCCATAGACAAAAAGAGCGTCAGTGGGCGTAATCGCTGGCTGACGGACCCTCGCAAGGGCTAACGGATACAAAATCCTTGATAATTTAGGTCAAATCTATACATTATTTGCATAATTTTGTCAATTCAAAAACAAAAAAAAATCCCCACGAAACAACGTCGTGGGGAAAATATAAAAATCAAAAAGATCTATCTGCCTATTCCTGTAAACTTAAAACCGGCTGATTCAGCTTGTTCTTTACTAAAAGTATTTCTCAAATCAACCATCACTGGAGATTTCATATTTGCTTTTAATTTTGACAAATCTAAATCTTTAAAACAGGTCCATTCTGTTAAAATTGCAACAGCATCCGCTCCTTGAACAGCATCATAAGCATCATTTGCGTATTCAATCTTATCACCAACCAAAGTCTTAGCAACCGTCATTGCCTTTGGATCATATGCTTTAATTTGAGCCCCCTTTTCCAACAAAGCGTTTACAATTTCCATAGCTGGAGATTGACGGCAATCATCTGTACCACCTTTAAAAGCAAGACCCAATACCGCGATATTTTTGCCATTTGTTGCTTTTAAAATTTTTTCAGCCATATCAAATTTACGAGCATCATTTTGTCTGATAGTTGTTTCAATCAAACTCATTTCAACTCCGTACTTACGAGCCATAACTGCCATCGCATTTGTATCTTTCGGGAAACAAGATCCACCATAACCTGGGCCTGGATTTAAAAATTTAGGACCAATACGAGTATCTAACCCCATTCCCTTAGCAACTTCATAAACGTCAGCTCCTGCTTTTTCACAGAAATTTGCCATTTCATTAATGTAATGGATTTTCATTGCCAAAAAAGCATTAGATGCATACTTAATCGTCTCACTAGACTTACGATTAACATAAACCATATTTGCCTTATCACCGAAAGGTTTATATAAATCTTCAATGACCTTACGAGCTCTTTCCGTATTTGCCCCAACAATAATTCTGTCTGGATTGAAAAAGTCATGAACAGCAAAACCTTCACGCAAGAATTCCGGTAAAGAAACTACGTCAAAATCCGCATTTGGATTAACTTCACGAATAATTTTTTCAACATCATCACCCGTTCCAACTGGAACCGTTGATTTATCAGCAACAACCGTATAACCAGTGATATACTGAGCTAATTCTTTTGCTGCAGCATGAATATATTTCATATCAGCTTCTTTTGTCACAGGATGTGGAGGTGTACCAACAGCAATAATAACAACGTCAGCACCCTCTACTCCTTCTTTCATAGAAGTTGTAAATTTAATCTTACCTGCTAATCTGTTTTTATTAAATAACTCTTCCAAACCATCTTCGTATAAAGTTATTTTTCCTGAATTTAAATCATCAATTTTTTGTTTAATTGCATCGATACAAACAACGTCATGCCCCAATTCTGCAAAACCAACTCCACTTGGTAACCCAACGTAGCCTGTTCCAATAATTCCAATTTTCATTTAAAATGTCCTTTAAATTATAAGAATTGTCCTTCCTTTTAGTTCAAAAAAAGCTATTTGTCTATTTAAAAACTCTTGAAAATAAAAATAAACCTTGTATCCTATCCTCACCATAACTTTTTAGGAGAAAAAAAATGGCATCAGTAGTTAATGATTCTTGCGTTAAATGCTTAACATGTGTAGATGTTTGCCCAGTTGGTGCAATCAAAGAACGTGATACACAAGTTGTCGTCAACCCAGACGAATGCATTGATTGTGGCGTTTGCATTTCAGAATGCCCAAATGGTGCAATCACAACAGCAGATGAAGCTGATGAAAAATGGATTAAATTCAACGCTGACGAAGCTGCAAAATAATTCATTCATCAATGTAAAAAAAAGCCCCTTGAAAATTCAAGGGGTTTTTTATTATTTGATTTTAGTTTTTTTTGTTCAAGAAATCCTTTTTTATTCCTTTAAAATACTTAACGTCTCTTTCTCCATTAATATTTATTTTTACGTCTATTCCATACGAAGAAAACGGGATTTCCAATAACTCAAAAATATGATCGAAACTATGTCTGAACAAACCTGGACGAATTTCTTGGTATTTGGCAAACGTTTTATTATCTTTAGTTGTAACAAGCATCTTAAAATGCGTGCATTTAGTATCTAATCTCTGCTGTCCACTTTTCTCTATATTTGCCTCAAATTCACATTTTTTAATTTGATTATATAAAAAAATTTCATCTGTTTGATTGAACAAGTGAACGATTAACGCCTTATCTTTAAATTCGATATAATTAATATCTTCCGCTTTATCCTTTTTGCGATATTTATAAAAACAATAAAGAGTAATAATCAGGAACGCACCAAAATAACCTCCTATAAAATCCGTATTCGGAGATGTCGTTTTATCAAAGAATGAAATAAGTGGAATAAAGAAAACAGCGAGTACCACAATAACACCATACATTCTGGTACTCATACGATTACTAATTTTTACTTTATTTTTCATAATCAAAAATCATTCAATAGAAGAAACAGCTAAAATTGATTCCCTAAATCTTTCCGCAGTCAACTCATACCCATCTACGTGCCATCCTGGAACTTTAGTTGCCTTTTCAACTAACTTATCCAATTGATCTATGGACAAACCACAATCTGACATTTTTGTAGGCAAACCAATTTGCTTATAAAAATCGATTACCCGATGTAATTCGCTGATTTGATTATCATAATATAACAAGACAAGTACTCCATACGCCACCCAATATCCATGTAAATAATCATGATATGATGGCAAAACGGTTGCCCCATAATAAAAACAATGCGCAATATTCGTATTATAATAATATTCTTTACAAACAGTCATACAACTGACTAAACCCGTTGTAATACAAATTGACATAACAACTTCTTTTAAAGCATCTGTTGCTTGACCTTTTTCACAACCACGCATTGCTTCAACACCATAATTTAACAATGGCTCGGAACAGAATGCACATAATTTTACCCCCAAAGGCAATGTATCATGCAATTTGACATTTCTTAAAGCCAACAAAACTTCATGCTCTTTAGACAGAGCATCACCAATTCCAGCTTGCAAAAATTTAATGGGAGCATGTGCAATAATATCCGTATTGATAAATACGTGTAAAGGAGGCCGTTTGGAATAATAATTTCCTTTCATGCTACCATCTGCATTATACATAATTGCCAACGCTGTACATGGAGCACAATTTGATGCAATCGTCGGAAAAGTCATCAAGGGCTTATTAATTTTCTCTGATAAAACTTTGCACGTATCACAACATTTACCACCGCCCATAGCTAAAATCATATCAGCATCTTGAACAGCCTTCTCTGTAGCACAACGATCAACATTTTCATAGGTTGCATCACCACCAAACCAAACTTGTCCAGTGACAATAACTCCATTTTTTTCCAAAGCTTTTGTCAATCGATCAGCCCCAACGCTCATCGCTGTTTTACCACCAACAATGACTGCTTTTTTTCCATATTGAGGCAATATTTCACTTGCTTGCTGATAAACGTCTTCACCAATATAGAACTTTGCCAAAGGAATAGGTGATTCAGCAATAAGCTTATCCAAAACTATATTAAAATGTTTCGGACTTAAAAACTCATTAAATTCTTCAATATCTTCATTAGACATAAAATCACCTTAACAATTTGTTTTTGTTTCTAAAAATTTGATTTTAGGATTATCTTCTATCGTTTTATTCAAATGCCATGCATTACGAGCCAAGAACACCCATTCATTATCATGATCTGTTCCAACTGATATTTTGTTAACGTTGACAAATTTTTCCAATTCATCATTATTTTCAGCTTTAATCCAACGAGCCGTATATAATGTTGTTGGCTCAAAAACGACAGGAATTTCATATTCTGTTCTAATACGATCAGCTAAAACGTCAAATTGCAAAGAACCAACTACACCGACAATCCAATCTGTCCCAATCATTGGGCGAAAAACGGATGCCCCACCTTCTTCTGCGATTTCTTGTAATGCTTTTCCTAAATGTTTTGCTTTTAAGGGATCTGTTGAACGAACTTTTTGTAACAATTCTGGAGCAAAACTTGGTATTCCTGTAAAGGTCAAGTTTTCACCTTCTGTCAAAGCATCACCAATACGCAAATTTCCATGATTAGGAATACCAATAATATCACCTGGCAAAGCTTCTTCAGCTAATTCACGTTCCTGAGCCAAAAACATAATCGGATTATGCATTGGTAAATATTTTCCACTACGAACGTGCAACAATTTCATTCCGCGTTCAAAATGACCTGAACACAAACGGACGAAAGCTATTCTATCTCTGTGCTTCGGATCCATATTTGCTTGAATCTTAAATACGAAACCAGTAACCTTATCTTCCGTAGGATCGATCTTACGATTAACTGCAGGTTGCTTGCGTGGAATTGGAGCATATTTTACCAATCCATCAATCAGCTGACGAACACCAAAGTTATTAATAGCACTACCAAAAAAGACAGGAGTCAAAGAGCCTTCTAAATAACGATCTATGTTAAATTCTTGACAAAGACCACGAACCATTTCGACACCAGATCTTAAATCCGATACAGCATCGGCAGGCAACAAAGCATCTAATTTGCTATCGTTTAGCCCATTACAAACTTCACCTTCTTCTGTAGAACCACGTTCCATCAAAGCCAATCTATCATTCAATAAATCATAACAACCTTTAAAATCACGCCCTGAACCAATAGGCCAACTAACAGGAGCAACATCCAAAGCAAGAGTTTGTTCAATTTCTTCTAACAAAGCAAATGGATCTCTAGCATCTCTGTCCATTTTATTGATAAAAGTAATAATAGGAACGTCGCGTAAACGGCAAACTTCAAATAACTTACGAGTTCTAGCTTCAATACCCTTAGCAGCATCGATAACCATCACCGCAGAATCAACTGCCGTTAAAACACGATACGTATCTTCACTAAAATCTTCGTGCCCCGGTGTATCCAACAAATTAAAGGTGCATCCGGAATATTCAAAAGTCATCACAGATGATGCAACTGAAATTCCACGTTCGCGTTCAACTTTCATCCAGTCAGAATGAGCACGGCGTTGTTCACCACGAGCTTTCACTGCGCCAGCCATCTGAATAGCGCCACCAAATAACAACAATTTTTCTGTTAAAGTCGTTTTCCCTGCGTCAGGGTGTGAAATAATTGCAAAAGTTCTGCGCTTTGCAGTTTGCTCAGCTAAATTGGTAGGCATATTTTCCTCTTATTTTTTCTTGGATACTATTCCCAAAGAAACAATCATTTTTAAACCATCTTCGACAGAAATATCCAAAGGTTTCACTTCACTTTTTGGATACATAACCCAATACCCAGAAGTTGGGTTTGGTGTTGTCGGAACATAAACGGAAACAAGTTCATCATTTTGTAAATTTTTTGAAACGACTTCTGGAGTATCTGAAGTCACAAAAGCCATTGTCCACGCATTTTTTCGTGGAAATTCAACTAAAACAACTTGTCTAAAAGCATTAGATTTTTGGGATAAAACTGTTTCAAACAACTGGCGAAAAGTCGAATAAATTCCTGAAACGAATGGGATTTTTTCCCATAATAAATTCCAAAATCTAACGAACAAATGACCAATATAACCTTTTGTAAAGACCCCCAAACAAATTAAAAATATAACGACTGCAACAACACCAAGTCCAGGAATCGCAAAAGGCAAATATTTTTCTGGATTATATTCTGCTGGAATTAAATGGCGAACTTTTGTATCGACAAAATTTACAAACAAAACTGCCAAATAAATTGTTAGTGCAGGAGGGGCTGTTACCAACAATCCCGTAAAAAAATAACCACGCAACTTCCCCATAAAAGTTGTTTTTGTAGGTGTTATTTGGGGAACATTTACATTCATTTGTTTAAACCAGTTCTAAATAACCTTTATCAATTGCTTTTAACATCACAGCAACGTCGCGCCAACCAGGAACTGGTCTGCCATCATCCATAAATAAATCGATTCCTTTTCGGAAACAATACTCATAAATTTCTTCAGGATCAGCATCTAAAACTTCTTCCCACAAACTTTCCATATCTGGATTTTCATAGTCTGGAATATCGCCAAAAATACCATACAAAACAGAATCACGATCATCTGGGAAAAGGAAACCACTCATTGGATTATCTTTGAATTCTTCCGAACGTTTTTGTTTTTCTTCATCTGTTGGCACATACAAAGCAGCATGTATCAAATTTTCTTCGCTGTATTTATTCGACATAATCTTCCTTTCGGCGCGAAATTTTAACTTTCAACTAGATTAACAAATAACTGCCATGTTAATCAAGGTTTTTTTGAAAAATTTATTCATAAAAAAAAGGGCATCGAAATGCCCTTTTCTACAATCTTTATAAAACGTTATCTTGTTGCAGCAGCACGCTTTAATGCAGCAGCCTGAACTGCCATCTTTGTTTGTTCATTTGCTCTGATTTTTTCTGCAGAAGCAAATTGATAGTATTTTGGCAATTCTGTGAAACCTTTATACAAAGGTGTTGTCAATCTTTCATACTTATCTGCAAGTTCTGGATCTTTTTCACGGAAACCATTCAATGTTCCCAAATGGCCTTCTGCACCCAACTTATAGTCTGACATTTCATTAATTTTGCCATACATAACTTGTGTTGCTGGTTCGACTTCAGAACCATGAGCTTGCCATGCAAAGCTGACACCCATACGAACAATTCCACCGTCAGACTTCATGTTATCGCCAACCATAACTGTTGTTTCTGGTGTAGCATCATGAGCTTTAATGATTTGTTCCATAACACCCAAGTTTGGTTTCCAAACTTCGCCACCGTTGATCATCAATTTGTCGCCCAATTTAGCAACAACTTGATCACGGTATTCAGAACAATCACTGCCTGTTACTTGCATAGGAGCTTTTTTGAATTGATATTTTCCATCAACCATTTCGGTTGTGCAATCAGCACGACATACTAACCCATCAATCATATCTATTGGGAAGTTCATATCTGCTAAACGAGCGATTGCACCTGAAGCTGGAGAATCGGTGTACATAACAAATTTAGCACCAGCTTGATGAATTTTATTAACTGTTTCGCGAACACCAAAATAGGTTTTATTACCTTTGTGGTAAATTTTTGAAACTTCATGTTCTGCTTTTGCGTCTTCTTTTTCCAAACGCTTGCGTTCTTCAGCGGACAAACCTTCGTATGACAAAGCCGGTGTTTCTCTTTGAATATCATTGAAGTTATGGAAACGAGCATAACCACTAGCATTGTCGCGAATTTCTTCATACAATTTATCTGGATCTAAACCACGGGAAGCAGCCATCATTTGGATTCCTTTATCCCAAGCTGTTGACCAATTGTCAAAATAATCAGAAATTGTATTATCAATATCGCTAACGACTAAAGATACTTGTTTTTTTTCTGGTTTATCTGTCATGTTAAAAATCCTTTCATACATCCTTTACATATTTTATACCTAATTTTTTTTCGTTTTTCAATCATTTTTTTGTCTAATTTTCATTTTTTTTCATTTTTTCCCATTTTTTTATAGACAAAATTGTTTTTTTTGAGCGTTGTTTGATTTTCTACACACTTTATTATATATATACAAGCACAAAAAAATATTTTTTATGGAATAGACAAATGAAACCAATAGAACAGCTTCTATCAATCATGGAAAAACTTAGAAACAAAGAAACCGGTTGTCCTTGGGATAAGGAACAGACACCATCTTCAATTTCAAAGTATACACTAGAAGAGGCTTACGAAGTTTATGATGCCGTTGAACGCAATGATTATTCTGATTTAAAATCCGAACTTGGAGATTTACTCTTTCACGTTGTTTTTTATTCTCAAATGGCAAAAGAACATGGAAAATTCGATTTTGATGAAGTCGCTCAATCATCTTGCGATAAAATGATTCACAGACATCCTCATATTTTTGGAACAGACAAAGTTCCCCCAAATTGGGAAGAACTAAAAAAGGCAGAACGAGCTGAAAAAAATGAAACAGGAATTTTAGACGGGATTGCAAAAGCTTTACCTGCAACAACACGTGCTTTAAAATTACAAGCTCGAGCTGCGACCGTTGGTTTTGATTGGGATAATCCTCTACTTGTTTTAAATAAAATATCTGAAGAAATCGAAGAATTGAAAGCAGAAATCCTTGCTCAAAACCATGAAAAACAGCGATTAGATGAAATGGGAGACGTCTTATTTGCTTGTGTCAATCTTGCCAGAAAACTGAACATTGACCCTGAAACAGCCCTTCGTCATACAAATCAAAAATTTGAATCTCGCTTTAACCATATTGAAAAATCATTAAAAGCCCAAAACAAAGATATAAAAAAAACATCATTAGAAGAAATGGAACGCCTTTGGATTGAAGCTAAAAACATTGAACGTCAAAAATAAAAAAGGGGGAAATAAATCCCCCTTTTCTGAAAATGTAGAATTCTTTTTATTAACCATTTAGCACGTGAGCCCACATACCGAATAAAAGAACTATGTTCGCGGCAACCAAAGTTAATAAGGATGCCTGTTTTACCATAATTTGAGCCCGGCTCAACTTCTGTTTCTGTTTCATGACTTTAACCTTTCTGGTTTGTTAATACGAGTTCTTCAGTTACTATGGTATCATAACTATGAAAAATTTTAAGAAAATTTTTACCAAAAAAGAATTTTGTTAAATAAAAAAAATATATCAATTTGTATTTTAAAGATTTTTATGAATCATCACCAACTGATGATTTAAACGATTGAACACTTTTCATTAATTCTGAAATTTGATTTAAAACGTTTTCTCGATCACCAAAAGGATGTTCAACTTTCGCAAAATTATGGATTTTATCAATAATGTCAGCAGCCCCTGCATTTGAAAATTTTTTATCCATATTTTCGTTCATTTGTTCAACGACCAAACAAGCCTCTAAAGAACACTTAATCAACTGTAACTTGTTTACAGTAGTTCTAACGTATTCGTCAAAATCTTCTTCTTTTTTTAAATTAAGTTTCTTTTTTACGGCCATACTGATCTCGGATACTTTCTTGGATTCTTCCACGATTGATTTATACTATAAAAATTATAAATCACATAAACAATTTTTCACAACAACCAAATAACCATCTGAATAAAAATAATTTTTATTCTTTCTTGTATTCAATCTAATAAAACTTTCAAAAAGTATTTTGATGGACTCGAAAATCCGTTCAACATATCTTTAAAACGTCTTCGACAATCAAGTCTGGCATTAAACGATACTTTTTATACAAATCTTTCAAATCTGCACGATCAGAAAATTCTTTAAATGATCCGTAATTCAAAACTTTCATTTCTGAATTTCCGTAAAATCTTGCAATTTTTTCACCAAAACCACCATCAAGTTCACCATCTTCTAGCGTGATGACAACTTTATGATTTTTCTTTAGATTTTCTAATAACTCTGTATCAAGTCCTGTAATAAATTTAGGATTAATCAAGCTTGCGTTAATTCCTTTAATTTTCAATTCTTCTTTGACTTGTTTTCCCAATTGGAAGAAAGTCCCCAATCCCAAAATAGCAACTTGATTTCCTTGTTCTTCAATAACGTATTTATTTAAAACCGAATAATCAGTCATATCTTTTTTACCCGTTGAAACAAGTGGATTTTTCGGCACTCTGATTAAAACAGGGTAATTATTTTGTTGATAAGACCATTCAAGCATAGCTAGATATTCTTCTTTACAGGTTGGAGCCAAATATACCAAATTTGGAATATTTGAAATCATAGCCATATCAAACGTACATAAATGCGTCATATCTGCCCCTGAAATTCCCCCCCAATAAACCAAAATCGTAACAGGAGAATTATTTAAACAAACGTCTTGAGATAATTGATCATACGTTCTTTGAATAAATGAACTAGTTAAGGCCACAATCGGTTTCGCACCATTTTTTGCTAAACCAGAAGCAAACGCAATCGCGTGTTCTTCACTGATTGCAACGTCTGTATAATTTTTTCCCAAACTTTTTCTAAATTCTTTATCAAAACCAAAAACACCTGGTGTCGCAGCTGTAACAACGGCAACAGGATCATTTTTCTCCTTCTTGTTTAAAATAAAATCTTTAGTTATTGATTCATAAGTTTCTACGACTTCAGCATTTGTATTCTGTTGATTTAAGAATCCAGGCATTATCCAATGGAAACATTCTTTTTCAGTTTCTGCAGGTTTATATCCTTTTCCCTTTAAAGTATGAACGTGAACAACAGCTGGCTTTTTAGAATCTTTGACCTGTTCAAAAATTTTAATCATTTTTTCGATATCATTACCTTCATCTTCATAAAAATAATCATATCCTAATGCTGTAAACATATTATTTTTAGCAGTGCCTTTGGTAGATCTTAAATCTTCCAAATTTTTATAAATTCCTCCTACGTTTTCAGGAATAGACATTTCATTATCATTTAGAACAACAATAAAATTAGAATCCAAAACAGCCGCATTATTTAATCCCTCTAATGCCTCTCCACCAGACAAAGAACCGTCACCAATCAAAGCAATCACGTTATAATTTTCACTTTTTAAATCTCTTGCTTTTGCTAAACCACAAGCAAGTGAAATTGAAGTTGAACAATGCCCAATAGCAAACATATCATGTTCAGACTCTTTTGGATTTGTAAAACCGGAAATTTTCAAATCAATATCACCAACAAAACCTTGTTTTCTGCCTGTTAACATTTTATGCGGATAACATTGATGAGACACGTCAAATACAAATTTATCTTTTGGAGAATCAAATACTTTATGTAAAGCAATCATCGTTTCGACAATTCCCAAATCTGGACCTAAATGTCCCCCAACTTTATTCACACGATTCATAATTCCTTGACGAATATCATCTGCAAGTTCTTTTAAATCCTGTGTATTTAAATTTTGAATATCCTTTGGGGAATTAATTTTCTCTAACATACGTTCATCCTTTATCTAATACTTTATCCAGACTTTTATGTAATGCTTTTCAAGCTAAAATTATCGTAACACATTTGACCTTGAATAAATATAAAATAATTCTTGTGTATATGAATACCCTTTTTCCATGTGTTCAAAAGAACTATCAAATGCTTCAAAACCACTTTCATCAAGCTGATGAGCTGGACTTTCTACGTATTTCCACGATTTATCTAAAAGAACATTTTCTTCTAACACCTTAACCATAAGTGCCACAGGATATACGTTTTCTTCTAAACATACGTTGTATCGTTTGCAGTTTTTAAATCCATAACAAGCATAGTTTTCTGGATTTCCCAAAATTACCACCGTATCATATCCCATTTTCTTCGCAACGTCTAATGAATGATTCAGCAGCTTTTTTCCATACCCTTTTCTCTGATAATCCGGATGAATTGTAAATGGTCCAAACGACAAAATTTCTTTTTGAGTACCATCATTTGCAACAAGTTTTGCCTTCACGTACATAATATGTCCGATAATTTTTCCATCTTCTTCTAAAACGAAATCCAGTTCCGGAATAAAATCCTCACTTTTTCTAACTTGATGTGCAAAATAATGTTCAGTACATCCCGGAACGTATAAATTCCAAAATGTCTTTTTTATCATTTCTTCTACAGTTCTATAATCGTCTTGTTTTTCATTTCTTATAATCATTTTTGCATTTTATCCTATAGTAAAAAAAAGCGGGATAAACCCGCTATTTTTTATTCTGCTGCCAAAACGACTGTTTTTTCCATCGCCTTTTTCTCATTAAAGCAAACGCGTTCGGCATATTCTGATTTTTTACCAATGTTAAAAGCATCTACTGGACGGAAATATCCCATTACTCTTGTCCATACTTCACATGGTTGGCGTTCTTCATCTTTTAATACTATTTCTTCCATAAATTTTCCCCTGAAAAAAGTAAAATCGATAATTAAATTTTTAGGCATATTACTTAACAAAAAGTTAAAAACAAGCCCTAAAAAAATTAGAAAAAAAAATTAAACGATAGACTCCTTTCTATTCTGCTATGTCAAGTTTTAAAAAATTTTTTTTGTAATTTTTATATTGCAATTATTCTTTTTTCCATTTTTTGTTTTTTGGCGGATTTCCGTTGTTATTAACCATTATTAACGACTCTATTTTACCTCGAATCATTGATTATTTGCTATTGACTCGAATTCGTTAAACTAAACAAAAATTAACTCCGAAAGCCCTATTTATTTTTGAAACAAAACTTGTTTAATAAAATCATTCAGATAATCTTCATCCGGCAATTTTTTTTCAGGAATTTCATATTTCTTTTCGATTTCTTCTTCAAAATATTTATCAAACACGTCTATATGAGGAATCTTATCCTTTTCCTTTCCAGAAGATTTAATCTGAATAACTTCACGTATTTTTTCATAAACATCATTTGGAATATATTGTTTCATTTTATCAACGGTATTTTTAAACGAAAGAGGAGGAACTTCATTAAAATGATAAACAAATTTAGCATTTAACAGTCCTCTGAAACAATATAAATACTTTTTATAAGTTATTTGCTCTTTTCCTAAAACATACCGATTTCTCATCTTTGAAAACACCCCCCAATAATGAAAAAATAATCTCAGCTGTGAAAAGTTTTCATTTACGTATTTTTTTAAAGGAAGATCATTATTTCCATAATAACAAATATGACTATTTAACCATTCAATCGCCGTTGGATTCGACGATTTGATTAAATGTAGATATTTAAAAATATCAAATCCTGACAAATCAAAAGTAGATCCATGAACTTCACAAGGGACCAAATTTTCTGTAAAAGCATAATTTAAAACTTCCTTAGGCTTTGAAAGTTTAAGATATTCTTCAAAATTTCTGTAATAAACAAACCTGATATCAAAATCACTATTGGCACTCGCCATATCCCAAGCTCTTGAACCATTTTCTATGGCAAATAAAATTTTTATGCCATTTTCCCGTTCAATCTCTTTAAGTAATTTTACAATTTTTTCATTAACTGTCATTTTATCCTCTTTGCTTTTGTTTTAATACAATGACAGTCTATTCTTTATTTGCAACAAAAAGTGTCGTATTTATCTTAACGCAGGGGAATCAACAGCTCCACCATTATCTTTAGCTTTATTATTATCAAAAGCACCACCAACCACGTTTTCTAATTCATTCTCTGTCAATTCCATAATTTCACTATCTTTTGTCTCTTGCTTTGTTTCTTTTTCCAT
>JAKSVU010000017.1 GCA_024413465.1 Alphaproteobacteria bacterium
TTCATCCCACAAATTTTTCCCCGTCAAAACTTCTATTCCCAGATGAAAATATTCTTCATATCGTTCCTTTAATTTGCGTGTCCCCCCCTTTTGTAAAGCACACATTAACAACATTTGAGAAAAACCATTTGACATCAATCCTGGTGGTGTTTTAACAACGATATTTTTCTTTCCTTCACCCGGCATCATGTCTCCCCATGCCCAAAAAGCACAATAAGATAAAACACCTGCAGGTGTATCAGGACAAGAATTGCCCATATCCATACATTTTTTGGCATTCACTTCATCTGGAGCAACTACCCAATTATAAACGGATCGCAAAGCTTCTTTTGCTTTTTTTAATTTAATTTCCGGCATTTCTGGAGGAAGAACAGCATGAATTGTATCCAAGGTTTCCTTACGAACTGTTTGAAGTTGTGATTTGATTTTTTCTGCCTCTTTAAAAATTGGACTGTTCATATCAATACGCCCTCCTATTACTTCCTGCTTATTGATATCCTGTAATTTTTTAATCAGATCCAACGGGCGAATATGATGTACTTTCTCAAATTCACTATAAAAAACTTCCATATATTCATTAAATTCAGCCAATAATTCCGGATTACACATTTTCCGAACTTTTTCTAATTTTTCTTTCATCAATGCAGGAACTTTTTCGGCTTTTGCGATTTGTTCTGATGACGGCTTAGGAGTTTTAACTTTTGCGAAATCAGGAACTTTTGGTTCAAAAGATTTACCTATTTGATCAACCTCTACCACTGGAATTGGATTTTGTTTTAATTCTTCGTAAAGTGATAATAAACATAAATATCCCCACCAAACAACAGCTCGACGATGACCAATGTATCCCAACAATTCACACGCACATTTATAGCGTCCGGCGTCTGCAAAATCCCACACAATATCTTCAACGTTTGTTTTTTTATAAAAAGAAGCTAAATCTGGACGCTGTTCGTAATGTTCTTCATGAGTAACTTCATCCAACGTTGTATATCTAATCAAGGCTAAATGTCTATTTTGCCATTCTAATTTATCACTCATTTTATATTCCTATTGTAATTCTAAACCTTTAGTTTTGACTTCCATCGCCCCAGCTTTTGTCCTCATGGCTTGAGCCCCACTATCCAAGGCAGTTGCTTCTGCTGTTGTGGCAACACCTTTTGTTTCGTTTGCTTTAATTTTTCCTTCTGTCCCATTGACACCTTCTTTTGCCAATTTTCCTTCGGTTTCAGCCCCTGCAACTTCCGCCTTACTAATCGTCGTTTCATTATCAGTTGGCTTCACTTCTAAATCACCGATCAATGATTTTTTTTGATAATTTGTTGTAACTAATTTCATTAATCCGGCAGCAGCTGCCGCAACGGCTAAAGCAGCCGTTGAACTTGCAATAATAGGAGCTATTTGAGCTTTAAACTTATCTTTTTCTTGATCCGTCAATTTTTCTGTCATAGCGTTTTTAACTCCTCAAATTCATCTTCTGTTGTATTTTCATTAACAGCAAGACTGACAATATCCGTTATTCCTGCAGCAGCACTCATCATATAATGAAATAATCCCACCATTGGACAAATTGAATCATCTTTACTTAAGCCACAAGCCGCCTCTACCGTTCCAGCAGTTATATCCGCAGCTCCAGCGACAAATTTTATTGAAGAAGAATACACAGCTTTATCATACCCACGAACCTCATCATAGACTGCAAATCCCATCAACAATGTTACAAAAGATAAACTAACGTTATAATCAACCAGTGCCATTTCACTTCTATATTTTGCGTCAGTTTTATGTTTTATATCCATATTTGACATAATGGCATCTTTGACTGTAAAAAGTAAATTGACAATCCCCGATCCCAAATCGAGTACACCAATTCCATATTTATCATTATCATCCCCATTATTAAGAGCATGGGCATTAAACATATGAGCAATTGAAGCAATCGTTGAACCAGCTTTTTCAACGTATGGCACTATATTAGATGAATCCTTATTTTTATCTTCTGGTTCTGTTCCATTTTTAATATTTTCATCAATGGAATTTCTTCTGTCTTTTGCTTTTTCTAAAATAATCCCCTGTTCCGCCCAATTAAAAATATGATTTGCTGCAGAAAGACTTGCATCAACAATAGAACAGGATCCAAGTTGTAAATTTGGAGATTCTATACTTGTAATCCCCGCCATAGAGGAGATATTTCCCCCCATTCTTTCAGAAATCGAATACTTTATCCCCGCATTCAAGTTCAAATGACAACCTGATACGTCAACACCTGTTCGAGAGGAAAGTATAATTACAGAATCATCATCTAATTTATAAGTTGGATCAATTTTAGCTGATTTGATCTGAATTCCCGTATCATCTATACTGATAATTGAACGACCACACTGAATATCAATTCCTTCTCCTGCCTTTAAAACAAGTCTTTTATTGGCTCGAATTTGAATATCACCTTGTTGAAAAGAAGGTTCTGCGTCAGGATTATCAAAGGGAAGCTTCATAAAACCATCGTTTTCGTCTTTATTTTCTTTAAAATCATTCAGATTTACACCTGAAAAAATTCCAATACGACGAGCATTGATTTCATTATAATTCCCAGCCGTTGTATGAATATCCCCCGTTGAAGATACGTTTAGTTGAACAAGTTCCGGATAATTCTTATCATCTGCTTCTTTTTTCCACAAAGTTTTTTGAGTTGAATATTCTATCTTAGAAGCCGTAGCCATTGATTCACTTTCGAAAGAAGTGACTTCCGTTTTACTTTTATCTTTCGGATGAGGATTGTATTTTCCAACGCAATAAACGTTTGCTTTTTGTAAATCATCATATTCTTTTAATTCATCTTGGCTGAAAAACGGCTCTTGAGAACCTGGAAGATATGACATTAAAAAAAACGAATTTCCCTGTTGAATAACTAATATCTTTTCCCCATAATGTGGAAAACGAAATTGTCCGTTTTTATCCCCTCCAACAGGCATAGTATAGGTAATTTCACTTGGAGATCCTTTATCGTAACACTTTGTTGCTTCATTCCAATTTTTCCCTGCAAAAAAAGTATATGAAAGATCTTTTTCCTTTTCTTTTCCAATAATTTTTAACTTAACCTGTTTGCCCTTAATTTCATCTTTTAACGTTCCATCATTTTCACATACGAACATTGTGTATATATCAGCCATTCTTAACCTCTGTTCTTTTTATTTCAGTGAATATAAAATTAAAGATATTATCCTAATTTCTTTTATAACGGATAATACGCAAAAAAGTTACTATATTTTTCAAATAATCTACAAAAATCATTTATCAAACAGAATAAACGACTTTTATTCTTTCCGAATTTGAAAGCTTATGATGAAGTTTCTTCTTCAGAAACGTCGTCTTCTTCAGTTTCACATAAAACTGCACGAACAGTTTTAACACGAAAATCTTCCGTTTCCATAATTTCAAAAACACATCCTGGACAAGTAACCGTATCCCCAACCAATGGCTTTTTAGCCAACAAGCCAAACATATAACTACCAATTGTGTCTTCTTCGTGTTCTTCAAGAGGATGCAAGCCCATAAATTCCATGGCTTCACCCAACAAGGTCATCCCTAAAAATTCGAAAGTCGTGTCATCAATTTTCTTCATATAGGATTCTTCAACGACATCGTGTTCATCTTTGATATCACCGACAAGTTCTTCCAACACGTCTTCCATTGTAATCAAACCGGAAGTTCCACCATATTCATCCGTAACAATAGCCAAATGAATCCGTTTATTGTTCATTAAATGCATCAATTCAGAAATAGACGTATTTTCCGGAACAAACAAAACGTCGCGCATCATTTCCTTTAAATCTTTTTTACCATCATACATTACAAGATCGCGCAAATGAATCATGCCAACGACGTTATCTTTATCACCATCACAAACAGGGTAACGAGTATATCTGCTCTGCTTAACAATATCAAAATTTTCTTCCGTTGTATTTTCTAGATACAAAGCTTCAATGTCTTGACGAGGAATCATTACCTCTCGAGCTACTTTTTCAGAAAAATCAACGGCATTTTTAATGATATCGCTTTCCGTTTTATCGATTAATCCCTCTCGTTGCGAAACACCAATCAAAGATTTAATTTCGTCATCATCAACGGTATCATCACTATATTCGACTTCCTTTATCCCAAAAATTTTTGATAAAGAATGAGTAATCGTATCTAAAATAAACAACGTTGGTTTAAATAAAATCGTGTAAAAGTAAAATAGACGAACGAATAT
Organism: Alphaproteobacteria bacterium; assembly: GCA_024413465.1. GTDB lineage: Bacteria > Pseudomonadota > Alphaproteobacteria > CAAGCB01 > CAG-977 > UBA2903. The sequence continues at coordinate 4,253 of JAKSVU010000017.1, forward strand.
ACTAAAAATTTTTTCACTTTTTGCCAAAGTAATTGTTTTAGGGAGTAATTCCCCAAAAACAATTTGAAAGAAAATAATTAAAACGAAGATTAAAATAAACCCGACTAAAGAATCTAATTCCGTATGATTCCAAAGATCCACTATTTTGGCCAAATGTTGAACGAAAGTAATCCCAGCAATTCCACCAAGAAAAATAGAAGACGTCGAAATTCCAAATTGAGCAGCTTCAACGTATTTGTCTTCTGTCAAAATTTTATACATCAATTGAGAACGAGGGTTATCATCATCTTTAAGCTCATCAATCCGAGATTGCTTTGCCATAACAATAGAATATTCAGCGATAACAAAAAAAGCGTTTATAAGAACGAACAAGAAAACTAGCATCAAAGCTAGCGGTAACGAAAGGTCCGGCATTTTTAATCCATTAAATTAATCAAAAATCTCATTTTTTCAAACAAGATATTTTATTATTATCGACATTTCGATAAAAGTCAAGAACGGACTTCACGTTAAAACGCCCCTTTATCATCTAAAGAGGCGTTTTAATCAAGGTTTTATCCTTTGTTTAGAAAAGAATTTATATTAAGATCCGTTATCTCCGGCACCACGCATAGGTGCGATAACTTTATTGCCACTACCGTCATCAGAATTCAACCACTTCATGTTAGGCATTCTGTAACGTTGTGGGTTGAACGTACAATACGTCGTTGCATAACCGAACATATCACCGACACGTGTTGTTGCACCATAGTTCCAAACGAAATCATCACCAACTTGAGAATACGTTCCCATTGCAACTTGCCATCCAAGAATAGTACCGTCTGATTTCTTGATTGCTTTCGTCGCATATTCCATTTGTGTACCTGGTTGGAATAAACCTTCTGTTGAAGAGGCATAGTCCCCATCAATTCCGGTATCATTTCTATTCCATCTGTTCTTATCATAGTTTTTAGCAATCCAAGCTTCTTCGCCGACTTCTTCCCCTCCAACCATCATTGGTTCCGTATAATCGTATCTGCTGATTGCATGTAAAACTTTACCAACTTCGAAACGAGCAGGCGTAAAGATAATGTTCGGTGTATAACCATCTGGGCAAGGACCTTCATCGTAACCAGTCATTGTACCCATACCATCAATATAACCGTCTGAATCTGGTGTAATACCTCGTCCAGGAGCAGGAACAACACCTAAGAAAGGATGGGCAATTCTATCGCAATCATCACCTGAACATTCTAAATACTTCCCGTTATACAAATTAATTGTCATTTTATCACCATCCATTGAGCAAACACCGCTACTTCTATCTGATGCAGAAAAATCATCACAAGAATACGGTTTTTCCATATTTGGCAAATCTGTTGGATTTTTCAAAGAAAACGTACAATGAGCCGAACCATCTGCTGGATAAGGGTCTGAAAAAGTTTCAGAAACACATGGCCATGGGCCTTTGTAATACGTATTAGACAATTCGTAAATACCCTTGATGATGTAGTTTGGTAAAATCTCACTTAACCGAGCACCACCACGAGAAGTTAACCGGATATCATTCATTACTGATTCAAAACCAGGATCAACTTTAAATCTTAAATTCGACGCATCAGAACGATCTGTTGCTCCACCATGAGCTTTATAACCTGAATTTGACATGGTTATATTGATATCAAAGGTTTCTGAATTTGAGTTAATAGAACTTGAATCTATACCTTCAGACATACCTGTTGCTGAATTGAATTTAAATCTTTTTTGAGATTGAACAATTGGAGACAATTGAGCATTAACATCCGTTGTATTTCCAAACCCACGATTATCAGAATAATGTCCATCCATATAAACTGAAGACATATCAACAGCAAATCTAGGAATGAATTGTGAAGCAAAAATCAAACCTGTATCACCACGCATTTCAATTTGTGGAGCATCAGGAGTACCTTTTGCTAACATAATTCTACCACCAATAGCTCCTTTTGCCGTAATAGTGATATCCGTTTTTGAATTTCCTATATCATATGCTGCCTGTCCCGTAGGCACATCTGTTGATTGATGTACTGCGATACCTTTATCTGAAATAACTACTGGTGGTTTTACCCCATCTGCATTTTGAGTAAACAATAAAGCATGATTACCCGAAGTATTAACAATTAAACCACCGACAATTTGCGTATGTGCTTTTGCAAAAGCTGTATTACTTGCAAACGACGGACCGCTTGTACCATAATTTAACCAGCCATTTTGATCAACTATAATACCACTACCGGCAAACGCTGAAGTATTACCTGCACTGATATTTACTCGATTTCCTGCATAAACACCAATTTCATTAGTGGACCGAACTGTAACATTAGCATTTCCATATAAATCTACCGCATTATTCGTCATAGCTAAGATAGCTTCTGGCGTATTAATAAAAATGGTATTATTTGAATTCATATTGATAGAATCATGTCCCATCTGCAATTGCGTACCGGTTCCCCCTTTAACAATGACAGAATCATCTGCTTCAACAGTAAAATTTTTATCTGTACCAGCTGTAATTCCGTTATCATCCAAGGATACTATAGAAGCAGTTGACGCATTATAATTTAAAACAATCCCGTCATTATTTACAAACAACCCTGTTTCATTATTCAACATCATTAAGGATGCACCATTAGCATCTAATTGTAATCCTGCGGTATTTGCTGCAGCTATATCTACGGTATCATTGACTGCCATAATAGCATTTTTCAATCCTAAGGAAATGATATGATCATTCGTTGCATCAGCTTCTTCGTTCCAGTTACCAACGTCAACGTGTTTTTGACGAACGATTAAACGCCCATCAACAACTTCTACACCACCAGCAGAATGGATACGAGAGCATTGTCCGTCAGCAGAAGTTTCATCACATTGTCCATTTCCACCCATGTCCAAATCTGTAAACATAGAGTTTGCATCTGGAATACCGTTTACCTTACGACGATAAAGGTAGTCACCTTGTGTTCCCCCTGCATAACCTGTAATAGCAGCTAATTGTCCGCCCTTAGTAGCTCCGGATAAACCGAAGTTAGCAACTTGATCAATCTGCCACATTCCTTGAGAACCAACGATTGAATTATTATCTATACCAAATCCTTCACGATAATTTGCTGTTGGAGCAAACCCCCCATCAGAACCAATCATTTGTGCAATACGAGAAATACGCTTATCTGGAATTTCGCTGTTATTGTCAGACAAAACAAGCCCCGTTAAATTCCAGTTCATGCATTTACATTCCGTTGCTCCACCTGGTGACGTACAAGCAGTCCCACTTCCATAAGTGTATGAAGAACCGTCTTTCTGAATGGTTTTTGTACAATCCCCATGATAACCGAATTTGTATCCATTATCATCTAAGAATCTATTACCACGCAATTTATTATCTGCTGATAAAAATGATGCTGGTAAGAAAGGAATAATGTCACCAATGGAAACTTCACCACTTGTTCCCCCAGCCCAACTTGTTGCTCCAGCAGATGAAGTGATTGTTTCATAATTAACTTCCAAGTAATTTTTCAACGCATCTTTCAGAGTCTTCATTTGACCAGCCAAGACGGCATCTTCCATTTCTGTCGTTCTATCTGAAGTTTGACGAACAACCATTGGAGACATAATAGACATCAACCCCAACAAAGCAATTGCTTCAATCATCAAAGAACCAGATTGTTCACTTGCTTTATTTTCTTTTGATTGTTTTAAATGAGGACATTTTTGAAATAAAAGTTTGACTAATTTCATCATGACACAACACTCCTTTTACATAATTTCTTATCTTACACCTTACTGCCAATATCATTAAAAATAAATATATCTGAAGTTATAAAACGTGGTGTTTTGTGTAAAAATTGATACTTTTTTTCAATTATTTACCTCGCCCTGTAGGGAGAGGACATCTTTTGTTAACGAACTTTATTTATAAAGTGAGTTCTACAAAAGATTGGTGAGGGGGCTTATCACAACAAATCCCAAACGTCTTGGAATAATTTCCTTACAAAATTCTATTTATTGATATTTAAGTAAACCTTAATTATTCTGTGTCAAACTGAAGCCCATACTGAAAATTTTACAGAAAGGTGAATTACATGCTTCCTCGCGTTATGGTGAGCGATTTTACAGAAACAGATACAAACAGTGCTTTTAAAACTTTATGCATTGAAGAAGATGCTATTTTACATCATTGTTCCACAGACACCCGTGTCCGCTTATTCATTGAAAATAACGTTTTAATTGCACAAAAAATGACTGATATAGGTTGGGTAGAAGTCAATCATAAAACGGTAAAACAAGTTTTTAGCTACGTTCCTTTGAAAATTGCATTAGATAACGATGAAGAACGTGCTAAGGAAATGGATGCTCCTGTTGATGAAATCCAACTTTTTACAGGATTTTTATTCATGAAAAAAGTCGCTATTATTCTAGGCGAAACACCTAATATGATGGATGACATCAAATTTACGGCCACCGTATAAATTTTCTAAAATTTAACGACTCATCTTGATTTATTGACAGAACTTAAAAAAAGATTATATCTAAAACTAAAGATATAGAGGGTAAGCTATGACAGAAATTCCATACAAAATTTATTTAAGTGAAAATGATTTACCAAGATACTGGTATAACGTTCGGGCAGATATGAAAAACAAACCTGCTCCCCTATTGAATCCTAAAACACATAAACCTTGTACTGAAGATGAACTTTCTGAAATTTTTTGTCGGGAATTAGCTAAACAAGAATTAAACGAAACAGATCGTTTTATTGATATTCCAACTGAAGTACGCGACTTTTATAAAATGTATCGTCCAGCACCTTTAACTCGTGCTTATTGTCTTGAAAAAAAATTAGGAACTCCCGCACATATTTATTACAAATTTGAAGGAAACAATACTTCTGGTAGTCACAAACTGAATTCTGCCATCGCTCAAGCCTATTATGCAAAAAAACAGGGGTTAAAGGGCGTAACAACGGAAACCGGAGCTGGTCAATGGGGAACAGCTATGGCAATGGCTTGTGCCTATCTTGACCTCGATTGTATCGTCTATCAAGTTCGTTGTTCCTACGAACAAAAGCCTCATCGTCGTGAAGTCATCAGAACTTATGGGGCGAAAGCAATTCCTTCACCAAGTATGGAAACAGAAATTGGACGTAAAATTAATGCTGAATTTCCTGGTTGTACCGGCAGTTTAGGATGCGCCATTAGTGAAGCTGTTGAAACGGCTACCAGACAACCTGGGTATCGTTACGTTCTAGGTTCCGTTCTTAGTCAAGTTTTACTTCATCAAACAATTATTGGATTAGAAGCCAAAGTAGCTATGGATAAATATGGAATAAAACCAGATATCATTATTGGCTGTGCAGGTGGTGGATCAAACTTAGGTGGATTAATCAGTCCTTTTATGGGTGAAAAATTGCGTGGCGAAGCAGACTATGAATTTATTGCTGTTGAACCTGCTAGCTGTCCGTCGTTAACACGAGGTGTTTTCGCCTACGATTATTGCGATACCGGTTGCGTCTGTCCATTGCAAAAAATGTACACTCTTGGTTCCAGCTTTATGCCAAGTGCAAATCATTCAGGTGGTCTCCGTTATCATGGAATGAGTTCAATTTTAAGCCAATTATACGATGATGGATTGATGAAAGCACGATCCGTTGAACAGACAGAAGTTTTTGCTGCAGCTGAATTATTCTGCCGTACGGAAGGAACTTTACCTGCTCCGGAAAGCAGCCACGCAATTAAGGTTGCAATTGATGAAGCTTTAAAATGTAAAGAAACTGGCGAAGTAAAAACAATCTTGTTTGGATTAACAGGAACAGGATATTTTGATATGAAAGCCTATGCTGCATTTAACGATGGAACGATGACTGATTACGTTCCAACGGATGAAGAAATTCAAAAATCCGTTGCTAAAATTCCACAAATTTAAGTTATAAAAAAGGGCTTTGAAAAAAGCCCTTCTTTAATTTTATTCACCTTCGTGATAATCAGATTGTTGTTCATTTTGTTCTGAACCATCACCTTCATTGTGGTGATTATGTTTTCTGAAGAAACGACGACGACCAAATTTGCGGAACTTACGATGATGTCTGTGTTGTTCGTTATTTTCCCCTTCACCCTCTTGATGTTCGCCTTCATTATTTTCATTTGATTCTTGATAATCACTATTTTCTTGATATTCACCTTCATCAAATGACTGCTGTTCGTTATTTTCATTTTCTTCAGCGTATTCTTCATTTTCGTGATGATGATGGAAATGACGACGACGACCAAAACGACGATCACGATGACCACGACGAAAATTTTTGTGATGATTATTTTCATCTTTATTTTCTGATTGTTCATCATGCTGTAAACCTGCTTCAAATTCAGCATCAGCACTGATAACTTCATCTTCACCAGAATATTCTTCCGTCTGTTGTTCTTCTTCACCGTATTCTTGTTGACTTTCAACAATTTCAGTTTCTTCCTGTTCCTGATCCTCAATAACTTCTTCTTCAAATTCTTCAACAATTTGTTTTTTCTTAGAAGACTTTTGCTTTTTGGATTTAACTTTTTCCTCTTCAACAGGTTTTGGTTCTTCTTGTGTGATTTGAATAATGTCATCTTGACGAATGACGTGTTCAATTCTGAAATCTGTTGGGAACATCAAATGCGAATCCCCTTCAATGAAAATCTTAACGTTATACAGATTTTCAATTGTTTCTATATTTTTGCGTTTATTGTTCAAAACGTATAAAGCTGCTTCAGTAGGAACTGTTAAATGCAATTCACTGAATTTTAATTTCATACTTTCTTCTTCCAAAACGTGTAAAGTATGAATGGCAACAGATTCTGTTGAACGCATCATACCTTTGCCATGGCAATATGGGCAAACGGAATAACTTGTTTCAATAAAACTAGAATGCATTCTTTGACGAGATAATTCCATCAAGCCAAAACCTGTAATTCTGCCCATTTGAACACGAGCACGATCTTTACGCAAAACTTCTTTCATTTTGCGTTCCAAAGCATGATTGTTTCTAGCTTCGTCCATATCAATAAAGTCAACGACAACCAACCCAGCCATATCACGCAAACGCAATTGACGAGCAATTTCTTCTGCAGCTTCAAGGTTTGTTTTCAAAGCAGTTTCTTCAATATTTTTTTCTTTTGTAGCACGACCAGAGTTTACGTCGATTGCAACCAAAGCTTCCGTTTGATCCATAACCAAGTAAGCACCTGATTTTAATTGGACAATGTTGCTGTGCAAAGATTCAAGCTGACCTTCAACTTGATACTTAAAGAACAAAGGTGTCTTTTCATCTTTGTAAAGTTTTACTTTTTTGACGTGACTTGGGGTCAAGAGCTTCATAAAATCGCGAGCTTGTTTGTAATTTTCATCCCCTTCAACCAAAATTTCTTCAATATCACGAGTGTACATATCACGCAAAGCGCGTTTAATAATATCACCTTCTTCATGAATCAATAATGGAGCGGAAGATTCCATTGTTTTATCACGAATTTGAATCCAAGTCTTGATTAAGTATTCATAATCACGCTTAATTTCTAAGGAAGTTCTTTCTTTACCAGCGGTACGAACAATTACAGACATTCCTTCTGGTAAAGGCAATTTGGCAACGACTTTCTTCAAGCGTTTACGATCTGCCGCATTTGTGATTTTTCTGGAAACACCACCACCACGAGTATTATTTGGCATTAAAACGCAATATCTGCCTGCTAAAGACAAATACGTTGTCAAAGCTGCCCCTTTATTACCGCGTTCTTCTTTAATCACTTGGACTAATAAAACTTGTCCTTTATGAATGACTTCCTGAATTTTATAACGTTTTGCTCTAAATCTGTTTTGACGAACTTCATCTGATTCATTTTCGCTGACAGTTTCTACCGTTCTGTCCTGATCTGGTAATTCTGAATCAACGTTATCCTCGTTATTTTCCTCATCATTTTGTTCAGTTTCCGCATTGTCAAAAGCATCTTCTTCGTCATCTTGCATGCTTTCGATTAAAGCTTCACGATCGGCAACTGGAATCTGATAATAATCCGGATGAATTTCGTTGAAAGCTAAAAAGCCGTGTCTATTACCACCGTAATCAACGAAAGCAGCCTGCAGAGAAGGCTCAACACGAGCAACTTTTGCTAAATAAATATTACTTTTAATTTGTTTTTTGTTTGAGGATTCAATATCTAGTTCTTCTAATTTCGTCCCATCAACAATAACCACGCGTTTTTCTTCGATGTGATTGGCATCGATTAACATTTTTTTTGTCATAAATCTTTAAACTCCGTACACCAGCAAAGGCCACTGGGAAAATAGCTAATACATCAGAACAAGCAAGTTTGAATAAATATTTTTTTGTCAAATTGTTTAAGTGCCTTTATCACTCATTCCGTTGAAACTTTTTTGGGCTGACTCATTTTTTCACTTTTTAAAAAACGAATCGTGCGTTATAAGAATAATCATCTATTTATAATAAACAATAATATTTTAACATTTATATGATATTTTTTGAAAAAATGATTCGATTTTTTGAAAAAAAAGGAGACTAAAAAATGATTTTAAAACGCCTGACAGCGTTGATTTTTCTTATGTTAATAAGCATAACATCTGTTTGCTTTGCAGGAGAAACTTTGTCAGTCCGTTTTGGAAATTCATCCGATCAATCTAGTCGTATTATTGTCGATTTGACTGAAAAACCTGAATATAAAGTGATGACTTTGCAAAATCCTTCTCGCGTCGTCATTGATTTATACAAATCGAGTCACCGCATCAATCAAATAGAAAAGATGCCTGACAATTTCAAAACCGGCCGTTTAGGTCAAAATGGCAGTACAGCTCGCATTGTTTTAGACACCTACGACATACCAGAAACGAAAAAAATATTATTGCTCGAACCGAACGCAGGTTATCCTTGGCGTTTAGTTATGGATGTCAATTTTAACAAACAAGTTGCCTACAACGATATGGCTGATTTAATTGAAGCCCATCCTCAACTTGCTCCTCAGGAACAAAAAAAACCGGAACAAGAAGAAAAAATCGTTTTGCGTCAACCTACCCCAGAACCACAACCTGTTCAACAAGATCAAAAAAAGGTTATCGTTTTAGATGCTGGACATGGTGGACAAGATCCAGGAGCAATTGGAATTTCAGGCGTATATGAAAAAACAATTACTTTGTCTATGGCTAAACAAATTCGTTCTATCTTAGAAAAAACAGGGAAATACAAGATTAAATTAACACGTGAAACGGATGTGTTTATTCCGTTGTATAACAGACGAAAATTTGCTCAAAACGTCAAAGCAAACTTGTTTATTTCTATCCATGCAGATAGCACAAAACGCCCAACAGCCAGAGGATTTTCTATTTATACGTTATCAGAAAAAGCATCCGATAAAGAAGCTGAAAAATTGGCTGAACGTGAAAACAAAGCCGATATCGTTGATGGTATAGATTTTGGGACTCAACCAAAAGAAGTCCAAGATATTTTGCTCAATCTTGCGCAACGCGAAACAAAAAACAAGTCTGCTTTCTTTGCTGAAAAAGTCGTAAATGAATTGAAAAAAACACCTGTAATTTCCTTATTAAGTCAGGATATCCACAGGTTTGCAGGTTTTGCTGTTTTAAAAGCCCCTGATGTTCCATCTGTTTTGGTGGAAATGGGATTTTTATCAAACAAATATGAAGAAAAAAATTTAAGATCTAACTCTTATCGGGAAAAAATGGCCCAAGCCATTGTCAAAGCCATTGAAGAATACTTCCCCGAAGAACATAAGGCGACGTTTAATTAAAGGAAAAGAATAATGTCTAAATTATTGTCAACTTTACTTAGCTATGCATTACTTGTCACAATCCTTGCTTTGATTGTGATTTTGCTTATCTTTTCCCATTTTGGTCGTAGTGTAGATGATTACAGACAACTCGCTTCTTATGAACCACCAATCACAAGTCGTCTTTATGCCTCCGATGGAAATTTGCTGGCAGAATATGCTTCCGAAAAACGTGCTTTTGTTCCTTATGACGTTATTCCTAAAAACGTTATCAATGCCTTCATCGCAGCAGAAGATAAAAAGTTCTTTTCACATGGTGGTCTTGATTTTTTAGGCATTTCGCGTGCTGTTTTACAAAATATTAAAAATATCGGCAGAAAACGCCGTATGATCGGGGCATCAACAATTACCCAACAAGTCGCCAAGAACTTTTTGCTAACAAATGAAGAATCTTTTGAAAGAAAAATCAAAGAAGCTATTTTAGCTATCCGTATTGAACGTGCTTTTTCAAAAGAATACATTATGGAATTGTATTTAAACCAAATTTATTTAGGGCATTATTCTTACGGTGTTGCTGCAGCAGCTTTGAATTATTTCAACAAATCTCTTGATGAATTATCTTTGGCAGAATGTGCTTTTTTGGCAGCTTTACCAAAAGGTCCAAACAATTACGATCCAGATAAACGATATGATGAAGCTATCAAACGCAGAAACTGGGTTTTATCCCGTATGCTTGAAGATGGCAATATCAGTGAAGAAGACTATAAAAAATCTATCGAAGAACCAATTACCGTTGCTAAACGCGAAAAATCAGATGATTCAATAAATGGGGAATATTTTGCAGAAGAAGTTCGTAGAACGATTGCCTCAAAATATGGAGAAGATGCTCTTTACAAAGGAGGCTTAGCCGTTCGTTCAACTCTTGATCCAAAAATTCAACAATATGCAACACAAGCTTTACGCCAAGGATTAGTTGAATACGATCGTCGCCATGGATGGCGTGGTCCAATCGGCAACATTGACATTGAAGCTCTACCGGAACCTGCTGCAGAAGATGAAGAAATCAAAGAAATTTCATCAGAAATCGTGGATGAAGACATTTCTGATACTTCAAATACAACTAAAGAACCAGAACCAAAATGGTTAAAACCATTACAAGATTTTAAAGTTCCAACTTACGTTGATAAAACTTGGGAAAAAGCTCTTGTTTTGAAAGTTGAAAAGAAACAAGCTGAAATTGCTCTTGAAAATGGAAAAATTGGAAACATTCCTTTAGAAGAAGTTGAATGGGCAAAACAAAACCTCTCTGACCAAACACTCGGTCCAGATATCAAAGAAGTCGGAGAAGTATTAAAAGTCGGTGACGTTGTTTTTGTTGAACCTGTTATAAAAAATAAAAAAGGCGAAGCATACCCTGAAATGTCATTTGGATTACGACAAGAACCAAATATCGAAGGGGCTATGGTCGTCCTTGAACCTCATACAGGGCGTGTTTCTGCTATGGTTGGGGGCTATTCCTTCAAAAAATCACAATTCAACCGTGCAACTCAAGCAAAACGTCAACCTGGTTCATCCTTTAAACCTTTCATTTATTTGGCAGCAATGGATGAAGGCTTTACACCATCTTCATTAGTTCTTGATGCCCCATTCGTAATGGATCAAGGAAATGGATTAGGAAAATGGAAACCCAAAAACGTGTCAAAAAGATTCCACGGCCCAACGACTTTGCGTGTTGGTATCGAAAAATCTATGAATTTGATTACAATTCGTATTGCAAAAGCAATTGGTATTAAAAAAGTTGTTGAATATGCTAGTAAATTTGGAATTGCAGATGATTTACCAGAACAAATGTCAATTGCATTAGGTGCTGGTGAAACAACCGTTTTGCGTCTTGCTACGGCTTACGGAATGATTGTCAACGGTGGAAAAAAGATTGAACCTGTTTTAATAGACCGTATTCAAGACAGACATGGAACGACCGTTTTCAACTCTGATGCAAGACCTTGTAACCGTTGTCAGCCAGGACAATGGAAAGGTGAAGGAATGCCAAAAATTCCTGACATTCGCGAACAGATTGAAGATCCTCGTTCAGCTTATCAGATTATCAACATTATGACCGGCGTTTTAGCTCCGGGGGGAAGTGCTTCGAACTTAAGAAGTTTAGGCAGAACTTTCGCCGGAAAAACAGGGACTTCAAATGATTCTTTTGACGGATGGTTTGTTGGCGTAACTCCTGACTTAGTTGTTGTTATTTTCCTCGGTTTTGACGTTCCAAGAACTTTAGGAGCTCATGATACAGGTGGTTTAATTGCTTCACCTATTTACAAACGATTTGTCAATCAGGCCTTGAAAAATGAACCACTTATTCCATTCCGTGTACCAAATGGTATTCGTTTAGTTCGCGTAAATCACAAAACTGGAAAACCAGCTACACCAAAAGATACGGACGTTATCACCGAAGCCTTTAAATCTGGTGAAGATTGGCAAGGTAAATTAAAAGGTGGTTATATCGATGGAACGGATGGAACAGATACGTTCGTTGGCACAGATTTAAAAGATGACATAACAACCCCAACTGGATTAAGTGAAGTTGAATCAAACGTCGAAGATAATCTCGGTGTTGGTGGTGTATTCTAATTTAAAGTAAGGAAATTTTTATGAAAGCTGAAACAATTTCGTTAATCGAAGAAATCAAGCAATCTTTAGAATTGCTGAGGAGGCATCTTTGACTGGGATAAGGCATTATACCGATTAGAAGAAATCAATTCCCTAACTGCAGATGCAAATTTATGGAATAATCCAGAAGAAGCTCAAAAATTAATGGCTGAGCGTCAAAATTTAGAAGATTCGATTAGTGGTGTTAAAAAAATCGAACAAAATTTAACAGACTGTGCAGAATTAATCGAAATGGGCGAAGCCGAAAACGACGAAGAAATTGTTACAGAAGCTGAAAAAACATTGGCAGATACGCTAACCTTTGCCAAAAAACAAACTTTAGAAGCCTTATTATCCGGTGAAGCAGATAAAAATGATACTTATCTGGAAATTCACGCTGGAGCCGGTGGAACGGAAGCTCAAGATTGGTCTGAAATGCTATTGCGTATGTATATGCGTTGGGCTGAAAAACACAATTATAAAGTTGAATATCTTGAAGCAAGTGAGGGGGAAGAAGCTGGTATTAAATCAGCAGTTATCAAAGTTTCGGGACATAACGCTTACGGATGGTTAAAAACGGAATCTGGCGTTCATCGTCTTGTTCGTATTTCACCATTTGATGCAAATGCTCGTCGTCATACTAGTTTTGGATCAGTTTGGGTTTATCCTGTAATTGATGACAGCATTAAAATTGATATCAATCCGGCTGATTGTAAAATTGATACGTATCGTTCTAGTGGTGCAGGTGGACAACACATCAACAAAACAGAATCTGCCGTTCGTATTACCCATATACCAACGGGTGTTGTCGTCAGTTGTCAGACACAACGTTCTCAATTTCAAAATAAAGACGTTGCTTGGTCAATGTTGCGTGCTCGTTTATACGAAATTGAATTAAAGAAAAAAGAAGAACAAATTCAATTAATCGAAGATGAAAAATCAGATATTGGTTGGGGGCATCAAATTCGTTCTTACGTTTTACAACCATATCAGATGGTTAAAGATTTAAGAACGGAAGCCGAAACATCTGATACAAAAGGTGTTTTAGACGGAGACATCGATCTATTTTTAGAAGCTTCTTTAGCATCAAGGATCAAAGGCGATGCTCAACAAATCTAATATAGAAAAAGGCCTGGTTCGAATTGTTCAGATTTTCTGTTTAACAATAATGGGCATTTTTTTAAACGGATGTGTTGATCCTCTCTATAAAACGGATCCTGCAATTTACCAACAATACAAGTATTGGGAAACTGGACAGCAAAATTGGCGAGAATTTGGTGATTTTCGTATTTTATTTTTCCATGATACGTATGAAGGAATTCATAAACTTAATATGAATACGATTAAAGATGGCGTTCCTTCACGCGAATTTGGATATTTGGAAGCTATTCGAAAAGTAGGTTTTGATTTAATGGAAGAAATTTGCGGTTCAAAAGAAATCCTAGCTTTAAATTCTCCTGCAAATTCTACCCTCGACAGATTATTTTATCAAGATTATAAAATGACAATTTCCGTTCGTTTCCAATGTAAAAATGAAACTTTTCCAATGGGGGCTGAATTTTTACAAACCGAACAAGAAAAATGGAACATGGCAGAACGGACTTGGGATGAAATTGACGACACAAAAGCTGTTATTGACGTTTTACCAACCAGAAAAAATAACCTTGAACAAATCAAAGTTCGCGTTTTCAACAATGATGAAAATATGAACAGAAAATTAGCTCGTAAATGGATGAGAAAAATTTGTGACGGACCTTTTGAAAATTTATATATTCATCCTGCTGTTGAAACATTGCCTATTGGCAAAAAACCGGATATTATTTCAAAAGATAACATTTACCAGTATGGATTCAAATGTATAGGAGAACATAAATGAAAATAGCAGTTATTGTGGGATTATCACTAGTTTGTTTATATATTTTTGTTATTTTATTTTTTTGGATTTTCCAAAACAAGTTTATGTTCTGTCCTAAAACACGTCTTATTACAGGCCATCAAGACGAATTATTTGACTATCAAGAAGTCAGCTTACGCACTGGAGATAAATTAAATTTACAAGCTTATTATCATGCTCCAGAAGATAACGAAAAACCTGTTATTATATTTTTCCATGGAAATACTGGAACGGCCTTTGATTCTATGCATAAAATGATTCCACTTGTCAATGCTGGATATGGAATATTGATGCCAGAATATCGTGGCTATGGTAAAAACAAAGGTGAACCTTCTGAACAGGGATTTTTATTGGATGGAATGGCTGCTGTTTCTTTTGTTAGAGATCAAATGGGTGAAAAAGCTAAAATCATCTATTTTGGGCATAGTATGGGAACAGGTGTTGCAAATATGTTAGCTGAAGAAATTCCACCTGCTGGTTTAATTTTAGAAGGTGGTTTTACGTCTATGACAGATGCTGCTAAAAGTGCTTACCCATTTTTACCTATAAAACTCTTTATCAAGAACAAATTTAATTCTATCAAAATGATTAGTAAATTAACAGCTCCATTACTCATTCTTCACGGAGAACAGGATAAAACTATTCCTTTTGCTCAAGCCTTAGAAATGCAAAATGCTGCAATTCATTCAACAAACAAGACTTTAAAATCATACCCTACAGGTCATCATAATGATTTGTATGATTTGAATTATGGAAATGATATTGTTGCTTGGTTAAAAGAAACGTATAAATAGAAATGCACAGAATTTTATCTTTTTTGAAAAATGAATTTTATTCATTTTCATTGATGGAGCGTTTTGTTTTTCCTCTGATTATTTTTATAGTTTTCGGAATTTCTGTCGTTTCAAAAGATAATTTTCTCGTTCTTTCTACTTCAATTTTAAATATCTTGTTTGTCTTACTAGCAGGCAAAGCAAAATATTATTGCAACGTTTTTGGGGCAATAGGTAGTATTCTATATATTTATATTGCTTATCAAAATAAATTATTCGGCACCTGTGCTCTTTATTTATTCGTTTATATTCCAATGACAACCAGTGCCTTTATTCTTTGGCGAAAACATTTGAAATTAGGGACTGCTGAAATTCAAAAAACACAGCTTACAAATAAAGTCTATTTATTGTATATTCTGTCTTGCTTTATTGCCACAATCATCACCTATTTTATCCTAAAATACTTTGGTGATATTCACCCTGTTATGGATGCTTTCATTACTATTTTTTCAATTTTCGGACAACTTTTATCAGTGAAAAGATGTTTTCAACAATGGCATTTATGGATATTCGTCAATATCCTCTCATTTGTTATGTGGCTTGATCTCGCTTTATCTGGAACCCCTGCAATAGCTATGGTTTTCGTTTGGTTTATTTATTCTGTAACTGCTATTTATTTTTACTTTATTTGGAAAAAAGATTTAAAACAATCATTCTTGCCCCGGTAAAACGACTTTAAATGTTGTTCCAGCTTCTGCAGAACTTTCTACGGAAATTTCACCTTTATGATGTTTAACGATTTCTGCAACGATTGCTAATCCCAACCCTGTTCCGTTTGCTTTTGATTTCATCTCAGCTACACGATAAAAACGTTCAAACAAATGTGGCAAAGCTGCTTTTGGAATAATGTCTCCTGTGTTATGAACTTCAACGATAAATTGGTTATCCTGCTCTTTTGCAGTTAAAGTAATTTTTCCCCGTTGCTGTCCATATTTTAAAGCATTATCCGTTAAATTTTGAAAAACCTGAAATAATTGTGATTCAAATCCGACGATTTTCAATGATTGAATTGCAGATTTAATCACAATTTTATCTCCGAATTTATCAGCCTTTGCCTCCAAGGCAGTTTTTACTTTTTTCAAAATTTCTGGAATATTCACTTCTTCTGCAGGTTTTTCGCGATTAATTTCCAACTTTGACAAAGACAACAAATTTTCAATCAAAATAGACATTCTTTCGCTTTGTTGCTTCATAATTCCAAAAAACTTTTTTTGGTCTTCAGGTTTCATGTCAGGTGTTGCATCCATCGTTTCAATAAACCCTGATAAAATGGATAAAGGTGTTCTTAATTCATGACTTGCATTTGCCACAAAATCAGTTTGCATCTGTTCAAAAATTTTTCGTGCCGTGATGTCATAAAAAGAAATCAAAGCAACAGCCCCACCATTTGCCTGTGCTGGTAAGCGTTCTATCTTAACAGAATAGATTTTATCATTTAAAACGGCTTCTGTTTTTTGTTTACGAAATTGACCGTCTAAAACCATCTTTGCTTTTTCAGCCAAATCTGTTTTTTCAACGACACTTGACAATTCTTTACCACGAATACTTTGACCAAAAATTTGACGAGCTGATAAATTAGCCCCTGTCAAAATCATTTGATCATCTATCATTAACAAAGGATCTGGCAAACTATCTAGCACCGCCGCATCAGACAAAGTTTGTGCCGTTAATTCTTCAGTTTTATTCAACCAAACGGAACGCATTCTGTTAATAGAATGAATAATACGGGTTGTTTCGTCTGTATCTATGGCAGAAGTTTGTTCTTCTCCATCTTCTGATAAACTATGAATGTATTTCGTTAAATCTTCTAATTTAGTAAAAAAAGGCAAAGCCAATACGATTGTCAAAACAACGATTGTCCCGAAGGCAACGATTGCAATAATTGGTTCAATTTCATTACACAAAGCTAAAATCAATAACGTCAAGGCTGTCGGTAATGACACAATCATCACGCGTTCAATAAATCGTTTTGGAGCTTCCACGTTATCGTTTTGACGAATATGTTCTTTGATTTTCGTATATTTTTTTCTTAAATTTATCACAGCATATCATCCTTTGTTGATTACAAAAATTATAACCACATTTTAAGTAAAATGATATGATAAATTAAAAAATAGCAACATATTTAACCACACAACTTAGAAAGATTAGATGGATTTAGAAAAAGATTGTTGAAAAGAACAACAACCTTTTTTCATAATGTTCCATCTAAAACTTTTGCCTATTAAATAATATTAAAGAATTCTTACAAATCAATTCTCCGACAAAAATTGCCATTCTTTATTTTTTAAGAACTTTAAAAGGAGAGTTTTACCTCTCCTTTTTTATTTCTATCTTTTCAATCTAGCTTTTAAAGATTGTTTATACTCATCCCAGTTTGTAATATTGATCTGAGCAACTCCGCTTTCCATAGCAGCCTTTGCAACTGCAGGTGCAACAACTTCAATCAATCTAGGATCAAATGGATCTGGAATAATATTTTCCTTATTTAATCCATCAATACGTGCCAATTCTGATAAAGCAATCGCAGCTGCTTTTTTCATCTCTTCATTAATTGTTTTTGCACGAACGTCTAACGTTCCGCGGAAAATATATGGGAAGCCTAAAACATTATTCACCTGATTTGGATAATCTGAACGCCCTGTTGCTACGATACAATCTGGACAAGCTTTATACGCTTCTTCTGGCGTAATTTCAGGATTTGGATTTGCCAAAGCAAAAATGATCGGCTTGTCAGCCATTGTTTTAACCATTTCACCCGTCAATGCCCCGGCAACGGATAATCCTAAAAAGACGTCAGCCCCGACAACAGCTTCTTGCAGAGTTCTTTTATCCGTTTCAACGGCAAATTTTTGTTTATATTCATTCATTCCTGCCGTTCTACCGGTATAAATAACACCTTTTGAATCGCACATAATGATATTTTTAACGCCAAAAGAAACTAACAAATTTGTACAAGCAATAGCGGCAGCTCCTGCCCCATTCACAACAACTTTAATCTCTTCAATTTTTTTGCCATTTAATAACAACCCATTTAACAAGCCAGCGGCAACAACACACGCCGTTCCGTGTTGATCATCATGGAATACAGGAATAGGCATAATTTCACGCAATTTCTGTTCAATATAAAAACATTCCGGTGCTTTTATATCTTCCAAATTAATTCCACCAAAACCGGTACAAGCTAATTTAACGGCAGAAATCACTTCGTCAGGATTATGAGAATCGATTTCTAAATCCATCGCATCAACGTCTGCAAAATTTTTAAATAGAACGGCTTTTCCTTCCATCACTGGTTTTGAAGCCAAAGCCCCAATATCACCCAATCCCAAGACTGCAGTTCCATTAGAAACGACAGCAACCATATTTCCTTTTGTCGTATAACGATAAGCATCACTTGGATTTTTTTCAATTTCCAAACAAGGAGCAGCTACACCCGGAGAATATGCCAAGGATAAATCTTTTCTGTCTCTCAAAGGCTTTGTCACCTTGATTTCCATTTTTCCAGCTCGACCTGTACAATGCAATTCGAGTGATTGTTCTGCTAAAGTTTTTGTCATTTTTTAAAATCTCTTTTGTTAAATCAAATTTAATATGGTAGAAATAGCATAGTTTTTTTTAAAAGTGAAACATTATGACAAATGAAAATAAACATACACCGTTAATGGAACAATACTTTGCCATCAAGGAAAAGCATCCTGGGTATTTATTGTTTTTCAGACTTGGTGATTTTTATGAAATGTTTTTCGATGATGCTAAACAGGCATCAACAGCCCTTGATATTGCTTTAACAAAACGTGGTCGAGAAGCTGGACAAGATATTCCTATGTGTGGAGTGCCCGTTCACAGCCATGAAATGTATCTTGCCCGTCTCATCAGAAAAGGATTTAAAATAGCTATCTGTGAACAGACGGAAGATCCCGAACAAGCCAGAAAATTGCGTGGATCAACAGCTCTTATCAATCGTGACGTCATTCGCTTAATTACTCCCGGCACGCTAACCGAAGAAAATATTTTACAAGCAGATGCTCCTAACTATTTACTTTCTCTAACTCAGACAAGTGATGGAATCGGAATCGCTTGGGCTGATATTTCAACAGGTTTATTTAACGTTCAAACGTTGCCAGATAAAAATTCAACGACAATTTCCACAGCCATCGCCCGATTAGAACCAAAAGAAATCGTTATTTCTGATAAGCTGATTCAGGCTCCTGAATATTTTGAAACGTTTAATGATTATAAGCGTCTTTTGACACCACTTCCTCCTGTTCGCTTCTCACCGGAAAATGGCAAAAAAAGATTAGAAGATTTTTATCACGTTTCAACGCTTGATGCTTTTGGCACTTTCAATTCTTGCGAATTAGGTGCTGCCGGAGCATTACTTGATTACGTTGAATTAACCCAAAAAGGACAACATCCTCGATTAAATACTCTTCAAAAATTCACAAATGGGTCAATGATGGAAATCGATAGTGCCACCAGACGCAATTTGGAATTATTTCACTCTCTTTCTGGAGATAAAAAAGGTTCTTTGTTCTATGCAATTGATCGCACAAAAACGGCAACAGGAACTCGTTTATTATATCAGTATTTATCAACTCCACTCACAAATATTCAAGCAATCAATGAACGCTTAGACAGAATAGAATTTTTTACCTTAAACAGACATCAACGGGAAAAAATACAAAATTGTCTGATGTCCTGTCCTGATATGGAACGTTCTCTTTCCAGATTATCTTTAGGTCGGGCAGGTCCTCGTGATTTAGCTGTTTTTCGTGATACACTTAATCAAATTCCGACAATTAAAAACGTTCTTGCTGAAGAAGAAAATTTACCTCCTGCGATTCAACGCTGTTTTGATTTACTCGATGCACACGAACAACTTGCTTTAAAATTAACGAAAGCTCTAGCAGATGATTTGCCACTTCTTGCACGAGATGGTGGCTTTATTCGTCCAGGATATTCTGCAGAATTGGATGAACTAAAATCTTTACGAGATGACAGCCGACAAATGATAGCTGGACTTCAATCTAAATATGCTGAAATTGCAGGTATTCCAAGTTTAAAAGTTGCCCACAATAATATTTTGGGATTTTACGTTGAAGTTTCTGCCAAAAATGGTGCTGAATTACTCGACAAAGCCCGTTCTGGACAATCAATCTTCTTACATCGTCAAACGATGTCAAATGCCATTCGATTTACAACAGTTGAATTATCAGAACTTGAATCAAAATTGAAAGGTGTTGCAGAAAAAGTTCTCTCATTGGAACTGGATTTATTTGCTGATTTAGCAAACGATATTATGAATCAAGCAACAACCATCAGTCAAACAGCTCATTATCTTGCCGTTCTTGACGTAGCTAGCAGTCTTGCTTTATTAGCAGAAACGGAAAATTATACTCGCCCTATAATTGAAGACTCTCTTGCCTTTGATATTGAACAAGGACGTCATCCAATTGTCGAACAAAAAATGGCGGAGGAACATAATTCATTTATTGGAAACGATTGCAGATTAGGAAACCCTGATACAAAAGATGGCAGATTATGGTTAATTACTGGACCAAATATGGCTGGTAAAAGTACCTTCTTAAGACAAAATGCCTTAATTGCAATTTTAGCCCAAGCTGGATGTTTCGTTCCTGCTAAAAAAGCAGTCATTGGTATCGTTGATAAAGTCTTTTCCCGTGTTGGAGCTGCAGATGATCTTGCACGCGGTCGTTCTACATTTATGGTTGAAATGGTTGAAACCGCAGCAATTTTAAATCAATCAACTCCAAAATCACTCGTTATTTTAGATGAAATTGGTCGTGGAACGGCAACTTTTGACGGTTTATCCATTGCTTGGGCTGTTTGTGAACATTTACACAATACAAATCAAGCTCGTGCTTTATTCGCAACACATTATCACGAATTAACAGCTTTATCAGAATTGTTGCCTCACTTATCCTTATACACAATGAAAATCAAAGAATGGAAAGGGAACGTTGTTTTCCTACATGAAGTAATGGCAGGTTCGGCAGACAGATCTTATGGAATTCACGTTGGTAAACTCGCTGGTCTTCCTCCTGTTGTGATTACACGAGCAAAACAGGTTTTGGAACAATTAGAAAAGAAAGGTGCAAATCAAATTACCTTTATGAATGATTTACCTTTGTTTGCTATGCTTAAAGAAGAAGAAAAAGAAAAGAACTCTCCAGTCGTAGAAGAAGAGTTTAATCCTGTTTTAGATTCTTTAAAACAATTAGATTTAGATTCATTAACACCAAAACAAGCCTTAGATGAACTCTATAAATTGAAAAGTTTAATCAAATGACTTTATCTGAACGTCTTTATAATGCCTACACATCCTCTGATAAAACAGCGTTAGTTGCTTTTTTGAAACAATATCAAGCAGAAATGATTGCTCAATTTGACGATCAAATGAACAATCAAAATTATTCTGGTTTACAAGCTATGTACGCCCATGCAGATAAAACGGATGATTTATTGACGGCACTATTAGATGTTTTAAAAAATAAATTTAATTGCTCCCAACAAATTACACTCATTGCAGTTGGTGGATATGGCAGAAGAGAACTTGCTCCATTTTCAGATATGGATCTTCTTTTTTTAATGAATGAAGAAGCAACTCCAAAAACTTCAGAATTGATTTCGACAATGATTTCATTGCTGTGGGATATGGGATTAAAAGTAGGACAATCCGTTCGAACGATTGATGAATGTTTTTCTGCCATGGCTCAAGATATGACGGTTACAACAGCACTTTTGGAATCTCGTTTTATTACAGGCGATAAGCATTTATATCACGAATTTGAAAGACAATATCACGACTATACCCAAGAAACTGCAAAACAATTTTTTGATGCTAAATTAGCTGAACGCAGTGATCGATATCAAAAAATGGGACAATCAAAATATATGCTAGAACCAAACGTCAAAGAAGGGCGTGGTGGTCTTCGTGATTTACATTTTTTGTTTTGGCTGATTAAGTATCTTTTTTCAATTACAGATTTAAATGATCTTGTTTCTGATGGATTTTTAACACCTTCTGCCTGTTTTAAATTTTTAAAAGCGCATAGATTTTTAACAACAGTTCGTTGCCATTTGCACTTATTGAATCATAAACCAGGAGATATTCTCACCTTTGAAAATCAAAAACAAATTGCTGAAAAGATGGGATACGTTTGCCGTTCAGGTCAATTTGCTGTTGAACGCTTTATGAAACATTATTATCTCGTTTGTAAAGACGTCAGCGATTTATCATGGCAATTAGTTGTGATGATTCACGATATTTTATCAGAAGAATATACAACAAATGACATTCCCGATTATCCGGAATTCGTTTTAATCAATAATCGTATCGCTTTAAAAGATGAAATTGATTTACAAACCTCACCTTTGCTTTTGTTAAAAACGTTCCATTTGAAACAGGTTTTAAATTTACCTATTCACCCCAAAACGTTACAACGCATATCGGAAAATGCTAAAAATGCTCGTTCTCTACGTTCTACAAAATCAGCAGGAGAACTCTTTTTAAAAATGCTGACGTACACCAAAGCGGAAGTAGCTATGCGTGGTTTATTAGAAACAGGTGTATTAGCCTATTATATTCCGGAATTTAGTCATATTATTGCGCAAGTTCAATTTGATTTATATCACGTTTACACGACTGATGAACATAGTTTAAAAACTTTGGGCTTGATAGAAATGCCTGAACAAATTGTTCTTGCAACCGCAGCTTTATTCCATGACGTTGGCAAAGGACGAGGTGGAAAACACGAATTCGTAGGGGCAGAACTTGTAAAAAAGATAACAGAAAACTTATGTATGTCCCCCGCTGAAGCAAATGACGTCGTTTGGTTGGTTCAACACCATATTTTAATGGCAAATACTGCATTTAAACGAGATATCTTTGATCCACAAACCATTGATGATTTCGTAAAAACGGTACAATCTCCAGAACGCTTACGCAAATTATATGCTTTAACAAAGGCAGACATCCAAGCTGTTGGCCCAAACGTTTGGACTTCATTTAAAGATAATCTTCTTTCCAATTTGTTTTCTTTAACGTTAAAAGCAATGCAAGGACAAGACGTTTCTATTCAACAATTAACGGAAAACGAACTCGAATTGGAAAATTTAAAGGATACGCTTGATTACCAATTCAAAGTATCTGTTGATCCAAACAAAGAATTTAGTGAATTTAACGTTCTTGCCCCCGACTATGACGGATTATTTGCCCATATTACTGGAGTTATGGCTTCAAATGACGTTTCTATCGTCTCGGCTAAAATTATGACTCTGGATAATCACATGGCTTTGGATACGTTTTTAATTACGGAAGCAAATCATACTGCTGTTGAATCAGAAAAAAAATTAACTCGTATTCAAAAATTAATTCGGGAAAAAACGGATATTTCAGAAAAATTGGAACAAAAACTATCACTTCAAAAACAAAGTCTGACAGAATTGAGTGTTCCTTTGCAAGTTTTTATTGATAACAAGGCTTCTAAAACGGCAACCTTAATTGAAATCAACGCAACGGATAAAATTGGATTCTTGTATCAAGCCACTTCTTTAATGACTAAATTAAAATTGAATATTATTTCTGCACATATCTATACGTATGGCTCTCACGTTGTTGACGTATTTTACGTCTCAGATTTAGAAAACAAAAAAGTTTCAAATCCTGATTTTATACAAAAAGAATTATACGCCGGTTTAAGTTAAGGTCTTTCTGGACCTCTTTTTTCAAGATCTTCAAAATAATCTTCACGCTGTACGTTAAAATCATCGTCTAAATAAACGTTGGTATATTTTAGTAATTTATATACTTTATCGCAAAACTCGTCGTTTGATTGACTATCATCATACAAGACTTGCAATATCCCCAAAACATCTAAACGTCCTTGAACACGTTCTTGTTGGCGTATTTTTTCCAGTGAACTATCCGTTAAGACATTTATCAGTTTAAATCCTGATATACTATCCATGACGCACCCCCAGATAAATAACTTGTAACCTAATTGTACAACATTTTTATCTTTGATGCAAGTCTAAGGAAAAGAGTCTCCTGTACCCCTTAATTTTTATACATTTTCTCAATAATCGTATTTGATATTTCAAAATAGAAAAATCTATTTTTCAAAATCTAAACAAGAACGAATTGCGGTATATGGACACACGTAAGTATTTGCCACAGCTACGTGAACTGGATGAACGGCATATCCTTTTAATGCTTCTTCTGATTCAAAAGAACTATCCAACATAATATCTGCATTTGAAGAAGGTAATATATTGTCCGTTTGAATAGAAATATCTAACAATCCTGGAATCTTATCCTTTAATTCTTCTAAATGAAGTTGAATATTTTTCTTAATTTCTTCTTTTTGTTCTGCGGTATATTCGGGCTTTAATGTCCATAAAATAATATGTTTAATCATTCAAAATTCCTTTATTGATTGTCTGTTGGAGGTGGTGTTTGAAGTCCCTTTGGAATCTTCATTTTAATCACACCTGGAATTTTTGGCACTTTACTTAATCCTGCAGGAATCTTCAAAGGCATCTTTTTCATAATGATTTTCTTCATCATAACCGGTTTTTGAGCAGATTGAACAACAGGAGGAGGAACTGCTTGAGGCATCACTGGAGGTGGTGGCATTGGCATTTCTTCTTCAGGTTGCATATCTACAGGAATTGGAGGCAATTCCATTTCTGGTTCATCCAAAGAAATCGGTGCAGCTTCCTCCATATTTGGAACTTCATATTTTGCTTCCAAAGGAATTTCCGTATCATCAAGAATGGCATCTGCCACAGCCTGCATATCCTGTTCAATCGTATCTTCTGGAATTGATTCTGGAACAGGAGGTGGAGCAAACATTTCATCATATGCTGGAGCAGGTTCTTCAATCGTTTCTAAATTTTCTTGAAGTTCTTCCTCCAATGGCATTTCTGGCTCTACAGAAGTAGCAGGAGCCGGTAATTCCTCATCTTCTAACGGCAATTCTTCTTCAATTTCAGGTTGGACAGATGAAACAACTTCTTCTTCCAAAGGCATTTCCGGTTCTGCAGGAGCAAATGCTTGTTCTTCTTCTAATGGTAATTCTTCTTCAATCTCTGGTCGAATAGGAGGAACTGGCTCATCCAATGGCATTTCCGGTTCCATTTCAGGTTCTGGCATTGTCATCACAGGAGGAGGAGCTATCGGCTCAGGTTGTTTAGGTGGAATTTTCGTTGGAGTGAAGACGTTATCATCTTCATCATCGTCATACAAAGAATTCAAGCTTCCTGTATTCTTTTTCTGATTACGATTTTCGGATTCATCCTCATCATCATCTAATTCTTCTTCAACAACGTCTTTCGCTTTGCCACCATCCAAACCAAAAACACCAGTATCTTCCGGTTCTTCATTTTTATTTTTGATTGAAGCAACAGTCGTAATTCCAGATGGATTTGTTGGCTTAAATAAGAATTCTGGTTCAGCCTTAACTTTTTGGATATCCTCGTCATCTGGAACAGGAATAGATCTGTCTGGTCCATGATCCGTATAAACGACAACTTGGTTTCTGCCGTGTTCTTTTGCTTCATACAAAGCTTCATCAGACATTTTCAACATATCGGCAACGTTGTCTGTAACAGTTGAAGGAACTAACCCGATACTAACTGTAAAACGAACGTTTTCGTTTTGTTCATTTTTAACAACAATTTTTGAAATTCTGATTCTTAAACGCTCTGCAACTTTATGACCATTTTCAATTGTTGCTTCTGGCAACATAATCACAAATTCTTCCCCACCGAAACGGGAAATAATATCTGTTTCACGCAAAGTTCTACGACAACAATCAGCCAAAGATTGTAACACCAAGTCGCCAACAGCGTGACCATGAGTATCGTTCACAGACTTAAAGTGGTCAGCATCGATCATAAACAGGCAGAATGGATGTCCATAACGACGAGAACGTTGAACTTCTTTTTTAGACAATTCGTCAAATTGACGACGGTTAATACATTTTGTTAACGGATCTTTCGTTGCTTGATCAAACAACTTCATTTCGTTATTTTTGCGTTCTGTAATGTCTTGGAACCCCATGTACAAAGCTAATTCATAATCATATTCGAACACACGAGCAGACAGCAACATCCAAATCGGTTCACCCACGCGTGGCACAGCTTGGAATTCAAAATCATCAACGACAGGATTTTTATTTAAACGTTCTAATAATTCCGTTCTCTTATTTGGATCAGCAAAGAATTCTTTCACTCTGAATTTTGAAGCACTATTTGGCTTTACACGGAATAATTTAGCAGCACTATCATTCATACTAATCGTTTCATCACTTAATAGTTTTGAAACAACGATAGGGAATGGTGATAATTTAACCATTGCCACTAATTTTTCTTTATATTTTTCGATTTCTGTGTTCAAAGAGTCAAACTGCTGAGACATCATATTATTTGAAATCAGCAAAAATCCGCAAATCATAACGATATATAAAAACGTTTCAAAATAAGCTGAAGTTAAACTTTGTCCCCAACTCATTTTAGCAATTGCAGAATAAGCTAACAATAAAATAAACATCCATCCCGTAATGACAAATCCCAAAGAATTACTTTGTTGTTTACGACACAAGAACCCCGCACCGACAAAACCATAACCAATCAAACAAACCCATTCTGTCATTTGGAACGCATTATCATTCGCAGTAATCGAAACGATATAAAATGCCCAAACAGCCGATCCTACAAGGACAAAAAGCAATGAACTTTTATTGAAAGAAAACCATTTTCCAAGCGTACATCCTGCATACGTAAAGAAAGCACATTTCCAACAATTAGCAATTAAATCAACCAAATAATAGAAATGATCGTTCGCATGGCCACGAGCAAGTAAAAAAACTTTTGTTACCAAAAATGCAAGAAAACCTAATTGTAAGCAATTTAAGCTCGATTGAATTTCTGCCATACCCTTAAGATAGCGTAGGGTTAACAAGATCCCTATCATACTAAAAACAATCGGCATTGAAAATACTGGTTCTGTCATAAAAAAAACTATCCTATTCTTTTTATTTATACTATAATACATCCGTTAATCAAAGATGAATTTTTGTATTTATTTTTTGAGGGGAATATGGCAGAAGAAGATTTTATAGCTCAAGAATATGAACGACAACAGGAAGAAATTGATTGTTTAAACATCTCTAACCTGGCGGAACACATTGAAAAGAAACGGTTACGCCCCTTAACTTCCTTTTTGAATTTTGACGTTTCAAATCGTCCTTCACAAGCAAAAGATTACATTTCAAAAGGTCGTTTTTTATTTGGAGTATCTATTGGCTTGTTTTTAATTGGACTCGGCTTCTTAACGAATATCCATATCGGTGATATTATCCAAAATGAAGTGCAAACCGGCATTGCAGAAAAAACTTCTTCTTTTTCTGCTTCATGGCTTTTCATTGGATTGGGCTCTTTCATCATTCTTACTCGAGTTTTGATGCTATTTTATGGGCGTGAATTTTTTATTGGAAATAAGTTTGCGACCGTTGTTTTAAAAAGGCCTTTTGAAACAAGCAAACGCCTTGCTGATTCCCTAGACAGCTACGTTGGTATTCGTTACCGCACCAGAATAGTCCGTTTATTCGGATTAGCTTCATACACTCAACATATTATTGATTTACAACATCCGAATGAAACAAAAACGATCCCGTTATATATTTCAGGTAATGGTATCGGGGCTTGTAAACGTTGGGAAGAATTATGTCGACAACTTGATAAACCAGCTATTTTTAATACAGCAGACGGTATTATTTCTATCAAACCTGAAAACATACAAAAACCTCTTGCAAAACAAATTCGTGAAGGTCGTATTGAAATTGATGAAAAAACACTTTATCAAGTTCCAAGTCATTTCAAAATCACAGAAGATTCAAAAAGTTGCAAAATTAACGTGTTAATTAGAGACAGTGCTTTCTCATTATTCTCTGCAACACTCTGTATATTCCTTTTCTTCGCAATTGCTTTTTGTGAATTTATTATTTTTTCAGGACAGCCGACAATTCTGCCATGTATTTTATTGACGATTATGGCTCTGTTCTTGTTCGTTTTAATTCCAGTTTCTTTGTTTTTCAGACAACGTCGAATTATTGTTTCTCAAAACGGAATAAGAATCAAATCAAAATGGTTATTTTTCCCATCTGTCGGAATTATCATATCCCCAGAAGAATTGCAGTTGATCGAAGTTGTTGATAACAGCTATGATTTCAAGTATTCACTTGTTATCGGAGCTGAAGGACAAACAACGCATATCGGTCGTGGTTTGAAAAAAGAAGAATTGCGTTGGTTGAAAAACTTCCTTCACGAACAAATTCGCCGTTTTATTTGTGGATATAAATAAATTCGTCTTATCCAAAATCCAAAGGAAATTTTTATTTAAACCTTTTATTTAACTTTCAATCTTATATTATCTTAAAATTGAAAGGGGTAAACGGATGAGATTATCTGTCATAAAATCTATCGTAACCGTTGGTGGCTGGACAATGGTTAGCCGTGTTCTTGGTTTTGTCCGAGACGTGCTTATTGCGAACTTTTTGGGCGCAGGAATGATAGCAGATGCCTTTTTTGTTGCGTTTAAATTACCAAATTTATTCAGAAGTTTATTTGCTGAAGGGGCTTTTAACGTAGCTTTTGTTCCTTTATTTTCCGAAAAATTAGATGACAAAGAAAAAGCTCGTCAATTTGCAATTGAATCTATGTCTGCCCTTTTTTACATCGTATTGATTTTTTCAGCCCTTGCTGAAATTTTTATGCCTTACGTGATTATGATTCAAGCTCCAGGATTTTTAAACGATCCAGAAAAATTTTCCACGGCAACATTGATGTCAAGGATTACCTTTCCATATTTACTGCTTGTTTCCTTAAATTCCTTACAATCAGGCGTATTAAATTCAATGGGATTTTTTGCTGCAGCAGCTCTCACTCCTGTCTTATTAAACTTAACAATGATTACGGCCTTGTTTGCCTTTACCCCTCTTTGTGGAGGTAATTATGGGTATGCTCTATCTTATGGGGTAAGCGTCGCTGGTATTTTGCAATTAGTTTGGTTAATTTGGCAAACACGTCGTGCAGGAATGAATTTAGGGATTATTTCCCTGTTTAAACTGATAAAACGAAAATCGGCTGATTTAAAAACCCTATTAAAAAGAATTATTCCCGGTGTTTTTGGCTCTGGTATTTACCAAATCAATTTATACCTTGATACCCTCTTTTTATCATTTTTATCAACAGGAGCTGTTTCATGGTTATACTATGCAAACAGATTATATCAATTGCCCGTTGGAATCATCGGTGCCGCTATTGGAACAGCTTTACTTCCCATTTTATCCAGACAAATAAAATCCGGAGAACTTGATGCAGCGCGTCAAAACTTGAATCGTGCCATCGAATTTGCAATGCTTTTATCCGTTCCAGCTACTGCAGGATTAATCGCTTTAGATTATCCAATCATTTCCGTTTTATTCGAACGTGGTGAATTTTCATCTCTAGCTTCACAAAATACAGCTTATGCTTTGACGGCATACGCTTTAGGATTACCAGCTTATATTTTAACAAAAGCCCTTGCTCCTGTCTTTTATGCACGCGGAGATACAAAAACCCCTGTTAAAATCGCACTTGTAGCTTTGTTTGGATATATAGCCCTGTGTGCAATTTTCTTACCAACGATTGGATATCTTGGAATTGCTTTTGCTTGTGGTATTGTCGCATGGATTAACGTTTGTCAGTATGCTTATCAAATCAAAAAACATAAATACCATCAAACGAACAAACAATTTTGGAAAAGAATGTTCGCTATTTTTGGTTCATCCGCTTTTATGGGTGTCTGTGTCCGTTTCGCTTACATTTATTCAACAAGATTTAATTGGTTAGAAGGAAATCAGCTTTCAAGATTTACAGGATTAATTTCCTTAATTGTAATCGGTGGAATTATTTTTACCCCATTGATGTTTATGTTCAAGATTGTAACCATTGCTGATTTAAAACGCCTGATTAAACGGAAATAACAGGTATCAATTCTCTTCTAATAGCCAATCTAATACATTTATCCTTTTTATCCCATTTGTTTCGCCATATCCGAAATCAAGTGATAACAAAAATTTAGGATAGTTATCTTTTATTTCCTTAAAAGGAGCAATTTCTCTATTTAACACGTCCTCATCAAGTGCATATAAAGCAACTTGATAATATTCTTTTATTTCTCCTGGTCTTTGTGCGACGAAGTCAATTTCCAGTGTTTTTCGACCTTCTGTTGTTTGTTTGGTTATCTTTCCAACGCTAACCTTATATCCTCTGCGAATAAGTTCCAAATAGACTACGTTTTCCAATATATGTCCTAAATCTTTTTCCTCTTGTCCTAATAAAACGGTCCTTAAACCTAAATCAGCAACGTAATATTTGGAATTGCTATCTAATATCTGCTTTCCTTTTATGTCATATTTCTCACACTTATACAGCAAATAGCTATCCAACAACCCTTTTATATATAAATCTATTGATGGAACAGATATTTTCCTTCCACTTGCTTTTAAAATTTTCTCTATTCCTCGTAAAGACGTTTCATTACCTATATTGTCAAATATGTAGTTTACAAAAGAATCTAATTTATCAGCTTCAGCTATGTTAAATCTTTTAACAATATCCTTTTGCACAGTATTCAAATACACTGTATTCAACAAATAATCATTGATTGCTTGTCTATCCCCTATGAAATCTAGCGTTTGTGGAAATCCACTCTCTCTTATGTAATGAGAATATAATTCCTGAATATTTTTAATTGGTAATTGCTTTTGTTTATATGCTTCAATGTATTCCTTAAATGAAAAGGGTTGTATTTTTATTTCTATGTAACGACCACCAAATGAATTTGCCAAATCCGTAGAAAACATATATGCGTTTGAACCAGTTAAATATAAATCTACGTTTTCAACTAATCTTAATGCATTTGCTATATGTTGCCAATTTTCTAACAACTGTATTTCATCAATGAAAACATAATTCATTTTATTCTTATTCAATTTAGAAAGAATATAATCTAATAAAATTTCATAATTTTCTAATTGATTATTGTTATTAAGTTTTAATCCACATTCTCTAGTCTCTATTGGATTTTCAAGATTAACAGAAAACAGCTGTGATTGTTCTACCTGTTGATTTTTCAACAAATGATTTTGATAAAGAGTAAATAATTTTGATTTTCCACAACGCCTCACACCCGTTACGATTTTAACTAAATCGGACTTATCTTTCCATTTATTTAGTTGCTCAAGATATTTAGGTCTATCTATCAAAATTCTGTCTATCATTTCAATCTCCAAATTTTCATCGTTATATTAAATATAACATACTAACTCAAAAATTCAACACTTTTGTAAATTCAAATTTACACTTTTGATGGTATCAACACTTTTGTAAATTCAAATTTACA
>JAKSVU010000018.1 GCA_024413465.1 Alphaproteobacteria bacterium
TTGCTTCAGAAAGTACAAATATATCAGATTTGGAAACACCAGTTGAAGAAGTTCCAGTTTCAGAAGTTGCTGCAGAACCAGAATTGCCTCCTGAAGATGGTTTTTCAGAAAATGGAGAAATTCCGAATTTCGAAGGAACCACAGAACCCGATTTGCCAAGTGAAGATTCTGTGCAAGAAAATAATTATGAACAAAAAATTTCTGATGAAACAGATTCAATGGACGATAAAATTGCACGAATCTCAGTAGTCGCTGAAACAATGGCAAGTTCTGCATATGTGTATAGTGGTGAAAAAACAGAACATTCTTCTAGTGCAGAAATAGTTTTAGATAATACAAAGGGTGCATTTAATAATTTGAAAAATTGGCATTTGTTGATTACGGAAATGTCAGTAAATCAGATTGAAGGTCAAGGTGGACAAGTTATTGAATTATCAGGAGGTGTTTATAATCAAGGATTTATTATAACAGGAGAAGGTGAACAAATTAATTTCGCAAACGTTGATAAAGTAGAAGTTCCTGTAAGTGAAATAGATACGTGCACACTGTTTGTTTCTGCAACAGTTGAAACAAGTCTTGACGAACAAGCAGGGCAAGTTATTGAATTAGAAAATTCTAATGGTATTTTGCTTGGACCAAGTGGTGTAAAATTAACGTTTAGTCACGTGAATAAAATTACAGTACCTAATGCTGTTAATACGGAAAAAGATGATTCAGTTGAGCCAATTGTTCAAAAACATTTTGAACAAAGTCAACAACCAATTGTTTCTGCATTATCTCAAGATTTGCCAAGTGAAACGACAACGTTTATTTTTGACGAAAATAGCGGAGAAAAGACAATTCAAGGTGGTACAGTATTAGTGAAAACAGGTTATAGTTTATATGGTTGGAACGTCCATTTTGATAATGGTTTGACGATGAGTTTGGCAGATGTAAGAACTTTTGAGTCTTTAAATAATGCGTTGCCTTCTAATAAAGGTGAAATCACCTATAAAAATGCTAAATTAATTTTTGAAAACGTTGAAAATATCAAAGTTTATGAACAACCTGCTTACTGTGGATATAGTGTTAATTCATAGGAAATAAAATGCAATCTTTTATTGTCGGTGGATTTGTTCGAGATTATTTGTTAAATAGAACTTCATCGGATAAGGACTGGGTTGTTGTTGGTTCAACAAAAGAAAAAATGGTAGAACATGGATTTACTTGTGTAGGTGCAGGTTTCCCTGTCTTTTTGCATCCTGAAACAAAAGAAGAATATGCTTTGGCTAGAAAAGAAATAAAAGTAGGGGTAAAACATACAGATTTTGTTTTTGATTTTTCAGAACAGATTTCTCTTGATGAAGATTTAATTCGACGAGATTTCACAATAAATACTTTAGTGATGGATGAAAAATATAATTTAATAAAAACGTCTTTGTCTGAGAGAGCACTAAGTGATTTAAAAAATAAAGTGATAGATGTTGTTGATCCAGTTCATTTTGTGGAAGATCCGTTAAGAATTTTAAGATGTGCTCGTTTTAGTGCTCAATTAGGTTTTTCTATTTCAGATCGAACAATGAATCTATGCAAAAAAATGGTTAAGGATGGTGAATTATCTTATTTACCTAAAGAGCGAATTAAGGCAGAATTTTCTAAGGCTTTTAAGTCAAGATGTGGTGGTAAATTTTTTGAGATATTAAATCAAATGGAAGCCTTGTCCGATTATTGTAGAGAATTATCGTTGTTATTTACCCATAGTCCTGAAAAATTACAATGGCATCCAGAAGGAAATACAGGGGGACACATTATAAGTGCTTTGTTATGGGTGGATAATAACGTTCCAAATTTTGAAAGAATAGAAGATTTATATTGGGCTGTCTTATTTCATGATATAGGAAAACCTTTTACAGATGAGAGTAAGTTTCCATCTCATCATAATCATGATGAACTTGGAGCTGATTTGCTAACAGACAATTATATTCAAAATCTAAAATTGCCAGCAAAGACAGGGGGTTTGATGAGGTTAGTCGCTAAAAGACATATGCGTTTTTGGAAAATGTCTGAAATGAGAAAAATAAAACAGGTTCATTTCATTTATGATATGTGTAAAAATGATTTGAAATGTTTTTTGTATGCTTGTTTTGCAGATAGATTTTGTAATGATTCTTCGGATTGTTGGAAAATTTTGTTTGATAGAATTTATGGGTGGATTGATAAAATGTATAATGAAATGGAGAAATTTCATTTAACAAAAGAGGAAATTAATAAAATTCATCCTGAAAATAGAAGCGATTATATTTGGTGTAAACGCGAAGAGATAGTCCATGATTTGTTGAATATGGAGAATATAAAATGATAGTTGTTTTTGGATCGTTAAATGCTGATTTTTTTTTAAATATAAATCATTTCCCAGAACCTGGAGAAACAATTTTAACTCCTAAAACTGTTGTAAAAGCCGGTGGTAAAGGAGGGAATCAGGCTGCTGCTGCAGGAAAGGTCGGGGCTGTCGTGAAGATGGTTGGTGCAGTTGGTATAGATACAATTTCAGACGTTCCTTTGAATGCTTTAAAAATGGCGACAGTTGATGTGACTCCTGTTGTAAAATCTAATAATTCAACAGGAATGGCAATGATTATGGTTGATGTAACAGGTGAAAATTCGATTGTTGTTGCAAGTGGAGCCAATTTAGATTTAAAAGCGGAACACGTTCCTCAAAATTTCTACTCAAAAGAAAATGTTTTTGTTTTTCAAATGGAAACAGAAAAACAAGAAACTTTTAAAGTTATCAATAAAGCAAAATTATCTGGAGCAAAAGTTGTTCTAAATGTCGCTCCTGCAAATGAAGTTCCCATAAATATTTTGAAAAACGTGGATTACTTGATTTTGAATGAAATTGAAGCAAAAACAGTTTATCAAAGTGAAAAAAGTTCGGATGAAATTGCGGTTCAACTGGCAAAAATGATAGAAGGCGTTTGTATCATTACATTGGGAAAACAAGGTGTTGTTTTTGCAGATAAAGAAAAGTTATATCATCAAAAAGCTCTTCAAATAAAACCAGTTGATACAACAGGAGCTGGAGATACTTTTGTAGGTATTTTTTCTGCTATGATTGATAGAGGTTTCCCTCTAGAAAAAGCGGTTCAATATGCTTCTGTTGGAGCAAGCCTTGCTTGTTTAAAAAATGGTGCACAAGAAGGAATGCCGAATTTAAGTCAAATAGAGAAAATGATAGAAAATATCGATTGATGTAAATAGATAAGTATCTTATTGATTATCATTTAATAATTCATCTTTTCGCAAAATTCATTTTTTACCTTTTCTTACGGGGGAAGGTAAATGTTTGTTAGGGATAAATTTTTTTTGATACAAAAAAATCCCCAAAAGGGGATTTTTTAACTGGGGCGAGAGATGAGACTCGAACTCACGACATCCGGATCCACAATCCGGCGCTCTAACCAACTGAGCTACACTCGCCATAAGCAAGAAAGTATTTAACTGTTTTTTGAAAAAGTGTCAATTCTTTTTTGCTTTTTTAATTATTTTTCTGACGTTACAGTCTCATAAGCCCACTCAAGCCAAGGTATCAATTTTCTAACGTCTTCTGTTTCAACTGTGGCTCCACACCAAAATCTTAATCCAGCCGGAGCATCTTTATAAGAACCACAATCAAAAGCAACACCTTCGTTCATCAATAAATTGACAATCTTTTTACAAAAAGACTTTTGCTCGTCTGTTGATAATTTTGTAAAATCTGGATCTGTAATTTTCAAGCAAACGGAGGTGTTTGATCTAAATTCTGGTTGTTCAGCCAAGAAATCAATCCAAGGGGTCTTTTTTACGAAATCTGCAATAACGTTAAAATTATCCTTTGATCTTTTTATTAGGCCTCTTAAGCCTCCGACTGTTTCAGCCCAAGTTAAGGCATCAATAAAATCTTCAACACATAACATTGATGGCGTATTAATGGTATCTCCAATAAAAATACCTTCATTTAATTTGCCATTATTCGTCATTCTGAAAATTTTAGGAAGAGGTCTGTCAGGAGTAAATGTTTCAAGACGTTCAACTGCTTTTGGACTGAGAACAATAACACCGTGAGCAGCCTCACCACCAAGTGCTTTTTGCCAAGAAAAAGTTGTGACATCTAATTTTTCCCAAGGTAAATCAAAGGCAAAGGCTGCGGATGTTGCATCACAAATCGTTAATCCGATTCTATCAGATTTTATAAAATCTGCATTAGGTACACAAACACCAGAGGTTGTTCCATTCCAGGCAAATACGATATCATGAGAACTATCAGCCTTGTTTAAATCTGGTAATTGACCATAAGGAGCTTCATAAACGTTAACATTAGAAAGTTTTAGTTGTTTTGTGATGTCTGTTGCCCAACCTTTTCCAAACGTTTCCCAACCGAAAACGTCTACACTACGAGGGCCTAACATTGACCATAATGCAGCTTCTACGGCTCCAGTATCAGAAGCAGGCATAATCCCAATTCTGTAGTCAGCAGGAATCTCAAGTACTTTTCTCATTAGGTCAATTACGAGTTTTAATCTTTCATGGCCTAATACAGAACGATGAGAGCGACCTAAATCATTTAGATATAGATTCTGTATATTCCAACCAGGTCTTTTGGCACAAGGACCTGATGAAAAATTTGGACAATTTGTTTTTATTGTTGGTTTCATTTTCTTACCTATCTTGTTTCAAGATCAGAGACTTCGGAGATGAGGGCATTTGCAATTTCATCAGCCATTTGTTTTATTTGATCTTGATTTTCCCCTTCTAACATAACACGAATTAGAGGTTCCGTTCCAGAAGCACGAATTAATAATCTGCCGGAATCTCCTAACGTTTTTTCTGTTTTTTCAATCAATGCCTTTAGAGTATCCGATTTTAGAGCAGCTTGAGCCAGTGTTCTGTCGGATAAGCGCACGTTTTTCAATAATTGTGGAACAGGTTCAAAAATGTGCATAACTTCACTTACAGGACGTTTTTCTGCTGTGACAGCAGCACATACTTGTAAAGCAGCTACCAATCCGTCTCCAGTTGTTGAATGTTCTCCCAAAATAAGATGTCCTGATTGTTCTCCACCGAGATTATATCCATCAGCACGCATTTTTTCGACAACGTATCTGTCCCCGACTGTTGTTCGGATATGATTCAATCCCTGTGACTTTAAATATCTTTCCAAACCAAGATTTGACATAACAGTTGTAACAACGCCATTGCCTTTAAGTATTCCAGCTTTGTTCCATTCACGACTAATCATTGCAATAATTTGGTCGCCATCAATTACTTGACCTTTTTCATCACAAACGATCAAACGATCTGCATCACCATCAAGAGCTATACCAATATCTGCTCCAGTTTCAATTACTTTTTTACACATTTGGTCGGTATGAACAGCACCACAATCCTGATTAATATTTTTACCATCTGGATCAACGCCAATTGTAATTAATTCAGCCCCTAATTCATATAAAACTGTTGGCGCAACACGATATGATGCTCCATTTGCACAGTCTAAAACAACTTTTAAACCATCTAATCTTTTTCCACGAGGAAATGTGTTTTTGACGTATTCTATATAACGGCCAATCGCATCGTCCATGTGTTTAACTTGACCAATTTGACTAGAAGGAGCAAGAAGGTTATCTGTTCCAGCAAAGATTCTAGATTCTATTTCAGCTTCAACTTCATCAGATAATTTATATCCATCTGGACCAAAAAATTTAATACCATTGTCTTCGTATGGATTATGCGATGCTGAAATGACAACACCCAAATCAGCTCTCATTGAACGTGTTAACATTGCAATTGCTGGTGTTGGTAATGGACCTGTTCTTGCAACGTTCATTCCAACTGCAGTAAAACCGGCAACTAAAGCAGATTCAATCATATAGCCAGATAATCTGGTATCCTTACCAATTACAACCTTACCATGATGAATTCCATTTTTAGCAAATAAAGAACCTGCAGCAATGCCTAGTTTTAAAGCAATTTCTGCGGTCATTGGATGTTGGTTTGCTTTTCCACGAACACCATCAGTTCCAAATAATTTACGTTCAGCCATAAATTCCTCCTTAAAAAAGTTATTTAATGTTTTAAGCAAAAGTGATCGTTTTGGCAAGCAACTTTATTATTTATCTTTATAAAATTTTATTCTATATTGATGTTAAATTATGGCTTTGAAGGATAAATGTGTTATGCGTTTAATTAAATCTGTTTTGTTAACGTTTTGTTTATTATTTTCTACAAGTGTTTTTGCTAATTCAAATAGTTCCGTTGAAGATTTGAAAACAAGAATGGATAACTTCGATAAGGCATTGAAGAGAATTAATAAGCAAATATCAAACAATTATGTTGGCGCTAAAAAGATGCCTTCAGAAGCTCAAAATTCAAAGGCAAATGATGCTTTGTTGTTTAAAATTCAATCGTTGGAAGAAACTATTCAAGGATTAACGGGGGATATAGAACGTTTAACCTATGAAATAGAGCAATTAAAAGAGCAGCAAAAACAACAAAATGATGAAAGTGGTATTAGATTTAAAGAAATTGAATCTAAAATTACAAATGCCGATAGAAAAGCTCAATCTTTGATAGATGAAAAAGAGCAAATTAAAGCTGCTAAAGTAGAAGCTGAAAAAAAGAAAAAAGAAAAGGATGAAGCTGATGCTAAAGCAAAAAAAGATAAGGAAACAAAAATAAAGGCAGATTTTGGTCAGAAAAAACCGGATGAATTGTACAAGTTAGCTTTATCGTTCATCAATGTTAAAGATCCCAAAAAGAAAAATTTGAAAGAAGCTGAACGCCATTTTGAAGCTTTTCTATTCCTATATCCACAGCATAAATTGGCTGGAAATGCACAATATTGGTTGGGAGAAACATATTTTAG
Source organism: Alphaproteobacteria bacterium (assembly GCA_024413465.1). Classification (GTDB taxonomy): domain Bacteria; phylum Pseudomonadota; class Alphaproteobacteria; order CAAGCB01; family CAG-977; genus UBA2903. Next base: position 6,881 of record JAKSVU010000018.1, read on the forward strand.
TGCTAGCCAATTTGAAAAGGCTGCAAAAACATTTGGACTGGGATATGAAAAATATTCTACACACGAGAAAGCTCCAGATAATTTATTTAAACTTGGTGTTACATTTGTAAAAATGAAAGAATTAGAAAAAGCTTGTCAGGTATTTTCAATTTTTGAAGGAAATTACCCAAATATGATGGCGAAAAGAATTGCTATCGAAAAGAAAAATGCAAAGTGTCAATAACTAATGGATTTGTATCGTTTTTTTGAAGAAAAATTATGCACTCTAGGTGTTTTAGATGGTCAAAATTTAGCAGTTGGAGTTTCTGGAGGTGCAGATAGTCTTGCATTACTTCATTTAACGTGTCGATTTGCTAAGAATCATAATAATAACGTTTTTGCTTGTTGTGTTGATCATGGTTTAAGACAAAATTCTGATAAAGAAGCTTCATACGTATCAGAATTATCAAAAAAATGGGGGGCGAATCCTATTGTACTGAAGTGGGATGGTGAAAAACCTCAAACAGGAATTGAAAAAAAAGCAAGAGATATGAGATATTTCTTACTTTTTGAAGCTTGTTATAAACAAAAAGCACCTTTTTTATTGTTAGGTCATCATTATCAAGATCAAGCTGAAACTTTCATTATAAGACAACAAGGTCAAAGTGGTGATTTAGGATTAGCTTGTATGAGCGAAAAAAAATCTTTTTTCGATGGGATGATGCTTCGTCCTTTTTTAGGAATATTCCCCCAATTATTAAAAGATTATAATCAACAAATGGATATAAAGTGGGTAGAAGATCCAACAAATCATACTTCAGAATTTATGAGGGGTCGTTTGAGACAAAACTTGACAAGAGAAGAAATTAAAAATGCTTTTGAAATGGCAAGTTTATATGGGGAAAAAAGAAAGAAATTTGAAAAAAAAGTATGCTATTTTTTTCAACAATATTTGGATTTTAGACCGTTAGGATTTGCTTTTTTGCCTATAAGTTCTTTTGATGAAGATGATGTTGATGTTCAGTCTTATGCTCTTGGAGAAATTATTCGTATAATTGGCGGAAAATCGTATGCTCCTGATACAAAAAGGTTGCAGGCAATTTGTTTTTCTATCAAAAATAAAAATTTTAGAGGATGTACACTAGGCGGATGCAGAATAGATGTTGCAGCTCGGGAAAAAATATTGGTTTGGAAAGAGGCAATAGATCAGGATATCGATAAAGAAATTAAAAATCCGGAGTTGTTTTATTGGGACCGTTTCAGATTTTCAGTTGATAATTATTTTCAGGGGTGGACAGTTGGTGCAACGAAAAATAGATTTCCCAATAAAAATTTTTATCCTAAACGGGTTTTTCAGACGTTGCCTGTTGTTTTTAGAAATGAAAAGCTTTTTTTTATTCCAAAAGTAGAGTATAAGTATAACAATTTGAAATTTCAGGGAGAATTTTATTCTGCTTTTCCGCTTGTTAGAAAACCAGAATGGAGTGTTCCTGTTGCAATATAAGGAAAAAAAATTTGAAGAAAAATATAGTAATTTGGTTGATTGTTGGTGTAGTTTTATTCTCTTTATTTGATTCTTTCATGAAGAGTGATAAGGTGTCTAACGTACCTACAATTCCTTTTTCAGAATTTAATCAGCAAATTATGGATAACAATGTTCAAGAAGTTGTTATTCAAGGAAGAAAAGTAAAGGGAATATTAAATGGGGGACAACCTTTTATTGTTTATATGGTATATGATCCCCAGTTAGTGACCAAATTGCTAGAAAAAGGGGTTCGTGTTTCTGCGATTCCTGAGGAAAGTGGTGGCATTTTATCTATGTTGGGATATTGGTTCCCATCGATTTTGTTTTTGGTTGTTTGGGTGTTTTTTATGCACAAAATGGCTGCAGGAAGTGGAAAGGCTTTCACTTTTGGCAAATCAAGAGCAAAAATGCTTGAAAATGCTAAAAAGGTGACTTTTGAAGATGTTGCTGGGATTGATGAAGCTAAAGAAGATTTAGTTGAAATTGTTGATTATCTAAAGGATCCTCAAAAATTTCAACGCTTGGGTGGTAAAATTCCACGTGGTGTTTTATTAGTTGGGCCTCCAGGAACAGGTAAGACATTGCTTGCAAAAGCCATTGCTGGTGAGGCAGACGTTCCGTTTTTTACAATTTCAGGTTCAGATTTCGTAGAAATGTTCGTTGGTGTAGGTGCTTCTCGTGTAAGAGATTTGTTTGAGCAAGCTAAAAAACATTCTCCATGCTTAGTTTTTATTGATGAAATCGATGCTGTTGGTCGTCATCGTGGTGCAGGATTAGGTGGTGGAAATGATGAACGTGAGCAGACATTGAATCAGTTGTTGGTAGAAATGGATGGTTTTGATACAAATGAAGCCGTTATTTTGATTGCAGCAACAAATAGACCAGATGTTTTGGATCCAGCATTGTTGAGACCAGGTCGTTTTGATCGTCAAGTTGTTGTTCCTAATCCTGACGTTTCTGGACGTGAAAAAATTTTGGCTGTTCATATGAAAAAAAGTCCAATGGGGCCTGATGTTGACGTGAATAAGATAGCTCGTGGTACACCAGGTTTTTCTGGAGCTGATTTGGCAAATTTAGTTAATGAAGCGGCTTTGTTAGCTGCAAGACGTAATAAACGTGTTGTAACAATGGCTGAATTTGAATATGCAAAAGATAAAGTTATGATGGGGGCAGAAAGAAAGTCTCATATCATGACGGAGGATGATAAGAAAATGACGGCTTATCATGAAGCTGGGCATGCTTTAATGATGCTTGAATGTACTCATACAGATCCATTGCATAAAGTAACAATTATACCAAGAGGTCGCGCTTTAGGTGTAACAATGAGTTTACCAACAGATGATAAAGATTCTAGATCGTATATTAATTTGAAAGAGCAGATGGCTATTTGTTTTGGTGGTCGTGTTGCTGAAGAATTGACGTTTGGAGCAGAAAATATTTCAACAGGTGCATCACAGGATATTCGTGTGGCTACAAATATTGCTCGTAATATGGTTACGCAATGGGGAATGAATAAGGATATTGGTCCAGTTGCTATTGAAGAACCAGATGGTGAAGTATTCTTAGGGTATTCTTTGTCTAAGCGTAAGAATGTTTCTGATGAAACTGCTGCAAAAGTTGATGCAGAGATAAAGTCTTTGATAGATGAAGCATATAGTAAAACAAAGACAGTTTTAACAGAAAAACATGATGCGTTAGAGGCAATAGCTCAAGGTTTACTAGAGTTTGAAACGTTATCAGCTGAAGAAGTTAAATCTTTAGTGAATGGTGAAAAAATTATTCATGAGGATAAAACTGTCCATATTTCAAATAGATCAACAGTTCCTGTTGTAGAATAGTTTGCAAGAATAGTAGATAAAAAATCCATAGATTAATTTCTATGGATTTTTTTGTGACAATATTTGTCGACTTTATGCTTTATAAATATAATTATTGATTTTATGGAGATTTTAATATGGAACAAATAATTATATTTTCAATGATGATGTTATCTTTTTTTATTTTTACATCTATGTGCATTGCATACGTTTTAGGTGATTTTAAGACTGTTTTAAAAGAAAATAGGAGAAATGATATTTGAAATTTTATTCTAAATAAATACAATGGTGTTGTTTGTTTTATGGATAGGAAATAAAAAAATGAGTAAAAAAAAGAAAGTTCCACATCGGGATTTAATTGCTAAAGATATGCTTTTGTCGGGAAAGTTTCGGATGAAAGTGATACCAAATAAGAAGAAAAAAATTAAAAAATTCAATTGGAATCGGGAAAAATGTAAAGAAAATTTCCCGATTTTTTTTTATTTATATTTTCCGAAACTAAAATACTTCAAAAATAACTTGCCTTTTCATTATATTTGGAATACATAATTACGCATAGTGGTCTCGTAGCTCAGCTGGATAGAGCAACAGCCTTCTAAGCTGTGGGTCCCGAGTTCGAATCCCGGCGAGATCACCATTTTAAAGGACACCCGAGAGGGTGTTTTTTTTATAAGTAGATTTCTAAAATTAAAAATTTCATATTGAAAATATGAATAAGGTGAAGCTATGAAAAAAAATTTTTTATTACTTAGTTTTATTTTAATGGGGTGTGTTCCAGATATTCTTTTAACTAAAGAAAACGTTGGACAAGTAATTGAAGCAAAAACTAAAGATCAAATAATCATAAAATTAAACGAAAATCCAACGACAGGATATCAATGGAAATTTGAAATTTTTAATGAAAAAAATGAAATTATAGAAAAAAAAGACGCAGTCGTTCAAGTAAGCTATGAACAGACAGTAAAAGATCCGCATATAGCAGGTGCTGGTGGAATTAAAACCTTTAAAATAAAATTTAAAAATATTGGTAAATATCAAATTAAAGGGAAATATGAAAGATCTTGGGAACAAAACTCAGCGATTAAAGAAGTTCAATATAAGATATTTGTCAAATAAACTGTTATTCAAAATGAATTGTATACAATATGTCAGGTTCATCAGTTATATCTTGAGGTTTTTGCTTCCAAAGTTTTATAGCAAGGTGAGCAGGAAGTTCTGTAATTGTAAATTGTAATCCTGAATTTAGAGGGGCGTAGTTGTTACATTTTGTTGACTTATCATAATGATAAACGCCATTTGTTGTTAATAAATTTGTCGATAAATTTATATTTTCATTTGCAAATTTAATATTTTTATAATTATCGGTAAAAGCAAAATTAAACCCCAAATCTTTCGCGTTAGCGTCATTTAAAGAAATAGGGAAAAACTTTCTATTTTTATTTATAAAAGAATGGTAGTTAATATGAGCTATAATTTCTTTATGTTTTTTATGGTAACTTACATAAGTCGGAATTAAATAATCAACAGAATCACATCCAAGTTTTGCGTATTTAAAAGCATAAGAGGAAATTTGAATTGTATATAATAGTTCTGGATTTAGTATGGAAACACTTTCTTTTGAAAGACCATCTCCTATTTTTTTAGAATATTGTAGTCCTTCACAAGATATTTCATGTGCGCTTATCCATGGTAAGTTGTTTTCAATTTTAAAAACATTTGGGTTTGGTTTGTAATCGGGATTATCACTAAAATATTTGGATAAAGAAACAGCATTAATTCTTTTTGATAAGATTTCCGATACGGTTAATCCTGAGAAATTTTCCATAGGTTGAATGGATATAGTTCCATAGTCTTCTGTGAAAGAATATACATTTTGTGGATGCATAAATATAAGAAAAACTAAAAAAAAGATAAATAAATTCGTTTTCATAATGGTATCTTTCTGAAATTTTTATCTAATCTATTTTTGGAGATATTCTTCGAAAAAATCAATATAAAAATAGCACTAATGCTTTTTTTTAGGTATAATCGGATGTAAAAGTATTAAGGGAGTTTATATGGATAAAAAAGAAACATCTATTGCATATAGAATTTCTACTGTTAGTATTTTTGTAAACCTGTTTTTGACAATTATAAAGTTGATAGCTGGTATAGTTGGTCATTCGGGAGCAATGATTTCAGATGCAATCCATTCAGCTACAGACGTCTTTAGCACTTTTATCGTTATGATAGGTATACATTATTCTAAACGAGAAAAAGATAAAGATCATCAATATGGCCACGAAAGAATGGAATGTGTTGCTGCAATAATTTTAGCAACGTTGCTAGGGTACATTGGAATTGAAATAGGATGGGAAGGTATAAAAAAAATTATTTATCCAGAAAATCTTATTGTTCCAGAAAAAATAGCATTATTTTCTGCTTTATTATCAATTTTAGTAAAAGAATGGATGTTCTGGTATACAAGAAGTGGTGCAAAAAAAATAAATTCTTCTGCTTTAATGGCGGATGCATGGCATCATAGATCAGATAGTTTGTCTTCAGTGGGGGCTTTTATAGGTATTTATGGTGCTCAATTAGGATATCCAATCCTTGATCCGATAGCGACAGTACTAATTAGTTTTTGTATTTTGTTCGCAACTTATGAAATATTCAAAGATGCAATTGATAAAATGGTCGATAAGTCATGTGATATTGAAACTGAACAACAAATTAAAAATCTAGTGTTAAAACAACAGGGGGTCTTGGCCGTAGATTTGCTTTCTACTCGATTGTTTGGGGCAAAAATTTATGTTGATTTAGAAATTTCTGCAAATGGATCGATGTCTTTATATGAAGCCCATGAAATAGCTAATAAAGTTCATGATGAAATAGAAAGTAAGTTTTTAATGGTAAAACATTGTATGGTTCACGTTAATCCTCGATAAGAGAGTAATAATATGTTGTATAAAAAGTCTGTTTTTGTATTTTTTGTATCTTTTTTTTGTTTAATATTGGGATTATCAAGCGTAGTTGTTTTTCGTGATCCTGAAGTTATATTCCATCACTCATTTCGTAAAATGATGTCTAAAAATATGAGAAAGGCGGATTTTGGTTTAATTAATTATGAAAATTTCGATAGTGTGATACTTGGAACTGACAGTTTGATAAATGCATCTGCTAACGAAGCTAGTCAAAAAATAGGAGGCACTTTTGCAAATTTATCTATACCAGAGGCTTCTTTTTATGAACGCTTTGTTATTCTTAATTATTTGCTGAAATATAAAAATATAAAACATGTTATTCTATCCTTTGAATTTAATCATTTTGATCAAGAAAAAAATACAAAAGATAAAGAGGCAATGGATTTATATACAGGGGCATGGCTATCTAAATGGAAAATTTATTTACATAAAAAAAATTTAAAATGTGTTTTTTTTAACAAAGAATGTGATTTAATGCCTGTAGACATTAATCAGCCTGCAGAAGATTATTCATTTCAAGAAAAAAGATTAGGATTTGGTGGCTTTGATAATTGGCTAAATAACTTTAAAAATAATCTTTTTATACAAAATACATTGAAAGATTTACTGGGAGAAGCTGTTCAAAATAGAACGTCCAGTGAAAAAATAAAGAGAATTTTTGATACAGAAATTTTTCCAGTATTGAAAAATAATTCATTAACAAAATTTAGTATCATTATTCCACCATATAGTGCTTTGTATTTAGTTAAAAATAAGTCGTATTTTAAAGATAATTTAAAAGCATATAGATATTTATTAGAACGTGTAAAATTGTTAGAAAATGTAGATATTTATTGGTTTTTTGATGATAAATTTATATTTGATATTGCAAATTATAGAGATTTAATTCACTTCTTACCAAAATATAATTCTGTTCAGTTGGATGCCATAAAAAATAGAATACATTTGTTGACTGAGAAAAATTATTCAAAAAAAGAAAATGATTTACTAAAAAAATTGGATCAATTTGACTTAAATTATTATGTATATCAAATTGATCCAAATTGGTTTGAATAAAACTAAATATTCATAGGGTCGTTTTCTTCTTCATACGTTGGTAATATAGCAATATATTCATCAAAGCGTTTGGTTATCAAAGAGATTTCTCGTTCCATAAATGGAATAATATTTTCTCCGTCCTGTAAATGAGCAGGTAATTCCGTTAAGTTGGGAACTATTTCATCAAATGTTTTCTGAACAACTTCTAAATTTCCTGCTAGCTGATTTAAAAATGTTGCCGTTGTTGACAATTGTTGATGATGAGTTGCTGCGGTTTGAGAGAGCATATTCGAGTATTCAATATTTGCTGCAGTTTCTTTTTTGGCATTATCAAGGACATTTGCAAAGTTGATTGAACCTTGTTGAACGGTTTTTAATCTATCAATAATAGCAGAAGATTGAGCTTCTGATTTTATGCACTGTTGCCTAATTTCCAGGACAATATCATTAAATACACGTGCTTGAGAACTTGATTTTGCAGCCTCAATTGAAGCATTTAAAGCCATTATTTTAGTCTCACTGACTGTCTTTTGTAAATCAGTAGCTAATTCCATAGATGTTTTTATCCATTCATACAAATATGAAATAAATTCTGTAGTTGATTGGACAGTTTTTTGTGCAAAAGATGCTTCTTGTACTGTAGTTTGACAAGATTGAATGAGAGATTCAGATATATTTTGAAGATTTTGCAAGCAATCAAAAATATTTTTCGCACTTTGCTTTATTGTATCAAGTGAAAAATCAGGTGTTTTTTTATTTAAAATATCCAATTGTCCATGAACGTATTGAAGTGTTTCTGCCATGTTTACAAGTTGAGCTTTACATTGTTCAAATTGGCCACTCATTTCATTTGCCATAGAGTTAGCAGAGGTGCTGATTTGTTGAATTACACCAAGCATTTGACAAAGTTGACTTTCTGTATCAACTCCAACTCCCTGACCAAAATAGGCTATATCATCGCCATTTTTATTTGAATCAACAACTTCTGATGGTCCGATGGGTACATAGCTTACTGCAGAAGAGGCTACGTAATTTGATGGACGTCCTAGTAAAACATCATTTGACAAAAGGGGAAGTTCTTTTACTTTTGCTAAAACAGATGATAAGGCACGAGCGAGTGTTCCAATTTCATCAGCCCTTTCTGTATAATAAATAAGTACAGAACGATTACCTTTTGATATTTCATTTGCATTTTCTACTAAACGAGCGAGTGGATATCGAAAACCAAAAAGGGATAAAAATGCTATACATACAGATAATAATCCAGAAATCCCAGCAAAAATAACGAATACTTTTTGAAGTCCAATTTTTTTTACCTCAGATTTATTTATCTTTTCAATGGATAAAGAATTTAATTCGGTAAGAATAGCTTGAAGCTTTTTTGTAGTGCTTTCATTAAGTTGGATAAGGTTTAAATTCTTTTCTGAAAATGATTTTGAAATGTTTATTTTACGATGAATTTCATCATCCAAAGCGTTGATAGATTCAGCAACTTGTCTTAATTTTTTTGTGTTAATCATTTCTGCGGATTTCGCATTATTTGCGGATTTTTTTAATTCAGATAATAGAGTAAGTAATTTTTTTTGATCTTTCTCTTGAGATAACTCTTTAGCAACAGCATCTAATTGATTGCTTAGGTTGTTTAATATCATTGAAGCAGAAGGCAATGTTGCATTTTCAATCATAGATGATAAACGTTCATTTGTTTTTAAAAGATATTTATCTATATTTGCTGTTGCTTTCATATTTTCATCAAATAAAGCAAGTAATTCATCTAGTTTCTGTTTGTATTCTGTTGCTATTGTTCCGATCATTTCTGCAGACTGTTTTCCAGAAGATAAACGAGATAAACTTTCCTTTATTTCAAGCACATGATCATCAAATTTTTCAAATAGGTCGGAAACGCTATCCCTATCTGTTTCAGTCTTGTTTTTTGAAAAGAAAAAAAGTCCTTGATTTAAGGCTACTAAATCAGTCTCTATTTTTGTAATTTGCCCAGAATTTTCAGCTAATTTAGAAGATTCGGAAAAAGAAGAATGAATGTCATTTACAGCAAACATTCCAATAAAACAAATTAAAACTGAAAATATACCAAGAAATAAAAATCCTGAATATATTCTAGTTGCAAGACGAAATTTAGTTAAAAATTTTAACATTAATTATTCCTTGACGGTTTTAGGTAAACTTTTATCAACTTCAACTTGATTCAATTTTTTTGTTTCAGCTTCATCTTGAGCTGCTTTTTCTACTTGAAATTCAGCTTCATTTTCAAGAACCCATTTGATTCTTTCTTGAGCCTCTTTACGCATTTCTTCACGGGCAACATCACGTTCTTTTGCTTGACGTAATTTAATTTGAAGTTTTTTGTTTAAAACTTGCAAATCGTAATCCCTAATTTCATCAGCTTGTCTGATAAGTAAATTTCTAATTCTGTCAGGGAGAACATCTTTTTGACGAATTTTCTCTACTTTTTTCTTGAACATTTCATCAATAAGCTGTTTCTTCTGATCGTAATCAGCCTGGAGAGTATCTTCGATCGAAACATCAGCAGCTTTTACGGACATCGTTGCTAGAATCGTTGAAAATAAAATAAGTAATTGTTTTGTTTTTTTCATCAAAGAATCTCCTTTTTAACTTAGCCCCATGATGTTTAATCTAATACCATTTGAATGTAATATACAAAGTAATTCAGCCATAGCTTCTCGTTCTCTTTTTGCTATAAACCCATCGCCTAAGACCATTTGTAAAAACATTTTGACAAATTCATACAAAATATTTTCAGGAAAAGCCGTAAGGATTTCTAGGGCTTCATAAAAACTTTGCTCATTCGGTTTTAGATTATAAACATAGTCTAATACTTCACTCACATTAAAAATTATAAACCCACAACGGTTAACAAGATATTGCTCCCATAATTTTTTTTCAACTTTATCTTCTTTAAATCTACATTGAGAAACATAGCGAAGACCAACTAGTTCATATCGGATATTGTTTAAAACTTCTATGAGAGGCGAAAATGGTAAAGGAATGTAATTTTTTATATTTTCTGTCAGAAAATAAAGAGGATTAACAATTTCAGACATTGTTTTTAAATCATATAGTGAAACAATTTGCGTTACTGAAATTCTTCCATTCCTATTTAATTCTGGACAAAATGCATTAATAAAAAGTTCTGCATCCACATAATATATTTTCTGAATAACCATTATCCTATCTGCTAACATACTATTTTGATCCCAATAAATTATTCCAATTGGGCAAATTAAGTTATCAAAAAGGATACGTTCATTAATAGATTGTTGGTTTAAATAAGTAGAGTGGGGATAATTTTTTTGTTGTAAATCGGGAATAAAAGATGTTTGAGAAGCAACGTATTGATTTGTTGAAACGTCGATTTCTGAAATATTAAAATTTGGAATAAAATTGTTCGGAGTTGGTTTTGATGGAGCTTTTGGCGGAGGTGTAAAACGAAAACCTCCATTCTCTTTTTTCTTTTCTTTTTCCCATTCTTGAGGTGCTAATCCTCGTAATTGTTTTATATAGTTTTTAGTTTCTTTTGTAATAGGAGAAGGAGGCGGGGCTTGTAGCGTTTCTGTATTTTCTTTAGCTTCAATAATGGGGGCTTTTTCTTTTCCAATATTGTCAAAAACGCTGTCAAATTTTTCAATTTGAGCTTCAACAAAATTTTCGGCACGTTTTATTAATCCCTTGATTGAACGTGATTGTTTCTTTAATGCTTCATTTCGTTCTTTTTCAAGTTTTTCTAATTCAATTTTTATTTCAACAGGAGGAATATACTTTCCATCAATTTGTGAAAAACGTTTTTCTTTTTTCCATGGACGACGATTACTATGGCTTGTCGCTATTGACAAGCTTTCTAGTAAATCATCATTGACAGTGTCGTCTTTGTTTTCCATAGCTTTCCAAAAAAAATACTTTAATTGTTATTCTACAAAAATAATGTTAATTATTTATGTTTAATTTTTTTAGGATCTATCAATTTTAGAGGCTTTTTGTTTATTCCAACCTGATTTATCCAAAAATCTTGGCATCCTCTAATGATACTTGATGTTAGTTTGTTTTTATTAACGTCAAATTTTACGTCAGGTGTCTCATCAAAAGGAGTAATAATTAAATTCCCACCACCATTAAAACAAGAAGTATAACCAGGTGTTAAATTTTTTTCAAAACCAAGTAATCTTGTTTTCTTTGATTTAAAGGGAGCGTGAGCGTAAAAAATATCATTTTGACCTGATTTATCTATAATATTCACATAAGGCATTATCCATCCAACTTGACCAACGAGTTCCCAAATAAAAAGACGATTATATTCTGGTAATATCTGTTTTCCCGTTGTTCTACTTGGTAAACTTTTTTCTAATCCACGATGCCTTAATTGCAATTCTTTTAATCGTAATGCAGCACCTTGGCTGATTAAATCTTTTTGTAAACTATTCCATTTTTGAGCAAAAAAAGTATTCCAATGAATATGTTCTGCATTAAGAGGAACATAAATTAGAAATTTATGTTTTGTAATATTACTTATTTGATTTGCATGTGAAAAAGGTATGGCTGTTCCTATCGTTAAATAAATTAATGTCGTAATGATAACAAAACGAGTTCTTGCGGTTATATTCTCTGTGATGATTTTCATCATTCCAATGGGGATTAAAATTGTGAAAAAACTATAGGGTTTATAACCAACAGAATCTGCTCCCCAAAAACATGCATAGAAAATAATGTAGCATACAAAAAATAAACAGAGTTCAATTGGAAAAATTAAAGATAAATATTTTTTTCTTAAAATTTTAAATCCAAACCAACCACAGAAAAAAGGAAGCCAAAAATAATAGGCATATTCTATGAATATTGAATATAGATATGTTGAACAAAAATCTGGGAAATTTTTTTGATATTGAGCTATAAAGCTGTTTGGTATTCCAGAATTATACGTTTTTTCTTGGTAGATATAAAAAAGATATAAAATACCAAACATCATAAGAGCTATGATCGTTTTAGCTATATATTTCTTTGTTCGAAAAATACCTTGAATGAGTAATATAAATGTGAATAGAGAAAAAATAATTCCATCTAATCTGCAAATTGCAAGAAGAATTGAAAGACCAGATAAAATAATAGGTTTTCTGTTTTGGGCAGTTGCATGGTAAGTCCATTCTAGAACAATTAAATTGAACAAAGCTGTTTCTGTTCCAGACCAAAAAAATGCTAAAAATGTTTTGTTAAATAGTAAAATGAGGCAAAGTAAGAGATAAATAATTAAGTTATGTTGTCTTAAGTCTCCTGTTATCGTCATTCTACGAATAAAACAAAAAGCAATGTATAAACAACAGATAGAACAAGAAAATGACAATAAATTTGCACTATGTGGAGGAATAATGCCAATGTACCACATTCCTCGTAATAAGATTAACCATAACCAACTTGTATACCCGTTGACAGGAATAAAGGGAGGACGATTATAAACGAAACCATAACCGTCTACAGCATTAGAAACATATCTAAATGAGACAAATGCATCATTTGATAAAAAATAATAAGATTTAGATACGTAAAAGAAAATTAATGTAAGAATAGTAAATAGAATGGATATTCTGGTACATCCATCAGGTTTCGATGACTTCCAATTATCTAAACAAAAACTAGTTTCTTTTAGAAGAGGTTTTATTCCATGATAAATTCTAAAAAAAGTTTTTTTTATATTCAGATATTTTAATGAATCTGTAGAAAAAAATATTTTCTTTAATTTTAAAAATTTTGTTAAAAGCGAAATTTTTAATCGCCAGAAAAAATCCTTGTTATTCATGGTGTTAATAATTCATTTTTATATTCTGATAAACCCAATAATTCAATAAGAGTTTCCCATTCCATCATACATTGTTGTTTTCTGGCACAATGATAGATGAGAAAATCAGAAAGAGGTTCAACGTAATCAATTTTTTCATCAATATCTTTTATGTTATCTAAAATAGGCTGTAAATTTATATAGAAAGCACTGCTTATTTCATGAGCATTTTCTTTCACCAAATTTAAATCGTAAGAAGGTGTCAATCCGATTTTCTTTAACGTTGTAAATGGTAATAAATTTACTTCAGTTAAAGTGGTAAAAGTTTCGAAATTCATTTCTATAATTTTTTCTATTTCCGCAATATCTTCAGATTGAGCCCACTTTTTGATTAGACTTTGAACAAAAGGACGAAATTCATTTAATTTTTTAAATGAGTATACATCAGCATTTATCAAAAAATCTTTCAATGCGGGATCTTTTTGAACAGCTGTTCTAAAGTCAATTAATTTTCCTCGTTTTGGTAAATTAAATGATTTTTGGGAAGATTGCTGATTTGAAGAATTTATCACGACAGGTGCTTGGTGGATAGTTTTTACATTTGAAACAATATTAGCTTTTTGTTCAGCAGGCTTTTTAGATATTTCCTCTGTGGGAGTTTCTTTTTTTTCTTCGGTTAGTTTTGAAAATTCCTGTTTTATAGTAGCTTCAACGTTTTTTAGTTCATTAGTAATATTATTAAGTTTATAACGGTTTGTTTCTGGAGCTATTTTGGGGCGGTCTTCAACTTTTGTAAAATTTTGAATAATGTCAATTGTCTGTTTTTTCCCATTTTGTACTAAGCCAACGACTTTTTCTTTTGATTTATCTGATTTTAAGAAAAAAATAACTCCCCCGATAATTGCGAGTAGTATGAAAATAGATAAAATAACATTTTTACTTAAATGAAAATTTTCAGATTTTTGGGTAGCCTTATATACCTTAGGTTCAGATGTATACGCTCTTACATCTGGATCACTTTCATCCAAATCATCAGCGTCCCATTCTTCATTTGTTGGTTCGTGGTCAAATCTATCTTCAAATGTATCCATAGCAGAATCCTCTTCAATATCTCCTATAGCCTACCCATTTTTATTAAAAAAATCTAGATATTAGTGACTTATTTTGAAAATTTGTATTTTTGACGTTTTGCTAATATTTTTTTCATAAACAGGTTCTTGACATACCCAACCAGAAACGGATTTATTTGTGTCATACCTATTTTGAGCAGGTTCTCTTACGTTGTAGCAACCACTTTCATTTTTTAAATTCAATGCCACATAATAGTCAATTTTATAGTAATTAAACACAGATTGGATATCCGTCTGATTTTTTAAAAATTCTTGCATCTTCATATCTGTATTAAGACCATCAAAACGAATGGTTTTTTGTTTTGATTTCGTTGCTATAATACCAGCTCCAGTGGAGGCTGAATAAATACCTGTATTCGTTGTTACGAAAGGTTCGATTGCATTTGCATAATTTGAGTAGGAAATATTATAAAGTTTTATGGAGTTAAATAAAGTTGCTATAAAGACTGCTATGCCAAAATACTTCCAAATATTTAATGATTTTTTACTTTCATCTGAAGAAAGTTTTAGATTTATTTCATTGAACGCGTATGTCAAAGCCAATGGTGTACTAATTGCTAGAAAATAAAAATGATATTGTGGAATAAGAGCTACAGAAAAAATTCCATAAAATAAAAGGGATACAATTGAAAACCATATTAACGTATAAAAGAGAGTGTCTTTAGGTGTTTGAACCTTTTTTTGCCAAGGATAAGAGTTATAAGCAGATAAAATAATTAATAAGGCCGAAAACGGTTGTAAAATAATGTTCAAAGGTTGTTTTATCAACGAAAAAAAAGGATCAAAGGCAAAAAAACGAATAAAGGAAATTATTGATGTTCCTTGTCGATTTAAAAGAGTATGAAAATCTGTTGAAAAAATTGAATTGTAAATATGCTTGTTGTGTATACACACAAAAATAAGAGGAGCTAATCCACACAAAAAACCTATAATCAGTGGAATAAATTGTTTATAGGTAATTGGCTCTTTCCCGTTAAATTGAAAATAAAAAACAAGAGCAAAAGTTAAAATAAATAAAAATGAGCTTTCATTTGTAATGAAACATAAAGAACTACTTAGACCTAGCAAAATGGCTGTGTATAAATTGGGTTTTAAAATTGCAAAGTAAAGAGTTATAGAACAAATTAAAATGAAGGGAATTATTAAAAATTCTCCAGTTCCAAAAGAACTAATTTTTATATAGAACAGAAGAACAAATGTACCTGAAGCAAAGTAATGAGCATCTTGAAGGTTAAAAGATAGATAGTTAAATATTATCTTAAAAAGGAAAAGTGTTAGAAAACCACAACTAATAAACAATAATATTATGAATGTTGTTGAATAATTTGCTAAAATAAAGTTATAGATTATAGAATTAGATTTTTCCATATATCCGAGAGAGCCAGCAAGTTTGTTGAAAAAATGCTCATGAAAGAAATACTGACCTTGATTTTCATATTTTAAAGCTAATAGGGGAAAAGTAGATAAGGTTATTAAATAAAAAATTCCCCTTATGAATAGAGATTTTTGCTTAATCAATCTTGGTAACACTTAAAGCAGTTCCATTTGTTGCTGTAACAATAACATTTGAATTTTCAGCAATATCTGAGTCAGACACAGCTACCCAAAAAGTATCATCAACGGCAATTTTTCCTCTGCCATTTACGATAGCTTCTGTGACTTTATATGTCTTTCCTATGTACGTAGAAGCTCTGTCGTTTAAAGTTGTAGCGGCAATAGGCTGTTTTTTTGTGATAAATTTTCGTCCACATAAAACAGAAATAACAGAAAAAATAACAAATAAAGTCGATAGAATTGGAAAAGATTCCAATCCTGTTGTTAAGCTGATAATTCCGGTAACAAAAGCTCCAAGTCCAATCCACATAAAGAAGACACCTGGAGTTATAACTTCAAGGATGAAGAAAAAAATACTTAGAGTAAGCCATTGCCAATAAATTTGCATGTACGCCTCTTATTTCTTTTTCAATGTATCTTGGACAACTTCACCAATGCCCGCAATAGAACCAAGGATATTAGTTGCTTCAATTGGCATCAATACTAATTTGGAATTATTTGAAGTGCCAATTTCTTTCATAGCTTCCAAATATTTTTGACCTAAAAAGTAATTGATTGCATTGATATTCCCAGCTCCGATTGCTTCAGATACAGCAAGGGTTGCTTTTGCTTCAGCTTCAGCTTGACGTTCACGAGCTTCAGCATCACGGAAGGCAGCTTCACGACGACCTTCAGCCTGTAAAACAGCAGATTGTTTTTCACCTTCGGCTTGTAAAATTTGAGCTTGACGTAATCCTTCAGCTTCTAGAATTTGAGCACGTTTATCACGTTCTGCTTTCATTTGACGAGCCATTGAATCTACTAAATCGCGAGGTGGAGTAATGTCTTTTATTTCAATACGCATAACTTTTACACCCCATGCGTCTGTTGCTTTATCAACAACTTCTAGCAGTTTATGATTAATTACATCTCGCTGACTGAGTAATTCGTCTAAGTCCATTGATCCCATAACAGTTCTGATGTTTGTCATAACAAGATTCGAAATAGCAACGCGGAGTTGTTTTACTTCATATGCAGCTTGTTCTGCATTTAAAACTTGATAGAAAACAACGCCATCCACAGTTACCATAGCATTATCTTTTGTAATTACTTCTTGAGATGGAATGTCAAAAACTTGTTCCATCATGTTAATTTTTGCACCAATTGTATCAATAAAGGGAACAATGATATTTAATCCTGGTCGAAGTGTGTGAGTATAACGACCAAAACGTTCAACGGTAAATTCCATTCCTTGAGGAACAGTCTTAACCCCAGCCATAATAACAACAACAGCAAGAATGATTAAAAATACAAAAAAGCCTTCCATAGCAAGTAATCCCCATTTATTGTTTAACTGAGATTGTATTTTAATAAAATTTTAACTCTTTGTAAATTTATTTTTGTCCGTTTTATTTTTTGAAAATTAAGCAAGCTGATAAAACGAGAAGAATGAAACCCGCAATATGATTCCATTTTATTTCCTCTCCTAGATAAAAAATTGAAAAAATAGCAAAAACAGTTAGAGTTATAACTTCTTGAATCCCTTTTAATTGTGCTGCGGAATAAATTTCGTGTCCCATTCTGTTTGCAGGGACTTGAAGACAATATTCAAAAAAAGCGATTCCCCAACTTGTCAAAATAACAACCCATAATGCAGTTGATTTGAATTTAAGATGTCCATACCAAGCAAAAGTCATAAAAACGTTAGAACATATTAACAAAAAGATAGGCATGATTGATTGCATAGAATTTTAGTCCTTTCATTTATAAAATTTTGTGTGGAATGTAAAACTTGTTTGAAAATTGTAAAGTTTTTTAATGATTAAAATAAAAAAATATGTAAGTATAGATCAAGTGGCATAGTTTTTGCTTCTGAAGAAAAAGACAAATGGATTCATTTTTTTTAAAGAATTATGTTTTAATGTCTTTTTAGGAAGGGAGATTTACAATGGATTTACAAAATTTATCTTTGTATCAGATGAGTGAAGAGAAAATGCGTTGGTTAGCACAACGTCAATCCGTTTTATCCCAAAATATTGCAAACTCTGATACTCCAAAATATATGCCATCAGATCTTCAACCTTTAAAATTTAAAGAAGCCCTAGAAGAGGTAAAAGGCGTACGGTTGACCAGAACAAATGAAATGCATAGAACAAATGGTTCTGCTGATGTAAAAATGGTTAAAACGAATCCAAATCACTTATCTCCGCTTGCAGAAGGACATTCTAAAGTGAAAGAAAGTAGACATCCATTTGAAACAAGTATTGATAAAAATGGAGTCATATTGGATGAACAATTTCAAAAAATAGATGATACTCGTCAACAACATGAGCAAATTACAGCTTTGTTTAAGAAAAATATGTCTATGTTGGTAACGGCGTTAGGTAAATAATTCCTACTTATAGGAGGGTGCTATGGATGATTTAGCTTTAAGTAAAAAGATTGCAGCTTCTGGAATGAAAGCTCAGGCTCAAAGATTGCGTATTATTTCAGAAAACTTAGCAAATGCAGATTCTTTGTCAAAAACTCCAGGTGGTTTACCATATCGTAGAAAAATACTTTCTTTTAGAAATGAACTTGATCGTGCAAGTGGTGTTGAAACGGTTAAAGTTGGACGTGTAACAAAAGACCGTTCTCAATTAGAGAGAAAATATGATCCAAATCATCCTTCTGCAGATAAAGATGGATATGTTCTTTTGCCAAATGTAAATCCCTTAATTGAGACAATGGATATGAAAGAAGCACAACGCTCATACGATGCAAATTTGAATGTTATTTCTGTATCAAAAGATATGATGACAAGAACATTGGATATTATTAGATAGGGAGTAAAAGCTGATGACACAAGCAATTACAAATGCGTTGAATGCATATCAGGCTGCTGCAAAACGAGCTATTTTACCTGAAGATCATGTTGAAGGTGTGCAAAGTGTTTCTCCTGCAGGTTCTTTTGCTGAAATGTTACATTCTGCAGCAAAACAAGCAGAGCAAGATAATAAGAGAGCAGAATTTTTAAGTATGAAAGCTGTAAATGGGACTGCAGATATGCAAGAAGTTGTTATGGCTGTTGAAAATGCAGAGTTTGCATTACAGACAGTTGTTGCAGTTCGTGATAAAGTTGTTTCAGCTTATCAAGATATTTTACAAATGCCGATTTAGTGATGAATGATACTGTTGTTGTTGAAGTTGGAAAAGATGCGATTTATACGCTGTTGATAATGGCTGGGCCACTTTTGGTTGTGGCAATGGTGATTGGTTTGATTATTAGTTTAATTCAAACTTTGACGCAAATTCAAGAAATGACGTTGGTATTTGTTCCGAAAATTTTAATTGTTTTTCTAGCATTGTTATTGCTATTACCATTTATGATTGAACAGTTGCGTTCCTTTTCAATGGGGATTTTTGACAGAATTGTCGCATTAGGAATGTGATATGTGGGAACAACTTGTTCGGTTAGAAGTTTATCATTTTTTATATGCTTTTGCTAGAGTTGGATCTGCTTTTTTAGTGATGCCCTTTTTATCATCCAGTTTTATTCCGGTAAAAATTAGATTATTGTTTACAATCGCTTTCAGTGTTTTATTAACACCATTGATGGTAGATAAAATGCCTGCTCCACCAACAACAGCTTTGGAATTAGCAAGACATTTGTGTGGAGAAGTTACAGTTGGTGTCTTTATGGGAATGGTTCCTGCAATATTTATGGTAGCAATTGATTTAGTGGGGATTAATGCCGCTATGGCAACAAGTTTTTCAAACGCAACTGTTTTAGATCCTCAATCATCAATGCAAACAACAGTTTTATCATCTTTTTTAAGTTTAATTGCTGTAATGACAATAGTTGCAACCAATCTTCATCACTTAATGATAGGGGCAGTCTTAGATAGCTATGATTTATTTGCAGTAGGAGCTCCTTTAATGACAGAAGATATGAAGGAATTTGTTGCAAAAATTCTTTCTTTGTCATTTTTATGTGGTTTTAAAATCGGGGCTCCATTCATTTTAATGATAGTTGTTTTATATACATCAATGGGAATTATGAGCCGTTTAATGCCACAATTGAATATTATGTTTGTAATTATGCCTTTACAAGTTTACTTAGGGTTGGCTCTTATTATGATGAGCTTGCCTATGATTATTTGGTGGTTTGTAAGTTTCGTCGATGATCAAATGGCCTTATGGTTAGCTGGAGGAGGGTAGAATGGCTGAAGATCAAGATGAGGCGTCGAAAACTGAGGAAGCTTCCGAGCATAAGTTAAGTAAAGCTAAAGAAGAAGGACATGTTCCTATGAGCCAAGAAGTAAAAAGTTGGTTCATGTTGTTTGCTGGTTTAATGATGATTTGGGGGATGTTACCGTTTGTCTTAAAATATATTATGCGATTAGCAGTGAAATATATTGAAATTCCACATGAATTTCCGACAGATCCTTTAGGATTAAGAGATTTATTTTTACATACAGCATTAGACGTTTTTATTGCATTAATAATGCCTTTAGGATTATTTCTTATTCTTGCTATTGCTGCAGCCGTAGTTCAAGTGGGATTTATGTATGCTCCTAAAAAAATGGCATTAAAATGGGAACGAATTAATTTATTTGAAAATGCAAAAGAATTTATCAATAAACAAAAAATTGTAGAAATGTTAAAAGGCATTATGAAAATTATTGCCGTTGGTTATGCAGGTTGGCTCATTATAAAACCTAAAATCATAAATATCTTGAATTCACCGTCTTTGAATGTGGATGAAATCTTGACGTTGATGTACATATTAATTTTAATGATTTTGTTAACGATGGTGATGATTTTATTTGTAATTGCTTTTGGGGATTTCTTTTATCAAAAGTTTTCTTTTTTGAAAAAACAAAGAATGACAAAACAAGAAGTTAAGGATGAATATAAAAATACAGAAGGTGATCCTCAGATCAAAATGCGATTGAAAAGTATACGGCAAGAACGTGTTCGTAAAAGGATGATGAGCAATGTTCCAAAAGCGTCAGTCGTTGTTACAAACCCAACACACTTTGCCGTTGCAATATTATATGATCCATTGCAAAAAGGGTATGAGGTTCCAGTGTGTGTAGCAAAAGGCCAAGATTTTGTGGCTTTAAGAATTAAAGAAATAGCTAAAGAAAATGACGTTATCATTTACGAAGATCCTCCTTTAGCAAGGGCGTTGTTTCCAATTGTTGAAATTGACAAGCCTATTCCGGAAGATTATTATGCTCCTGTAGCTAAAATAATTCAGTACGTTTACGAAGTTAAAGGTAAAAGTTTGCCAGAATATAATGAACCAAACTAAAAGGGAAAAATTATGTCTTTTTGGAAAAAAATAACATCTCTTTTTGATACACGAGAAATAGATACTGTTTCATGTATATTTGAAAGCGAGAAAGATGCCCTTGCTTTGGTTGATTTTGAAGGTACCTTAATTTGTATGAATGAAGCTGGACGGTTGTTTTTCAAAAATGATGATTTATATACTGCAGTTACTAAACGTATTTTAATAGATGAAGATTCAAATAAACTGGCACTTGCAAAGTTGCAAGCTGGTTTACAAAGTACTTCAGATATTGATATTGAATTAGTGATGAAAGCTGAAAATTCAGATTTTTGGGAATGGTATTCAGTTTCTGTTAAATATCTTGAGGTTGGCCGTCTTTGGAGAGTAAAAGAGGTAACATCAGACCATGCTTTCCATGCAGTATCTATGCAGGAAAAACAGGATTTATCTAATTTGATTGATTCTTTACCGGTAGGAATCTATCAAGTAAATGCTGGTAATGAAATTCAATTTGTTAATCAGCGTTTGTGTTCTTGGCTGGGATTTAGTGATACTGTTGATTTAATAGGCAAAAAAATCAATGATTATATCGTTGGAGATGTTCCTGACCTTGATGGATCCTGGCGAGGGCAGTTAGAATTTAAAACAAAAGTTGCTGGAGATTTTACAGCATTTGTTTCTCATGTAATATATGACGATAATGGTGAAACAAAACTGCAGGGATGTGTTGTTCGAGATGTTTCTGAGGTCGAAGAAAAAAAACACAAAGAACAAAAGGATGAAGTTCATATCCCTAGATTGTTTGAAGAATCTCCCGTTGGTATAGCTGTTTTAGATAAAAGTAATAAATTTACTGAGGCAAATGGTGCTGTTTTAACTATTCTAGAAAAAAGTCGAGACGAATTAATTGGTCTAAAGCTTGAAGAGTTAATTGCAAATGATGATTGGTCTGAATTACAGGAAAAAATGGCAAAATTAATGTTGTCAAAAACTGTTAAAATTAATTCTAATATAAAACTAAAGAAAAATAGCAATAAATCAGTTGCTGTCCATATTACACCTCTTATAGATGAGGATGAAGAGGGCATTTTAGATATTTTTGGTTTTGTTGTTTACTTTATTGATAATACTCAACAAACAAAATTGTCAGAGCATTTAGCTGAAAATGATAAAATGAATACTGTAGGAAAATTGGCAGGTGGAATTGCTCATGACGTAAATAACCAATTAACAGCAATTTTAATGGCAACAGATTTATTATTAGGTGTTCATCCAATGAACGATCCTGATTATGAAGATTTGAATATGATTTCTCAAAGTGCTAAGCGTGCAGGTTCATTAGTAGGAGAATTACTTTCTTTTGCTCGTAAAAAACCAAAAATATTAAAATATATTGATGTGAATGAAATTCTGCCAGAACTTGTTTATTTTATTAAAAGATCAATTGGATCTCAAAAGTTCAATATAAACATTGATAATGGAAGAAATATAGGTTTCATTCATGCTGACAGAGATGAGTTCAATACTATTTTGACGAATTTAGCGTTTAATTCTCGGGATGCAATGCCAGAGGGAGGAACATTAACGTTTAAAACGAGAGTTGTAAAATTTCAGGCTGGTCAGTATATTCAAAATGAGGAAGTCTTACCAGGTGAATATATTGCTGTAGATGTTACAGATACAGGGTGTGGTATGGATGAAAATACAATAAAGCGTATTTTTGAACCATTTTTTACAACAAAAACAAAAGGAGAAGATTCCGGAACAGGAATGGGATTGTCTGTTGTTTTTGGAACAATTCACCAATGGGGTGGATACGTTAATGTGACAAGTGTTGTGAATAAAGGAACAACTTTTTCATTATATTTACCAAGATTTACACAAGAATATATTGATCGTACAAATGTATCTGAACAAAGTGAAGATAAAAATAAAAAGGAAAAAATAGAAGGAAGCGATTTTAAAGAAATTCAAAAAAAGGAAGAAAAACCGAAAGTTGGAGATCAGTTAGCTTTTTCATTTTTAAGTTCAGAAAAGAAGAAAGTTACTATTGAACCTGATTTGTTGGGTAAAGAAACAATCCTAATGGTTGATGATGAAGATATGGTAAGAGCTGTTCATAAGAAGGCTTTAACTGCTAAAGGATATCAAGTAATAGATTGTTTTAGTGCAGAAGATGCTTTAGAAAAAATTGCAAGTGGTGTAAAATTTGATTTATTAATCACAGATATGGTAATGCCAGGTTTAAGTGGGGCACAGTTGGCAACAAAATTGCGTGCAGATGGAATTCATACCAAGATTTTGATGATTTCTGGTTTTTCGGAAGAGGCTGCAAGTGGTGAAATTAAGATGTTAAAAGATTTTTACTTTATGTCAAAGCCGTTTACATTAAAGGAATTAGGTGAAAAAGTGAAAAGTATTTTACAAGAGGAAAATTAATGAGTTATTTTTTTAATGTAGAAGATATAAAAAAAATTATTCTTGAAGCGGGAAAAGCCATTATGGATATTTATGCTCAAGATTTTATGGTATATGAAAAGGCGGATGAATCTCCGGTAACAGATGCAGACTTAGCTTCAGAACAAATTATCTATAATGGTTTGAAAAATTTATATCCAGATATTCCAGTCGTCGGTGAAGAACATACTGCAAATGGGGAAGAACCGGATTTATCTACACCATATTTTTGGTTGGTAGATCCAATTGATGGAACTGCAGATTTTGTGAAAAAAAATGGGGAATTTACTGTAAATATTGCCTTGATAGAAAATGATACACCTGTTTTCGGTATGGTTTACGTTCCCGTAGCCAAAGAATTGTATTATACGTGTTCAATTCATCAAGCTGTTCTTGAAAAAGAAGGAAAAGTAATTGAGATTCATACAAGAAAAGTATCTAATGAAGGGTATACCGTTCTAAATAGCAGAACACATTGTGATCAAACTGTTGTTCAAGAAATCTTGTCAGGTTTTAAAATTAAAGAACAATTTCCGTGTGGTAGCTCTTGGAAATTTTGTAAAATAGCAAGAGGTGAAGCAGATTTATATCCATGTTCTCATCATACAAAAGAGTGGGATACTGCAGCAGCTCATGCTGTTTTAAAAGCTGCTGGTGGAGACGTTTATGATGCTAATACAAGATTGCCATTAAAATATAGAAAAGAGGGATTAAAAAATCCAATTATCCTTTCTTCTGGGGAAATTTTATAGAGAACGTTTAATTAGAAGCCTTTTTTAAATGTTTTATTGCAATAAGGGCATACAACGTATGTTGATGAAAGTATTTTTGCAATAATAAAAAAAATTACTGGAGGTAAAAGTAGTAAAATAATCCAAGCAAAAAGTAAAATCACTTTTATTGGATAAAAATGTTTGTCGATATTGGATATTGCTTTTTTAAAAATACCACCAGCTTTCAAAGCATTGTAGATTGACGCTGTGTTTTGACTTTTTAATCCAAATTTTTTTTCTTTTAATGCAGTGTATAATTTATCATTTAAGTTGAATTGATTTTTAATTTGATCTCCAACTAATGAAGATAATTCAGTTTTTAATCCGGATTTTAAATCAGTAGTTATTGTAGATTTAATTTGCTTTGTTGTGTTTTCTATTTGAGTATTTAATTTATTGGCAGATGCTTTTAATTTTTCATTAGCAGAATCAATCTTCTTCTGAACGGAATCTAAATTTTTATCGATATCTGATACTTGTTTGATCCCCAATTTTGAAAGGGATGAAGTTACTTTCTTCGCAGTTTTCGTTTGTTTTGAAATGTTTTCAATTGTATCTAATTTTAATTCTTTTTCAAAATTTATCATTGGTATTGAAATTTTTGCTATGTATTTATCTAAATTTACTTTATCAAGAGTTTTATCTGATAAAGAATTATATTGGTCTTCCAATAAGTCATTGATTTTGCTGACAGAAAAAACAATACCGTATTGTTCTAAATGATTAGCATTCTTTAAAAAATAGAAAGTAGATGGAACAATTACAAAAATTAACCAGAGTAGAGTGGTTCTTTTAGCTAATTTTATTAAAGGTCTTTGTTGAGTTAATATTTGCTCATTTTCATTTGTCATAAGTATATCCTTTCTATTCCGATACTTTTATATTATGATAGCATTTTGTAAACGCAAGAGAATTTATATAGATATTATTTTCGTGATAAGTGAATTTTATCATAAAACAAGGTTGAAAAGGGAGTATATGATGAAAAAAATAGCCGTTTTATTGTCAGGATGTGGAGTAATGGATGGATCTGAAATCCATGAGGCAGTAACTGCTATGTTGGCTATTGAACAACAAGGGGCTTGTTATAAATGCTTTGCTCCTCAAGGTGAACAAAACGTTGTAACTAATCATATTTTGAAACAGCCATCTCAAGAACGTAGAACAATGCCAGCAGAGGCTGCTCGTATAGCCAGAGGAGATATTGCATTATTGTCGTCTTTTGACGTTGATAATTATGACGCAATCGTTATTCCAGGTGGAATGGGGGCTATTGCAAATTTATGTACGTTTGCAATGAATGGTTCAAATTGTAGTGTTCATCCAGATGTTGAACGTGTGATAAAAGAAATGCATAACGTTGGCAAACCAATTGTTGGTTTGTGCATTGCTCCTGTTTTATTAGTTAGAATCCTAAAAAATATTCTTGTTACGGTTGGTAATGATAGTGAAACTATCGGAGCTATTAAGCAGATGGGGGGAGAACATCAAGTTTGTAATGCTGCAGAAGTTTGCATTGATAAGAAAAATAAAATCATTACTACGCCTTGTTATATGTTGGATAAATGTTTAAAAGATGTTGCAATGAGTACTTCGAATGCTATCAAGACATTGATGAGTATGTTAAAAGAATAAAAAATATCTTGCAGAATAAATAAAAAAAAGGTAAAGATAATCTTGTTGCCGGGATAGCTCAGTTGGTAGAGCAACGCATTCGTAATGCGTGGGTCGTGTGTTCAAGTCACATTCCCGGCACCATTTTTTT
>JAKSVU010000019.1 GCA_024413465.1 Alphaproteobacteria bacterium
ACCTAGGCTTTTTTAGTTTTATGCTTCTTGCCCCTCACAACTTCCCTTCAATCTTCGTGTCAAGAATGTCTTAGCCACCTTTTACAGCTTTTTCGACCACATATTGCTTATCTGTATTTTCAACTGCCTTTATAAAATCTTCCGTAATATTTCGAATTTTTGAAATGAAATATTCATTTTCATTTTTCCAATTTTTCAAGACATCTTTGATATGTATATGCATTAAAGTTGCCTCAAAATAATTACATTGTTGTCCCACTTTACAATATTCTTCAGCACCATGCTTTTTAGCCACAGCTTTTACTTTTTCGAAATAGTCTTCATACTTATCTTTATGCTTATTTCTAAAAAATATATGACTATTTTTGTCTCTTTTAAATAATATTGTAATTTAAAACAATTTATGGAGATGCAAAATGAAAGAAAAAACATTTGAAAAAATTTTAGTTAGTGATGACGCCGATGATATTAATGACGATATCGATTTCTTGGTTGAAAATGGTTTAGATATTAACGTAAGAGATCAATATGGAAGAACTGCATTAATGTATGCACTTGAAACAAAAAAAAGTCCAAAAGTAATACATAAATTATTAGACTTAGGAGCAGATATTAATGCAAAAAACAATGGTAAAATTACGGTATTAAATTACGCTGTAAAATATGAAGATGAAAATATAATACAAAGAATAATAGATTTGGGTGCAAATCTTAATGAAAGAAATGGTTTAGGATATACTGCATTAATGTTTGCTTCAGAATATATTACAAACGTTAAAATTATAACTAAATTGATTGAATTAGGATCCGATGTTAATGCAATAGGAAGTATTGATAAAGAAACCGTTTTAATGCATGCTGCAAGGAATAATACTAATCCCGATGTAATATCAAAACTTATTGAACATGGAGCACATATTAATAAAAAGGATGCCCATTTGAATGAAACAGCATTATGGATAGCTATTGAAAATAATTCTAATTTGGAAGTAATTTCAAAATTAATAGAGTTAGGTGCTGACATTAATGAAAGAAATTTTCTTGGTCAAACGCCAATAATGTATTTAGAAGATCAAATTAAAAGAATGAATAAAATTTTAAAAATATTAAAGTCTGCAAAAAAAATACAAAATTCGCACTGAATTTTTTATTCAAATTAAGGAACGAACCTTTTAGAAAACAACATCATAACCGTAATCAAAATGAATATCAGTAAAACAGGACCTAATCCTCGAATTTTATGCGGACGATAATATTCTGCATATTCACGACGAGATAAAACAACTGAAACCTGAGATAAATCCTCTACAAACCCAATTGGCTTTTTACCCATTGTTTCCCATGACCGTTTAAACGTTTCTGACGGTGCTAAAACGGTTGTCAATTCTTTGGCAACATCACGATCCTTATACACTTGATAACTATAATCTTTCATTGCTTGTGCATCTGGAAATACCAAATCAAAACAATGAAAAATAAATCGTTGTCTTGTCGTTAAATCAGCATGATTGCAAACAAGAGTATGTAAAACGTTTCCTCGTTCAAGTTCTATTTCATCAAACAGAATATTCGCAACTTTTAAAGGTTTTGTCGTTGGGAAATGTGGGTATAACGTGCAAATCAGTTGGCGTTCCGTATTTGATAAAATAAGTAAAATAGGCACCTTTGCTACGACAAATTCATCTGTCGTTGAAATATAAAAAAATCGAGAATCAGGATAAATTAACAGCCCACTTTTAAAAACTAAAGTCGTCACAAATTTTGAAATTTCTTCGGGTGTTGCATCTCGTTTTTTTTCAGGTAATTTTACAAAATTAAGATGATCTTTATCCGTATTCTGCCAATCAATTTCTGGAATAAAAAACGCTTCTTCATCATAAAAAGCATCCTGTATTCGTTCAAAATTAAAAGCTATTTGTAAACAGTCAAGTTCCATAAAACGTTCAAAATTAACGGCAAAATCAAAATTTCCATTTTTTTTAGCAATCGGATAAAAGTAATCAAAAATTTGTCGAATATGCTTTTTAGAATCTGCCTGATAGATATCTACGTCTGGTTGATCTGGCAAATAAACGATTTCCGGAAATAATTTAAAATACAAAAAAAGTTGCCAATCAAACCACGATAGTTTTTCAGGAATATTCTTATTTTCTTTGAAAAAACGATTAAAAAAATCCCCTAATTTTAATCCACGAACTCTACTTTTTAAACCATACTTGTTTAAAAATCTAACTGCATTAAAAAGGTGAACGGGATAAAACATACCTAAAATTCATTTAAAGGAAGCAAAGGAACTTCTTGTTCCGGCATATAAATAGGATATTCCCCTGCTAAAACGGCATCAATTGAAGACAAATCTTCACCTAACAAACTGCGATAAATCCAATAATTTGCCGTTACTTTTTTGACAAAACCACGCGTTTCACGAGAAGGAATAGCTTCGACAAACATTACAGGATCATTCATCATATCCGTCCGTTTTTGCCATTTTGCCGTATTTCGAGGACCACAATTATATGATGCAATTGCCATCAACAAATTGCCTTGAATTGTTTTGTAATTTAACAACGTTTGAATCAATTCCTGACCAATTGTTAAACTGTATGGAATTTTATACAAATTTCCTTTTTGATATTTAATTTTCAAACGACGAGCCATCAACTTTGCTGTTGCAGGCATTAATTGCATAATACCTCTAGCTCCAACCTTACTCAAAGCACGCGTTTTAAAGCAAGATTCTTGACGAATAAAGGCATATACCAAAGCTTTATCAACTTTCCACCCATCCAAAGGTTTCCAATTTGGCACAGGATACAAAGCATTATCCCCATCAGGCGTTTCAATTTTACCATTGATTCCAGCCATTTGTTCTTTTAATTCTGGATATTCATCTAAAATTTCAACGTATGCCCGCAAATCATCACGCAAATCTTTTCTTTCTGCATATAAAGTTAACAATTCACGCTCTGCTAATTCAAGCTGACCAATTTCAAGCAAAGCTACCATGCGTTTGCCACCAGGAACAGCTAAAATTTCATCTATATTAACTTCTTGATTTGCTGATTTCCAAGTATGACCAATTTCCCAACCTAAAGCACGTTGAGCTAGCAAACCATAGAAAGAATGTGGTGACGTAAATGCTGCCTGTTTCAGATATTTAGAAATTTCAACAAATTTCTTCTGACGCATTAAAGATCGCGTTACCCAAAAAGCAGATGCAGATCTCATTGTTGCAATAGCTTTTGGATGTGTCGTCAGCGTTTTGAAATAATTTTCAGCATCTTCAAAATTTCCTAAACGGAATGAAGCCAAACCTGCCACCCAAAAAGCATGCGGATTTCTATCCAATGAACGCTTCAAAGGTTCTTCTAATGTTTTCATTGCTGATTCGTCTTGTCTGTCAATGAAATAAGCAAAAGCTAAAGCTGTATTCAAATCATCCAAATCTCGTTGGGATAAATGGCGTTTAATTTCCTTTAAATGAAGTTTTGCAGCCAACGTTTTTCCACGACGAATATTAATGGAAAACATATTTAAACCACGACGAACTTTCTTTCTAAATTGTTCGGGAACGTAGCTGCCATGACGCATATAAACGATATCAATCGGATCAGCAATCATCATTGAATTACAATAACCAGCAACTAAATTTTGTGTTTTATCCGGTTTACGATTGTAAGGAGAGAACGCTTTTATTTTTAACGCTAAATCATACACCTCATTAAAAATAGGCAGTTGATGATATTTGTAAAACCAATTTGTCAGCGATTGTTTTTTTGCTGATTTTCCTTGCGTCAAATATATTTTTGCTAAAACGTATCCTTTTAAAACGTCATTATTTACAGCAGAAAGAAGTTCATTTGCTGAATCAAGTTCGTTATTTTCAATATGCGTGAAAATTTGTTCATAAACGTCGCGATCCATAGATGACAAAACACCATCATCCGCTTTGGCAGACCACGTCAAAAGACATAAAATAAGAACGAAAACTTTAAACATTATTTAACAACGAAGTAGTCTGCGCATTTATTACCGGCAACGTCGCCAAATTTACAAGATAAAACTTTCACAGTTGGACGAACTTCTGCTGAAGGACAAAATCCCTCTGAATTACTCTCTTTACGCAAATATTCGCCTGGTTTTATGCCACTAATTATATACGTATTTATTCTAGAGCCTGTTTTCAATTCGATTCGAATACGACCAATCGTCGTATCAGTTCTGTTTTGAATAGCCAATTTCCAATCACAAGATTTGAATCCACCACTTTTATTTTGTCTATTTTCAAATCCACTTCTTGTAATCCAAATTTCACCCTTTGGAATAATTAAAGGACGAGGTTGTTGAGCAGAAGCCCCATTTTGACTGGCAGTTGGGTTTTGTCCAGGCGTACTATTAACCATTTTATTTTGTTTGAAAGCTTCAAAGGAAGGCAAGGAATCTTCCCCTTCAACAGATACTATATCGTTTGTCTTTGGGGCAACAGGACGAAAAGACGTCGTTGGTCTAACAGCTTGTTGTGTTGGAGCAACTTTTTTCTGAGTTGTATAACTCTTTACAGTATTTGGCTGAGCCGCTGGAGCGACCTGTCTTTGTGTTGTATAAGAAGGTGTTGCTGTAGGCTGAGCTGTAGTAGGAGCGACCTGTCTTTGTGTTGTATAAGAAGGCGTTGCTGTAGGCTGAGCTGTAGTAGGAGCAACCTGTTTTTGCGTTGTATAAGAAGGAGTTACAGTTGGCTGTGTTGGTTGAGCAACTGGACGAACTGGTTGTTGAGCAACAGGTGCAGGTTGTTGATATGTTGTTGGAGCTTTTTTTGAGGACATCGTTGTGTATTGTGCCTGAGCTGACCCACAATATAAAGCCAAAATTAAAAAGATAAAACGCATATCAATCTCCCTTACTTTATTCAAATTAAGGCTTATCATAGCAAAAAAAATCAAAATAGTTTATCTTTTTTTTAAAAAACAAAAAAAACCTGAAAAATTATCAATTTTTTCATAAACAAAGTATAAAAATAACTAAAGAAACAAATACTCTTTTGTGATTTAGGAGAAATTTTGATGAAAAATTACTTTTTTTGTGCCGTTGGTGGAAGTGGAATGAGTTCTCTTGCTTTGATTTTAAAAAGCAGAGGATACGATATTTCTGGCTCTGATAGAGCATTCGACAACGGGGAGTGTTTGGATAAAAAACTCCATTTACAACAACAAGGAATTCAAATTTTCCATCAAGATGGCTCCGGAGTAACTGCACAAACAGACTGCGTTGTCGTTTCAACGGCTGTAGAAGAAACAATCCCCGACGTCATGAAAGCGCGTGAATTAAATATTCCCGTCAAAAAAAGAGCTGAAGTTTTAGCAGAATTTTTCCATCTCCATAATGGTTTAGCTGTTGGTGGAACAAGTGGAAAAACGACGACAACTGGCATGCTCGGTCATATCTTGAAATTCAATGACGTAGATCCTGTCGTTATCAACGGGGGAAAAATGATGAACTATCCCGATTCAATGGGAACAGGTAGCGTCATTGCTGGTAAAGGAACTTTTTGCGTTATTGAGGCTGATGAAAGTGATGGATCTATTGAATTATATCAACCGGCTGTATCTATTGTGACAAGTATTACCCTTGATCATAAACCACTTGAAGAATTGCGCCTTTTATTTCAAGATTTCGTTGCAAAAGCAAGTGTCGGGGCTGTTTTAAATGCAGATAATGCCGATTGTTTAGCTTTGAAAGAATGTAATAATAACGTTGTCACATTTTCCGTTCAGGGAAATGACGCTGATTTACAAGCTAAAAACATCACTCCCGTTGAAAATGGTACGACTTTTGATTTAGATGACGAACGGGTCTTTTTACCAATGATTGGCAAACACAACGTCGCAAACGCTTTAACAGCCATCGCTGCTGCTGAGTTAATTGGAATTACACGCAAGCAATCTATTTCTGCTCTTGCGACTTTCCGCGGTATTCATCGTCGTTTAGAAACGATTGGCATCAGCAAAAAAGGAATTACCGTCATTGATGATTTTGCACATAACCCTGAAAAAATTGGAGCGACTTTATCTGCTTTAAAAGAATATCCGGGAAAATTGATTATCATTTATCAACCACATGGCTTTAAACCAACAAAAATGTTGAAAGACGGCTTAATTGCGACCTTTGATGAAAAAATGGATTTAGATGATACGTTAATTATGCCTGAAATTTATTATGCAGGAGGAACGGCATCGAAAGACATTTCTTCTGCTGATTTAATCAATGCTTTGGAAAAAACAGGGAAAAGAGTCCATTTTATTCCTGATCGTAAAAAAATCTTGCACCTTGTTAAAGCATTAGCAGTCAAAGGTGACAGAATTGTTGTAATGGGCGCTCGTGATGAATCTTTATCTGATTTTGCGCGTGAAATTTTTAACAGCTTAGGATAAATTTATGTTGAAAAGATTCTGTCTTTTTTTCTTGTTATGTTTTTTAGAAGGATGTTGTCTCATGCAATTTTTTGAAGAAAAAAAACCTGTAAAAAAAAATGGAATTGTTTTAGGCGTCGTTAGTTCTTCAAGTACTGCACCACAAAAGTCCGTAGAACAAGGTGTTCAGGAATTCGAAAATCTTGGTTTTGATCTAAAAATTAGTCCAACCTTATATGAAATTGACAGATTTTCAGCTGGAACGGATGAAAGCCGACTTGAAGAATTATATCAAATGTACGAAGATAAATCTGTTCATTATATCTTTCAAGCACAAGGGGGATATGGAGCAACCCGTTTACTCAACAAAATTGACTGGAATAGATTGAAGAAAAATCCAAAAATTATGATTGGATTAAGTGATACGACCGCCTTACAAAATGCTATTTTTGCAAAAACGGGAATCCCTGGTTATACGGGCTTTATTTTAAAAAAGCGTTTTTCAAATTATGAAATTCCTCAGTCTTTATTGGACTTGTTAAATCACAAAGACGTTTCTTATGACTTGATGGGAGATGCTCAAGTTTCCGTTCAAGGAACACTTGTCGGAGGATGTTTAACCTTGGTAGATGCTTTAATCGGCACTCCATATATGCCCAAATTAGATGGAGCTATCCTTATTTTAGAAGACATTCACGAAAAACCATACGTTATCGATAGACTTTTGACGCATTTAGAAAATGCAGGAGTTTTCAATAAAGTTAGTGCCGTCGTTTTTGGAGTATTTTTAGATTGTATTTCAAGTACCGTTACAGATGGAACAATCGAAGAAGTGCTTGATGAATGGAAAGTTCGCATTAAAAAACCTGTTTTCACAAACTTTAATTATGGTCACCATTATGGCAGTGACGTTTGGCCTATTGGCAAAATTGGCACAATCAAAAATAATATTTTAACAGTCAAGGCAAAATAAAATGACGG
The DNA here is from genome assembly GCA_024413465.1 of Alphaproteobacteria bacterium. Classification (GTDB taxonomy): domain Bacteria; phylum Pseudomonadota; class Alphaproteobacteria; order CAAGCB01; family CAG-977; genus UBA2903. Next base: position 7,389 of record JAKSVU010000019.1, read on the forward strand.
AATTATTGGCTCCGGCAGGAGATTTACAAGCAGGATATGCTGCGTTTGCTTATGGAGCAGACGCTGTTTATTTAGGATTACCAAAGTTTTCAGCCCGAGCTGAAGCCATCAATTTTTCCGAAGATGAATTTAAAACTTTCGTTGCATACGCCCACCAAAACAAAAAGAAAGTTCTCGTTGCTGTCAATACTGTTTTTTTCGATACTGAATTAGAAAGTTTAATCGACACGCTTGCTACTATTCGTGATACGAAAGCAGATGGAGTTATCGTTCAAGATTTAGGAACTGCTCGTATTATCAAAAAATATTTTCCAACACTTCGTTTACACGGTAGTACGCAAATGGCTGTTCATAATCGTCAAGGAGTGGAAGCTCTGCGCGATTTTGGATTTAAACGCGTTGTTTTAGCGCGTGAATTAACTTTGGAAGAAATCAAAGATATCTGTTCTGTTCCTGGAATTGAAAAAGAAGTCTTTATTCATGGCGCTTTATGCTACAGCTATAGTGGATTATGTTTATTTTCAGCATGTCATGCAGATCGTAGTGCCAATCGGGGAAAATGTGTCTATCCTTGTCGTGAAAACTTTGTTTTTGAAGGGCAAAAGAAACATATTTTTTCAATGAAAGATATGGCTCAAAGTGAAAACGTTTTAAAATTGCGTGAATTAGGTGTCACTGCCTTAAAAATTGAAGGACGCAAGAAAAATGCCCTCTACGTTGCTAGTGTCACAGACTATTACCGCTCCATATTAAATGGTGAAAAAAGACAAAGTGTTTTACAACAAAAAATGAATAATCTGCGAACAATTTTCAGCCGTATGACTACTCCTTTTTATTTAATGGATAAAAAAAATACATCCGTTACTGATATTGAATTTGTTGGACATCGAGGTTTAAAATTAGGACAAGTTCAAAAATTGATTCCTCATGGAAAAGCCAGATACATTCAAGTCAAAATTGACTATAAAGTATCCAGATTTGATGGAATTCAAATTGACTTACCTGGACAGGAACGACCTATCGGTTTTTCACTTGAAAAATTGATGATAAATGGCAAAGACGTTTTTGAAGCTGAAGCAAAAAAAACTGTGGAAATGATGATTCCTCCGCATTTACCATTTATTCCTGAAAAAAGTATCGTATATTTATCTTCTAGTGGAGCTGTCAAAGGAAGTTTTCCTGTCAAAAAACCAGCTTTGGTTAAACTTGATGAATATCCTGTCTCTGTCTTTATTTCTTTAAATAAAAATCAATTGAGCGTCATTTGCGAAGGTGAAACTGAAGTTCTGTCAGGACCTTTTGAACCTGCTAAAAACGACCCTAAAACAGCCCTTGAAAAAGTATTTATGAAAACGGATACTTCTGGACTTGTCATTGATTCTATGACGATTGATTGTGAACAAGTTTTCGTTCCAATGTCTGCTCTAAATGAAGTTCGCAGAAAACTGTATGAAAAAGTCGTTACCATTCTTCAAAAAAACAAACAAGATTCTCTGAATGAATTAAAGGCATTGATTGCTCGAGAACACAAAGCTGTCGCTTCTGTTTCAACTCCTACTAAAACGATAGTTAAAACGGATCAATATGCCGTTGTGGAACAAGTTTTAAATCGTGACGACGTTGATGAAGTGATTATCGATTTATCCATTGATAAATTTAGTGCAGATTTAATTCATCGCAAAGTTCGTTTTGCTTTGCCAACAGTTATGCGTTCCTATGATTCTCTTTATTTTGAAAGATTAGCTTTCTTAAAGGACAAAAAAGTTCCTTTTGAAATTGGGAATATAAGCGGATTAAAAATGGTTGGTTCTGATTTTTATACAGACTGGTCGATGTACGTCGCAAATGAATTTGCAGCACGGCAAGTATTGGAATTTGGAGCAAAAAAATTTGTAATATCCCCTGAAACACCCGATCCACAATCTTTAGCTGATAAATTTCAAGGACAGGCAATTTATTTAAGATATAGCGATTTACCTATGTTCATCAGTGAAAATTGCCCTTACGTTTCCGTTCATAAAAAATGTTTATCCTGTGGTGGAAACAGGCAAAATACAATGAATTCAAGCTATGGTGAATTTGTCAGCATTATGAAAAATTGTCGCCATTTTTTGTTGAATAAAAATCCTGTTTTAAATAAAAAAATAAATTGTATGATAAATCGATTTGATTTTATGAATAGAAAATGGGATAATGTGAAAAATCTTTTAGATGAATTTAATAAAAATTAATAATTTGATGATACGAATTGATAAATGTTGTTAGAGAGGAATTAAGTAAAATGGTTAAATGTCCTGTTAAGGTCGGAGATGTTTTTCAGAAAGCTCAAGGATTAACTTCAAAATGGGTTGTTGATCGTGTTATTGAATATAGCGATATCCCACTTCATGTTCGTTTGATTGAACAAGGTGGAAACGAAAGAACACAGACTGTTGCTTTAACGGCTTTATTAGATCCTCATCAATGGAAAGCTATTCCAGCTTCTGATTCTGCAAATTAATTGCGAGATGTTTTCAGTTGAATTTTTTGTGGGCTTATTCATTGGACTATTGATTATTCCGCAAAAGATTTATCTGTCACACAAACAAAAAAAATTTCAAAATTTAACAAAAGATTACAACAAACTGGCTGATCAATATAACAGTTTGTTGGATTCGTGTAAGAAGATACAACATAATAATGACAATATAAAAGATTTAGGTAAACAGCTTTCGCATGAAATTTGGTCATTAGCCAATTTCTTAAACCAATATCAAGAATACGTTGAAAAAAATAAAATTAAAGATTTACAACCACTAAACGACCAAGTGATAAAATACGTCAAACAAAGTAAATTTTTAAAAGTAATTAAAGAAAAATCGTGAAAAATAATTTTTTTTAGTATAAAATAGCTTCAGTTTCAAAAAGCCGGAGCTTAATTTTATGTCGACTATTAAAGCAAAAATTATAGTTTTAATCACGTCAGTTTTGATTTTAACTTGTGGAAGTATTTCCTTTTTCACCTATTCAAATTACAAAAACGATCAAGATTTAATGATTCAAAATGCAGATATGAATATTTCTAATTTTGCTGAATCTATTAAGAAAGATATTACACAATTAGAAAATAATGCTCTTGATTTAGCTTTGATGGGTGAAATTTACATCAAAGCAGATAAAAATGCTTCTATTGCAAATCACCTTGTAGAAAAAGTGTTTTACAACTATGAACGTTCTTTAGGTGGTGGTATTTGGTTTGAACCTTACACCGTTTTTAAAAATCAGCTTCGCCGTTGCGTTTATGCTTTCCGAGCTGAAGATGGAAAAGTCGTTTTGGATCCTACTTTTGAATCGGAAAGATACGACTATCTCACCCAAAATTGGTACACCGAGATTAAGAGTAAACTTAACAGTCAAAAAAAAATAGCTTGGTCTATGCCTTATTATGAAAATCAAGGAAGTAATTCTTTGATGATTACAACCGGTGCAGGGATTTATCAAGAAGGGAAATTAATTGGTATTTCCACTGTTGACTGGAAAATTAACCATATTATTGAAATGATTCGTAATATGCGTCCTACAAAAAGTAGCTTTGCTTTATTTGCAAATCTTGACACTGAATCAATCATTGTAATGACAGACCCATTTTTTGAAAAACAAGATACGTTAGGTCGTCCTCTTTCTGTTGTTCCTTGGTATAAAAATTACCATTCAGATACACATTATTTTGGATATCATCATCACAAGTATCTGTCCATTAAAAAGCATTTAACAAAGGAAATGATTTTAATTATTAACGTTCCAACAGATGAATTGTTTGAACAAATTGCGCATCACTTCCAATCAATACTTTTGTTCTTGTTATTGACAAGTTTACTGACAGTCTTTTTGATTTATTTCACGTTGTCTGTAAACGTGAATAAGCCTATCGAAAAATTGATTAACTTTGCTAAAAAGGTCAGCCGTGGTGAAATTGATGCTCAAGTTGAAATTTCAAAACCTGCTGAATTTGCTAATTTGGCAAAAACGTTTAATAAAATGAATCAAGACATTCAAACGTTTGTGAATAACTTGAATGAAAGCAGAATTTCTCGTGAAATCATGAATTCTGAATTAAACATTGCAAGTACAATTCAATCTTCTGCTTTGCCAAATGACTTCTTTGAAAAAAATGGCAAATTTGAAATTTTTGCCTCTATGAAAACAGCTAAATCCATCGGTGGTGACTTTTACGATTTCTTCTTCATTGATGAAGATCATTTTGCATTTTTAATCGCTGACGTTTCTGGAAAAGGCATCCCTGCATCCTTATTTATGATGACAACGAAAACGCTCATTAAAAATACGATTAAATTTGGTCAAGGACCAATTGAAGAATTGATTGAAATGGCAAACAATCAAATTTGTGAAAACAATACTGAAGAAATGTTTGTCACAATGTTTGTTGCTATTGTTGATTTGAAAAACCATAAAATGAAAATCGTAAACGCTGGACATAATCCTCCATTGATAAAAATAAAAGATGGCAAATTCAAATATATGACTTTTGCTAAAAAATACTTATTCTTGGGTGGATTAGCAAACGTAAAATATCAATCACAAGAAATCTACTTTACACCTGGAGACAGAATGTTCCTTTACACAGATGGTGTAACCGAAGCTCAAAACAAAAATGACGTCTTATTTGGTGAACAAGCATTGTTAGAATGTTTGAATAATAATCCAGACGCAGATGTCAAGGAACAGATTAATCTCGTTGCCCAAAAAGTTGCAGAACATGCAAATGGGGCTGAACAAAGTGATGATATTACAATGCTTTCATTCAAATTGCTTTAAATTGATTCACGTGAAACAAAAATCCCCTTTCGAAAAAAAAGGGGATTTTTTATAACAAAACTTTATCGTTCGTTATAAGAAAATTACTTGTTCTTATAAGCCATTAAACATTTTGCAATTTGATCTGGACAACTTGTTCCCTTGCCACCACAATCTATTCCAGATAATTTTTTAATAATTTCATCAATATTCATTCCAATAATCAAGGACCGAATACCCGTTAAATTCCCTTGGCATCCACCTAAAATCTGAATATCTTGCAAAATATTATTTTCAATTTGAACTGCAATTAATTTTGAACACGTTCCCTGTGTTTGATATTGAAAAACGTCAGCCATCTTTATCCCTTTACAAAACTAGATATATCTTCATATATTTTTGATGAAGTTAATGATTCATCTGTTTTGTACTTTAACACATTTATTCCAGCAGAGTGTAATAATTTTTCACGCCGTTTATGTCTTTTTGGATTATCAGCATTTTCTAATTCCACAACACAGATGATATTCGTATCCCTATCACAAATAACAAAATCAACTCGTTTTAAATTGATTGGAGCCCAAACGTCTAAATGATTTGTTTCAATCAAGGCTTTCATTGAAACGTGAGGAAAAATGAAAAATTTATCTCCACATCCTTCTTTTAATAAATTAAAGAACGTACTTTCTGCTTCCGACAAAACTTTTTTAGGACGATAAAACTTTCCAATATATTCACGCTGTTTATCAGACAACCAAGCTAAAAAACATAAAATAAGAAACAGAGAAATCAAAACAGAAACAATTGACCAAATCATGACAAAACCACCATTGGGAATCAATTTCTGGACTAAAGTTGTGATTGTATTTTCCATGACACTCTCCTTTGATTTTATTTAAGTATATCAAATTATTTATTTTTTTTCAAATTTGATTCAGTTGATCGTCCTTTTTAAATAAATTGACGAATCTTTCTAATTTTGATAAAATACGAAAAAATTTTATTGGAGCTATCCGGATGCCTGAAAAGAAAAATAAAAGTATTACAGATTTATTCGACACTATTTCTTTCACAAGAATAATGTCAAAAAAAGGTGATTTCACTTATGAATTTGAAAATATTGATGATCGTGAAATGCTTGGCTTACCTTCTGTTGGTGAAATAGAAGCTAGCCGAGATGGATGTTTATCAACAGTTGGTTTAGAAGATCGTGATGCTTTATCAAATGAAATTAAAAGCTCATTAAAAACCGGATTACCTACAAAAGAAATGTTCCGTGCTATCAATTCAATGGGTGAAAACAAATGGTTTTACGGAAAAGCAGACGTAAAAAAGAAAAAAAATGGCTCTGTCATTTGGACTGGTTCTTGGCTTGATATTACAGCTATTAAAAATCAAGAATTTTTCAAAAATCAAATTATTCAATCCTTGCCTGAAGCTTTAGTCGTTTTTGATAAATCCGGTCTCATTTTAACAGCTAGCAATAAAGCCATGGATTTATTGGAAACAGATGAACTTGTTGGTTGTAGTATTTTTTCAAAATTGCCGGATAACATATCTGAAAATTTACAACAACATCTTCTTTTATCAGCTATTAAAGACAAGTCTTCTTTTACAGAATGGTTGAAAAGAAGTGACGGACGAGAACTCAGCTTAAAAATTGATCTTATTCCAAAAGGCAGATATTTTATTTGTATCATTCACGACATATCTGATGAAGATGAAAAAGAAAATTCATTGAAATATATCGCTTTCCACGACAATGATACGGGAATAGAAAATTATGCCTATTTACAGGATGTATTTCCTAAATTAGTCGATACAGCAAAAGTCAATCAGACTCAAATTGCCATTTTATCTATTGCTCCAGACAGCTTGGGTCAAATTGGAACAATTACAGATAAAAAGAAACTTGATGCTTTAAAAATAGCAATGGCAGACCGCATCAAATCTTCTTTAAAACAAAATGACGTCGTAGCTTGGACTGGATATTTCCATTTTACCGTTCTTTTAAGTGATATCGAATTTTCAATTGAAATAGAACAAAGAATTGAAAAAATTATCGAAAGTTTCAAACAAACTATCGTTATTGATGATGCAAACTTCGATTTCACAGCTAGCGTTGGTGTTTGCTTCTATCCTCAAAACGGAAAAAATTTAAACGATTTAATCAAAAATTCTGACATTGCCTTACAAAAAGCTTTTGAAGATAAAAATAATTCAATGCGTTTGTACAGCAGTGATTTTTCCATCTCTCAAACAATTAATTTAGGAGTTCGTAAACGCTTGAAAGAAGCTTTGGCTAATGACGAAATTTTCTGCCACTTCCAACCTCAAGTTGATATTACAACCGGTAAAATTGTTGGTTTTGAAGCTTTAGCAAGATGGAAAACAGCAGATGGAAACTTTATTCCACCATGTGACTTTATTCCAGAAGCCGAAGAATTTGGTTTAATTGACTCTTTAACAAAAATCGTTTTAAACAAAGCCTGTGAATACAACCAAAAATGGTATTCAATGGGATTATGTCGAGTACCTGTTGCCGTTAATATGTCAGCACGCCAATTCCACAATGGCACTCAATTGTTAAAAATGGTCAACAACGTTCTCAACGAAACAGGGTTACCTCCATATTTATTAGAACTTGAACTTACCGAAAGTTCAGCAATGTGTGACCCTAAAAATGCAATTAAGATTTTCCAAGATTTGCTCGACAATAATATTCGTTGTGCTTTAGATGATTTTGGAACAGGATTTTCATCTTTAAGTGTTTTACGCAGTTTCCCATTAAAGAAATTAAAAATCGACAGATCATTTATTCTTGAATTAAATGACAAGAAAAATATGGAAATCGTTCGCGCAACTATCGCAATGGCGCATGCTCTTGATTTAGTTGTTTTAGCAGAAGGTGTCGAAACGCGGAAAAACTATGAAATTTTGAAAGAACTTGGTTGTGACGTAATTCAAGGTTATTTATTCTCACAACCTTTATGCGCAGAAGAAATGGAATTATTGCTAATGCGTTGGGACGCAGGACAAATTTCCTAATTGATTTAAACCTCTAACTTATGAAGAAAAATTTATGAAAAAAGAACTCTTATTTACGACTGCTTTGCTTTGTGGTTTAGCAAGCCCATCATTTGCAACCGAAGCAAAAAAAACTGAACCAGCTCCTCGTTATATTCATCAAACACTTGATTCAGACATTGAAGTCACCGTTTCTGGATATATGATTTGGGCTGCTGTCGCTACACATCAAAAAGACAATACCTTTACCTCTCATAAAAATGATGAACTTCAGACGGGTATAAAATTGGGTGGAAATAATGATGATACAGCCTTCTATACAGACTCTTACTTAGAATTCATGGGTAAATATCATTTGAATGAAGATGTCACCTTTGAAGTTTTAACTTCTCTTCAAACTGTCAGAGGAAAAGTTCGCATTGATAACAGCCATATCGCAGCAGATACAAATTACGGTCGTTTTATGGTCGGTAATACACATAATGTAACGCGTACATTTTCTGTTCGTTCACCAAGCTACAGTGTGTTAGGTTTAAATGATTCTGATTTACTCGGATTTATCGCTATTCCTGATGGTTTTTCAATCAACCCTGCAAGTTATTCTGTATTAGACGGCAGAACAGCAAAATTGACCTATTACACACCAAAATTTAATGGTTTCCAATTAGCATTAGACGTTATGCCATCTGATTCTGGTAAAGAACCATCAAATGGTTTTTATGATGGCAAAACAGTTTCCTTCGACTACGCTGCAGATGCTTCTTTGAAATATACCGGTGAATTTGGTAAGTATGATTTTAAAGCTAGCGTCGATTATTCTTTTGCTCGTCCTAATTTCAGAACAACAGATCAAGAAAACGTAAACGTTAGAAATATTCCTGAAAAACACGTTCACCAATACGGTGGTGGATTTAAACTTGGTTCTGGCAATTGGGAATTCGGTGGAACAGTTCACTTTGTAAATGCAACACAGGCTGTCGGAGTAATTTATAAAGATTTAGGATCAAACGTTTCTAAAGGGATGAACTGGACTGTTGGATACGGATATACTTTTGGACCATACAAGGCCTCCTTAAACGTTTTACAATCTCGTTCAAAAGATTTTGAAATTGTTGATCACAGAGATATTTTCACACAATACCATTTTGCTCTCGTTTATGAACCATTCAGAGGAATTCAGTTCTTCGGTGAAGCTGGTTATATCCGCGCTAAAAGTGCCGGAGACGAAGCTGGTCGTTCAAACAAATCTCCATTCTTAGTATTGGGGACACAAGTCAGTTTCTAAAATGTCAAACTTAAACGAAGTTTATCAAAACATAGAAAAAGCTTGTCAAGACAGCCAACGCCAATCGAAAGATGTGACGTTGGTTGCCGTTTCAAAAACTTATGGAATTGATGCTATTGAACCTTTTATTCTTGAAGGTCAAAAAACTTTTGGGGAAAATCGCGTTCAAGAAGCAGTGGAAAAATTTATTCCTTTAAAGGAAAAATATCCAGACTTGAAACTTCATCTGATAGGTCCTTTACAAACGAATAAGGTAAAAGACGCCGTAGCTTTATTTGACGTAATTGAATCTGTCGATCGTTTGGAATTGGCAGAAAAATTAGCAAAAGAAATGAAAAAACAAGGCAAAAATATTCCTTGCTTCATTCAAGTCAATACTGGCAAAGAACCTCAAAAATCAGGTTGTTTCCCAGAAGACGTTGAAAAGTTTACGCAATCTTGTTTAGATTTAGGTTTAAACGTTATTGGATTAATGTGTATTCCTCCAAAAGATGAGGAACCATCAGCACACTTTGCTTTTTTGAAAAAATTAGCAAAGAAAGTTAATCTTCACGAACTTTCCATGGGAATGAGTGCTGATTACACTATTGCCGTTGAACAGGGAGCAACTTTCGTTCGTGTAGGCTCTGCTTTATTTGGACCTCGTGGATGATTATTGGTTTAACAGGGGCGATGGGTGCTGGAAAATCAACGGCATCTGAAATACTTGCTTCATTTGGTTTTACCATTTTTGATGCAGATAAAGAAGTCCATTTTTTAATGGACCAACCGGAATTGATTGAAATTCTGTCAAAGGCCTGTCCCTCCTGTATTTCCCAAAATAAGATTGATCGTTCTCTTTTATCACAATGTCTCATTGAAAAAAAAATAACGTTGAACGAATTACAACTGATTATTTACCCTCATTTACAAAGAAATCTTGAAAAGTTCATTACTGAAAATCCGACCTGTATTTTAGACGTTCCTTTATTATTTGAAACAGGTTGGCATACTTATTGTGATAAAATTATTTATATTACTGCTCCTGAAGATATTTTAAGAGAACGTGTTTTTCAACGTCCTGGAATGACTGAACAAAAATACAAAAAATTGACTGCCAACTTTATTGCAGAAGCAGACAAAATTGAAATGTCCGATTTTGTCATATATAACCAGTATAATAAAGAAGTTTTATTTAATAAATTACAACAAATAAAGGATCAACTATGCGTGAAATAGCTTTAGATACTGAAACAACGGGAACAGATTCAAAAGGATCTGACAGAATTGTTTCCATCGGTTGTGTAGAAATGGAAAACCGTATAAAAACGGGCAAAACCTTTTACAAATTGATTAACCCAGAAAGATCTGTTCCAAAAGAAGCCGTTGCAATCCATGGTTTGTCTGATGAAATTTTGGCAAGCAAACCAAAATTTTGGGAAATTGTAGATGAATTTTTAGAATTCATAGGAAATGCCCCTCTTGTCATCCATAATGCTCCTTTTGATATGGGATTTATAAATAAGGAATTAAAACTTTCCGGTAAAGAACCTTTACCAATGACAAGAGCCATCGATACTTTGACTATGGCTCGTAAAAAATATCCTGGACATCAAGCATCATTAGATAAACTTTGCTTAAAATTTGGAATTGATAACTCAAATCGTCAAATTCACGGTGCTTTACTCGATGCTGATTTATTGGCAGACGTGTATGATAAAATGTTGGCGGATACTACCGTCGTAAAAGAACCAACTGACATTTTCTCAACGCTGGATATCGTAAATTTTTCTGCACAGGCAAATCAAAAAAAATTTCGTGAACCTCGCCCACATCCACAAATAAATGAAGAGGAAACAAAAACCCACCTTGAAGCCTTAGGCAGAGTCAAAAATTGCTTGTGGACTCAAAATAATTCCTAAATAACGATAAACAGAATGGATGAAATTCATCTCTGTTACAAAAAAATATTTTTAAAATTTTTGTAACTTTCTCCAAACATATTCGTTACATCTATAGAAAGTTTTTATATGGAGGTAAATTATGAAAAAAAATGAAGAAGAAGATAAAAAAATGACAGAATTAAATGATGATGATTTATCATCGATTTCAGGTGGAACAGTAGATACAAACAATAAAAAAAAGAAAAGACCTCCTCATCAACTAGAAAATAATTAAAAAAATTCCTAAAAAGATGTGAAAAAACAAAGCTTGGAATGAAATATTTCCAAGCTTTTTTTATAAGGTTTTATCCCCATTTGAAATTAGCTTTTATCTTGCATAATCAAGGTAAAAATTGTAAAATATCGCAAATTTACTTTGGAAAGGAAAAAAATATGAAGGGAATTATCCTCGCAGGTGGCTCTGGCACACGCTTGTATCCATTAACAAAAATTATGTCCAAACAATTATTGCCAGTTTATGATAAACCAATGATTTATTACCCATTATCAACTTTAATGTTGTTTGGAATCAAAGACATTTTGATTATTTCCACCCCGCAAGATACCCCAAATATTGAAAAATTATTCGGTGACGGTCACAAATTAGGTATGAATATCGAATATGCTGTTCAACCTGAACCAAAAGGCATTGCTCAAGCTTTTACAATCGGTGCTGATTTTATTGGAAATGACGACGTTTGCTTAATTTTAGGCGATAATATTTTTTATATGGGCGATCAATTCCATATGTTCCAACAAGAAGTCAAAGCTCACGAAGGCAAATCTGCAACGATTTTTGCTTATCACGTTTCCGATCCAGAACGCTTTGGTGTAGTTGAATTTGACAAGAATTTAAAGGCCATTTCTATCGAAGAAAAACCAAAACAACCAAAATCCAATTATGCTTTAGTCGGGTTGTATTTCTATCCTGGTGACGTTGCTAAAAAAGCAGCAGAATTAAAACCATCTGCCCGCGGTGAATTAGAAATTACAGATTTGAATAAAATTTACTTAAACGAAGGACGTATGAACGTTGTTCCAATGCGTCGTGGAAACGCATGGTTAGATGCAGGAACTCCTGAATCATTAATGGAATCAGGTCAATTTGTTCAAATCATTGAACAACGTCAAGGTTTGAAAATTGCCTGTATCGAAGAAATTGCCTATCGTCGTGGTTTCATTGATGATAAACAAATGGAAGAATTGATTTCTGAATTCAAAGAAGGAACAGAATACAGAAAATATCTCGTTAAAGTTTACAAAGAACTCCACGAAACATTTTAAGGGACAGGTTAAATGAACTTTATTAAAACAGCCATCGAAGGTGTAACAATTATTGAACCTCGCATTTTCGCAGATGCTCGAGGATATTTTTTTGAAAGCTATAACGAAGCTGAATTTCATAAAAACGGTATTATGAACGTTTTTGTGCAAGATAACCAATCAAAATCATCCTACGGCGTTATTCGTGGATTACATTGCCAGTTAGGCGAACATGCACAAGCAAAACTCGTTCGTGTTTTACAGGGAAAAGTTTTAGACGTCGCCGTTGACGTTCGTAAAGGATCACCAACTTTTGGGAAACACGTAGCCGTTGAATTGTCTGATGAAAATCAAAGAATGTTTTTCATTCCTCGTGGTTTTTTACATGGTTTTAGTGTTTTAAGTGAAACAGCCATTTTTTCGTATAAGTGCGATAATTTATATTGTAAAGAAAGTGAATTTGGTATTCGCTACGATGATCCTGAAATTGGCATTGACTGGAAAGTTCCTGCTGACAAAGTCATCACTTCTGAAAAAGATCGTTTAGCAAATAAATTAAAGGATATTCCATAATGGATAAAATTTTAATTACAGGATGTAAAGGTCAATTAGGCACAGAATTGGCAAAATTATTGCCAGATGCTATTCTTGCTGACGTTGAAGCGTTAGATATTACAAATGAAGATGCCGTCAAAAAATTTGTTTCAGACAATCAAATAGACGTCATTATCAATTGCGCAGCTTATACAGCTGTTGATAAAGCTGAAGAAGATGACCAAAAAGAACGTTGTTTTCAAATCAATCAAGTTGGCCCGGCAAACCTAGCTCGTAGTGGTGTGAAAAAAATTATCCATATTTCAACAGATTACGTTTTTGATGGTGTAAATAACGTCCCTTATAATGAAACGGATGCAACACATCCTGTTAGCGTTTATGGATATTCTAAATTGCTAGGAGAACAAGCCGTTCGTACTTATGCTAGCGTTTATGCTATTGTCAGAACAGCTTGGTTATACAGCCCATACGGAAACAACTTTGTCAAAACGATGCGCCGTTTAGGAGCAGAAAAAGATTCAATTAACGTTGTTGCAGACCAAATTGGCACACCAACTTACGCAGGTGATTTAGCTCAAGCGATCGTTGATTTAATTCCGTTATTAAATGAAGAAACAAAAGGAATTTACCATTACACAAACGAAGGTGTTTGTTCATGGTATGATTTTGCCGTTGCAATTATGAAAAAATCTGGTTTGAAATGTCAGGTTAACGCGATTGAAACAGCTGATTATCCAACGAAAGCAACTCGCCCTGCTTATTCAGTTTTAAACAAGAAAAAAATCAAAAAGCTGGGAATAAAAATTCCTCATTGGTCAGACGGTTTAGATCGTTGTATTAAGCAAATGTAAAAACTTTTTCCCTAAAATGGGAATACAAATGGAGTAAAAAAATGAAAACAGTTTTAGTAACAGGTGGTATGGGATTTATCGGATCAAACTTCGTTCCGTATTTTTTGGAAGTTAATCCTGACACAGAAGTCGTCAATTTAGACAAAATGACTTATGCTGCAAATCCTGAAAACTTAAAAGAAGTTGAAAACAATCCTCGTTATCATTTTGTCAAAGGTGATATTTGTGATAAAGACTTGGTTGAAGAACTTTTTACAAAATATGATATTCGTGGCGTTATTCACTTTGCTGCTGAATCTCACGTTGACAACTCCATAAAAGGACCAGAAATTTTTGTTAAAACAAACGTATTGGGAACGTTCACTTTATTAGAAACAGCGCGTCGTCATTGGATGGATGCACCAAACGTTGTTAAAGCTGGATACGAAGATTGCCGTTTCCATCACATTTCCACAGACGAAGTCTATGGAACGTTGGGAGCAACTGGCTTCTTTACAGAAACGACACCTTATGCACCGAACAGCCCATATTCAGCATCAAAAGCATCTTCTGATATGCTTGTTCGTGCTTACCACCATACCTATGGAATGAATGTAACAACCTCAAATTGTTCTAACAACTATGGCCCAAAACAACATCATGAAAAATTGATTCCACATATTATTGAAGCTGCATTAAATGAACAAAATTTGCCAATTTATGGGGATGGAAAAAACATTCGTGACTGGTTATACGTTTTGGATCATTGTAAAGCAATTAATTTAATTTACCACACAGGCAAAATGGGTGAAACTTACAACATCGGTGGTCGTAATGAACGCGATAACATCACTATCGTTACAACGATTTGCCGTTTATTAGATGCCCGTAAACCTCGTGCAAATGGTAAAAAATACGAAGAATTAATTACCTTTGTCAAAGATCGTGCTGGACATGATCGCCGTTATGCAATTGATGCGACAAAATTGGAAACAGAACTTAAATGGAAAGCTGATGAAAATTTTGACACAGGAATTGTTTTGACAGTTGACTGGTATTTAAAAGATATGTGCAAATAGATTAGATGGAGTTTATTCATGGAAATAAATCAAAGTGTGGAAGGTGACAAAATTATTTTTTCTTTATCAGGTCGGTTAGTAACTGCTAATTCTGAAGAAGCAAGAACGACAATGTTAAAAGCTGCTGAAGAAGCAAATGATTTAATCCTTGATCTAGAAAAATTAGATTTCATGGCATCTTCAGGTTTGCGTATTATTTTAGAGTTAGCAAAACGAATAAAACAAAAAGGTGGAAATTTTACAGTTAAAAAACCAAAACCTGTTGTTTTAGACGTCTTGGAAATGACTGGATTAAGTTCTATTTTAAACATTACCCAAGAATAACGTATGGCTAGCTTTTTAGATCTTGATTACAATAACGTAAATCTGCTTCAACTTTACCAAAAATTGAAAGCAGGAGCCGATACGAATGAACAAAATGAGTTTGGACAAACACCTTTAATGTTCGCCTCCGCAAGTTGTGGTCCAGAAGTGATTGATTTTTTTTACAGAAACAAAGCAGACGTCAACCACGCAGACCAAAATGGAATGACGCCAATTATGATGGCGGTTGAATCAAATTCAAACATGGATTCAATTCGAGCTTTAATCCGTTATGGAGCAGATTTAAAAGCAAAAACAAACAGCGGTGTAACCCCATTAATGCTTGCCAGTGCCAATCAAAACAATGAAATCGGCGTATTTTTGTTGTCATATGGCGTAATTGATATTTCAGCAAAAGATAATGATCAGCAAACAGCATTGATGTGGGCTTTATACCCAAACAAAAATCCTGAGTTATATGAAACACTCTTGCGTTTAGGGGCAGATGTTGACGTTGCGAATAAAAAAGGAACAACACCTTTAATGTTCGTTGCTTCATCTGAAGATTATGATTCCTTACTTGATATGACGCTTGAAGCAAAACCTGACTTGAATGCGCGTGACGTCTCTGGGAAAACGGCAATGTTGCGTGCCGCCGGATCAAATGAAAATCCGATTTCAGTCCTTAAACTGATTCAGGCTGGGGCTTTAATTAATATGCCGGATTATTCGGGTGTAACCCCGTTAATGAAAGCTGTTTCAACAAATTCGAATACAAGTATCGTCGAAGTTTTATTGGAAAATCAAGCAAGCGTTTCTGCCGTAGATAAACAAGGCAGAACAGCTTTAATGTGGGCTGCCAGTTTTGGAGAACACATTTCAAATATTGACAGATTAATCAAAGCCGGTGCCGACGTAAATGCAAAAGATAAAGATAACAAAACAGCTTTGATGTGGGCTGCTCAATATGCAGAAGATCCTCAAATAATTGAAAAATTGATTGAATTTGGGGCAGAAATCAACGCAAAAGACAACCAAAATTTAACGGCTTTAACAATTGCTGAAAAAACAAATCCAAACAAAAAAATTGCAGAAGCTCTAATCAATGCAGGAGCAGACATATCAATCAAAGACACAAAAACGAATACGACACCTTTGATGTGGGCTGTTTATTCAAATGATGATTCCATTATGTTGGATAAATACGTTCAAATGGGGGCAGATTTAAATGAAGAAAAAAACTTTACCCCATTAATGTGGGCATCTGGCTTCAGTGATTCCTCTGCTTACGTAGATCGATTAATCCGTTTAGGAAGTGATGTAAATATTCGTGGTAAGAACGGAATGACAGCTTTGATGTGGGCAGCAGTTGCCAACTCAAACGTTCAAGTTATTGAAACCTTATTGAATCATGGAGCAGACATCAACGCAAAAGATGATTCTGGATACTCCGTTATTATGAAAGCCGTTGCCTTTAATGAAAACCCAGAAGTAATTGGATGTTTAATTGATCATGGAGCAGATTTAAGTATTTCAGACAAACAAGGTCAACTTGCTTTGATGAAATTGGCTGTCTTTAATGAAAATTTAGAAGTCAATCGTATCATTTATGACGCCTTACAAAAACAAGGTTATTTGCGTTACTTTGGCGTATAAACGTACGTTCTAATTATTTTAATCTAAATAATACGAAGAAACGACGTTCCCCCAAATTTCTGCAGGCATTCCACCACCGGAAACGTCTTCCATTGGTGTATTATCATCTTTACCAACCCAAATAGCCATTGAAAACTCATCTGTAAATCCGGCGAACCATGCATCTCGATTATCCTGCGTCGTACCTGTCTTTCCAAAAGACGCTATACTCGTATGAGCTTTTTTCCCTGTACCTGTTTCAACAATATCAAACAAAATAGGTTTTAATTGATCCAAAGATTCTTTTTCAACCAAACGAGGACGAGAATTTGGTATACGAGAATATAAAACCTGACCTTCCGTTGTTTTAATTTGTGTAATTCCATAAGGAACAACCCCCGCTCCCCCATTAGCAATTTCTGCATAACTTGCAGTTACATTTAATGGAGACGATTGACAAGCTCCCAAAATCATTGGCCCTGTTATTTCACAAGACTTGTCAATAATGCCAAACTTACCTGCTAATTTTGCAACCTTTTTAATTCCCGTTTTAAGTCCGATTTGAACGGCAACGGTATTTAAGGATTGTTTTAAAGCACTATGAAGTGTTACTGTTCCATAATATCCATGGGTCGCATTTCGAGGTGACCATCCGTTAATATGAACTGGTTTATCTTCAATTTTATCATCTGCTTTGGCACCATTTTCAAAAGCTGTTAAATAAACGAATGGTTTCATCACAGAACCGATTTGACGACTTGCCTCTGTTGCTCGGTTAAATGGACTGGTAATATAATCTTTTCCCCCAACCATAGCCAAAACAGCTCCGTTATAAGACATAATGACACCAGCTGCCTGTAAATCCGTATCACTCACTTGTTTTTGAATTTCAGTAGTCAAAATGGCTTGTAAGGTTGAATCTAACGTTGTTTCAATGATAATGTCTTGATCAGCCGAACCAAGATATGAATCAACTATATCTGCCACCCAGTCTGTAAAATATAAAACTGATTTTTCACGATTAATATTTGACCTATTTCCATTTTCGGCAGCATGTAACCCCGTTGTTGCCGAAATGTAACCAGCTTTAACCATATTTGCCAAAACAATTCGAGCTCTTTTGTTTGCTCTTTCTGGATATTTTAAAGGATTTAAAGAAGTTGGAGCTTTTAGAATTCCGGCTAAAACAGCGGCTTGATATAATGACAAATTTTCAGCGGAAACACCGTAATATTTATGTGCTGCCGCATCTATTCCATACGTCCCAGAACCAAAATAAACACGATTCAAATATATGGTTAAAATCTGATCTTTTGTTAATTCCCGTTCCAAAGTAAGTGCTAGCATAACTTCCTGAATTTTTCTTTTAATCGTTTTTTCAGAAGTCAAAAATAAATTTTTAGCCACTTGTTGTGTAATTGTGCTTGCCCCCTGAGCTTTTTTCCTTTTGATCATATTTGTGTAAAGGGCACGCAAAACGGATCGCATATCTATCCCAAAATGAGAATAAAAACGGATATCTTCCGTTGAAATAATTGACTGATAAACAAAAGGTGGCAATTGTTTTAAATTAACAGTTTTTCCGTATTGTGATCCATACGAAGCAATTTCTGTTTTATCGGCACTTAAAATAATCAATTTTGGAGCTCTGGTAGCCTTTTGACTGATTGTCGGTAAGGTATATCGACAATATCCTAAAAAGACGAATAAAAACACCGCCAACACAACGGAACCGACTCGAATCGTTCCTTTAAGGAGTTTTTTTCCAGAGATTGGCTCTCTTTTTTTTGTTTTTTTAGCTGATTTTTTTTCAACTTTTTCCTCAGAATCTGCCTTTTTTTCCTTTTTTATCACTTTTTTATCCCTAATTATTCGAAACTTACCTTTTGTTAACACTTTTGATTCAACAATCAATAGTGTAGCTTGTAAAGAATTTAAAAGCTAGCTTAAATTCAAGGATGAAAACAATGAAAACAGAAAAGACGATATCTTTACCAATTGAAGCTTCGCTGTACGAGTTGTTACAACGCCAAGCTGAAACAATGGGAGAAAGTGTAAACGATTTAATTTGCCAAATTTTGCAACAATCTGCAGAAGCTTGGGACGATTATTGTCGGGCAATAGAAAATTTGTCCGCTGATAACGACAAATTAGTTTTGGTTGCCAAATAAAAATTATACCTTTCACCAAAAAATACCGTATTGGGGAACATAGTTCTCAATACTGATAACTGAATCTTAACCTAAAATACTTGACAAATTTTAGACAAAATATTATTTTCCTTCTTAGGTTAAAGGATAATGTTAATGGCTGAATCTACGTTTGATTGTTATTGTAAATTAAGCACTTGTTTGTACGCTTTAAATTCTGCGGACAATGAAAACTTTTCAACGTTATTAAACATTGCTTATAAAGCTCCAAAAGGCGAAGAAGTAATGAACGACGTTGCTTTCAAAGGATACAAATTTATGTATCAGCAATTGTTCGGATTGAACGGATCATGTGATTATGATCACAAATCCGTTTTATTAGATTCTTTTCATCGTCAACAAGACATTGCTCCAATTTTGATTCATGAATGTAATCACGTTCGCCAAGTTGAAAGATTAAAAGAAAATTCAAACGTTAAAGATATTACTTCCTTTATGGCTGGCTTAAACGCACCCGATTTTATTAAATTAAATCGCGCCCTTGAAGCTGATTCTTGCGCTCATCAAGCTGCTTTTGCATACCAATTAAAAGACGTTTATCCTGATATGTTTAAAAAAGAAATGGAAACGCCTATGACTCAAGCTTATGTTGCTGAAATGGAAAAATCAGGGGATGAAACAAAAGCAATGCAATCCTCTTTTGCAGCATGGTATGATTATAAACATTATCAAGAAGCCTATGAAAAACAATTTGTAAAACAAATTAATCATAATGAAGAAGAACAAAAAAATAATCCTGCTCTTTCTTCAAAATTGACAAGTGAACAAATTATTGCTCTTTGCCAAAAAGATGGCAAACCTTATATGACTGCAGCTTTTCTTGATAAAACAGAAAATATGGCTGTCTCAAAAGAAACGAAAGAAGCAATCAAAGGAACAAAGGGAGCAGACAAAATTCCTGTTCGTGGTGAAAAACAAAGCGTATCACCAGTTTTGATGAAAAAATTATCAAATCAAGGCAGATAACGTTATAAACTTATTATCAAGATTTTTTACCTCGCCCTGTAGGGAGAGGATGTAATTTTTATTGCCCCATGTTAGGGGATGAAATTTAATATTATTGCCACCTTTAGGGGGAAAACAGTTTTTAACGAGCAAATTTATTTGCGACTATAAAAACTGCAAAGGGGATATTTTAGTTAGATTGTTTTTTAATTTTAATCTACCCCATTCAAGTTGGCTAGGTTCAGCAAAAGCTTCACCAAGCAACTTGTTTCCCCTATCATGGGGCAAAATTATTTTTTGTAACCATTTTTCATTTCATCCGTTACACTTAGTATAAGGAACATCTTTTAGGAGAACAGCCATGGAAAAAACAGAAAAAAATACTATCGAAGAAACAAAAGATAATGAAATTGTTGAATTAAAAGATGAAGATATGTCAACAATTACAGCTGGTTCTGGGACACCCAAAAATGGGAAATTCTTAACGCCAACATATTTAAAATTACCTATTTTAGAATCACACAATAATGGGTGTGACAAAATCTGCCTATCTGGTAAAACCATACCATCAATTGATTCAGGGACAACAAAAACCTTAAGCTGATGCATATCACAAGCCGACAAGCTTTTAGGGACAGTAAAAATTAACTAAAAATTTTTTTTCATTTTTCTCGTAACCATTTTTCATTTCATCCGTTACACTTAGTATAAGGAACATCCTTTTAGGAGAACCACCATGGAAAAAACAGAAAAAATACTATCAAAGAAACAAAAGATAACGAAATTGTCGAATTAAAAGATGACGATATGTCAACAATTACAGCTGGAAAGGATCAATACGATAATGGGTGTGACAAAAACAAGCAAGCAATAAAGTTTGATTTTCTTTGTGGTTCAGAAACACACAATAATGGGTGAATTCAAAGACATTTAGCCCCACATCGCGTTTTTATAACCATTTTTCACCTCGCCCTGTAGGGAGAGGACGTCTTTTGTTGGTGAATTTTTAATAAAAACGAACCTTACAAAAGATTGGTGAGGGGGCTTAACGTTAATAATTAACTCTGTTGGACTTTTCTTTACTAAAAAGTCGTATTATCTGCGACATAGCAAATAATACCGTTTTTCAAATAGAATTCCTGAATTTTATCCATCTCTTTTGCAGGGACACTTCCCCCTTTTTCATAGGCGAATTTCATTCCCAGCTGTTCCCATTTACTTTGTCCAAGACGATGAAATTTCAAAATATTAATTTCAAGCAAATTATTTTTTTTCATAAAATCTATGACTTTTTGTGCATTTTCTAAACTATCATTAAAATCGGCTATAACTGGATAGCGTAAAACAAGTCTGCCTTTCCACCCATTTTCCTTTAGCAAACTGATATTTTTAAGTGTTAATTTATTAGAAACACCTGTCCCTAATTTATGCTTTTCATCATCCATATTTTTAACATCTATGAATGCGAAATTGATGTACTGCATTAAGTCTAAAAACTTTTCTGAAGAAACGCTTGCAGAAGTTTCAACTGCCGTATGAATCATTTTTTCTTTACACTTTTTCAAAACTTCTTTTAAAAAATCATACTGTAAAAGAGGTTCTCCCCCAGAAAAAGTGACACCGCCATCGTGTCCCCAATTGCTAGAATCTCTTATTAAAATTTTCATCAATTCATCAACGGTATAATATTTTCCACAAACTTTTAAAGAATGAGCAGCACAATATTCTGCACATTCAAAAGTCGTACATTGACGACAAATTTCCCAATGAATTTGGAGTCCTATCTGATCATCAAAGGTAAGTCCCCCCTTTTTACACCGATGGAGACAAGTTCTGCACCCATTTTTCCACTTACAAACTTTGTCAGAAAACATTAAATGTTGTTGTGTTAAAAAATTTTCAGGATTTGCACACCATTGACAACGCAAAGGACACCCTGCAAAAAAAACGTTTGTTCTACAACCCGGTCCATCATGCACAGAAAAAGCCTGTATATCAAAAATAAGTGCCTTTAATTGCTGTGTATCCGCCATCTCGATTAAATTATCCTTTTAAATATTTCTAGCGTTTTTTATATTTTTCACACCCACAGGCACCACAAGTATTATAGGCCCAATTTTCTTTTTCAAATCCTTTACATGTCCCAATTCCATATTGATTTGGATTTTCAAAAAAAGCACAATTCCCACATTTTTCAGCTAAAATAAATTTGGGACAAGCATCACTTCCTTCTCCATCAATAGGAACGATCATTTTACTTAAAGCACACATCCCTTTTTCGCAATCTAAATGAATATAATTTTTACAATCAAAATGTTTCATAAACTCACCCCATCAACTTATGCTTGATCATATTCTGTACGATAAATTACTTCATCTTGAATAGGTTTTCCAATTTCACACCAATACTGAGTAAACCCAGCCACACGAACCATCAAATCACGATAATTTTCAGGTTTTTTCTGGGCATCGCGTAGCGTATTTGAATCCACAACGTTGAATTGAACGTGGAAACCACCTTTACGCATATAGGCAGAAATAACGTCCAATAATTTTTTTGTTCCCTGTAATCCTTGTAAAACACTTGGATGTAATTTCAAGTTTAATTGAGAATTTTGACAATTGCTGTGATCATAACAGGTCGCAGATTCAAAAATAGCATAAATCCCATTTTTATCAGTTCCTGCCGCTGCAGAAACCGATCCATCAGAATAAGTCGTTCCTGCTAAACGACCAGCAGGATCTGCCAATGTAATAAATCCTTGTGGCCCATGCGTAGATACGGATATTTGACACATATACAACGGCTTAGCGTAATATGATTTAAAACTATGAATAAATGGTACCATCACATCTTCATACCACTTTAAAAACTTATCAGCTTCCCAATTGGCATTTCCATATTTTGGAGCATTTACTGCATCAGCAAATATTTCTTCATATTTACCGGAATTTTCAGTTACTTCTCGATAATCTGGACTAAATACACCTGTTTCATAAGCAGTTTTAAATCCATAATTATGGAGCATTGCATCAACGACTTGTTCCAACGAATATTTTTTATCAACGAATACCATTTTATTCAAAGCAGATAACGAATTAACAAACGTAATCGTTCCACAAGATTCAAAGTTAATCGAAGCATTATAACGACATCCACCATCACTTAAACTAATTCCATCTCTGAAACAATCCGGTTTCAACATAGACGCCAAAACAGGCGGTGTTTGTCTTCTCCATATATCCATTTGAATATTATTTACTTTATTTGCCGCATCAATAATCATATGCATATATGCAAGCCATTGTTCTTCTATCACTTCGATTGAATCAAGTTTTCTGTCATGTTTTGGCAAAATTTGTTTATTTGTACGATGATCATAACCATTTGTTAAAACTAATTCCAACACTTTCGGCATTGCAATAAAGTGAACACCTGAACCACAAGTCGGGCTTGCTCCCCCAGGAACCCAAGTAATTTTACCATTATAATTCAAAGGCAAAAAAGTTCCCGGTGAAGATTCTAAACATCCCCCGATACACCAGGCTCGAGCATCTTCCACCGTCATTCCTTCGGGACCATAATTTTTAAGCATATAATTCATGCCTTGTTGGTTATTCATCCACGCTGGATACCCCATACCTAATTTAGTACAAGCTGCAGCTTTCATTAAAAAGTCTTCCGGCATTCTTTCATCATAAAGAACAGACAGCGTCGGTTGAGTAGTTTGGCAACGCATACCAGCTTCAATAATCAAATATTCCAAAGGTGTAACAGCTGACAGACCTTCTTTTGTCAATCCCCCTAATGATAAATTATTAAACGTATTCCCTGACAGAACTCCCCCTGTAACACCTGCTGACGCAAAACATTCAATACAGGTAATTTTAATTCTGTATAATTCCAATAATTCTATGACTTCTTCTTCAGTCGTAATGCCATCTTCAATGTCTTTTTCATAATATGGCTGTAATATCTGTCCGATACGACCAATTGACATACCTGACAATGGATCTTCATTTACAACGGCATAATGGCAAGCCAACGTTAATTGTAAAGCTTCACGAAACGTAGTTGGAGCTTTATGAGCAATATGTTCCATAACGACAGCAATTTCTTCGTAATTCTTTTTAAATTGCTCATCCGTTTCAATTGAAGATAAATATTTTGCGCGTTCAGCATAATTTTGGCACCATTTACTCATCCCTTGTGCCATAATTTTCATAGCTTCATAATAGTATCCTCGGCTCATTCCAAGAACTTCATCATCTCCAGCTTCTCCCATTGTTTCAGAAATCTTTTGATTACAAAGTTCTATAATTCCGTCCCACCCATACTGCAAAGGCAAATAATAATTCATAACTTCACGCCCTTGAGGAATACAGTATGAATCAAACATACAAACAACTGAATCCATCATTGCTTTATGCAATTTATAATTCGGCGTATCTTTTCCATACTTTGTACTGATATCTTCAACGGAACAACCATCCCATGGTTTTGATGCCTTGACTAAAACCGGAACGTCTTCTTTACGCATACCAAATTTTTTGGCAATAGAAATAATATTTCCATAGCTTTTTGTAACATTACCACCGCCAGCACCAACCATGGAAACAGCATCTGCTGCTGATTCATTTGGCGTATCAACTTCATTCATCAACGCTTCGGCAGCTGCATTAAAAAAGCTGGCTGTAATCCAAGGAAACGGAAAGGCACCACGAACGTTTCGTGTTTTTTGCATTACCAGTTTTTCCCAAGGTAAAATTGTAGGAGTAGAATGAGAAAGAGCAGCAGCCTCTGCTTTCGCTTTGCGAATAATTGTAACATCCCCTGCATTTTCAAACCAAGCTCTGTTAAACCAATATGGATTTTCCATATCTACGGTATTTTTTAAAGTATAGTAGATTTCTAATAACTTTTCACAGTTCTTTGATTTTTCCGGTATCTTCTCCATAATTTGATGACAATCATCAACATTTAAACCATGTTTTTTAAGGAGCTCATTCATCAATTCTTCATTAGCCATATTTGCCTCCTCATCATTTTTTTTAAATTATAACTTAAAAAATAAATTTTTTCAGTAAATTTATTTACTTTACCCTGTAGGGAGAGGACATGATTTTTATTGCCCCATGATAGGGGAATGAACGAAGTTCATGACGCCGATAGGCGGTCCCGAAGGGACGAGCGAAACAAGCAAACAAAATTTCTTAGCAATCTTTCCTTATTGCCCCATGATAGGGGATAAAATTTAATATTATTGCCACCTTTAGGGGGAAAACAGTTTTTAACGAGCAAATTT
>JAKSVU010000002.1 GCA_024413465.1 Alphaproteobacteria bacterium
TAAGATTTTAATATCTGTAATAAAGAACGTCATCATAGCGTTCATCTGCAGATATAGGTGTGTATTTGTCATCCGCAGATCAATGTACTAATTTCTTAGCCATTAGCTATTTTATAATATGATCTTAGAGTACTTTTGTTTTTTTTAACAAAATTCGGGGGCTAATTATTGTAAAAATTTTATCCTTGACCTTTATGGTTAGAGATTGTATTTTACGCGCAAAAGCTTTTTTAATATTATTCGAGAATAAAATGTCAAATGATTTTCAATCTTTAATTATGAAGTTACAGTCCTTTTGGGCTGATAAAGGATGCTTGATTCTGCAACCTTACGATATGGAAGTAGGGGCAGGCACATTCCATCCTGCAACGATTTTACGTGCTTTGGGACCAGAAAAGTGGAAGGCTGCTTACGTTCAACCTTCTCGTCGTCCTGTAGATGGTAGATATGGTGATAATCCAAACAGATTACAGCACTATTATCAATATCAAGTGATTATGAAACCATCTCCTGAAAACGTTCAAGAATTGTATTTGGACAGCTTGAAATGTTTAGGAATCGATTCTAATCATCATGATATTCGTTTCGTAGAAGATGATTGGGAATCTCCAACGTTAGGAGCTTGGGGATTAGGTTGGGAAGTTTGGTGTGATGGTATGGAAGTTTCTCAATTTACCTATTTCCAACAAGTTGGTGGTTTCGAATGTTCTCCAGTTCCTTCTGAATTAACGTATGGTTTGGAACGCTTGGCGATGTATATTCAAGGTGTTGAAAACGTATATGATTTAGCTTTCAATAGTGAAGGTGTTAAATATGGTGAAGTTTTTCACCAAAATGAAGTTGAATATTCAAAATACAATTTTGAATGTGCTAATACAGAAAAATTATTACAACATTTCAAAGATGCAGAAGCTGAATGTCAAGCTTTGTTAGCTGCAGGTATTCCTTTGCCAGCATACGATCAATGCATAAAAGCATCACATTTGTTTAATTTGCTTGATGCAAGAGGTGTTATTTCCGTAACAGAACGCGCTGCTTATATTGGTCGAGTTCGTGCTTTGGCAAAAGGTTGCTGTGAAGGTTGGTTAAAGAGCCGTGGACATTTGGAAGGTTAAAGATGAGCGAATTTTTTATTGAATTATTTAGTGAAGAAATTCCTGCACGTATGCAAGCTGATGCTGCAGAACACGTAAAAAAGTATATTACGGATGCTTTAACTAAACATGAGTTGAAATATGATGAGGTTTATAGCTTTGTTGCTAGTCGTCGCGTAGGATTGGTTGTAAAGGGGTTGCCAGTTAGCCAAGCTGATTTGGTTGAAGAACGTAAAGGTCCATCTGTAACATCTCCTGAACAGGCTTTAAATGGCTTTTTAAAGTCCACAGGTCTGACAAAAGACCAATTAGTGACGAAAGAAACTCCGAAGGGAACGTTCTATTTTGCAAACGTTTCTCATAAAGGTCGTCCTACAACGGAAGTGTTACAGGAAACAGTTTCAACCATGTTGACAACTTTCCCATGGCCAAAGTCAATGCGTTGGGCAAGTCATGCAGAACATTGGGTTCGTCCACTTCATTCAATGATTTGTTTGTTTGATAGCGAAGTTATTTCCGTTGAATTTGCAGGTGTTAAATCGTCAAATAAAACTTCAGGTCACAGATTTTTGGCTCCAGCTTCATTTGAAGTTAAAAATTTTGAGGATTATGCTCAAAAAATACGCAATGCATTTGTTATTATTGATCCTGAAGAACGGAAAAAGATTATTTCTGAAAAAGCTCATGAATTAGCAAAATCAGCTGGTTACAAATTATTAGAAGATGCTGGTTTGTTAAATGAAGTTGCTGGATTGGCAGAATATCCAGTTTGTTTAATGGGTAAAATTGACGATGAATTTATGTCTGTTCCACAAGAAGTTTTGATTACCTCTATGAGAACAAATCAAAAATATTTTTGTATGACAGATGATAATGGCAAAATGGCTCCGCGTTTTGTTGTTGTTTCAAATATGAAAACAGATGATAACGGGGCTCAAATTATTGCCGGTAACGAACGCGTTTTGCGTGCTAGATTGTCAGATGCTCGTTTCTTTTGGGATGAAGACAGAAAACAAAAATTAATTGATAAAGCTGACAGATTATCAGCACGCGTATTCCATGCTAAATTAGGATCAGTTCAAGATAAAATTGAGCGTATGCGTGCTTTGATGCCTGCTATTGTAAAGTATATTCCTGGTGCAAAAATTGCAGATGCAGATCGTGCTTGTTTGTTATGTAAAGCCGATTTATCAACAGGAATGGTTGGAGAATTTCCAGAATTACAAGGAATTATGGGCAGATATTATGCTGTACATGATGGGGAAAATGATGCAGTTTGCTCTGCAATTGCAGAACATTATTCACCACTTGGTCCAAATGATACGTGTCCATCCAAACCAACAAGTATTGCCGTTGCTTTGGCAGATAAAATTGATACATTAGTTGGTTTCTGGTTGATTGATTTAAAACCAACAGGATCAAAAGATCCTTTCGCATTAAGACGAGCAGCATTGGGTGTTATTCGTTTAATCGTTGAAAATAAGATTAATTTGCCTTTGATGCAAGTTTTTGACGAAGCTCGTGCCGTTTATGGCGATTCGATTCAAAGTTCGGTTCAAGAAGCCATGACAAAATCAGAAAAACGTGATGAAAATGGTGAACCAACAGTATTAGTCAATTGGTCTGTACGCCAAATGTATTCTTTGATGTCCTTTATTGCAGAAAGATTGAAAGTTGCAATGAAAGATAAAGGTGTACGCCATGATTATATTTCTGCTGTTTATAATTTAGGTCGTCAGGATGATTTCCAAACAGTTGATTTAGTTAAAGTTTTAACAAGAGTTGATGCTTTGACTGAATTGTTGGATTCAGCTGATGGGGCTGATTTATTAACGGCATATCGTCGTGCTGGAAATATTTTGCGTATTGAAAGTGCTAAAGATAAGCAAGGATATGACGAAACAGCAGATAAGACGAAATTTATTTTACCAGAAGAGACAACTTTATTTGACGCTTTGGGTAAAATTATGTTAAATAGTTCTTCGAAGATTGCTTCGAATGATTTTAAAGGGGCTATGGCTGTATTAGCTGAATTACGCGAACCAGTTGATGCTTTCTTTGATAAAGTTCAAGTAAACTGCGAAGATGTTGGACTACGTGCAAATCGTTTGCGTTTATTATCTATGATTGTAAAAGCAATGAATGCCGTAGCCGATTTTTCAGTAATAGAAGGTTAAGAGGAGACAACTTACCAAATGACAAAGTGGGTTTATAAATTCGGCGACGGAAAAGCTGAAGGCCGCGCATCCGACAGAAACTTGTTGGGTGGTAAAGGTGCTAACTTAGCAGAAATGAGTTCTATTGGAATTCCAGTTCCTCCAGGATTCACAATTTCTACAGAAGTTTGCACATACTATTATGCAAACAATAAATCATTCCCAAATGATTTGAAAGAACAAGTCGAAGAAGGGATTAAACATTGTGAAAGTATCGTTGGACGCAAATTTGCAGATCCAGCAAATCCATTGTTATTCTCCGTTCGTTCAGGCGCTCGTATTTCTATGCCAGGGATGATGGATACAGTTTTGAACCTTGGTTTAAACGATGAAACAGTAAAAGGTTTGGCAAAAGCATCAGGTGATGAACGTTTTGCTTATGACTCATATCGTCGTTTCCTCCAAATGTATTCAGACGTTGTTTTAGGCGTAAAACATGAAAACTTTGAACACGTTTTAACAGCTGCTAAAGAAGCAAAAGGCTATAAATCTGATACAGATATGAACGTTGACGATTTGAAAGCTTTGATTGTTGAATACAAGAAAATTGGCGAAAAATTCGGCAAACCAGTTCCACAAGATCCAATTGAACAATTATGGGGTGGTATTGGCGCTGTGTTCATGAGCTGGATGGTTGATCGTGCTATTTACTATCGTAAGCTGAACGATATTCCTGAAGATTGGGGTACAGCTGTAAACGTTCAAACAATGGTGTTCGGTAACGCTGGTGATGATTCTGCAACAGGTGTTTGCTTCTCTCGTGACCCTTCAACAGGTAAAAACGCATTCTACGGCGAATTCTTGATTAAAGCTCAAGGTGAAGACGTTGTTGCTGGTATTCGTACACCACAACAAATTTCCAAAGAAGGTAAGAAAGAACGTGGTTCTACATTACCTTGCATGGAAGAAGCTATGCCAGATTTGTACAAACAATTGTGCGATATTCGTGAAAAGTTGGAAAAACACTATCACGATATGCAAGATATGGAATTCACCATTCAAAATGGTAAATTGTACATGTTACAAACACGTAATGGTAAACGTACAGCAGCTGCTGCAGTTAAGATGGCTGTTGATATGGTTAACGAAGGCTTGATTGATAAGAAGACAGCTTTATTGCGTGTTGAACCAAAACAATTAGACGATTTATTACACCCAACATTAGATCCAAAAGCTAAAAAAGAAGCTATTAAAGACGGTCGTTTGTTGACACAAGCTTTGAATGCTTCTCCAGGTGCTGCTGTAGGTCAGGTTGTATTCTCAGCTGATGATGCAGAAAAATGGGCAGCTGCAGGTAAAAAGGTTGTTCTCGTTCGTGTTGAAACATCTCCAGAAGACATTCACGGAATGCATTCTTCTCAAGGTATCTTGACAGCACGCGGTGGTATGACATCTCACGCAGCAGTTGTTGCTCGTGGTATGGGCACACCAGCTGTTTGCGGTGCTTCTGACGTTAAAGTTGATTACGCTGCAAAAACAATGAATATCAAAGGTGTCACAGTTAAGGAAGGTGACGTTATCACATTAGACGGTACAACCGGTGAAGTGATTAACGGTGCTATTGCATTGAAAGATGCTGAATTAACAGGTGATTTCGGTTTGTTCATGGGTTGGGCTGACGAAGTACGTAAATTGAAAGTTCGTACAAATGCAGATACACCTCGTGATGCTGCAAAAGCTATGGAATTCGGTGCACAAGGT
The DNA here is from genome assembly GCA_024413465.1 of Alphaproteobacteria bacterium. Classification (GTDB taxonomy): domain Bacteria; phylum Pseudomonadota; class Alphaproteobacteria; order CAAGCB01; family CAG-977; genus UBA2903. The sequence goes on from JAKSVU010000002.1 coordinate 5,012, forward strand.
ATTGGTTTGTGCCGTACAGAACATATGTTCTTTGATCCAATGCGTATTAAACACATGCGCGAAATGATTTTGGCAGAAACAGAAGAAGCACGTCGTGCTGCTTTGGCTAAGTTGTTGCCATATCAACGTGAAGACTTCAAAGAATTGTATGTTGCATTGCAAGGTCAACCAGTAAACATTCGTTTATTGGATCCACCATTACATGAATTCTTACCACAAAACGAAGCTGACCAAGCAGAAATTGCTCGTGAATTAGGTATTTCTGTTGATGCTGTTAAAGCTCGTGTAAATCAATTACACGAAGCAAACCCAATGTTAGGTTTGCGTGGTTGCCGTTTAGGTATCACATACCCAGAAATTACAGAAATGCAAGCTCAAGCTATTTTTGAAGCTGCAGTTGAAGCAACAAAAGTTTTGGGTAAACAAGTAGAACCAGAAATTATGGTTCCATTAATTGATACAAAGAAAGAATTGGATTTAGTTAAAGCTTCTATCGATAAGATGGCCGCTTTAGTTATGGATAAAGCTGGTAAGTTCCCTTACCACGTTGGTACAATGATTGAAATGCCACGTGCTGCTTTGACAGCTGATAAAGTTGCTGAAACAGCAGAATACTTCTCATTCGGTACAAACGATTTGACACAAACAACATTAGGTATGAGCCGCGATGACGCTGGTGCTTTCTTACCTGATTACGTTGCTAAAGGTATCTTTGCAAAAGATCCATTCAAATCAATCGATGAAGAAGGTGTTGGTCAATTAGTCGAAATGGCTGCTGAAAAAGGCCGTAAGACACGTCCAAACATCAAATTGGGTATTTGTGGTGAACACGGTGGTGATCCTGCTACAATTGACTTCTGTCATCGTGTAGGATTGACATACGTTTCTTGTTCTCCATTCCGCGTACCAATCGCACGCTTGGCAGCAGCTCAAGCAGCAGTACGTAATGCTTAATTGAGAATTTAATTCGAAAAAAGACGCCCTGGATTTTCCAGGGCGTTTTTTTTAGCTAATTATTTCTTTGAAAAACAATAAAAATAAGTTTATATTGCACTCTTAAATCAAATGTTCTTTTGAACAATTTTCTCTTCCTAAAAATGCTAAAAAAGGTTTTGTATGTTATTTAATTCGCTTGTATATATATTTGTATTTTTACCGCTAGTATTTATTTTGTACTATTATGTTATTTCAAAAAGATTGATTGTTTTTTCAAAAGCAATTCTTGTTATAGCATCTTTGCTTTTTTATGCATGGTGGAATATTGATTATTTATCACTTATTTTAATATCAATTTGTGTAAATTATGCAATAGGTTCAGAGATATCAAAAGTAAATGAAGGACAAAATAATAGAATAAAAAATAAATCGCTTTTAATTTTTGGAATTGTTTTTGACATATCTGCATTGGCTTATTTTAAGTATTTCAATTTTATTTTGGATAATATAAATCTAATTTTTTCATCACAATATTCTTTTCAAAAAATTGCATTGCCATTAGCAATTTCATTTTTTACATTTCAACAAATTGCCTATTTGGTAGATAGTTATCATGGTATAACAAAAGAATATGATTTTTTGACATATGCTTTATTTGTTTGTTTTTTTCCTCAATTGATAGCAGGTCCTATTGTGACACATGGAGAAATGATTCCTCAATTTAAAAATACAAAAAATTTAGCAAAAAATTATAGAAATTATAGCTATGGAATTATTATATTTTTGATAGGGTTATTTAAAAAAGTAGTAATTGCAGATCATTTTGCACAATTTGCGACGCTTGGTTTTGATGAAATTAAAGAGCTAACTATTTTTGGAGGGTGGTTCACATCATTATCCTATACAATACAAATTTATTTTGATTTTAGTGGTTATTGCGATATGGCAATGGGAAGTGCTTTGTTTTTCAATATCAATCTTCCAATTAACTTTAATAGTCCATATAAAGCCTTAAATATAGCAGATTTTTGGCGTAGATGGCATATGACATTGACTCGCTTTTTAAAGAATTACGTATATATACCTTTAGGTGGAAATCGAGTTTCAGAATTAAGAACTTATTTGAATATATTTATAATATATCTTATTAGTGGTATTTGGCATGGTGCAGCGTGGACGTTCATTGTTTGGGGGATATTACATGGTTTTGCAAATATCATATGTAGATTATGGAGTAAAACAAGTCTGCATTTACCAAAATGGATAGCGTGGTTAATAACGTTTAATTTTATCAATTGTGCATGGGTCTTATTCAGAGCAAAAACATTTGGAGATGCAATAAAGATTTTTAAGTCGATGGTTGATTTTTCATCGATTGCAAAGTTAACCTCTTTTCATGCAAAAGATTTATTTCCAATGTTTAATATTCATTCAAAAGATTACATATATTTAATTTTTATTTTGATAATGTGTGTTACATTGCCAAACTCTATAGAATTATTGAAAAAAATAAAATTTAAATCAGAAAAAATGAGCATCATTTATGGTAGCATACTAGGATTTGTAATGTTGGGTATACTCATAAAAATGATAGTTATTCCATATTCTGAATTTATATATTTCAATTTTTAGAAGGAGTAAGCAGATGTACAAAAAATTTATTTGCTCTTTTATATTAAGTTTTATTTTTGGAATTATTTTTTTGGGAGCGTTTGTTTATTTAAGAGATCCTTATATGATGTTTCATAAACGTTGGTTTTCCCCAGTAAATAAAATAACTTCAGATGAACGTAAACAAATATATGGTTTATCTAAATTTATGGAGTATGATAGTGTTATTTTAGGAACATCTATGTTATTGAACACATCTGCGAAGGATGCTAGTAAGCTTTTGGATGGTACTTTTTTCAATTTATCTTTTTCAGGAGCCAATCCTTTGGAAAAAGCTTTTGTTTTTAAAAATATTATTAAATCAAAAAAAATTAAAAAGGTTTTAGGTAGTTTGGATTGGTATTTTACGGATAATATAGATTTTTATGAATCAAGTTTCAATAAAGAGCTTTACGAAGATAAATTTGTTGGATTTTTAAAAGCCCATTTGGATAAAAATGCTGTAAAATGTCTTTTTTTCTTAAAGAAAAGATGTGATTATAAAAAAGTTGATTTAGATATGCCTTTTGCTTGGAAAAATGAGTACAAATATAAAAGGCGTTTTGGTGGTTTTGAAAATTGGTTAAGATATAGACATGAAGATAAAAGAATTGAGGGTGCTTTAAATTCTATAAAAAAGAATGATGGTTCTACTTTTGATTTTAATTTGTATATTCAAGGAATTCAAAAATGGACATTAGATATTGCAGCAGAAAATCCAAATATCCAATTTTATCTAATAGTTCCTCCATATAGTGCTTTATACTTGTCAACAGTGAAAAATTTAAATGAAGGTATGAAACAAGTACAAGATTATTTATATTCTGTTGTCGAAAAATATGAAAATATAAAAATCTTTTGGTTCTATGATAAAGATTTCGTTTTTGATATAGCAAATTATATGGATTTAACGCATTATAGCCCGGAAATAAATTCTTATATGCTAGAACAAATAAGTAAAGGTAATGATTTACTTACAAAACAAAATATAAAAAAACGATTTGATTCATTTTTGAAAAATTTAAAAAGTTCGACAAATCTATTTATATTAATCAAATATAATAGTTTTTTTGTGTAAATTTTATTCAGCTAATTCTTTGCAAATTGCAGGTAAAATTTCTTCTGGTGTATTGACGTATGTAACTAAGTTACGATGCTTTTCATCTGCGTATCCACAACGGATTAATCCATCAATAATTTCTTTGAACGGATTCCAAAAGCCATTTATATTGCACAATATAATAGGTTTATTAATTTCATTGATTTGTTTTAATGTAACAACTTCAAAAATTTCATCTAGCGTTCCAATCCCACCTGGAAAACCAACGAAAGCATCTGCTGTTTGGAACATGACATCTTTTCGTTCATGTAATGACGGATAAACTCGTAAATTCGTTAGGTCGAAACTTTGTTTTTCAAGGGATTGTAATAAAGAATTGATTACTCCGGTAACAATTCCTCCTTTTGATAAAGCTCCTTTTGCGACAGCCCCCATCATGCCGGTATGTCCAGCTCCATAGATAAGTTCTATATGTTCTTCGCCGAGTATTTCACCGAATTTTGTAATTGCATTGATGTATTTAGGATCATTTCCGTTTCTTGAACCACAAAAAACACCAACAGCGTTTAGTTTAGTCATATTTATATTCCTTTATTCAGTTTAATATATTGATATTATTATAAAGCATCGAAAGTTAAAGATTGTTAAACGATTAAGAAAAACGGATGACTGTAATACAATCATCCGTTTGAGTGAGCCTATTTATTTATCTGAATGTACCTCCTGTTACCTATAAGACGATTCAGAATAAAAATAGTTACAAAAAAATATTTTTTTATTTTGGAATAATTACCGACCAGGAACGAGAATCTTTGTCTTTACAATCAAGACCTAAATCTGTACAAACTTTTTCCATTATTTGAATAGGATTTTCCCCATTTTTGTCAATATTTTTTTCTCCAACAAATTCACATTCAAGGTAAATGAGACCATTAACAGATACAAGTTCAAAATGATAATCTGTAAGTAGAGTTGGAACAAATAACGAAAAAGACATCTTTTGTTTAGAAAAATAAGGAGGATGTCCTAACATTCTAAAAGATTCAGCAATCGTATCATAGGTGACATGATTAATTTCTTGTTCGTTTTCATAATTACTTTCATTACCATCGATGATACTTTTATCCTTATTTGTCAGGTAATAATGATGAACTTGAGCATATTTTTGTTGTTCATTTGTAGGCAAGTTATCAAACCAAGCTTGATATTCGTCAGTTCCTTTGTGTAAATACTGATAAATCTGTTCATCAGAAGGGATAATAGATTGGTTGTTTGTTATTTTGTATTCCAACGTTTTTCTTAATCTTGCTATTTTAGAATACCCTGTTTTATTGATGGAATTAAACATATCATCATATTTAATTGTCATACTTTGGGAAAAACCTGAAATCTTCAATTCCTTTAATTTTTGAATAAAATTAAAAAAATCTTTTTTAGTTTTAATTGGAATTTTAAATTCTAATTCTTTTGACATAATTACCCTTTCTGTGGTTTTTCAAGATAGTTTACTTTTTTTCCTGTTTTAAGAGCATATTCAATTTCTGATTTTGTAGAAGATCCGATGTATCCTCCAACGTTAATTACATAAATTTCATCAGCCATATCAATTTTGCGTTTATGCATATCATCTAACATTTCTTTTGTGCGTGTGAGAGTTCCTTCATCCATATTTTCCCACACTTCTTGATCTCCACTATGTCCAAATAGTCCGACAGAGATGACAATGTATCCTTGGAGAGTCAGTTCTTTTTGTGTCTCCATAAATTCTTTTTTGAATTTTGTAGAACCACATAACGTAATGACAGGATATTTTCCTTGCATAAACAGAGACCTTAGTTATTTTACTAGGGAAAAAATATACCCAATTCATTAAATAATCAATTGATTTACAGAAAAAGTTTGCAATCAGAAGTGGTCTATTATATTTTTGTACAGATAGATTTTCTTAAAAACAGGGTTATATGAAGAAACTTTTTTTTCTAATTGTTTTATTATTGAGTTGCCCAGTTCAAGCTCAAATGCTTGATTTGTTAGAGGATGATGATGCTTCAGAAACAATGCCAGGAATGCCTGTAGCAAAACCTGTCGACGTAAAACCGGCTGCAAAACCAGCTCAACCTTTAAAACCTAAACCAATCAAGATGAATCCTGTTCAAATGGTAGAAACGACATCAGCACCATCAAAAGCTGTTTCTACACCCGTTTTGGCTCCTAAAACCTCTGATTCAAAACCTGAAATCGCAAATGGTGGAACGCCCAATATCGGTGGAGGTGATAAACCATCTATACCGAATTTAGGTGATCAAGGTGCTGTGAAAAAATACCAAAAAAGGACGAATTCAGAATCACTATTTGAGATGCGTAAAAAGTCAAATAGCCGCCATCGTCGGGGTAAGTCAAAAAAGGTTTTTGATATTGCAGGAATAAGAACGGGAATGACCCCAAATGAGGTGATAAATATCGCTACAGATAAGGGATTTTCATTGAAATTTTCAAATAAACAAGTGCCGGAATTTGATACTTGGAAATATAAAAGAAAATGTTTAAATTCTGCGGCATTACCCTTTCATTCTTTGAAAGCGTGTATTGATGAGGCAGCAAAAGAGGAAAAAAGTGAATATATTCAAAAATTAACGTTTGAAAACAAACCTCTTAAAGAAACTTTAGTCGTAGATTTTACGAGTAATGCAACGGACAATCAAGCATTTCGAATTCATTATACGGCGAAAGGTGATCATTCTTTAGGTGTAACAAAAGAAGGTCTTTATTTGAAAAACAAACGTCGGCACGATTTTTATAATGCTTTAAAAAATAAATATGGTGAATCTGATTACGAAGAAAGTTTCGTTTGGGTAGATAGTGATAGTGGAACAATGTTAATGGCGGATATTTCAGATACTTTTTTAGACGTTTCTATTGAATTAGAATGTTCTAAATTAGAGGCAGATGATGATAATAAAATATCTGAAAAAGAAGCACAAACAGCCACGACAGGAGTGTTTAATTTTTAATTCAAACGTCTTGGGAGGATAAAAATATTTTAATATCTAAGAATAATATATCTACTTACTCTGGATTGGATTTTAACGTTATCAATCCAAGACCAAGTGATATAAAACTTGAAGATATTGCTCACGCTTTGTCTATGCAATGCAGGGCAAGTGGACATTTTAATCAATTCTATTCAGTTGCTCAACATTGTATTAGTTGCTGTCGAGAAGCTAAAGCTAGAGGTCTATCAACAGAAGTTCAAATATGTTGTTTGTTGCATGATGCTTCTGAAGCTTATTTGTGTGATATTCCTCGTCCAATTAAAGAAGATGACTATAAGGAAAAAGAAGAACGCATACAGAAAGTTATTTTTTCGGCGTTAGCTCCGCAAGTTTATAATCTCTTTTTTGAAGAAAATGCAGTATGGCAAGAAATAGACGATACGATGTTATATTGGGAATTTGAAACGTATTATAAAACGGAAACAAAACACAATCCTATTCCAGAAAAATCTAAAATCAATATTGAATTGCGGAAGCAATTTATCCCATTTGAAATCGTCCAAACAGAATTCGTGATGTTGTATAACGAATTGATGAGAAATTTAAAATCGTAATTTTTTGTGGGACTTTTAGTTCCCCCTAAGAACATATTGTAGCAAGTCCTTGAATTGCTTTTTTGCCCACCCCTTTTCGTTTTCCTTCAAAACCTTTATCTCTGAACCAACTGTAATTATTGCTAATTCTTCATCATTTAATTCCACGTTTTCTTTGTTTTTTATTTCTTGTTCAGAAATTAATTTGTTTTCTTTTCCCATGACAATCTTCCATAAAAATTGAATGCTTTCATATAACATAACGAATGAACTTAAAATAAGTTACAATTTTTTTTGAATTTATAAAATTTGCCTTTTTTTATTAAACTTGAAATTTATGTCGTAATCGACTTTGATTTCAAATTATACTGACAAAGTACCTTAAAAAGATTTTACCCCAATATTGCTAAGGCGACTGTTGAGATAACCAATAATAATACTTTATATGGTGGCAGATCATTGTGACGGCATTTTATGCCGAAATGGGTAAGAATATAAGCAATCAGCATAATCCATATAATAGACAGGTATAACAATGCTGTTACATAAGAAGGGTTCGGTGTGTTATACATTGCAAAATTTTTAAATATGCCTGCCAAAATATTTAAGATAATGATGGGCGAATATTTGACGTTTTTCCATTTGTAAAAATCGGAGACTTGTCCGTTATTTTTTTTATAGAGAACTAAATTTACGATGGCAATTATTGTTGATTGAATGATAATGTACAGAATACTGCCTGAAATCAAATCGTCCTTTGCCGTATAACTCATGCAAAATTTATTCATTGCATCACATAATGCACTTGCTAAAATCAGAGGAAATAGATATTGAAGAGCTTGTTTATTTTTATTTGATTTTGAATACGAAAAAACAGAAAAGAAAATTCCTATTAAAGATCCAATAATTCCAATCATACGGAGAGGATCTTCGGAATATTTTGCAATATCTGATGGTTTTAATATGAGCCAAAATATGAAAACAAAACCAAGGCAGAATGGGTAAATAGAGGAAACTCTTTCTGCTCCCCAAATTCGTATTGCTCGGAATTGTCTGTAATCAATGAATGAGACGATTATTCCTTGAAAAACACAAGCTAAATAAAATTGCCAAGAAGTTATAAAATTTACCCAAGGTAAAAATAATGAAAGTATTAAAGCCGGAATAATGCCTCGGTAAAACATAAATACGTTTGGTGTAATTTTGGATATTTGATTGCCAAAGAAATATGCGCAATTAATCCAGCTGGTTAAAATAGTATAAAATATCCACATGTTTTATCCGATGTTCTTTAGATTTGTTCAATAGCAATATACTTAATTAAAGGGGATAAATAAAGATTATAATTAACAAAAAAAGGGAACTAGATAGTTCCCTTTTTTCAATGAGTTAAATCAATCAAAATGGTAAGAATGATAAAATACCACCCATACCACCACTAGCTAAAGGTTTTGCTATTTCTTTATCTTTGTGATGCATTTGACGATGCTTTACAACATCATCAGACATTTCTTTGATGTTTTTATAAGTGCCTTTGTATCCTTTGACTTTTATTTTTGCATTATTATAGAAACCAAAGAATTTTGTTTCACCAACTGTTTCATATTGAGGAGCAACGATTACATCTGCACCAGATGCTTTTAGTGCATTGTAAACTGCTGCACGACTACAATTGTTTCCAGCAAATTCACCACCATCTTCTTGTAATGTTGCACCATAAGCTTGTTTTGTTGGGCTACTTAAAGTTAACCATCCCCAAAAAGCATTAGAACAATATGCTTCGCCGGATATAGCTTCGCCAACTATAAGGCTTGCTTCCATAGGACGAACTTCAACATCTGTTGTTGCTAAACGAACATCTGTTGTTCCCATATGTGTTGCTGTAGAACATGCTGATAATAAAACTAATGTACTTAATCCAAGTAATTTATTTAATTTCTTCATCGGTTAATATCCCTTAAACTCAATAAACTAACGTCTTTGACATTGGTAATGTAAATTTTATTTGCGGAGAAGCTAATCCTCTTTTTTTATAAAATTATCATTTCTTTGTAATGACGGAAAAGAAAAAACTTTCTTTTCAATTTTAGTCTACCCCCCCCCCGCATATGTCAAGTATTTTTTTTATTTTTTATAAAAAGGACAGATTTGAAGGGAAAAATAAATTAGTTTTTACTAGCAATATAAAAATTTTTTATGCAGTAAAATTTAGATTCTATAAAAAAATTTATCCATTTTAAAAAGAGTCTAATATTTGACAAAAAATAAAATGAAAGTTGATTGTTTGAAAAAATAGTCGTATGATTTTAAAAAGAGTCCAATATTTGACAAAAAATAAAATGGAGATAAAGATGCTGATTAAAAGAGACTTGTACTTAAATAAGTTAATTAGTCATAAACACAATACTTTTATCAAGATTATTTCAGGCATCAGACGTTGCGGAAAATCATTTTTATTATTTGAATTATTTAAAAATCATTTAATTCAAAATGGAGTTCCATTATCTCATATCATTACAATTGAATTAGATAATTTTAGAGATGAAAAATACCAAAATCCAGAGGAATGTTTTAACTATGTTACTTCTTTGATTCAGGACGACCAAATGTATTATTTACTTTTGGATGAAGTACAATTGATGGATAAGTTTGTTAGTGTTTTAAATGGATTAATGCGGATTAAGAATTTAGATATTTATGTTACGGGAAGTAATTCAAAATTTTTATCAAATGAAGTTGTTACAGAGTTTCGTGGAAGAGGAGATGAAATTCGTGTTTATCCACTTAGCTTTTCCGAATTTTATTCAATTAAAGATAAAAATTGGGATGATGCTTGGACAGAATATTGCTTGTATGGAGGAATGCCTGCTGTTTTGAAATTTGAACAACAAAATGAAAAAGCAAAATATTTACAAGATTTATTTAGAGAAACTTATATCAAAGATATTGTTGATCGTCACAAAATTATAAATACGGAAGAATTGGAAGAATTACTAAATATAATGTCTTCAAATATCAGTTGTTTGATTAATCCAAAAAAAATAGAAGATACCTTTAAAAGTTTGAAAAAAGTAACTTTAACTTCTCCAACAATAAAACAATATTTGGACTACTTACAAGATGCGTATATCCTTCAAAAAGTTATGCGTTATGATATTAAAGGAAAAAAATATATTAATACGCCATCTAAATATTATTTTACAGACGTAGGATTGAGAAATGCTCGATTAAATTTTAGACAATATGAAGAAACACATTTAATGGAAAATATCATTTATAATGAATTAAATATTAGAGGATATCAAGTTGACGTAGGTGAGGTTAAGTTATTGGAGAAAAATAATAAAAATACTTACACTGAAAAAACTGCAGAAGTTGATTTCGTTGTTAATCAAGCAAGTAAGCGTTATTATATTCAATCTGTTTTTGATTTACCAAATGCTGAGAAAAAAGAACAAGAGGAACGATCATTATTGGGGATTAAAGATTTTTTCAAAAAAATCATCGTTGTTAAAACAAATACCCCATTATATCAAGATGATAATGGAATTGTCATTATGGGATTGAAAGAATTTTTACTTAATGAAGCATCTTTAAATCTGTAATTTCATTTTAAAAAGAGTCCAATATTTGACAAAAAATAAAATGGTAAATATTTTTTATGAAATTTATCCCGAGAAATAAATTGTTATCAAAATAATTCGATGAGGAGCAAGAGGTTTAGAATTTGTGGTATTTAGCCCCCTCACCAATCTTTTGTAAGTTTCATTTTTTTAAGAAAAATTCACCAACAAAAGATGTCTTCTCCCTGCAGGGTTAGGTATGAAATGGGGTGTTTTTGTAAAAAAATTTTGTTATGATTTTCACCTTGTTTTTTCTATGAAAAGTATGTTATCCTTTGTCTCAAAGAAAAAAGGATAGTTTGTTATGGATTTTTTTATTAATTTTTTAAAAATCAGCACGGTGTTGTTTGTGGTGATAGATCCGATTGGAAATATGCCTGTTTTTATGTCGTTGACTTCAAGTCCTCGTCCTGGATATCGTGCTTTGATGGCAAAAAGAGCAGTTATAATTGGTTTTATTGTTTTACTTTTCTTTGCTTTTGTTGGTGAGGCGTTTTTAAATTCTTTAGGAATTACACTTCCTGCTTTCAGAATTGCTGGTGGAATTATGTTGTTTATGGTCGCTATCAATATGATGAATGATGCTGGTGAGAAAAAAGAAAGTGATGAAAACAAAGATATGCCATATGGGACAAATGACGTGTCAGTGTTCCCACTGGCTATTCCTTTAATTGCAGGGCCAGGAACGATTGCTTCCATTATTTTGTTGATGTCTGAGCGACATGGTGATTTGACAGCACAAGGGATTGTTATTTTAGCTTTAGTTCTTATTTTACTGTTTTCATATATTTTGTTCAGATTGTGTGATTTTTTTGCCAGAATTTTTGGTCAAACGGCAAATACCGTTATCACGAAAGTGTTAGGTATTGTTTTAGGAGCGATGGCAGCACAGTTTGTGTTAGATGGAATTAAAGCTTTTATAAACAGCTAATCATCCTTAATTAATAATAACAGGTTCGTACGGCAATACGGTTGCTGGATCAATTTTTGTGCGGTCTTGTAATTCTTTAATTCGTTCATGGATGATAATCAGCCAAGGATCTTGAGAAGATAATATGCGTTCTAAGTGACGCCATAAAGCCATAGCTTGTTGAGGATCTTTATTTTGCAATCGAGCTAATCCTAAAAAGTAAATAGCTTTTGGATCGTTAGGACGATAGCGCAAGACGTTATCAAGTGCCTTTTGTGCTTCAGCAGTTATTCTGCCGTTGTTTGCCCGAATAATGGTTTCTGCCAAAGCGTGCCAATTTGTAATATCAGCAGTTATTCCCCAACGAATGGCATTTCGATAAGCATTTACGGCTTTATCATACAATTTTGAATCTCGCAAAATTTCAGCATATTGTTCCCAAACGACAGCATCATCAGGTGTTTTTTCTAAATATCGTTCATATCTGCGAATTTTTGCCATTAATTCAGGATCTTTTTCCATTTCAACTTTGTCGCGCTGAGCCAGAGGGGCATCAGGAATAAATGAAAATTTTTGTTTTGTGTAAAAGGCAGGAATGATTACTGCAAATAAGATTAAAATTGACCAAATGTATGCAATTTTTATTCGTTTAAAGTTTGGAGTGTCTTTTGTCATTTTCAAAACAGGGAAAATGAATAAACTGAGAGCAAGGATTGTCATAATTAAAATGCAAATTAAAAACAATAGCATGATTTTAATCCTCATCAGACGTTTGTAAAATTTTTACAGCAGAAGACAACGGAAGATTTGTATCTGGTATTTTGATGTGGTGAAGTAAAAAATAAGTAATACTGAATAATGAAAATAAAACCGAAATTAAAATAACGTAAATTTCATTACTTGTATTTGGAACGGTCGCTTCTTCATCAGAAATCATATCACCGTATTGAGCTTCAATTAAACTTTTGATAAATTCTGCATCTTTTCCTTCAGCCAAATGTTTTCTGATAAATATACGGATATCATGAGCGATTTCATCTGTTGCTTTTTCAACGTTTTCATCATTACAAGCTAAACAACGAAATTGCTCGGCAATTTCACGAGCTTCTATTTCTACAGAAGCTGTATCATCAGCGAATGATGGCGAACAAACAAGGCATAAAAATAAATATATCAATATATTTTTCATTTTGAAATCTCTGTTATTTTAGACAAGATGTTTTTTACAAAAAAGTTTTGATCTAAGACACCTTTCGTTAAAAATACACCGGTTTTGTTTTGATTTACAATAAATACTGTTGGCAAATCTGTTAGTTTAGCAAGTTTCGAAAATTCATTTTTTTCATCAATTGCTATTTCATTAAAAGGATTTTCTTTTTTTTCAAAGAAAGTTTTTAAATCATCTGAATTTGAATAAACTGCAACTCCAATCATTGGTGGTAAATTCGTGTATTTCTTTTTGATTTTATTTAAAGAAATAATTTCAAATTCACAAGCCTTGCATTTTGTTGAAAAAAAGACAAGTAAATGAGAACGATTTGGTAAAGTAAGAGTTTCTTTTTTTTGATATATCGGAATACGGTGATCTGGAAAAGCAACTTCTGTTTTTGTTAAGGGCGAGGTAAAATCAATTCGTACAACTTGAAGCATATGTGTTAGAAACATAGCTATAAAGAAAAAGGCAGCAATTCCAAGATATTTTTGAATCATTTTCTTTTCCAATATAATCCATACAAAGTGAAGAAGATACCATCGAATAATAAATTGATACCTGTAAAGGAAACGTTTTGTGCTAAAATATCAAAAGAAAGAGCACAAGTGAAAATACCTGTAAAAATGAAGAAATCGAACATTTTGAAGATATTTTTTATGCGTTCTTTCGTTATTTTTTCTGGAATTTTCCATTCGTATTTTGTTAAAAAAGCATACCCTGCGATAAAAACTGGAATTGGGAAAAAGCCTAAATGATAATGGATTAAAATTATTTCTGTGCAGAGAACAAACAGCGTGTAAAACAAAATTGTTTTGAAATTTAATTTTTTATCAAAAAGCTTAATAGCATCCCAGACAACGGCAAATAAAATAAAATGAACGAAACAAATCTTTTGAATGATAGATGGAATTTCTTTGAAAGCAAAATTAGGGATAAAAATAAATAATGACGGTAGCAAAGAAATCAGACTTAAACACAGAGCGTTTGAATTACAAATTCCAATCAAAAACGTATAAAGAGTTTGTTTTGAATGAAAATAAAATAATTCTTCTTCTTGTTTTGATTTTATTAAGGTTGTTGTAAATCCAATTGCAAGACAAATAAAAACAGAGGTGGCAGAAAGAGCAATAATTGGATTTGGGAAATACATTTCCACCGTATTTAAAGTAAATAAGCGATATTCTTTTGCGAAAATGTCACAGACAATAAAAATTAAAGTCATAATTGAAAAATTCAAATACGTATTCTTGAATATATTGTATTGAACGATTTTTTTCAAAATAATCAGTTGTGCGAAAATAAAGATTAAAATACCTGCTTCCAAAGAATAAGAAGGCATCCATCCTATAAATCCAGCTCCTTTTGTATTCATTGTTTTTAAAGCAACATTACAACAAAGAGATAACATCATAAAAATGAACGCGAAGAAAGTTCCTTCATAAATTTTAGGAGCAAAATCATGTTTTTTGGAAATCATACAAACTGCTGCTAAAAATTGATCCATCAGCAAACCAAAAGAAATAAACAAAAAGAGCGTCTGACAACAGAATAGTAATTCCAGTGTATTTGATTGCAAACCTAAACCCGTCATTGGAGGATCGATAATTCTTTCAAAAGGATTAGCAGTCTCTATTAAGAGTAGCAATTCAAGTAAAACGAAAGCTCCATTACAACATAAATATCTGCCTCGTTCCTGATAAGTCGTTAGATTTTTATTCAAAAATCCCATTAAACAACAAACACACTGAACAAGAACAGCCGTATATAAAAAACCTTCTCGTGAAGATAAAATTGCTGTTAAAATTGAATAAAAAGGAGTGTCTTGGTTGAAATTTTCAAAAACGATTGCAACTGAATAATCGTGGCGAATATAGCAAAGAATTAAAATAAAATAAGAAATAAAAATCAAAGCTGAACTAAAAAAAGTTCCTCTGAACCCAAGTTTTATTGCAATTGCATTTCCTTTTGACCACAAGGTTGGCATCAAAAGACTTGTTTGTAATCCAATAACAAATAATGAAAAAATCAACATATAATGGGCAAGTTCAATAATCATAACAGTTCCTTAGTAGCTTGAAATGCCTTTTGCAGATATTTTATATCCGGAATTACCTTCAGCCAATCCGTTTGCAAAAGCAAAAGAGGTCGGTTTTGAGGCATAAATACGATACAAGACGTCGCCTTGTTCGACAGTATCCCCTGTTTTTTTCAACAAATCCAATCCTGCCCCTTTGTCTAAAGGTGTTCCTGCAGTCATTGAAATTTTATTTAGTTGAGAACAATCGATTTCTGCTACAACGCCAGAGATTGGGGAAGTTATATCTCGTGTAAGTTGACCTAAAGGTGGAGGTGTTTGTTTGCCTTGTTCATGAATCAATAGCATCATTGTTTCATAAGCTTTTCCAGAATCAAGAATTTCACGAGCGGTTTGATATCCTTGTCCACCACGAAGTTGAGGATCAAATTCTAAAATACGACCAGCAATGAAAAGAGATTTTTCCCGTAAATCCTGAGGAGCATCTTCTGTTAATCTTAAAACATTCATAACGTCACGAGCTTCTAAAACAGGGCCTATGCCTCGTCCAACAGGTTCAGAGCCATCTGTGACAATAACGTCAACACGGATCCCCATCATGTCACCGACGTATTCAAAAAGTTTGCGTAAGTTCATAGCTTCACTCATGGTATGGACTTTTGCTGTTTTTCCAACGGGAATATCAACTAAAACGTGATTAATTCCAAGGGCAATTTTGCTTGCAAGTGAAGATGCGACAATTTGTTGAGAAGTGCTTAATCCGAGAGATTTTTCTAAGCCAAGGAGCATTTCTTCGCCTGCTGACGTGGATAAGCCACCACCGTCAAGCAACATACATCCTCCAATTTTGGAAACAATGCTGACAGCTTGTTCTTCAGAAAGGGAAACGTTTGCTAAAACTTCCATCGCATCAGCAGCTCCTGAACATGAAGTTACGGAGTGTGTTAGCGTATTTGGCATAAGCATACCATAAGCAATGACGATTGGAGCAACAATCATTGAAACACGATTTGCAGGGATACCCCCGATACAATGTTCGTCAACGATTAAATTTCCACCCCAATCGATTGGTTGACGATGGCTAGCAAGAGCTTGTGTTAGTGATAACACTTCTTGAGGAGAGTTAAAACTTGCATTTGAAACGAGAAATGCTGCTAATTCCGTAGGGGTGTAACGATATGAAGCTAAATCTGAGATAATAGCTTGATATTCTTTTGCACTTAAAATCCCTCCATTAATTTTACGCCGAATAGATTCAATACTTGTTGGTGGAGATGACGGAGAAATTGCGACATCTGCCCCTTCGGGAAGATTGATAAAGTAAAAAGGTTGAAGAGATAGTCCAAGTTCATCTGGACCAACTATATTGTTATCATCGACGAGATATACGTTAGCATATAAGGGTTGTAATCCTCCGTGAATTTCTACACGGTTTGCTAGGGAATTGATAGTTCCAATTTGAAATTCAGAACAGTGTCTGTTGATGAAGGCAATGTTTTGGAAACCAGTATCAATAGGGACTTTTCGTAATCGAAGCATTTTAAAACCTTATTCTTTTTTTGATAATCTATCACATTGAAGGGGGAGTGTAAAAATAAAAATGTAAAATTTTTTATTTCGTAATTTAACTCCAAATGAAGTGTAAATTTTTTTCAAAATCAGTTTAATTTTTTTTCAAAACAAGTAAAATACAGAAAAAATAGATGGAGGATATTTTCAATGGACCGTCGTACTTTTTTAAAAATTTCTGGTATCGTTACAGCGATAATTCCAACGTTAAAACCTAAATTTTCCTTGGCGGAAATGGCTTATCGTGAGCATGTTAAAAATAAGGTTTCTTTGCTTGGTTTTGGATGTATGCGTTTGCCAATGAAGGATAAAGAGGTTGATATAGAAAAAACAGCAAGTCTTTTCGATTATGCTATTCAGCATGGTGTGAATTATTTTGATACGGCTTATCCTTATTTAGGGGGTAAATCAGAGTTAGCTGTTGGCCAGTTGTTAAAAAAATATCCAAGAAATTCATTTTATTTAGCGGATAAAATGCCTATTTGGATGATAAAAGAGCCGGCAGATGCAGATAAAATTTTTGAAGAACAACTGAAAAAATGTCAGGTGGAGTATTTTGATTATTATTTGGTTCATGCAATAGATGACAGCAGATATGAAGGGTGTGAAAAAAATAAAATTTATGAAACATTGATAAAAAGAAAAAAGGCTGGTCAAATTAAAAATCTTGGTTTTTCATTTCATGGAACTCCAGAACTGTTAGAAAAAATTTGTAAAAGTCATCAGTGGGATTTTGTTCAGTTGGAAATAAACTACGTTGATTGGGTTTTACAAAAAGCCAAAGAACAATATGAAATTGCCCAAAAATATAAGCTACCTGTGATTGTGATGGAACCTTTGCGGGGTGGTAATTTAGCAAAATTAAATGAAAAAGCTGTTCAAGTTTTAAAAAATGTTCATCCAGAGGCTTCGGTGGCTTCATGGGCTTTCAGATACGTAGGTTCATTGTCAGGTGTATTGACGGTTTTAAGTGGTATGAATGAAATGGAACACGTTCGTGATAACGTTGCAACAATGTCTGATTTCCATCCTTTGACAAATGAAGAACGACAAGTTTTGGAAACAGCAAGACAAGTTTATTCTTCGTCAGGTACGATTGCTTGTACAGGTTGCCGTTATTGTAAAGATTGTCCAATGAAAATTAATATTTCAGGTTTGTTTGCTTCATACAACAATTTTATGATGAAAGAAGATAAGGCTTTGGGAAAATGGGTGTTATCAAGAGATTATAAGTTGGTTACATCAAATTCAGGTACGGCAGATCAATGTATTCATTGTGGTTTATGTGAAGAAAGTTGTCCACAGCATTTACCTATTCGTGAATATTTGAAAATGATTGCAAGTAAAATCAAGGAAGTTTCATGAGAACATCTTGTTTCCAAAAAAAATATTGGGCTCGTTGGCGGAATATTATTGCAGTTCTTGTTTTAGCTGTTACAGGAGCAATTTTTTTTGATTTATTTCCAGCATTTTGTTTGAAATGTCAATTTTATCCAGCAGTGCAACGGGAAGGGTACATTATTACGGGCTTGATTGTTGTAATTACGATTTTGTTCGGTAGATTATATTGTTCGGTTGTTTGTCCGTTTGGGATTTTACAGGATTTAATCAGTAAAATATTCAGAACTAAAAAAGGTATTCATCCGTCGATTGTTCGTTATTTCATTTTAGCACTTTTAATTGGTTTTATTTCAGTAGGTATCATTTTACCGGTTCGTCTTTTAGATCCATATTCAAATTTTGGAAGACTTGTGAGTAGTTTTAAAAATCCAACTTACTTAAGTATTATGGGGGCTGTTTTCCTACTCTTAAGTATTTTTAGAAAAAGATTTTTTTGCGGAGTGTTCTGTCCCGTTGGTACAACTTTGAAAATTATTTCAAAGATTGGCATATTCAAAATAAAGTTTAATGAAAACTGTTTAAATTGCGGGAAATGTGCGAGAGAATGTCCTGTTCAGGCAATAGACGTAAAAAATAAAAAAATAAACAATTCAGAATGTACTAAATGTTTTAAATGTATATCAAATTGTCCTAAAAAAGCTCTTGATTTTAATAAGTGTAAAAAGATTAAAATCAAAGAAGAAAGCGAACAAGTAGATTTATCTCGTAGAAATTTTGTTACAGGTGCTTTTTTTCTGTCAGCGATTGCGGGGACAACAGGTCATTTTGTTGGTAAAGAAATTAAAAAACATCAAGCAAAAGATAAATTTATTTGTCCGCCAGGTGCAGGTTCTATTGAACGTTTTTCCGGGAAATGCACGAGTTGCTTATTGTGTGCAAACGTTTGTCCTTCAAAAATAATAAAACCACATACTTTTGGGGTTGTTCATTTAGATTATACGGGGGGTTTTTGCGATTATAATTGTACAAAATGTAGTGATGCTTGTCCAACGGGGGCATTGGAGCCTTTGCATTTTGAAATAAAACAATCAACACGAATTGGAATAGCAAGATTTAATCATGATGAATGTATAGGATGTAAAAAATGTGCAGAAGTCTGTCCTCGTGGTGCGATAGAAACTTTTGAAGGTAAACCTGTTTTGTCTCCTGCAAAGTGCATTGGTTGTGGTAAATGTTTTTACCATTGTCCAAAGAAAAATAAGGCAATAGAGATTATCCCTGTTTTATTGCAAACTCGAGCAATGTGATATTTAGGAAATATAAATATATGAAAAAAATAATTACCATTTTTTTTCTATTTTTTTGTGGATGTACGACAGATTACAGTCAGTATAGAGATTTATTAAAAGAACACACTTTGGTGATGGAAAAAGATGGGGTTGTTACAACTTTTGATCAGAGGGGGATCAATCCTTTGTTGAAACAATTAGAACAGGGGACTTTTGAAGGTGCTTTCTTGGCAGATCGTATTGTCGGTAAAGCTGCAGCTTTATTATATGTTTATGGTAAAGTAAAAAAAGTTTACACACTAACAATTTCTAAACCAGCTATTCAAGTGTTTGAAGAATATGGAATAAAATATACAGCTGATCAAGTCATTGAAAATATCAGAAATCGAGAAAAGACAGGATTGTGTCCGATGGAAACAAAAGTTTTGTTTATTTCTGATCCAACGGAAGCTTATAAAGTTTTAAGCAGTCATTAATTCTTGAATTTTCGAATAAAAATCAGGATAGGTTTTCTTTGCATTTACCAATCGGCCGTCAGCATTTAAAAAACAGTGTTCTGAATACCCTATAAAGACAATTTGATCGTTGTTTTTTTTCATAATGTAGGAGACTTCCATCCGTATTCCATTAAATTTTTCAATTTTTATTTCAATTGAAATTGTATCTCCGAAAGTTGAGGTGTTTTTATATTCTGCCTTTACAGAAACGACAGGTGAAATAATGCCTTGTTTTTCAAAAACGTCATATCCCCAACCAATAGAGGATAAATAGTCAGTTCTAGCTTCTTCCATCCATCGAATGTAGTTGGAGTGGTGAACAATTCCCATTTTATCAGTTTCGTAGTATTGAACTTTGTGATTATACATTATTATTCCTTGTTTAAAATGCATGTGATGGATATTATGAATTGAAAAAGCGTTAAATACAATAGTCTCTTTTGCTGTTGTTCAATTTTATTTTGATGTGCCGTCAAAAAAGGGAAACTGGGTAATGAAAAAATTTTTTCTATTTATTACATTAATCTTGTATTCGGTTAAAATAAATGCCATGTGTATGAAGTTCTATTATGACCAAGATGGGCAATCTCATGGAGCTAAGTGTGGAGCAAGATTACCAGAACAGAATTGTCAGGGAAGTACATATTGGGATGGGATAAGCTGTCGTCCAGTTCAAATTATCCAATCTTGTCTTGAACAAGGTGGAAAATGGCAACAAGTTCAATTCCGTGTTCCAGGGATGCAAGAAGTATTGAATGATGTTAATAGCGTTTATAAAAATCGATATTTTTATAACGTTTGTGTTTGTCCTAATCAAGGTGTTTGGGATGGGACAAAATGTCGAAAAGATATTCCTCAAGAACGTCAATGTACTAATTTTGCGGGAGATGGAACTATTCGTTATACTGAAGATTTGTATGGTCCGTCAGATTGTCCTAGATTTTAAAAATCAGCAGATTTCTTTGTAATTAATGAAATAATAGGTCCGAAAATGACCTGTATATATGCTTAATATATGAGTATAGTATATTAAGAAAGGAATACGTTATGACTGAAAATGAAATGCTTGATTTGGTTGTTAAAGTAAAATGGAGATATTCTGTTCGCTATAAATCTTCCCCACATGAATATCATTTATTGTCCGATTGTCCAGAATTAGAAGATCAATTTAGAGATTTTGCTCGACAAATAAAAAAGCAAGGTGTGATAGAAAAGTATCTTTCAAAAAACTACGTTTGTTTTTATTTAGGAGAATATAAATACTGGTTGATGAGTGATCCAGAAGAACTGATTTTAATCAATAGAACTTTTGCTGATGATAATCGTTGTAAAAAAATTATCCCATATATTTTGTCTGAAAATTTTAAAATCGTTTACAGAATGTCTTTAAAAGATATCGAAGATCAAATGAGTAATAAATAAGACAAAAATGGACCTCTAATTTAATAAAAAGGTAATGTTTTAGCTATATTCTCATGATTATAATAAAAATGATTGAAATGGGAAATAAAATAATGCGGATGGATAAGGCTAAAAATTTATTGTTGCTGTTAAAAATGCTTCAAACGTCATCACTGGGAATCACATTAAATGATGTTGTCGAAAAATTTGGGGTGAGTTATCGGACTGCTAGACGAATGATGGCAACTTTAAAAGATTCTTATCAAGATTTTGGAATTGAAGAAGTTGAATCTTGGGATCGTGAAAAACATTGGCATATCCCTCGTTCTGTAGTTAAAAAACAAAACACGACTGATTTTACAGCTGAAGATTTAGCAACTTTAAATCAAGTATCAAAGAAAATTAAGACCGTAAATAGCAGTGGTTTAACGAAAAAATTGCAAGAACTAGATATTAAAATTAAATCTTGCATAGATCAAAGCAAATTAAAAGTTATGGAAAATGACGTGTCTGATATGGCAGAAGTTGAAGTTCCTTTGTTTTATCCATACCGAAAAACAAACGTCAATGAGGACGTTTTAAAAATTATAAAAAATGCGGTCAGTTCTTTTCATAAAGTAAAGTTTTTTTATAAAGGAAAGTGGGTGACAGCAGAACCTTATGGAATTTTATTTGGTCAAAAATCGTATATGGTTGCAAAAATCAATCCTAAGTTTAATTTAATGACATACTTGATTTCTGAAATTGAAACTATAGATCAGTGTAACGAAACTTTTATTCGTGATGAAAATTTTTCATTGGAAGATTTTGCACATCAATCCATAGGCATTTATCATGGTAAAAACTATGATATTGAATTACGATTTGAACCATCTGTTTTCAAAGAAGTATATCAATATCAATTTAGTCCAGATCAAAAATTTAGTTTTGATAATAATTGGTTTGCTACCGTTAAATTTCAAACAAGTAGTTTAGTTGAATTATGTCATCACTTGTTTACTTGGGAAGACAAAGTGAAAATTATTGCGCCAAAAGAATTAAAAGAAACGATGAAAGATATGCTTAATCGTGCAAATAAGCAGATAAAATAACTTTTACAAAGCAAATGAAAAACTTGCTTTTATATCGTAAGAATTATCACGATTTGAGAAATAATCTTCATTTGGTAACTGATAAGAAAAGCCACCTTCAAATTTGAAATTTTCATCAGAATAAAGGGAACCTGAGCCTTCTAAAATGATACGTTTGTCAGAATAATCTTTAAAAGTATTCCACTTTAAAGGATCTGGATATTCGACTTTTGGAAAGTCTTTTTCTTGTTCTTTTGCTAAACAGGAAATGTAATCCATTTGACATTTTTTTTCATCAAAAGGATCTGCAAAAACAGAAGTTGAAATAAGTAATAAAGATGATAGAAGTAATATTTTCATTTAATCATCTCGGAAAATTCAGTTTCTGTGATGACTTGAATACCTAACTCAATTGCTTTTTGGGCTTTTGAACCAGCATCTGCTCCTTGAATAACATAATCAGTTTTTGACGAAACTGATCCTGCAACTTTTGCCCCAGCAGAAAGAGCTTTTGCTTTAGCTTCATTTCTTGTCATTGTTTCCAATGTGCCAGTAAAGACAACTGTTTTTCCTGAAAGAACTGAATTTGATTCAACTTTGATAAACGGTGTAATATTCATAACGGCCAAGAGATTATCAATTTCTTCCAAATTATGTTGTCCAGACATAAAAGTGGTGATTTTTGTTGCAATAACAGGACCTATGCTGTCGATATTTATAAGTTCTAAATAAGCGTTGGAGGTTGGATCAATTGCAAGTTTCATTTGGGCAAGAAAATGTTCAATTGATAAATATGTTGAAGCTAGTAATCTTGCGGTTGCTTGACCAATTTCTGGAATGCCTAATGCAAAAATAAATTTATCGAGAGGTGTTGCATTTGCAACTTTTTGAATGGATGAAAATAGGTTCGAAGCTGATTTATCTCCCCATCCTTCTAATTTAACAATTTGTTGCCCATAATTTTGTTCAAGATTAAAAATGTCAGAAGGGCGTTTTACCCATCCTTTTTCATAGAAGGATGTGATAATTTTATCGCCTAATCCGTCAATGTTTAGTGTGTCCCGAGAAACAAAATGTTTTAAACTTTCCACAATTTGAGCTGGACAGAATAAACCGCCAGAACAACGTTTTGCAACAGCGGTGTCATCTTGGATAACAGCAGAACCACAAACAGGACATGTTGTCGGGAAAACAAATTCTGTGCTGTCAGCAGGGCGTTTTGATAAAACAACTCCCGTAATTTGGGGGATAACGTCTCCTGCACGTTGAATAATAATCGTATCATTAATGCGAATATCTTTACGTTTTATTTCATCATCATTATGTAAAGTTGCATGGCTGACGAGAACACCACCCACGTTAATTGGCGTAACATCAGCAACAGGAGTTAAAATACCCGTTCTGCCAACTTGAATGCGGATGTTTTCTAATAAAGTTTGAGCTTTTTCAGGTGGAAATTTATGAGCAATGGCCCAACGAGGTGCGCGTGCAACAAAACCTAGTCTGTTTTGGTAATCCAAACGATTGACTTTATAGACAGCACCATCAATATCATAAGGTAAAAAAGGACGTTTTTCACCTAATTGAGCAAAAAATTCACGTAATTCTGTGATGTTTTTACAAAGACGTACTTCCGGAGAAACAGGAAAGCCCCATTCAGTGATTTTTTGTAAAAATTCGCTTTGTGAAGACCATTTTAATTCAGAAACTGTGCCATAGGTATAACCGAACAAAGAGAGATTCCGACGTCCTGTTACACGCGGATCTAACTGTCTTAAAGAACCGGCAGCAGCATTTCTAGGATTTGCAAATGGTTTTAATTTTTTTTGTTCTTGGAGTTCATTCAAAGCTAAAAAATCAGCTTTGTTCATAATGACTTCACCACGAATTTCTATTTTTTCAGGAACGTCATCTCCTTTTAATTCTAAGGGCAGATACTTAATTTGTTTTAAGTTTTCAGTAATGTCTTCACCAACTTGTCCATCACCACGAGTAGCTCCTTGAACAAATTTTTTATTGATATAAAGGGCTGAAAATGACAAGCCATCAAGTTTTGGTTCTGCCATAAATTCAAAATCTGCAGAATTGTCTAAATCAATAAACTTTTTCAGACGAACTACAAAATCTGTAATTTCTGGATCAGAAAAAATGTTTGCGAGTGAAAGCATAGGGACTGCATGTTTGATTTTTTTGAAGTCATCTGCAATAATTGTTGCACCAACAAGATTTGTAGGAGAATCTTTTCGAATTAGATGCGGAAAAAGACGTTCAATTTCTTCGTTTCTTCTTTTTAATTCATCATATTCTGCATCTGTTACTAAAGGTGCGTCATTGAGGTAATAAGCTTTATTTAGCTCAGAGATTTTTTTTGCGAGATAGGCTAATTCAGAAGCTGCCTCAAGTTCAGTTAAATCAGATGTTTTCATCAAAAATTACGTCCTGTTTTTTAGCAAATCAATTGCTGCCAATTTTGAAGATTCTGTGATTGTTGCTCCAGAAAGCATTCTAGCAATTTCATTTATTCTGTTTTCATCAGATAATAAAGTCACATTTGTTAAAACTTTTTCTTCAGATACTTCACCTTTTTCAACTCGGAAATGATGACGACCAAATGAAGCAACTTGAGGAGAGTGGGTAATAACTAAAACTTGGCAATCTTCTTTTGCAAGGCGAGCTAAGCGTTCTCCGACGGCAAAAGCAGTTGCCCCACCAATAGCAGCATCTACTTCATCAAACACAAGCGTAGGTGTTTGTTCTACTGTTGCAAGATTGACTTTTAAAGCTAACATAAAACGAGCTAATTCACCCCCGGATGCTATTTTGTGAATAGTAGCAGTTGGAGTACCCGCATTTGTAGATGCTGTAAATTCAACTTTATCAAATCCATATTCAGACCAGTTTTCTTCGTTAGTTTGTTCTATTTTTGTAGTGAAAGTTGCACTTCCTAATTTTAAAGGAGCTAATTCATTTTTTACAGCACAATCAAGTTTTGAAGCAACTTTATGTCTTTCCATTGAAAGTTGAGTAGCTGATTTGACGTATTCTTGTTTTGCTTGTTCTACTTCTTTTTCTAATTTTGAAACGTTGTGTTCGCTTTGATCAAGATTTTTTAATTTTAATTGAAAATCTTCTAACAAGCTTGGTAAATCGTCTGCGGATACTTGATGTTTGCGAAGTAAAGCATGTAACGCATACAAACGCTCTTCTATCTGTTCTTGTTCAGCAGGATTAAAATCAATACCTTGAGCTTGAATTTCAATCATATTTTCAGCTTCGGATAAATTAGTCATTGCTTGGTCAATTAAGTCAATGATTTCATTGTACTTATCTGAGAGCTGAACTAAGTTTGATAGTTGTCTTTGAGCAATTCTCAAAGAATGGCTGATTTCTTCATTGGAGAGAGCTTGTCTGGAAATGTTTAAATTTTCAGCAATTTTTTCACTGTTCATCATAAGGGTACGACGATCCTGCAAAGCAGTTTCTTCTCCAACTTGTGGCTTAAAAGCTGATAATTCTTCTACGGAATGTCTTAAAAAATCTTCTTCTTTTTTTGCTCGTTCTATTTGTTCAATACATTGAGATAATTCATTTTTTTTAGATTTCCAATATTGGTAATCTGTTTTTGTTTTATCTGTAAGAGATGAAAGTTGTCCATAACTGTCCAAAATAGAACGATGTGTTACAGGATTTAGAAGGCGATGTGTTGCAAATTGTCCATGTATTTCAACTAATTCTTCACCAATTTGACGCAATAATCCCGCACTAACAGGTTGATCATTTATGTAAGCTTTACTTTTCCCATCAATTGTTACTTGACGGCGTAAATAGAGAGGTTCCGATAAGTCGAAATCTATGCTTGCTTCAGATAAGATATTTTGAACTGACTGTGAAATAGGGAAAAATTCTGCTGTAACTGATAGTTGTTTTGCTCCTGAACGAATAAGTCCCGTATCAGAGCGTGCTCCTAAAACGAGAGAAAGGGAATCAAGTAAAATAGATTTACCAGCACCTGTTTCTCCTGTAAAAACACATAATCCATCAGCAAAATCAAGATCGCATTTTTCAATTAAAACAACGTCTTTTACGGAAAGTTTTGTTAGCATCTTTTTGTTTATTCTTTATACAAAGTTTTTGCTTTTTTATACCAATCGTTGTCTGGATAATTATATCCTAAAACAGCAATACTTTTTTTTGCCTCAGTATCATGTCCTAGTGTATATAAAACTTCAGCAACACGATATAAGGCTTCTGGAACAACCAATGAAGATTGATATTCACGAATTACGTTTTCATATCTAGATAAAGCTGCACCGTAATTATAATTTTTTTGATAAAATCTGCCAACAATCATTTCTTGTCCAGCAATATAATCATTTGTAAGTTGCAATTTTCGTTCAGCATCTTCTGCATATTTATTTCCAATATCTGAACCTTTATACATATCAACAACTTGTTTCAGAGCTTCTGCTGCATCTTTTGTCTTTTGTTGTCCACGAGAAGGATCTCGAATTTGAGCATAAGAACACATTGCTTTTAAATAATAAGCATAAGGTGTGTAGGTTTGATCTGCTGGATATAATTCCAAAAATCTGACTAATCCAAGTTCAGCTTCATCATATTCGCGTTTTATATAACGAGTGAATGCAAGCATAACTTGAGCTTTTTTAGCCCATTTTGATGAGGGAAATTCTTTTTCAACCTCATCAAAAGCAACGATAGCTTTGCTATATTCTCTGTCGTTGATTAGCAATTTTCGTGCGAAGTTATACATTGTTTCAGGATTTTCTCGTGCTTCTGATGGAATAATGGATCGATCATAAGCACACGCAGTTGCTAGAAAACAAAAAATTAAAGCAAATAAATAACGCATTTCTAATCCGCACAGTTATAGTTTATTAAACAGTTCTTCACTTGCATAAAGGTTTGCCATGAATTATCGAAAGTAGAAAACATCGTTCCATTTTTGCCAGCATTAAACATTGCAGCAACGTCAAAACCTATTGATCCAATTCCAACTGAACAGATATTTTTGTGTTCAAAAGATAAACCATTTTTTGTGATTGAGCCAATTGATCCAGCATTGATTGTAACAGCATCACTTTTTACACCAGATGTGGACATAAAGTGCCCTGCGGCTACAATATTGTTTGTAAATAAGCAAGAAACAAGAGTTTCCTCGTACTTGTTAATTTCGGCAATAGCTTCATCAAAATCATCATATTTAACTACGTATAATATTGGTGCCAATGTGCTAGATAACATTGTCTGTGTTTGTTTTTCCAACTCAATAATACATGGTGAAACGTAGTAAGCTTTATCAAATTTTCCGACAGGTAATCTATTACCACCGGTTATGACGCCATTATCAACTCTTGCTTGATCTAGCGTCATATTCATGACATCAAAAGATTCTCTATTTAATAATGGTCCAATGACAGCAAGATGTTCAAATGGGGAATCTACGTACAGCTCTGACGCTTTTTGTTTTAATTTGCTGACAAAAGTGTCGTAAATAGAGCTATGGCAGAAAATACGCTTAAGTGATACAGGCCGTTGTCCCGCGTCCCCATAAGCTGAAAAAACAATTTCCCTAACAGCTAGGTCAATATCAGCTGTTTTTTCAACTAAAGCAGCACTATTTTCTCCAACGGATAATAACGTTCTCCCTAAGCGTTGACCTACAATGCTTTGTAGTCTGCGAACAATAGATGGTGCTCCGGTTGCACACATAATCGCAATTTGTTTACTTTGAGCAAGTAAAATTGCTTCTGGGTGATCACAAACTAAAACTTGTGTCAAATATTCAGGAGTATAAAATGAGCATTGTGCTTTTGCACGGCGAAATAGAGTATCTATCGCATAAGCAATTAAGGTTGCAGATCTCGAAGGTCTCCAAATGACAGAATTTCCACAGGCCAGTGCCATCAAACCATTTAATGCCCAAACACGGATCGGAAGGGTAAAAGATGTAATTACAGCAACGGGACCTACAGGTAACCATTTTTGAGATACTGCAAATTTTTCATATTCTCCCTGAGAAATAACACCAGCTAATTTTTTTGGAACTGCAGAAATTCCTCTTGCCAAATATAAAGCTTGTTCAAATTCCCATTCAGCACATAAGCGAACTTTTCCAGTCTCTATCATAATTAATTCAACAAGATCTTCTTTGTGAAGAGTAAGTTCATTGATAAATTTTTGGATAAGTTCAGCACGATTTGAAGGAGGAACTTTTTGCCATTCTTCAAAAGCTGAACATGATCTATTGATGATAGTTTGTACTTTTTCGCTATCTGATAACGGAACTGCAGCTATTTGATTTCCATCGATAGGAGAATAATCAACACAATTTCCGCTGGATAAAAACTCTTCATCCAGACGGAGATTGTCCATAATTTTTTTAATGCGTTGGAACATAAAAAGAAAATTATTCTAAGAAAATTGGGCGAATAGGTAAGCCTTCACCAAGTTTTTCTTCGCCAAGAATTTCAATAAATCCATCTGCTTTTACGTCAATGTCTGCACGGAATACAGCATCACCATAAAGCATAATGCAATCTAATTTAAATCCATCTGCAGTTTTTGTGACTTTTGCAGGACGAATCATATGTGTAACATCTCTTCTTTGTTCTGGTGTTGGTGTTGAAGTAAATGTTTCTTCATCAACTTTTTCAACTAAACGTAAGGAACCATTTTCGGTCATAACAGCATCTAAAACAAACGTTGCATAAGCAACAACTGTTTGTTCATTTAATATCAAACCACCTTTTGCGTTGTTTTCAAAAATCGGTTCACGAGTGCCATCCATTTTAATGACAGTTCCATCATTTGCTAGCAAGTAGTGCATTGTTACAGGTGGAATCGTTGAAAACGTAGTTGCTTTTACAAATTTGAAGTTTTTGTAGAAAGGTAAAGCTGAAACTTGTAAATGTGTTTTTTCTGCTTTGAAAATAGAATATGTGCTGAGAGCATTGATTTTACCAATTAATTCTTCGGTAGCAGATGCTTCAACGTCAACCCAATCGTAATGCGGCATATTTTTAGTTCTCCATAAAATTATAACAACAAGCAGGAGTATGAATCCCACAACTGTCGAAAATAGTTTAGACTTTCTAATCGTCATTGTCTAGTTTTCTATTTAAAAAATTAAAAAATTCAAGCGGATTATATCTTTTTTTGAGCTTTAATCAAGCATCCAATCACATCTTTATTATTTTCTTTGCGTAAAATTGTTTCGATATTTTCAATTTTTTCAAAACCAATGTCTTTTAGCAAATTGAGAATAGAATTAGGATTATGTTTATATCTTCCAGTTGTATCAAGCAAATAATCATCATCAGAAGAATTTTTTTCAATCGTAAATAAAATCCATCCTTCATCAGTTAAGCTGTTAAAAATAGAATTAAATAATGAGGCAGTTTGTCCATAATAACAAACGACGTCTGCTAAACAAACTAAGTCATAGGTTGATTTGTTTTCCGATAAATAGGAAATTATATCTGTTGTTATTAGGTTCGAATAAGCATTTTTTTCTTTTGCTTTTTCAATCATTTTTTCTGATAAATCAATTCCATCTAAAACGTTTGAAATGGGCTTTAAAATCGGAGCAAGCCAACCAGTCCCACAACCAGCGTCTAAAACTTTAAGATTTGTTTTTTTAGGTAAATGATTTTTGATTAATTCTGGGACTTTATAATCGAGTTTTGAAAGTGTCTTTTCAAAATTTTCGGCAAAATTATCAAATAAATTTTTGATGTATTCGGTAGAACTTTCTTCGGGAGAGATTTTATCAAAAGCATTACAAATATGGTTGGCGATGGCATTGTTTGGAAACCAAGTTTTCCACTTGTGAGTCAGTTTTACGGCAGTATCAGCATCAATAGTGTAAAGTTGATGTAAAGATTCAGCAATCATAATATGGGCTTCTTCTAAATTAGGATCAAGACGTAGAGTGTTAAAGTATAATCCGATAGCTTCTCCATATTCGCCAGATTGACGGACGATGTTTGCTAAATTAAAACATGTTTTTGCTGAATTTGGATTGATAATAAAAGCTTTTCTAAAACACTCCAATGCTTCTTCTAATCTATCCATATTCATTAATAAGGTACCTAAATTATGAAAAGCTGAATCAAATTTAGGATCAAGTTTTACTGCGTGTTTAAAATCGTCTTCAGCTTTGAAGAAATCTTTATTTTTTACCTCAATATTTGCTTTGTTAGCAAAAGGATCCGGGTATAAAGGATTAATAGCTATAGCATGATTGTACGCATCAAGAGCTTCATTGTTTTGTCCCAAATTTTCGTAAATAATGCCGATTCCATTCCAATATTTTTCTGTTTGTGGGGATAAATCAACGGCTGTAGCCATTGCGGTTAAAGCTTCATTGTATTTTCCCATCATTCGTAAAGTTGCTCCTTTTTGAAACCATGCTTCAGGTTCTTTTTCATCATCAATTAGGGCAGAATTGAGTAATTCAATGGCTTTATTTAAATCATTTTCATCTCGTAAAATGAGAGCTTGATTGACTTTTACTAATGCAAAATGAGGATTTTTTTGTAAAGCTATTTCAAAATATTTTTTTGCATTTTCAGTATCTTTTAGAGATCTGTAAATAACACCGATATTGTTATAGGTGTCTGGAAAGTCAGGATTTAATTTTTCGACAAGCATGTAATGTTCCAGAGCTTCTTTTGGGCGTCCAGATTCATTTAAAGCTTGAGCAAGAGTGAATTCAAATTGATATGAATTAGGACAAAAACGGACCGCTTTATATAAAAATCCTAAGGCAGAATCAAATGCACCTCGTTGACATGCTATTAAGCCAATTAGATGAAGTAAATCACCATTTTCTGGAGAGATTTCTAATAATTGACGATAGATTTGTTCAGCACCATCTAAATCACCAGATTGATGCATATCTACAGCTTTTTGAAACATTAAATCACAAGAGGCCATCATTTTTTTATAGTCTTATTTATCCTTATAAACTTATCAAAATCTAAAATAAATAAAGGGGTTGTAGGTGCTTGCTGCAACGCTGGATATTGACATTACGAGTAAGCATATAAACCAAATATTTATGAGTATTTTAGATATGTTACTTTTTGTGTTTAAAATGTTTTTAAATAATGGTATAGCACAAATGATTGCACAAGCAAAAACGAATATTTCTACGTAATTTATGAAGTAAGAGAAGTAGAATAGGTATTCTTCTTTGCTGTATAAACCAAACATTCTACGAATATATCGCCAAGCGTAGTGGACTGTTGGAGCTCTAAAAATTACCCATCCGATAACAAAAGCAAGAATAGTATAGATATGTTTAAATAAAGAAAGACCTTTTCCCCCTTCTTTTTTAGCAAAATTTGTTAATCGTTCAATAATGATAAATAAGCCGTGCCACATTCCCCAAACAACGAATGTCCATTCAGCACCATGCCAAATGCCCGTTGCTAAGAAAACTATCCATAAATTTAATAGATTTCTTTTTTTTGAAACTCGATTACCACCTAATGGAATGTATAGATATTCTTTAAACCAAGTAGATAAGGAAATATGCCATCTTCTCCAAAATTCAGTAATTGATTTTGAAATATATGGGTAATTGAAGTTTTCTAGGAACTTAAATCCAAAAATACTTCCTAAGCCAATTGCCATATCAGAATAACCAGAAAAGTCGTAAAATAATTGGAATGAATAAGCTAACGCTCCAATCCAAGCAGTTAAACAATCGAAATTATGAACAGGAAGTGAAAAAACTTTATCAGCTACAGCTCCAAGAGTGTTTGCGATTAACATTTTTTTTGATAAACCAATAACAAATCGTTTCATTCCGTAAGAAATCTTGTCTAACTGAATATCGCGATTATCTATTTGTTTTGCAATGTCCTTATATTTTACGATAGGACCTGCAATTAACTGAGGAAATAAAGTAATGTATAGAGCTAATTTACAAAAATCAGTCTGAATTTCAACTTCTTTTCGATATACGTCTACGAGATAACTCATTGCCTGGAATGTGTAGAAAGAAATACCAATAGGCATGATTACTTTTACGATATCAATTTTTAAATGAAATACGTAATTTATATTTTCAACGATAAAGTTGAAATATTTAAAATAAAACAAGAAAGATAAATTACCGATGATTGATAATATTAAAATTAATTTGCTAATTTTTTTGTTGTCTTGATAGTGATGAACTCCAATAGCTCCCCAATAGTTGATAACAATGTTAAGAAGCATAATGATTAAATATCGAGGTTCACCCCAAGCGTAGAAAATTATACTAGCAATTAGTAAAATATAATTTTTTAAATTTTTTGGGACAATCAAATGTAGTAAAAAAACAATTGGAAAAAAAACAAATAAGAATGAAACGGATGAAAATAACATTGTCTACCTTGCTTAGCTAGTGAATATTAATGATATAATTTCTTTAAATATTTTACAGCATTTCCCTCATTGATAATAATGACAAAAATGTTTGGGTGAAAATCAGATATTGTATTGTGAAAATCAGATAAATCTCTGTTTTCATCAAGAAATTTATTTAATTGAAGAGTATAAACCTGATCAAAATTGAAAAAGGAATTGAATTTATTGACGTATGATGAGCCCATCAGAATGGCTTTGTAAGGACTTCCATTTTTATGATAGTATATTTTTTCAGAAGCTCCTTCTGTATCATCAATGACCTTAACTTTATTTAACATTTTAGAAACATCATAGTGTTTATAAGTTTTTGTTAAATATTTTTCTGAATTAACTGTTCGCTGATTCATGTCACCCAGAAAATAGTCAGATGTTGCCATTGAGCGTACATATTTATTTTCTTCATACTTAAATTCGTTGAGTTGTGTAATTTTTATGCGAGGAAAATCTTTTTGGATAATATTCATAAGATCTGAATATAAAACCCAAGTTCCAAAATCAGTCATGTGCGTATCTGAGTAAAAATGTGTATAATCGATATGCTGTAGCGAAAGTTCTTTAAATTCTTTGAGAGGGTAAAGTACTTTTAAATTTGAAATGTTGTCGAGTTCTTTTTTGAGTAAATTTGCTACAGTATTCTTATTTAAAAATCTAAATAGTTTTAGTTTGTCAGCGTAGATACTGCTTTTTTGAGGAGCAAAGACGATGTATAATTTTGTATTTGTCTCACTTAATTGATTTGCTAACTTTTTTACATTGTTTTTAATTTTTTTTAACGTTGATTTTTCTGGGGCAAAATATGTTCCATAAAGTTGTGGAATATAGATAAATAATTCTTCTTCCTTATCAAAATAAGCATCATCTGCAAGGTAATATCGATTTGATTTGTTTATATTTTTTGCAGCGTTGATTAGTTTGTCTCTCAGATAGAAATGATCAGAAAGCCAGCTGTTAAATTGTTCACCGAATTTTAAATTTAGCCCCGTTTCTGTTGTTAGATTTGGGTGTATAGCAAGATTTCTATTCTCGGTAATAGACTTCGTTTCATTCGATATATTGAAAATGGGGATACATAAAATTGTGAAACAAATAATGACAAAATAAAGGTCAATTTTATTTGTTAAATTAGAAGTAAGATTACAAATGTTCGTAGATATTTTTTTACAGAGTAGGAATGTTATTAAGAGACAGGATGAAAAAATGGAAATATCGAAGGTCTTGAAATTTTTTACTTCGTAGAAATGTCTTTCAAAATACATTCCCAAAAACAGAAAAAAGGTAAAAAAAATAATTTTTTTCATAGTGACAGCTCTCTTAACCGCCTATTAAAAGGCACTCACTACGATAACACTATGTTATCGCAATGTTTGTTTAGATTATAAGTGGACTAGGAAATAAGCAAGAATTTTCTATTGGATTACTTCTTTTTTTGAAGAAGGATTGATAAAACTAAAAATATTCCTAATACAATCGGATAGTATGTATTTTTTATAATTTCAATTGGGGATTTTGAAGATAAACTTGTAGCAATAAGTATTTGAGCTCCGTAGGGGAGTAGTCCTTGAACCACACAACTTGTTATGTCAAGTAAACTTGCAATTCTTTTGGCATCTAAATGATGCTTTTGGCTTATTTCGTATGCAAGGGGCCCTGCAACAATAATGCTAATGGTATTGTTTGCGGTGAATAAGTTGATTAATCCAATAAAAATACAAAGGAAAAGTTCCTCATATTTAGATTGAAAACTTAATTTTTCAAAAATATGGATTATTTTCTTAAAAATTCTTTTTTGGTAAAGTAGTTCGAAAGTGCCCCCTGCAATTAAAGCTATGATGATAATGTTTGACATACTCAGGGCACCCTTGCAAATTAATTCTAGAGTATTTCCTATGGGCATTGAGTTACAAAAAATTCCAAGGAGGCAGTTTGCGATGATGCCTAAAATCAGTAAAAGTACAACATTTATGCCATAAATTCCCAGTCCCAAAAGAAAGAAATATGGAAAAATTTTGAGATAATCATGAAGATCAATCTGTTCTACAGAAATGGATTGAGTGGAAAATTGGACATTTTTTGTGCAGTATATTGCTATACAAGCGAGAACGGGTAAAATTACAATTTTAAAATTATATTTTGTTTTGTCTTTCAATTCTATGTGTTGCGTTTTTGCTGCAGCAATTGTCGTGTCTGATATAATAGACAGATTATCTCCAAACATGGCTCCACCAATAATACATCCGAGGATAAGAGTTTCATTTAAGTTTAGGGATTGAGAAATTGAAATTGCTATTGGAGAAAGGGCAACAATTGTGCCACAAGAGGTTCCAATAGAGAGTGAAATCAAAGAGGATATTAGGAAAAATGCTAAAATGAGGAAATTATTTGGAATAATGATTTGAATAATTTTTACTACAGAATCAACAGCTCCGATTGAATTGGCTATTGTTGTAAAAATTCCTGCTAATATGAATATAAGAACCATAATCATAATGGTAGGATTCCCCATGCCGACAGAAAAAATATTCACTTGTTCAGCAAAAGATTTTTTAGAATTTGAATATGAAGAATTTTTAGTAAGCATATCTGAATTATCCATCAATTTTTTTTCTTTTTTTTATCATATTTCATTTTTTACTTCAAATTTATAGTTCCAATGGACAGAATTTTTTCTAAAAAATAGAAAATTGTAATGCAAAATTCATAAGTAAAATCACTTTTTTGTTTGAAAGATAAGGAATAAAAGATTATAACGCATAATGATGCCCTTATTATATATATTGAACTGGAATAAAAGAAATGCCTAAAACAGCAAAAAAACAAGAGCCTGGTAAGGAACAAAAAAAAGTTCGTAAACTGAAGGATGAATCCTCTTTTGCTTTTTTTGTCCATGCGACAATGTTCTTATTTTTCTTGTCGTCTTCAACATTTTTAATGTTTTTATATAAAAACAGATATCCTTTGTTTGTAAATAATGAAATTTTACCAGAGGTATTGTATGGTTTTGTTGGACTGCTAGTTGTTTCAGTTGTTTCTTTCTTTTTCTTTTCATTTATAAAATTTTTAGGGCGTTTGTTCCTGGCTACAGCTGCCGGGGCATGTGCTGCGTACTTACTGGGATTGTGTTTTCCAAATAATGTCGGTCATGAAATAGGGGCATATATTTCATTTATTCCAAGCGATTTGATGTCGTTGCTGACAGAAAATGGAAATATGTATGTTGGTTGTGTCGTCGGTCTGATGTTCTACCTTTTATTGAATATGTTTAAAGGTGGAGCTATGGCTGTTTTGACAATTCCGATGATGGGAATTGTATTTTTCTTACTTAATAATTCATCAAAACAACTTCCTGTTGAGGTTCAAAAGAAGCCAGCTTTTGCTGTAGAAAATTTAGAAGAACAAAAAAAGGATAATTTGATTTATCTGATTTTGTCTGACCATACGAGTTATCGGGGGAGCTTTGAACAGTTCCAATCTTTGGATAAAGAAAATCCATTAAGAAAAGACCTTTCTCCAGCATTTATGAATGATTTTTATCAGTCTAATGGATTTACTTTCTATACGACGGCTTTCACAAAATATACGGATAGATATCGTAGTGTAGGTGGTGCATTAAATCCAGAAATGGATGACGTAAAATTAGATTTGTTTAATCGAGATGATGCATCATATTTCATTAGTTCTGATGAAGCAAAGGCATATCCGACAACGTCATCTTTGTTTAAAAAGTGGCAAGATGATGGATATAAAATTAATGTTTATCAAACGTATCCTTTGGATTTTTGTAAAACGTCACCAAGCGCTGATATATGTATTTCACATCCGGGGCCATTGGGGGCATTGTATAAGACAAATATCTCTCCAAGCAATAGATTCTTTTTATTGCTAGGACACTTCTTGCGTTCGTTCCCTGCTGGTAAAAAAGTAGTCAAGATGGCAAAAGAAAAATTCCCGAAAGCAAAGGTTCCCTTTATTGCAGCTCCATATTCGGCATCATTACCAATTGGTCAAGCTGACGTGTTGTACAGATTGAATCAGGATGTTCAGCAAGCTGAAGGAAAAAACGTGTTTTTTGCACATTTGTCATTACCTTTAACTCCATATATGTATGATGAAAATTGTCAATTGGAAGATAATCCTATGAAGTGGAGAAATCATCTTTCAGAAAATGGAGTAAATGAGTTTGAAAAAAATAAAGTAAGCTATATGAAACAGTTAGCTTGCACGTATGGTCAAATTAATTATTTGATTGAAGATTTAAAGAAAAAGGATGTCTTGAAAAATACCAAGATTATCATTCATGGTGATCGTGGTGAAAATATTAAAATTCAGGAAAATAAAATTACTGACTATTCTAGAATTCAGTTGATGAAGGAGAATATTCGTCTGAAAAATTTAACAGTATTTGCTGTTTACGATCCAGCTGTTAAAAAGGCGAGTGTTCGTGATGATTTTTGTGACGTGCCAACTTTAGTGTCTAGATATGCTTTAGGAAATAAAGACGCTAAGTGTCGTGGATTTGATTTCGAATCAACAGCAAGTGAAAGTGAACAAAGAGATATTAATAATTGGCTTGGCTCTTCGATGTTAGCTGAAGCAAAAAAAGCAGGAGATTACAAAAAGACTTATACGACTTGGTTGGAAAATGGTGGTCAATTGTTGATGGCTAAACTTGAACAATTGGATCGTAATGTTGGTGGTAGTGTGAAAGTAAACTTTATGGCACCACCATCACCTTCAGTGGATGAAAAAGTGAAAGAAGAGCAAAAAACAGATCAAGTTCCTGTTCCAGAAGTTGTAGATGAGAATCCTCCATTTGATGTGAATGCTCTTAGTTCAGAAGAAAAAGCTGAAGTTACTTCAGAAGTAAAAGAGGAAACTGCAAAGTTAGAAAATTCGCCAGCCGAAAAATTACCAGATTTAGAAATGCCGGCATTACCACCTGTAGTTGAAATTTCTCCAGTTGCTGAATTACCTGAAGTTAAATCAGTTGAAATCGAAAAAGTAGTCGTGGAAGAAAAAGTTCAACAACCTGTTGTTGAACAAAAAACAGCTGAAGTTGTCGTCGAGGAAGTTGAATTGCCTCCTGTTGTTGAGGTTGTAGAGCTACCAAAAGAAATGGGTAAAGAGACAGTTCAACAAATAAAACAAACAAAAACGACGGTTAAGGTTGTTAAAACGGTTGAACCTCAAACTGCTAAACCTGCAGATACTGAAATTAAAGTTGAGGAAAAAATTTTAGTAGAAGAGGCAGAAAGTAAGCCAAAGCAAATTGATGTTCCACAAATAAAATCAGAATACCGTCAAGATAAATGGAAGACAATTGATAATGCAGATTCTAATGCAGTTCCTGTAGTTTCCGAATTACAACAAGATTTGGAAGAAAATACAAAGGTTGTTGTCTCTGTTGAGGAGAAGGTCATTGAAAAAACAGATGATGGAAAAACAGTAGAAGAAACATTGGCTGAGGCAAATCAATCCGAAGTAATAAAAGCTGAAGAAAAACAAAATGTTCCAGTTACTGAAAATGTTGCTGTAACAACGACGACAACTGTTGTTGAAAAAACAGAAACAGTTCCTGTTGCTGGGGAAACTTTAGATCAGAAAATTGAACAGGTAAAACAAGAAGAAGTCAAGACAGAGACAAAGAAAACAGTTGTTGTTCAGCAAGTTGCAGAGCCAAAAGCTGTTGATCAAAAGAGTCAAAGTCAAGTAAGAACTGATAAAGCTAAAATAGTATCAGAAAAGCGTGAACAAGAGAAAAAACGCGTTGCTGAAAAGCGAAAAGAGCTGTTCAAAGATTCAAATCAGAAAGATGTTACTCGTGAAGTGATAACGGAACGTGTCAATGAAAATGGCCAACTTGAAACTTTCATTTTTATTGAAAGAAAACCAAATCCAAAGCGCAATATTCAGCAAGTAGCTCCGAGTGTTCAAAAAGATTTGACTGATGAATTAAAACATGAATCTGAACAGCATGAATTAAACTCTACTTTAGAAAAGGAAGTTGTTCCAGTTGAAGAAACAAAGCCCTCTGCTGAGAGAAATAAAACTGTTGAACAAAAACAAGTAGAACAACCTGTCCAACAAGATCAAAAACCAGTTGCATCGGAAAAGAATTCTGATATCATGGCTCCAGAAATTGCAGAACCTAGAAAAGAATTGTCTGAAGAAGGCAAAAAAATGGTAGAGCAGTTGGCTATAGAAGCTTTACAACAGCAAGAAGAATAATAGTTGGATGGCTTTTAGAAAATGTTATTTATATGTGGTGTTGACAAAAAATTAATAATTTTCTGGTTAGAATGTAAGTGTAACTAGAAGGTTAGAAAAGGGTAAAATCATGCAAACAAGAGCAATGCAAGCAAGATTAAAAAGAAAAAATGTTATATCCACAGAAATGTTGTTAAAGCAAATGGCTAGCTTAACTTTGTCATCTATGTTGTTGATGGCTATAGCCTGTTGGTGGATTGACCTTTTAGCAAAATAAGATTGATTTTGTTTTACTTTTGTTCTATATATTTTATTTATGGAACAAAAGATTTTTATGTGTATAGATTTAAAAAGTTTTTATGCTTCGGTTGAGTGTGTCGATCGAAAATTAGATCCTTTTAAGACAAATTTAGTTGTGGCAGATGTTTCAAGAGGACTTGGAGCTATTACACTTGCTATATCTCCTGCTATGAAAAATTTAGGGATTAAAAATCGTTGTAGATTATTTCAAATTCCTAAAAATATTCAATATATTACGGCGTTACCACATATGAAAAAATATATGACAGTTTCTGCCAATATATATAAAACGTATATTCAATATATTTCTCCAGAAGATATTCATCCATATTCAATAGATGAAGTCTTTATTGATGCTACTAATTACCTTCATATTTATAAAAAAACACCAAAAGAATTAGCTATTATGTTAATGAAAGCTGTTTTTGATAAGACAGGCATTTGTGCAACAGCTGGAATTGGAACAAATTTGTTTTTAGCCAAAGTGGCTCTGGATGTAACGGCAAAGCATGTTTCTGATCATATTGGTTATTTGGATGAAGAATTATATTTTAAAACTTTATCGCATCATCAGCCGTTAACTGATATATGGAATATTGGTCCGGGAATTACAAAGCGTTTACAAAAGTATGGTATTATTGATTTACAGGGGATTCGCGATTGTGATGAAGAACTTCTTTATCAAGAATTTGGGGTAAGAGCTGAATTTATAATAGATCATGCTTGGGGTAGAGAACCTTGTGAAATAAAGCATATAAAAGCATATAAATCAAAGACAATGTCATTATCAAATAGTCAGATTCTATTTCATGATTACAATTTCGAAGATGCTTTTGTTTGTTTAAAAGAAATGATAGATGCTTTATCTATTGAATTAACAGAAAAAGGACTCGTTGCAACTGGAATATCTATGGAGGTTGGATATTCAAAGGATATTATTCCTCCAACAGGGGGATCAAAAAAATTATCCGTTCAAACGAATCTCTATTCAATTCTTGAAAAGGAATTTGAAGAATTGTTTTTTAAAACGACAAATAAAATGAAGCCAATCAGAAAATTATCAGTTGGAGTGGAAAATTTAATTGATAAAACACAAGTTGTGAAGGCTGCAGATTTGTTTTCGAACGTTCAAAATACTCAACAGGAAGAAAAAAATCAAAAAATTCAAGATACTGTAGTTCATTTAAAACAAAAATTTGGTAATAATGTGATTCTTCGTGGATTTAGCTATCAGGAACAAGCAACAGCTCGAATCAGAAATAAATTGATTGGAGGTCATAATGGAGAATAAAAAGAAAATTCGGCACGTTAAAGCAACAATGGAACAACGAGCTGGACAATTTTTGCCATTTAATGCCCTAGTTGGATATTATGAAATGATTTTAAAACAAGAAAAAGAATTAAATTTTGAATTGCAACGAGATTCTGAAGCATTGGATTTTTATCCAGATGATGGAAATGAATAATACACAAAGATATTGTTACAGAATTAACAAAAGCCACTTATTCATTGAAAAAAGCTTTATCAATATTTGATAAAGTTTTTCTTGTTTAAATTAAAAAAAAATTGTATAAAAAGCCTCAAAATAGTTTTTGTAAGGAGTTTATAAAAATGCCTCAGATCAAAAGAATTGGTGTGTTAACGAGTGGTGGTGACTGCGCTGGTTTAAATGCAGTTATTCGTGCTGTTGTTCATCGTGCAATTTGGACTTATGGTTGGGAAGTATACGGGATTATTGATGGAACAGATGGTTTAACTTTCCGTCCATTACGCTATCGTAAAATGAATGTTTCCGATTTCCATATGCCATATGCTCGCTTGGGTGGAACAATGTTGGGAACAATTAATAAAGGTAGCCCATTTGCTCATCCAATGCCAGATGGTACAACAAAAGACTTGACCGAAGATTTTGGGGCAGGTTGCCGTGAATTAGGCTTGGATGCTTTGGCTGTTATCGGTGGTGATGGCTCTATGGCTATTGTTTCAAAATTATGTCGTGGTGCAGGCATTACAATGGTTGGTATTCCAAAGACGATTGATAATGATACCCCAGTTACAGAACACTCTGTTGGATTCTCTACAGCTCGTGACGTTTGTGTTGAAGCTTTAGACAGATTGGATTCGACCGCTTCTTCTCACCATCGTGTTATGATTTGTGAAGTTATGGGGCGTGATGCTGGCCATGTTGCATTGCATTCAGCTATTGCTGGTGGCGCAGATGTTTGCTTGATTCCAGAATTACCTTATACATTGGAAGGTGTTGTTCGTAAATTACACTTGGTTCGTGAACAGGGACGTGATCACTGCTTGGTCGTTGTTGCTGAAGGTGTTAAGACACCAGAAGGACAAAATATTTCAGTGGCTCAAGTCGATGGCGTTCGCTATGGTGGTATCGGTCAATATTTGAGTGCAAGATTGAATGAAATTGATCCTCGTTTTTCAACACGTGTTACGGTTTTGGGACACGTTCAACGTGGTGGTGTTCCTGCTGCACATGACCGTTTAGCTGCTGCATGCTTTGGTGTTCATGCTGTTGATGTTTTGGCTCAGGGTAAAACAGAAAGAATGGTTGTTTGGAAATCTGGTACAATTACAGATGTCAGCTTGGATGAAGTTGCTGCTGTTGGTACACAAAAGGTTGATCCAAATGGAATGATTGTCAGAACGGCACGTGGTCTTGGCATGTATGTCGGCGAATAATTAGTTGTTCTGTTTATAAATTTGAAAAAGTGGAATAGAAAAAAATCTATTCCACTTTTTTTCTTTGATTTTCAATATGTTTTTGAGTTATACTAACCCTAGGTTTTTTATTTTAAGTGGGAGATCCCGTTATGGCAGATAATCATTTACAGTCTTTAAAACAAAAACATGCAGCTTTGGATGTTGAAATCGAAAAAGAAATGGCTCGTCCTTTGCCTGATGAAACAAAAATTTCAAGTTTAAAACGTCAGAAGTTGAAATTAAAAGAAGAAATTGAAGCTTCAGAAGAATAATTTAAAAAAGGGAGGTTTTTCTCCCTTTTAATTTTTTTGTTAATACAAAAATAGTAAATTACTCATATATTATAAATATAGGTTTTTATATTTTTTAGGGAAAGAATATTATGAATAAAGTCGCTGAAAAGAAAGAAGAAATAAAAGAGCGTCCTTTGTTAGTCTTATGTCCCGCTTTGTTAACGGGTAAAGAATTGTTTTCTAAAACGATTCAAACGTTGAGTAAGACTTATGATATCTTTGTTCCAGAATTATATCATTATCAAGATATACAAGAATGTGCTTCAAAAATTTTGAAAAGTATTCCTCAAACAACATTTTTCTTGGGGGGAATTTCTATGGGGGGATACGTTTCCTTTGAAATATATAGACAAGCTCCAGAACGTGTTAAAAAATTGATTTTAATAGATACAAATCCATTCCCTGAAAATTTTCAAACAATAGACCAGCGTAAAAAGTCAATGGAAAAAGCGCAAAAAAGTGGATTGGAAGCGATTTTTGAAAAATCATTGTATAAAATGTTATCTGCAGAACACCAACAAAATGAAAAAATGAAAAAAACTTTAGCAGATATGGCTAATAAAATTGGGGTAAAAGGATATATTAATGAACAGTACATTATTATATCTCGTCCAAGTTCAATTCCAACTTTATCACAAATTGTTTGTCCGACGTTGGTTGTTTGTGGAGAATTGGATGCTTTAGCTACACCTTCAATGATGCAAAATCATACACATTATATCCGAGACGTTGAAAACGTTTTGATTCCTGATTCTGGACACTTTCCTCCTCTTGAAAATCCAAAAGAATTTACAGCAGTTATCAAGAGTTTTTTGAAAAAGAAAAAATAGAATTTATTGATTATTCTACAACAATAGCTCCTTGAAGATGGGCTATGGCTTGGTTTGCTGTTTTTTCATCACAAGCATGAACAAAAGCCATTGGAACTTGTTCTGAAACAAACATTCCTAATTTGCAGAAATTTGTATAACCTGCACTATAATCAATTTTCTGTTCACTATACAGACGCCCAGCTCCCATTTCTATCATGGATAAACCAATCCATCGTAAATTCATGGATTTAACTGTTCCAGGTTGTTTAGGATAAACTGGTTTTACAACGGGTGCTGTTGGTAAAAATGCTGAAGGATTTGACATAAAAGCTGGAGAAACTCCCATTTCATAAAGCATCTTAGAAAATTGTTCAGCTGCTTTTCCTGATGAAATGATATTTTCAATTTTTCTGTTTGCTTCTTCTTCGGTTTTACAAATTTCATTATGTAGTAAAACAGTTCCAGCTACTTTTTTTGTTTGAATCATCAATTCTTCATCTCGAGGACCAAAAGCTCCGGTTAAAAAAGCCCAGATTTCATATATTTCAAGAGCATTTCCAATGTTTTGTCCCACAATTTGATTCATATCAGAGTAACAAAAAGAAGTTTCAATTCCGAAAATTTGACAGCATTTGTTTAATAAGGATCTAAATTGCTCTGTTTCTACAGGTGTTTTTGTAAGAGAGCCAGAGCCAACCTTTAAATCAACAGTTAATTTATGTATGCCACTTGCTACTTTTTTTACTAATATAGAAATAATCATTAAATCTAAACTAGACAAAGTAGCAGTTGTGTCTCGAATGCTCTGTATGCGAACGTCAGCAGGAGCGAATTGTTCTGTTGACGTCATAAAGGCGCATCCAGCATTTTTTATAGCTTTTTTGAATTTAGAATGTGAAGGATGTGTTGCATAACCGCTAATAGAATTTAATTTATCAAGTGTTCCACCAGTATGATATTGCATTTTATCTGATAACATAGGGATATACATACCACAGGCAGCTAAAACGATAGCGACTAAAATTTCAGATTTATCTCCTACACCTGGCATTGAATAAATGGAAGCAACAGGACCGTCAAGCTCCATTGTTTCCCAATCAAAAATCATACCGGTATCTACAATTTCACGAATCATGTTGGTTAATTCATTTGTTGATAACCCATTGATATACATAGCCATAAGCATGGCAGCTAACTGACCATCAGAAATTGACCAATCTTCAATACCTTCAACTAATTGGTGGATTTCATCACTTGTTAGCTGTTCATGATCACGTTTTTTGGAAATAAGATCTATAATTTTCATTCTAAAAACCTAAATCCCCCTCTTTTATGGGAAAGAGGGGGAATTTTAATTTACTTCTTTAAAAATGATTTGCCATTTTCAAAAGCAGG
The DNA here is from genome assembly GCA_024413465.1 of Alphaproteobacteria bacterium. Taxonomy (GTDB): domain Bacteria; phylum Pseudomonadota; class Alphaproteobacteria; order CAAGCB01; family CAG-977; genus UBA2903. Next base: position 49,358 of record JAKSVU010000002.1, read on the forward strand.
TAATCCTAAGTATTCAGCGATTGTTTGGCCAATGTCAGAATACGTATCACGACATCCCAAATAACGAGGTTCTACACCTTTGCCGAACATGATTACAGGAACATGTTCGCGAGTATGGTCAGAACCTTTATATGTTGGATCACAGCCATGATCTGCTGTGATAAAGCATAAATCGCCTTCTTTGATTTCTGCAAATAATTCTGGTAAGCGAGAATCAAAGTATTCCAAACCAGAAGCATAGCCTGAAACGTTACGGCGATGTCCCCAGTCCATATCAAAGTTCACAAAATTTGGGAAGATGATTGAATTATCTGGAGCTGTACGAACTTCATCTAATGTACGGTCAAATAATTCTTGCAATCCAACGGCTTTTACAGCTTTTGTAATGCCTTGAGCTGCAAAAATATCGCTGATTTTACCAATGGAAATAACATTACCACCAGCTTCCTTTAATTTATCCAAGACTGTTTTTGCAGGAGGTAATACAGAATAGTCATGACGACCACCAGTGCGTTTAAAATCAGCTGCGCAAGTTCCATCAAATGGACGAGCAATAACACGAGCAATAGCGCCAGGTAATTTACCTTGTTCAAACCATTCATTCAATAAATCACGTGCAATATGACAAATGTCATAAAGGCGTTCTAATCCGAAAGTTTTTTCATGTGCACAAATTTGGAAAACGCTGTCTGCAGATGTATAAACGATAGGTTTCCCTGTTTTCATACATTCTTCACCTAATTCTTCCAAAATAACTGTTCCTGAAGCAGCTTTGTTCCCAATGACTCCTGGCAATTTTGCACGTTTACAAAATTCTTCTAATAATTCTTGAGGGAATGAAGGGTATTCACCTGGGAAGTATCCCCACTTGAATGTTACTGGAACACCAGCCATTTCCCAGTGACCTGATGTTGTATCCTTTCCCTTGCTGACTTCTTTTGAAAAACCATAAGCAGCTTTAATTTCAGGAAGAGGAATTTGACAATTTGGAGCATATTCACCATTTAATTGTTTGTACAATTCTCCTAATCCTAATTTGAGCATATTAGGAATATTCAATGGTCCTGTTCTGCCGTTTTCAGCTTCACCTTTTGCACATTTTTGAGCAATGTGACCAAGTGTATTTGCACCAACGTCATCAAATTTATCAGCGTCAGGGGCTTCACCACAACCAAAAGAATCCATCATTAAAATGATTACACGTTTCATTATGTTCAATTACCTCATATTTATTGTTTCAATAATTACAGGTGATAGAACTGGTCGTTCTTCACTTGTTTGTATAGCATTTTGCACTATTTTTTGAGCTTTTGCAAAAGAATCTTCATTCCTTGCATGAATTATACAGATTGGAGTATCTGAATCGACATAATCTCCAATATGTTTAAATTCAGTTAAACCAACATCGTAGTCTATTTCTTCACCGATTTTCCTTCTTACACCTCCCAGTTCTACCAAAGCAGAACCTATTTCTCTTGTATTTACAGCAAAAAGATAACCTGGTTTTAAGGTATAAACTGGGCGAATAACAGGCATTTGTGGAATATGTTTTTCTGGACAATCCACAAAATCAGGAGCTCCACCTAGAAGGGTAATCATTTTTGCAAAATGTTCTAAGGCAGTTCCTTTTTCCAATGCTGTAGTAACTTTTAACTTTGCCTCTTCTTCTGTATGAGCTAAATCATTTGAAAGAAGGGCTTGAGAGGCCAAAGTTATAATATGTTGATATAATCGAGCAGAGCAATGCTTTCCCTTCAAGAAATTTACAGCTTCAATTAATTCAACAGAATTCCCAACGGTATCACCGATTACTTGATCAAGAGTAGATAAGATTGCTGTTGATTTTACCTGATGGTATGAAGCAACTTCTCGAGCGAATAGGGCAATTTGTTCTGCTTTATGTAAAAAATCTTTTTCATTGATTGGACAACGAATGTCGACTAAGACACCTTGTACTCCAGCAGCAATTTTTTTTGCAAGAATTGATGAAATTGTTAGAGGAAAAGCTTCTAACGTTCCAACTTCTTTGCGAACAGTGTATAATCGTTTGTCTGCCATTGTTAAATCATCAACTTGTCCAACGATGGCGCATCCAGCTTCTTTTGTCGTTTTATAAAACATATCTAGGCTAGGAGATATGTTGTACCCAAATATACTGTCAATTTTATCAGCTGTGGATGTGTAATAGCTACTTCCTCGTTCAGAAACCATTGGAATATATGCTCCGCATGCTGCTAAAAGAGGGGCAAAAATTAATCCTGTCTTGTCGCCAATTGATCCTGTAGAGTGAATATCAATAATAGGTCCATTAAGATTTTGAGTGGACCAATCCATTTTTTTTCCAGAACGAACAATAGCGCGGGTTAAATCAGCAGTTTCTCTGCTGTTTAACCCGCGTAAATATATTGCCATTGTAAGGGCTGCTATTTGTCCTTCGGTAACAGACCAATCACAAACACCATCCATCAAAAAATCGATTTCTTCGGATGATAATTCCTGTTGATCTCGTTTGTGCCGAATGATTTCAGTGATTAACACCGATTAATAGCCTTTTGATTCAGTTGGTTTTGAACCATATCCCATAGAAGCTAATAAACTGTCGCGCAAACCTGAAGCCCCAAAACGGAAGGTCATTTTCCCAGCCCATTTTGGTCCCATAATTTTATCAGCTAATGTCATGTAAGAATCTGCTTGTTCTGTTGTACGAACACCACCAGAAGCTTTAAAGCCAACTGGTTTGTTTGAATCACGAATAACTTCTAACATTGCATTTGCTGCTTCTAACGTAGCAGAAACAGGTGTTTTTCCTGTAGATGTTTTAATGAAATTTGCGCCACATTCAATAGATAATTTGGATGCTTCTGTAATCAATTGAGCATGTGTTAAAACACCACTTTCGATAATTACTTTCATAACCTTTCCAGCACAAGCTTTGCGTGTAGCAACTAATAAAGCTTTTGCAGATTCAACATCACCATCCATGAATGCTTTATATGGTAAAACAACGTCAATTTCATCAGCACCGTCAGCAATAGCTTGTGTTGTTTCTGCAACTGTAGCTGCGACATCAGTGCTGCCATGAGGGAAATTTACAACTGTTGCAACGTCAACACCTGTACCCTGTAATTCAGCTTTTGCTAACTTTACAAAGCGAGGCCATACACAAACGGCAGCTGTATGTCCAAATTCACCATGAGCTTTTTTGCATAATGCAATGATTTTTTCATCTGTATCGTCATCGTTTAAGCTTGTTAAATCTAACAATGCGAGAGCACGTGCAGCGACTTCGGATTCATTCATCATAATTAAATTTCCTTTACAAATTCTGTTAATACGCGTTGTAATTTTTTACCAGCTTCGTTAGCTTGGCTGATTGTTTCTTCGTGTGTCATCTTGTATGGAACCATGCCCGCTCCATAGTTTGTTACAACGGATACGCCAACAACACGCATACCGCAATGAACTGCACATAATGTTTCAGAAACAGTTGACATACCAACAGCATCAGCACCCAATAATTTGAACATGCGAATTTCAGCTGGGGTTTCAAAGTTAGGACCAGAAGTCATCAAATAAACACCAGAACGCATGTTAATACCTGTTTTTTCTGCAGTTTCAATTAATTTTTTACGCAAATCTTTATCATAAGCGTATGTCATATCTGGGAAACGAGGTCCGATACTATCATCATTTGGTCCAATTAATGGATTGCAACCAGACAAATTGATGTGGTCTGAAATAACCATCAAACTACCTGGTCCCATATCGATATTTAAAGAACCAGAAGCATTCGTCAAAATCATGGTTTCAATTCCCAATTTCTTGTAAGAACGAATAACCAAAGCTAAAGCTGATGGACTATGTCCTTCATAGAAATGAACGCGACCTTGCATACACAAAACATCAACGCCGTTTAATTTCCCAATTACTAAACGTCCAGCATGTCCGGAAACAGTAGAATGTGGAAAACCATCAATTTCTTCGTATGGAATAATAACGGGATCAACAATGGCCTCAGCCATTCCACCCAAACCACTGCCTAAAATGAGACCAATCTTTGGTTCGTGTTTGCCGATTTTAGACTTAATCTGCAATGCAACCTGATCGATGATATCTTTCATAATAATTCCTCTTTAAGTTTTCCGATTTATAACAAATTTTCTGGACCGAATGAAATCGGTAAGATTTCGGCCAGCGTTAATGATTTGCGAACACCATTACGATCGCAAATATGTACAATTGTTTCTGGTGTAGAAAATTCTCGGATTCGTTGACGACAAGCACCACATGGAGAAACTAAAGCATCTCCATTCCCCATAACAACAATTTCTGCAATTTTTTTATCACCACCTAAAATCATAGCAGAAATAGCCCCCTGTTCAGCACAAGAACCAACAGGATAGGAAGCATTTTCAACATTACATCCGCTATAAAAATGGCCAGTATCTGTCTTGATCACAGCACCGACCGAAAACTTTGAATACGGGCAATAAGCGTTTTCCATTGCCTTTCGTGCTAAATCTAGCATTTTTTCAATATCGTTCATAGTATGTTGTCCTTAATTTAGACAAATTCGTTGAATATAAAGATTAAAATATTTTTTTTGCAAAGGCAAGTTTTTTCAAATAAAGTGGAGTAAATGAAAAAAAATCAACGATTCGTTGTAATAATGTTGACAAAATATACTATATATTATAGAATTTATCGAAAATTTTGTCTAAAATCAGGAAAAAAGATACAATGTCCAGTGAATTAAATGAAGTATTTCAAAGTGATCCATTGAAAGGTCAAAAGAATCCAATTTTTTACACGATGAAAGCACCTGAAGTGCCTTTGCAAATCAAAAAAATGAAGGTTGTAGAAATTCCACGATTAGTAAATATAATTGATACAATTGCAAATAATTCTGAATTTGGTCGTGCTGTTTTGGAAGATGCAGCAAATGCAGGATATGGAATAACATTTGAATATATGTCAGCCTGTGGATATTGTGAAAAAGAAAGCAAAATGATAGCTTTAAATCCTACTTTGAGTGATGATTTGTTGATTGCAACTTTGGCTCATGAATCTCGTCATGCTCAACAATTTGTTCATGGGGCAAATGATGATTTTGGAATGATGAATCTAAAAAGTGAAATTATGAATACACGTGCTGAGGAGGCTGATGCAGAAACAGCAGCGGCAGCAACTTGTTTTGAGATGAAGAAAAATGGAGTTGATGGGCCTTGGAAGGCTTTTGCATCAGATTCTCCAGAAATATCTTCCGAATTTCTAAAAGCATCTGACGGAAAAAATGATCAAGTAACGGATAAGATGTTGCAAGCTGCTTTCAATGGGTGGTTTAAGGATATTAAAACGGTAGATGCATATGAGCAGTCCTATTATCAAGACGTGATGGATACGGCGATGGATAAAGGAAAAGAATTCAAGTATCCGTACGACAAAGAAGTATCTTCAAAGGAAATTGTGACAATGTTTTGTCATAATGTAAAAGGCGAGTGTTATTGGAAAGACAATTTAGATGTTATGAATGAACCTGAGAAGTTATCGGTGTGTGCAAAAACAATTAATATTGCTGATGAATTTTTCAGAACGCGTGAAGAAAAAAATGGAACAGCAATGGATGATTCCTATTTGCAGCTTCCTGTTCGTGATCCTAAATTCTTGAATAAGGATACTCGTCATCAAGAAGTAAAATCAGAAGTTAATAGAAATGCACAATTCGTAAGAAATGTTTTACAAGCAAAAAAATTACAGAGATAAAAGAGGTTGAAAATGGCATTACAATCAATTTTTGAAAAAGAAGAACTTCAGGCTGTAGAATATGAAAATGAAAAGCCTGCTGTTGACGTAGATTTACGTTATTGTCCTAAAAAGGATAGACCTCGGATGATTTCAATGATTAATCGTTTATCAAAAAGTAAATTGGGATTTGAAACACTACAAATTGCTGCTGATAATGGATATCACTTCAACTTTATTCGTGGAGAAAATCGGGCTTTTGGTTTTGCAGATCCAGAATCTAAGAGAATAGCTTTAAATCCTAATTGGCCAGATGATAAATTAATTGGAACAATGTGCCATGAATGTCGTCATGCAGGACAATTTGTTCGTGCAAGCAATTTAAATGAAGCAAATTGGGACGTAAAAACGAATTTGATTTATATGCGTGCTATGGAAGCAGATGCTCAAGCGTATGCTTCATCTGCTTGTGAAGAATTATTCCGTATGGGAGATAAAGGTCCTAAAGAACAATTCTATAAATATTATCCCGAGATTGCTGTCGGTTTCTCGAAGGCTCTTATCAAGAATGATGCTCAATTAGGTCATAGTTTGTTAACAGATACGTTTGAGGCTTGGTATGATCAACTTGGAACGAAGTCTGTTTATGAGGAAGGGTATTTAATTGAACCTATGCAACAGGAATTACGTGATATCGCAAATGGTAAAGGTGTGTCTATGACTTTTGATCAATCTTTAACAGCAGAGCATACAATTTCTGAAATTTGCTGGACAAAGGATGGTAATTATTTCCAAGATGATCCTAAGGTCTTAAACGGTGGTAAATACTTAAATGTTTCTGAATTTAATATGGAACAAATGAAGAAATTCTTTGAATTTAGAAAAGAATTAACAGGATTGGACGATTCTAAGACATTAGAGGAAATTCCAACTCGTCCGAATACGATTACTCCGCGTGTTTCTGAAATGAAAAAGCCACCAGTAAAGAAGGCTAAAAAAGAGAAAGAAACTTCTCGTCGAAAAATCATGGAAAATAAACAAAAAACACAAAAAAATACTTTAGCTGCTAAGTTTGTTGCTGTTCAAAAACATTTGGCTGGCAGAGTTTAAATGAATTTTTTATAACTTAAAAATACTCAATTGAAATTTTTCCATTGAGTATTTTTTTTCTAAGAATGAATAAAAGATTAAAAAAGTGTTGTCGTTTATAGAGGATGTGTATATAAACTTGTGATAATATAATTTTATAAGTGGGGGCTAAAATGACAGAACTTTCAAAAATGTATCCTAATTTACACGTTGTGGAACATCCTTTGATTAAACACAAGTTATCAAAGATGCGTGATCAAGAAACGTCAACGAAGACATTTAGAACTTTACTAAGAGAAATTGCCTTGTTGATGGGATATGAGATTACACGTGATTTGCCGTTAGTTTATGAAGAAATACAAACTCCGATTTGTAAGACAATGGCTCCATTGATTGCTGGCAAAAAATTAGCAGTTGTTCCTATTTTGCGTGCTGGTTTGGGAATGGCAGACGGATTAACAGAATTAGTTCCTTCTGCTCGTATTGGTCATATTGGATTGTATCGTGATCCTCAGACTTTAAAACCTGTGGAATATTTGGTAAAATTACCTCCAATTGATGATCGTTTATTTATTTTGGTTGATCCAATGTTAGCTACAGGGAATTCTGCAATTTCAGCAACGGAAACTTTGTTAAAACGTGGTGTGGATAAAGATAAAATTGTTTTTATGGCTTTGGTTGGTTGTCCAGAAGGTGTTAAAACATATTGCAGTCGTTTTCCTGAAATTCCATTATATGTGGCTGCAGTTGATGAAAAATTGAATGAACATGGATATATTGTTCCAGGATTAGGTGATGCTGGAGATAGATTGTTCGGAACAAAAACAATATAATAACTAAAGGCGGAGAATTCCTTTGAAAAAACTTATTCTTTTAATTCTAGCTGTTGTTTGTGCAATTGGTACGGGTGTTTACTTTATTATGCCTTCTAATAACGATTGGAATGCGTATATCAAAGAAGCCTGTGATACGGTTAAAAAAGAAACGGGATTAGAGTTAAAAATAGAAGGAGTTCCCACTTATGTAAAAACTTCTACAACTTTAAAACTGGGGAGAGTGACTTTATCTAACGTTCAAGGAGGAACGTTTGAAAAGATGATTGTTGCTCAAGCCGGAGAAATTCATTTCGATCCTAAAGTTATTTTAAAACGCCAATATTTAATCGAAAAAATTTTATTGAAGAATGCAGAGGTGTTCGTTGAAAGATTGCCTTCTGGTAAATGGAATTGGCAAACTGCATTTTTAGATCGTGAAACTGATGGGGCAAAAGTTGGTTTTGATAGTTTGTTATTAAATGATGGTGTTATCCATATGCGTCAAAACAGATACGCCGAAGAAGTCGTTTGGAAAGATTTTAATGGTGAATTAGCTGCTGATGGTTTATATGGTCCATTTAATTTTGAAGGTAGCTTTAAAGTAAAAGATGCTACTTTTATTTTTTCATTTAAGACAAGTAGCTTTTCAAAATTCCAGTCTCCAGATGTTACTTTCACAGTTGCTAATTCAGATGCTGAAGCTAGAATTTTATTTTCCGGTAAATACGGGATGACGGATAAGGATAAGGGCAATGTAAATGGAACGTTGACTTTTGAATTCCAAAAATCAAAAGGTTTGTTCAATTTGTTGTTTGATGGTGAATTACCGGATGAATTGTTTTTGCCTATCAAAGGATCTGCAACAATTGATGATAATTTAGAAACGCGTGTTAATACAATTACAGATTTAGTCTTTAAATACGGAAGTGATACTGCAGCTTCTGGTAAAATGAAAATTACGACGTTGACGCAAGAAGAAGCTGTTTTATTGCGTCGAAAAGACGAACAGAAAAAAGCAGAAGAACAAAATGATGGAGATAAAATTTATATCCGTGATCCTGCTAACCCAAGTGTTCAAGTAGATATCGATGAAGATACAGGTATTTTGGTTAAAGTTTCTGAAAACTTTTTACCTAAAAACTATGAAGGAACTATTGTCTTTTCTAAATTTGCGATGGATCCTGTTGTCAAAAATATAGTTAAGATATTTAATGTTTTCGGACAACAAAAAGGATTGCGAGATTCTGCAAATCGTGTTGATTTTGATATAATGTTTGATCAAGCCAACTATGGCGAAGATAAGATTAAACAAATGAGATTGACAGCCAAGTCTGGAAAATTGAATGAAGTTGATGTTACTTATAAAGCTCAATTGCCTGGTGATACACGTGTCGAAGGTGTTGGTAAAGTAAAATTGGCAGATATACCTTCTTTTGATACAGATTTAAAAATTAAAGGAGAGACCTTTGGCTCAACTTTGAAATGGGCTGGGGTGCAATTATCAGATGAACTGCCTCCAAACGCCTATAGAAATATAGATGTTGATGCCAAATTATCAATTAACCAAAAGCTTTTAAATTTATCAAGCCTTTCACTCGAATTGGATAAAATTAAAACAAAATCAAATGCATACGTTTTGTTTGGAGATAATGCGAACGTTTCTGTTGAAGTAAATGGAATTGATTTTTCAATGTATGCTCCCGAAACGAATCAGAAGTTTAATGAAGCTTGGGTCGGCATAAAGAAAAAAGATTTATATGATAAATTAAAAATTTTATCTGATTACCTACAGCCATTTACAGATCAAAAAGTCAATATGCAACTTTATGCAGAACAGATTAATTGGTCAGATATAAAAGCGAAAAATATTGAACTTTCTTTTGCATTAGATCATGGAAAAACAATTATTGAAACGTTTAAAGCTCAAGATGTTTGGGGAGTGGATTTAGATTTATCAGGTGAAATTTCTCGTTTCGGAGCAAATCCAGAGTTTTCAGATCTAAATGTTTCTGTTGCTGCTAAAAAACTTTCAGTTGCAGTTGATCAATTGGGAATATCTGTTCCTGCAGATTTGATGAAAAACGATTTGATGAAAATGACCGGAGAATTTTCGTGAAATATTGATTTATTCGATTTCGAAACAAGATTTTCAAATGATGTTTTGAAAATTAGTGCCAAGGGAAAAGCAAAAAGAGTTGGAACTGAATATTTGTCAACGTTGGATATCGATGCTTCTCATGAAAATTTTAGGCGTTTTGTAGCTTTGTTTACAAATAAGTATAGACCAGTTTCTGCAAATCCTGGAAATTTATCATTGCATGGGACAATGATGATTGAGGCAAAACAAATTAAAATGCCAAATTTTGTTGCAGAAATCGCAAAGCAACCCTTTACTGGATCTTTGCTGATTGATCAAACAGGGCAATTGCCAGTTTTAAATCTTGATTTGTCAACAAATGGTCAATTCCCATTATTAAGTTTAGCTCCTCGTTTGAATCTGTTTAATGTTACGGGAAATGAAGTTACAGATTTAAATAAGAAGTTTTTTGAAAAAGATGGTCTGTTTGAAGGTCTAGATAATCTTGTTTTCCCAAGAACGGTTATTGATACAAGTTTTTTGAGTGGATATGAATCTAAGATTAATATTCATGCTGACAGAGTTTTGTTAGGTGGCGGCTTCTTGAAAAATGCAGATTTTTCTTTTTTGACAAATCCGAATGGGATGAAGCTTGAAATTCAAAAGGCTGTATTAGATGAAAGTCCATTAGTAGGTTCAATCGTAATGGGGTATGGAAATGGAATACATAGATTGGCAACTGATTTATCTTTGTCGAGTGTGTCTATAAATACACCATTTTTCAATAATGATAGAATGGATTTATTCTTTATGTCTCAAGGGGCGATAAAGATAAAAACAGAAGGATTTGGAAGTAGTCTTTATGATATTATTCAAACAATGACAGGAAAAACAGAAATTACGTTTGATTCTGTTGTCTTAAAAGGTTTCCAATATACAGATTTATCCAATAAATCAAAATATTTAAAACCAGAAAATAAGGACGAATTTATTAAAACAAGTAGTCTTGGAAGAACAAATTTAAGTAAAGTTTCTGCTAAGTTTAACGTTCATAAAGGGGGATGGATTTCTACAGAATTGCAGGGAATTTATAATAAGGATAAAATAACTTTAGGTTCTATCAAGTTTAATATGCCAACAGGAACTTTTTCATCATCTTTAAATTTTATTTTTAATAACGATAAGTTGCCTATTTACATTATTTCATTGGACAAAACATCAAAGCAAAATTTAACAGTTAAAGATAATATGGGAGAATTTTTGAAGGCTGTTTTTGCTGAAAATTCGGAACGTATCGCAAAAGAAGAAAAGCAAAAAGAGGATTTGCGTAAAGCTGAAGAAGAAAAGATAGCTAAAGAATTAAATGATAGACGCGAAAAAATCATGGCGATTGATACAGTTGTGTCAAATGCAGCTCAAGATGCCTCTGTAAAATTAGCAGAATTGGAAGATTATAAGGATGCTTATCGTGTTCAAGTTTATTATAAGGATTTGACATCGATGGCAAAGGATATTGCTGATTTACAGATTATGATTCGTGAAATTTTGGGGCAAGAAAAAATAGATAATGGTCACGTATCTAGTTTAGAAAGACGCAAAAATTCTGTGGTTGTTAATCGTGAGCAAAAGATAAATGAAACCTTTGATACTGCTTTGGGATTAGGAATAAAAGATAAGATTTATACAAAATACATTTTGGAATCAAATGAAGTTTTGCAAAAATTGAATACTTATAAAGTTAAATATTCAGATAATAAAGTTATTGAAGGTGAAGTAGAAAACGTTGGAAAAAATTTAACTGATTTAAGAAAGTTAAATGATAGTCTTAAAAAAGTAACGGACGTCGTTGCTTTGAAAATTAAGTTAACAGATGCTGATTTCATTTATCAAAAAATAAAAGCAAGTGAAGCTGTTGTCGATAAGATTTTAGACGATATGAAACAAGCACAAGAAGCTGAAAAAACGCGTTTGGAAGAAGAAGCTCGTCTGAAAGCTGAAGAGGAAGCTCGTTTAAAAGCCGAAGAAGCTGCTCGTCTAAAAGCTGAAGCCGAACAAAAAGCGATAGAAGAAGAAAACAGAAAATCAACAATTTTTAAAAAGAATTCTATTGGTGAAAATGTCATTGAAGAAAGTGAAGAAAATTTGAATGGTGAAGAACAAAATGAATCTACAGGAATTTTGCATGATTTATCTGAAGATAACGAAAGTTCTGAATCTTCAAATGAAGAAGATACTTCAGAAATTATCATTCGTCGTAGATAAAATATGAAAAAAGGATTGTTTTTTTTCTTACTATCAATGTTTTTTTCTTGGTCTTGCTTTGCAGATAATCAAGAAAATGGAAATAGTTTGGAGAATACAATTGTTTACTCAAGTTCTGATTACAAGAGAGCGGGTAAAAGTATTACAGATCAAATTCTACAATCTGGTGTCTTGGAAAATGTTTCAGAGAAGAAATATAATTTGATGTTTGGCCGAATCATAAATGAAAGTTTTTATAATTTTGATGTCGATGCTTTTGTAAAAAATATACGTTCATCTCTTAAATCAAAGGTGAATATTGTAAAAGGAAACAAAAAGGATATCGATTTTGTTTTAGCGGGAAGATTAACTGAAAGAACAGCTACCTTGTTGAATAAGACAAAGCGGAAAGAATATTATATCGAACTAAAATTGACAGATTTTCAAACAAATACAGAATTAAAGGTTATAAAAATACCGTTTGTTCATAAGAACTAAAGAGAATATTCCCAACGAATATCAGCACCTTTAACAGTTGTCGAAGTGCAGGTTGAAAATAACGTATCATATTCGACAGGAAGGTAGTGTTGGTTTTCACTTAACGTTTTTAAACTTCCATCCGCATTGTAGAGTTGATATTTCCAAACGTATTCAGCGAGCGTTGTTGCTGCATATCCATCTTGAACAACAATCTTTGTTAATCCGGAGGAGGAGTCATCACCCCAATCAATTTTTAAAACGTCTGTACATGGTTTTTTAGGCATATCTTGGAACGTAATGACTAATCTTTTTTCTTGAGAGGTGGCATCAACGTAATATCCAATTTTTATAGGTCCACCATAAGGAGAAGCAACGCTATCCCCATTTACGTCCGTTGGATCAACAATCTCTAATTTTACGAGTTGGTCTGATTTAAAAAAATTCACCCCATCAACAGTTTCGTAAGTAGAACTTGCAACATCATCAATAACCGTTAAAACATTGCGTGCATTTTTTACAATTCTAGTTATTTGAGTTCTAGTTAAAGAAACTTTTACTTGGCTATACATTGCATTGATGCCAGACATTAATCCAACGCTAATCATTCCAACAACGGAAAGAACGCCTAGAACTTCAATCATTGATGCACCACGTTGGGCAGAAGATTTTTTACTAAACATTTTTTATACCCATATATCTAAGTATGTGCCACGAGGGGCGCTAAAAAATAATTTTCGACCATCTATTTCCACATATTCATCTGTAGAAAGCCCAGCAAAAGGAGCCTCTACACGGTGAGTGTTTTGTTGTGGTTGTTTTTCTACTTCCCTTGTAGAAGGACGGATAACAAGCTGTTTCGATGGTGTCGAAACAAGTCCATTTGAAACACTTGTAATATTCGCCATAAAATAGTTCCCGTTATAAAGTTTTGTTTAACTATCTTATAATATAACATTTAAATAGATATTGAAATTATTTAAAAGGATTTTTTTTCGTGATTGATAATGATTTAAGTTTTTCAAAATCAGCTGTAACTCGTTTTAGTCATGATTTGGCAGGAGTGATTGGAGCAGTTGCAAATAGTTTAAGTTTGTTGGGAGAATTAGGGGGATGTGACGAAGAAACCTTGAATCTTGCAACAAATAACGCTGAAATTTTATTAGCAAGATTGCGTTTTTTTAGAGCTGCATTTGGAAATGATGGTCCTTTATCAGACTTGTTGGGAACGAAGCAACTTGCAGAAAATTACGTCCATTCAATAGAGAATAAATCATCTACATTTAAATTAAATTGGAAAGTAGATGAAGATTTGCCTTTGTTCAATTTTAGAATCATTTTAATAGCCATTCAAATCGTTGCCGAGTCGATGATGTTTGGGGGAGAAATAACAATTGAAGCAACTGCGGGAATGAAAAATATAATTCTTCGCGGAGTTGGAAAGAAAATCAAAACAGAAGATGGTTTGGAAAATGTTTTCGCGGGAAAAGATGTAGAATTGACGCCAAGATTGACGGGAGCTTATTTCGTAAAAGCGATTTTGGACCAATACCATTGGTATTCTCAAATCGATAAAACGGAAACAGAAATTCAAATTTGTTTTAAAGGATAACTTATGAACGAACTTGTTGAACCTTTTTTGGAGGAAATGAAAAAAAAGTTTTCTGAATTAGATAAACATTTAGAGACTTTAACTGTCGATCCTACGAATAAAGATTCCTGGGAAATGTTGTTTTCGTTCTTTTCTTTTGTTCGATCAATTTCTCATTTTGCAGATTTCCAAAGAACGTATCGATTGTCAACAGTTGCATTAGATGAAATAAAACAATATCAAAATAAAACGAAGCAAATTGACGTATTGCCTCGTATTTTAATGAAGTTGCAACGCATCAGAAAAATTTATACGTCAGCTCTTAATTTGAAAAGAGAGCCACGAGAAACAGATGATGATTTAATTGAAAAAAAAGAGATCAAAGAGCAAGTTTCTTCTGGAAACGTGATGCAAACTGTTCAAATGTTAACAGCAAAAGAGAAAAAAATTGTACAACAAGAAAAATCTTTAGATGACAGAGAAGAACAATTAGTTCATTGGTCGCAAATTTTATTTGAACAAGAAGAAAGTTTAAGAAAACGGGAAAATAAAATTTTTGAAGGTGAAAAACATAATGTCACAATACAAGCTGATCTTAGCGAAAAAATGTCTGAGTTGGATAAACGACAGTTGCAATTAGAGGAACAAGAAAGCGTTTTGGATATTGAAAAAAAGAGTATATCCGATTTGAAAAAAAACGTTGAAGATAAAGATAAAAACATAAAAGAATTAAGTAGTAACGTAAAACAATTAGAAAATAAAAAAGAAGAATTCGAATATTTATTGCAAAAAAAAGATCAGCAAATTTTTGCTTTAGAAGATAGGCTAGCTTCGTATGTTGTTGATGTTGAACGTATGTCAAATCAATTACAGGAACGTGAAAGACAGCAAGAAGAAACACGACAATTATTAGAAACGAAAAATAAATCGTTGCGTGAAATGACAGAAAATCTATGTCGTTTGGAAGAGGAAGTTTTACAAAAAACTGATATGTCTCAACGTCTTGAAAAAGATTTAAGAAGTGAATTGCAACAAACAAAACAATCTTTGCGTGATAGCGAAAATAATTTACAATCGTTACAATTACATTATTCTCATTTGCAGGAAGAAAATGATAAAACTATTTCTGAAAACAAAGGGTTAAAAACAGATTTTGATGATACTCTATCAAATTTTGCGGTCGCTAAGGAAACTTTAGAAAAAATAGTTCAAGAAAAATCTGAATTAGAATTGGAATGTAATGAAGTAAAACGCCAAATTGAATTATTAAAAGATGAATTGGCAAATAAAACAGAAAATTTAGAAAAAACGGAAGATGAATTAGAAGACCAGAAGTTATTAAATGAAAAAAGTCATTTAGAAATTTCTGCTGCAGGATGGCCTTTTGATGTTAAAGTTGTGCAAAATGGTTTCATTGGTTTACTTGAACATCAGATTAATCAGCCTGCTTTGCCAACAAGTGTTTCATTTTTTAATTTTATCAGAAAAATCAGATCAAAACCTCTTGTTTTGATAAAACATTACATAGATAGGCTTGTTCGTAAAAAAGCTAAAGAATATTCAAAGGTTTTTACACTTGATCTAGATGTGCCGGAAATTTGTGTTGATCAAGATGCTTTTTTTGCTTTGCAAAATATATTTTCGGCACTTATCGATAATTCGTTTAAATTTTTAATATCGGAAAATCAAAATGACGTTGTTAATATTACTGTGGCTGTTCAGAAAGAGGGCAGTTTTTTAAATATATCTTATCATGATAATTCACCAACCTTCCCATTTGAAAAAATTCGGAGTGCTGCTGTTGAATCAGGTATTTTGCTTGAAGATAGAGCAAATGAGTTGTCAGCAGAACAAATTTTACAGTTGTTGTTCTATCATAAGTTGACATTTAATACCCACTCTCGAGGATTGTTGGAATGTGCAAGTTATCTTGAACGAGCAGGGGGAACAATAAAAGCGAATTTTGAAAATGGATTAGTCTATTCATTCTCTGTTCCAGTACAGTATATTTCAGATCGTGTCTTATTATTTGAAACAATGGGGCAATCATTTGCGGTTCCATTAAATATGGTTGTTGAGACTTTTGCTATTAAGAAGGGGGAATTTACCCAAAATAACAAACTTTATAATTGGAAATCTCAACAAATTCCTGTGATGATTATTCCTGGATTAGATTTAGAAAAACAACAATTTGGAATGATTTTGCAGGCAGGGGTTTTTACATTTTTATTCCCAGTTGAACATATTGATGAACCAGAAGAATTTGCAGGATTTATTGAACGAGAATTTGATAAAGAAAATCCGTATTTCTTACCAATTTTGACATTGGAACATACTTTAAAAACGTTGTGGGTAGATATGTCATTTTTATTGACACTATGTCCACTCAATTCATTTGGTGGCGAAAAACTTATTCCGAAGAAATCTCAAGAGAAAAAGACGAATTTACCAACAAAATCATTCTTAATTTATCGTGCAGATCCACATACTTATGGTGCGATTACAGTTGATTTAATTCAAAAAATTGAAACGTTTAATGGTGTTCAAATTGATGGTGAAACAGAAGAACCTATCTTTATTTTTGAAAATAAGAAAATACTGATGAAAGATAGTTGTAAACGAAAGAATTTTCCATACGCTCAAACTGTTTTATTGTTACCTAAGTATGCGCTAGCTATTCAAGAAGTGATTGATATCGTAGAAGCCCCAAGTGACGTAAAAGACCACTTGTTGTACCAGGGAAAACGTATTTCTGTTTATAAAGAAGAATAATTATTCAGCACTATCACGATATTCTTGTAAATCTTCTTTTGTGAAATTTAATCCAGCTTCAATAAATGTTGAGGATAAGTATAGGTTTGTTTTAGGTGAAAAAGTTCCTTCTAAAACAGCTCCAGTATGGCGTTTAAAGTCAGTTGAATTTAAAGTTCTGCCGGGACCGAGAGTTATCCATTTTTGCTCTGGTAAAATAACAAATTTAAGAGCGTTGTAAAATTCCATTTGAGCACGAGCAAGAATAGCTCTATTTAGTCTGTCTTGGTTAGGTAAAGTTGAATATTTTAAAACATTATTCATTTCAATGAGAGATACAGATAAATCGCAACTGTTTGTTGTTGAATCATGCTGAGTTTTTTCTAAAAAATTAGAAATATAATTTGTCAAAATTTTAGAAATTTCAGGTTTTATTTGGTAAAGAGGGTCTTGTTGAATAGCTTTTAAAATTGCTAATAAATCTTCAGTTCTTTCTAAATTAAATTTTCGATTTAAAAAGAGATTTGTATATTTTTCTACCATATCCTGAATATCTTTGTTTTCCGGTAATAAGGTATGGTAAGTTGCTAAGGCTTGCCAAATCACTGGAGAAGTGTCATCTAAGTTCTCTGTGGATTGAGCGTAGTATAACAAAGCTTTTAACCAAGATAAGCGAATATCTTCGTAATCATTTAAATTTGTTGTTTCCCAATACGTCAATTCTGCTAATAAAGCAAAAGCTGTTGCTTTAATTTCGGCATTAATTCGTTCTTCACGGAATTGATCAGTATCTTCAATATTCAAATCAGGTGTGTTGTTTTTACGATAATAGAAGGAAAATAGTTTTCCACCCTGATTAGAAATTTGAAGAGAATTCTTTTTGATACTATCTAATGAGGTGCGAATAGCTGACAAAATTTGTTTTGTATGGATGGAGTGGATATTTTCTTTTTTCAAAAAAGCATAATATTGAGTGAGAACGTAAGTTGTTTTCGTTTGGTGAATAATGTTATCCCAAGGGGTGTTTGTTCCTGAAATGAAATCATATTCATAATTGAAAAAACCATTTTCATTTTGTTGATTTAAAAGATAATTTGCTGATAAATCGAGATATCCAAGTGTGGAAGTTGGTTTTAAAATTTGTTCAGAGGAATTTTCTTTTTGTTTTGAACAAGCGAATAAAAATAAAATTAAGCACAGATAAGTCCCAAATTTTTTCATAAACAATCCCCATAAATTAATCTTATGACGAGTTTAATCATTTTTTCTGTGAATAACAATTAAAATTTAGGATAGGTTTAACTTAATGGTAAAGAACCAATGTTTACGGGAGCCCCTTTATCATTATAAATGATATAACCATTGTTTGTACCACCAATAATATCTTTCATTTGATCTTCGGATAATTCTACAATTTGCGAACTAGATCCCTCTAAATCATTTTCTGATTTAGATGTGTTTTTTTTATCGAGAGTTTGTTGATTTTCAGTCATAGTAAACTCCTTAAAAAGCTAAACATAAAAAAATGGTAATGCTTTAAAATTAAAAAGTCTATAAAAAAATTTGGAATTATTTCAAATTTTTTAGGAGCTTGGTTGGTCAAGGAATTTTATTGAAAAATGGTGAAAAAAGGTATATATACTCCAAAAAAATCCAATCTTTAATTTATAGAATTTTATTCTTATGTGTTTAGCTAAAACAACCTCAAAAAAATTAATAAAAAATATCATACTTGAACCTTGTTTATTAATGAGTATGGCTCTAGGGATTACCAAATCTGCATTGGCTGCTAATAAAAGTGAAGATGTTTATGATTGGTTAGACTTAGAAAGTGCTATTCAAAGTACCTCGACGACAATAAATGTTCATAATAATATTACATTTGAAGATAGTTTGACGATTTCAAAAGAAAAATCCCTGGTTGGTGTTGGGGATAATATCATATTAAGTGGTGATAATCAGTACTCCGGTTTTTATTTTAAAAATAATGGTAATATTGAGAATATTTCCTTAAATGATTTTGTTTCAGATGGGATTGTAGGGGCAGTTTATAATGAAGGAAAGACCATTAGCATAGTAGGTAATTTTGATAATAATATTGCAGATGGGGAGTCAGGTGGTGCTATTTATAATGATGCTGAAGGAAAGATAAGTAGCAAAGGGTTATTTAGTAATAATAAAGCTTCTAAAGGTGGTGCTATTTATAATACTTCAGATAGTTCTATGGATATTACGGGAGATTTTTATCATAACTCAGCAGAAAATGGTGGTGCGATTTATAATATTGGAAATGTAAATATTATAGCTGACAGTGGAGATTTTAAATTTGAGGGAAACTACGTAAAAACTTCTACTGGAAAAGGTGGTGCTATTTATAATAATAGGGATGGGGTTGTAGGAGTATATGCAAATGAAGGTTCTAGTATTACATTTACAGGTAGTGCTCCAATCGGAATTACAGCCTATGAAATCGATAGTGTTAATAATCTTGGTATATTGAATATTAATGGTGATGGAACAAAAGTCTACGGAGGAATAGTAAATCTATATACAGTTTCAAATGTAGATAATTTCCCATCGCCATCTCCGAAACCAAAAATTGAAACTACAAATATATACGGAGGCTCTGTCAATATAAAAGGTAATTTTGTCCAAGAAAAGTTGAATATTTCTGGTGGCTCATTGAGTTTAATTAGCAATACAATCAATTCATTGGAAGTAACAAATTTAACTCTTAATACTAATGTAAATTTATCTTTTGATATTTATGGATCAAGCAGTTCCGAACTTGATACAATAAATGCTAATAATATTGAAGGTAATTACAGTTTTAAAGTTGTTAATATTGAGATATTAAATGCTTTAACTGAAGATTTATTAACTACAGATGCTATTTCAAGTAATTCAGATTTATTTGATAATGTATCATCAAGTGTTACAACAATTACTTCTGGAGGAAATATGTATGATGTTTCATATGATCCTTCTACTGGTAAATTCACATTTACAAAAAAAACAATACCTATTCCACCTCCACCGGGACCAATTCCCCTACAAAAAGATGTTGTTGGAACAGTTCAGGGGGTTGTTTCAAATATAAATAATACAATTAATTCTGCTAATAATGCTGTAAAATCTTCGATAAAAGGACGTTTGACACAGTTAGGGAAAGCTCCAAATCAATCATCATTGAAAAAAGGTAAAAAGGGGCGAAGTGGTGGTGATGATGATATTGTAACATATGGTTTATGGGTACAAGGTATTTATAGCCACGTTAATCGTGATAAAACAGCATCGTCAACAGGATTTAAAGGCCATTCAGAAGGTGTTGTTATTGGCGGTGATGCTGAATTTGTAGAAGATATGATTGTAGGTTTTGCATATGCTTATACAAATTCGAATATGAAATCCCAAGGTGTAAAATCAGATATAGATACACATGGTTTTTATACGTATGGACAATATCAACCGAACAGCTGGTTTATAAATGGAACGTTAGGTTTTGGTTTAAGTAAAGCGGAACCTAAGAAAAGTGATAAAAAGATTAAATCGAAATTTTATTCAGCAGACGTAATGTCAGGCTATGAATTCAAGTCAAAGGCTGGAAAAATAACACCAGCAGGTGGTTTGCGTTATGTGAGAGTTGAACAAGATTCATATCGAGAAGAAGATACAAGAATAAAATCAAAAAATGCAGATACGTTGACAGCTGTAGCACAAGTGGGATGGCAAGGTGTTTATAAAGTGAAAGGTCAACAATTTAAAGCAAAGGCATCTGTAGGTGTTATTTATGATATCAAATCAGAAAATAATAAAGTGACAGTGTCATCAGCTGGAGCTAAGTTTATGAGTGAGGATGGAAGATTGAAACGTTTTGGAACGGAAGTATCAGCTGGTGTTGATACAAAAATAGCGAAGAAATGGAATGTATCCTTAGATTACTCAGGTGAGTTTAGACAGCATTATGAAAATCATACAGGAACTGTTTCTGTAAGATATGATTTTTAACATATTGTAAAAAAAGGAGAATAAATTTTATCCTTTTTTCAATATAGTTTCACAAGATGTTAAAAATAATCTGTTGTAACTAGTTTACAATGCTATATTTTTATGGAAATATACAAGTTAGAGATTCGATTTGTGAAGTTTGTTCCATCAGACAATTTTTATAGGGATAAAGTATGATAAAATGGATAGGAAATACGTGGATTGTGCAAGAATTCATAGGATTCCTGTTTTTTTTATACGTTTGGTTGGTAATTTTAACGTCACGGGTTCGTGTTGATCCCTATCCAACAGAGCTGATTGAAAAAAAAATATCCTTTTTTATGTCTTTTTGGCATGGTCGTTTTATAGGCGCTCCATTTTCTTACTTAAAACAAAATTCGAAATTTAAACCATACGTTTTGATTTCTAAACATCGTGACGGAAGGGCGATTGCCTCTGCAATGCGTTGGTTTAAAACAAAAACAATTGATGGGTCTCGTGCTAAAAAAGATTCTCATTCTTTAAAAAGAAAACAAGGGGGAGTTGGTGCTGCTGTAGCAATTGTTCATTTGATGAAAAATGAAAATGTTTTGATGGCTATGACACCAGATAGCAGAAAACCGGGTTATACAATGACAAAAGGTCTGATTTCTTTAGCAAGTGAAACAGGAAATCCCATTGTTTTGATGTCATTTTCGGCAAAAAGAGGGGCATTTTTAAAAACGTGGGATAAATTTTTATTTCCATATCCATTTAATTCAATTGTTGTGAAACATAGTACTCCTATTTATATTCCACTTCACTTAACCCCTGAACAACAGGAAGAATGGCGTAAAAAACTAGAAAAAGAATTGTTGGACTTAACAACAGAATGTGATAAAGCAGTTAACTTAGAAAAGTCACCTTTTTATCAGAGGACAGAATGAATTATTTATCAATTTATCGTGTAATTACTCAAATATGCAGACCTTTTTTAGGGGTGTATATGGCTTTGCGAAAAATTAAAGGCAAAGAAGATTTAAATCGTTTTGGAGAACGCTTGGGTATTTGCGAAAAAAATCGTCCTTTGGGAAAACTGATTTGGATACATGGTGCAAGTGTCGGTGAAACATTGTCAGTTTTACCTTTGATTAAAAAGATTCAAGAAACTTATCCTAAATTAAATATTATGGTGACAAGTGGAACCGTGACATCAGCAGGCTTGATGGCTAAAAGATTGTCAGGCACAGCATTTCACCAATATATTCCAATAGATTGTCCGAAAGAAGTTGAACGGTTTGTTGATCATTGGGCACCAGATGCAGTTTTTTGGATTGAATCTGAATTTTGGCCCAATTTGTTAAATGCAATTCATCAGCGAAATATTCCATTGATTTTGATAAATGGTCGAATTTCAGATAAATCGTTTAAGTGTTGGCAAAAATATTCAAAAGTTTCTCAACAGATTCAATCTCTTTTTACTAAATCTTTTGGACAAACAAAAGAAGATGCGCGCAGATTGTCTGTTTTAGGGGCAAAAGATACGGATTGTGTTGGCAACATAAAGTTTGCAGGTGGAGAATTGTCCGTTGATGGCGATGAATTATCAAAAATGGTTCATGAAGTTGGAAATCGTCCTGTTTGGGTTGCAGCAAGTACACATTCCGGAGAGGAAGAACAGATTGCAGAGGCACATTTATCCGTTTTAAAACAACATGAAAATGCTTTGTTAATTGTTGCTCCTCGTCATCCTGTCCGTTCAAAGGAAGTTGAAAATATATTTAAACAAGCAGGAATGGTTGTTGCTGTTCGTTCCCGTGGAGAAAAGGTAACTGAACGAGTTAACGTTTATATTTCAGATACAATTGGTGAAATGGGATTAGTTTATCGTTTAGGATCAGTTGCTTTCGTCGGAGGATCTCTGATTGAATTCGGTGGGCAGAATATTATTGAACCAGCTCGATTGAAAAAAGCCGTTTTGTCTGGTAAATATATGATGAACTTCCGTGAAATAGTTGCTCTTGCAAAAGACGCAGATGCTTTGATTGAAGTAGAAAGTGCCGAACAATTAGGGATGCAAGTTACGAATTTGTTTTCAAATCCTGATTTGTTAAATACTAAACAGGATAATGCATTAAAGTTTGCATTGGCTCAGGAAGGTGTTTTAGATAAATTGGTTAATGCTGTTGCAACTTTTTTTGAGTAAAAGGACGTATGAAGATGCCGATAAAGTCACCTGATTTTTGGATGATAGAAGATAGTTTTTATTCAAAAATATTGAGTCCATTTTCTTGTGTGTATTCGCTTCTTGGAAGAATGCGATCCTTCCATGTAAAACAGTATGAATCTAAATTACCTGTGATTTGTATTGGTAACGTTGTAATGGGTGGTGTTGGCAAGACACCTTTAGCCATTTCTATTGCAGAATATTTTAAAATGAATGGGAAAAAACCTTGTTTCCTTACTCGTGGTTATGGCGGAAAAATAAAATCAGGTGTTGTTGATATTACAAAACACACAGCTTTGGATACGGGGGATGAACCTCAATTGTTAGCTCAGGTTGCTCCAGTCGTTATCAGTGGAGATAGGATAAAAGGTGCAAAGTTGGCTGAAAATTTAGGGGCCGACGTGATTATTATGGATGATGGTTTTCAAAATCCATATTTGAAAAAAGATTTATCTTTTGTCGTTTTTGATGGAAAAATGGGGATAGGGAACGGATGCGTTTTTCCTGCAGGTCCTTTGCGTGAAAAAGTTGAAAATGGTTTAAAGCGGGCACATGCGTGTATTATTGTCGGTCAAGATCAATCAAAAATAAAAGGATATTTATCTAAAAATTTCCCAGATCTTCCTATTATAAGTGTTCATATTGAACAAAGTCCAACTACTTTACGCCAAATCAGTCAACAAAAAATATACGCGTTTGCTGGAATTGGTATGCCTGCAAAGTTTTTTACAATGTTGCAAGAAGCTAGATGTAATCTTGTTAAAACAAAATCATTTTCAGATCATTATTTTTATACTGATATGGATATTATTCATTTAATTAATGATGCTGCCAAAAATGATGCTATTTTAGTGACAACTTCGAAAGATATTGTTCGTATTGATCCTAGATACTGGAATAGAATTCGTGTCGTTGATGCGTATTGCGTTTGGGATAATCCGGAAGAATTATGCCAAAAATTAGGTCAATTTAATCAGGTAATTGCTAGAAATAATGAATAGAAAAAGATTTGCACATCGTTGTTGGAAAAAAACACGACGCTTCACGAAAAAGCTCATACAATATCTATTTACATACATTATCCAAGCATTTTTTACAGTTGTTTTTTGTATTTTTTTAAGATTGATTTCTTTTAATTTAGCTTCTTCTTTTGGGGGATGGCTTGGTCGAACCTTAGGTCCTAAGTTAAAATTATCTTGGATAGCAAGATACAATTTGATGAAAGTTTTTCCAAATAAAACGCCGGCTGAAATCGATAAAATTGTTGTTGAAATGTGGGATAATCTTGGTCGAACTTTTTGTGAATATCCACATTTACGGTGGCTTTGTTCCCATTACAACAAAAGGATAGAATTTGTTCACCCAGAATTGATTGAAAAAATGCGTGATGACGGTAAAGCAGGTTTGTTGTTTTCTGCTCATTATGGAAATTGGGAAGTCGGTTCTATAATAGGGAATAAGTTTAATTTTGATTTACACCGTATTTTTAGACAGGCAAATAATCCATACGTTGAATGGGCATTTCGTTATTTTAGAAATAAAATTCCAGGAAAACTTGTTCCAAAGGGAATAAGTACCTTTCGTCAAATCGTGGAAGAAGTCAGAAAAGGTGGTCATTTTGCGTTAATGATAGATCAAAAAATGAATTCAGGAATTTCATCAGATTTCTTCGGTTTTCCAGTGATGACAACTCCTTCAATGATGAAATTAGCATTGAAATATAATTTACCTGTTTTGCCTGTTTTTGTTGTTCGTGAAAATGGAACTCATTTCAAAGTGATTGCAGAACCAGAAGTTTCTCTGATTCATACTGGAAATATGAATGCAGATATTATTACAAATATGAATAACGTTCATCATATTTTGGAAAAATGGATAAAAGAAAGACCTGGACAATGGTTGTGGTTACATCAGCGGTGGCCTGAAACGAAATGGGTTTGGAAAAAGTTATATGCTTGTCGAAAACAATGGAAAAAAGGCGAATTTAATGCAGAGATGTTAGCCGTTTCTCAAAAAAAACATGAATATGTTAGAAAGAAAAAAGATTATTTTAATTAGTCATAAATATGTACGATATTATTAGTTTTGGCGAAGTATTATGGGATATGCTTCCTGATGGTAAAAAGTTAGGAGGTGCTCCGTTTAATTTAGTATATCATGCCATTAAATCAGGATGTACCGGTGCTCTCGTAAGTGCAGTTGGTAATGATGCCTTAGGGCAAGAAATTTTAGAAATAATTCAACAAAAAAACGTTCCTCATTTTATTACTAAAAATGATTATCCTACAGGAACTGTCCAGATTAAATTAGAAAATGGAATACCGACGTATACCATTACTCCTAACGTGGCATGGGATTATATTAAGTTATCAAATGAGATGAAAAACTCTTTATCTGGTGTAAAGGTTGTTTGTTATGGTTCTTTATCAGTAAGAAGTAAAACTTCATACAATTCTTTAAAAAAGTTGATATCATTATGTTCTGATGATGTAATTAAGTTTTTTGATGTTAATTTGCGTTTCCCGTTTTATACAAAAAGTTTAACAGAAGAATTACTTCAGTCGTGTGATATCTTAAAAATAAATGATGAAGAATTAGAGTTTTTAAAAACAGAATTATATACAGGAACAAGTGATTTTTGTTCTTGGTTGATGAGAACTTTTAAAATTAAAACGATTATTTTAACAGGGGGAAGTTCTTACAGTAAAATTTTGATGCCTCATGAAATTTTGTATATGCCAACACCAAAAGTAAAAGTCGTTGATACTGTAGGAGCGGGGGATGCTTTTTCTGGAGCATTTTTAGCAAGTTTAATTCAGGGAAAATCGGTAGCAGAAGCACATCAACAGGCTGTAAAAATTTCAGCCTTTGTCGTAGGACAATCTGGTGCTTGTCCTGAATACTAAGATTTTATCAAAAAAAGTTGTAACCAAATTTAATAAAAATCGTTACACTAGTAGACAAGTAATTTTAATTTAGAAAAGGTTCTTTTTATGGCTGATATATTAACGATGATAGTTTGTGATGCAAATGGAAATGTGAAAACAAGTAAAGACGATAAAATTGTTACTAAGGATCAAGCAAAGGGATTTTATATTTTTTATGCTAAAAAGAATGTTGATGCCACAAGTAAAAGCGAAATTATTTTGACTATGCCTGTTGGGGGAAATCAAAATGGGTTGTTCCGTTTGCCACACGTTGGTGAAAAAGTTTTAGTATCACAGCAGGGAAATCAATTCTTTTTGATTGCTTATTTGCCAGATACGGAAACGATGGAATTTCGTGAAGAAAGTGCAGATGTAACAGAAGCAAATGAAATTAAAAATTCTGAAGCTTTAATGTTACGCTATAAGTCTCCAAATGCTTTTCCTAAGGAAAATAAGGGGCGAAGTAAAAAGGGTATATCTGAAATTAAATTTTCTACACAGAAAACATACTGGCCTGAAAAAAAGGATACGATTAAATCTGGTAAAACAGTCGATTTTCCAAGTGTTGACAGAATTGACGTTTCATCTTCAGGAGATGTTATTACTACGGCTCAAAATTATAATGAAATCAATGCTTCTCGCGTAGGGATTTTTGCTGGTGTTCAGAGTGATTTGAAAAAATTAAAAGATAAAGCAACAACACCGACTGGTGACGTTGCTACAAATGGATTAGAAATTTTACCTCAAGATATTCCAGATGAATTTCCAAGATTTTCTTTGGGGGACGTGCAAATCCGAGCAGATAAAAAGATCATGTTGTCAGCTAAGTCAGGAATTATTTTAAGATGTGGTCGTTCTACGATTACTATTGATGATACGGGAATTTGTCTAAAATCTGGAAAAATTGCGTCAGCTTACCCGACACCAGATGATTCGTCTATTTCAATTACACCAAGATCGGGAGTTTCTATTTCAGGAGACTTTTTGGGGTTAAGTGCAAATATCAAATATTCCATTTCAGAAAGAATGGGAGGGTCAATTTCATCTTTAGCTGGTGTTACTCGAATCAATACTCATGATTTTAGGGTATCGACGAATGCTACGATAGAATATGCAAATCAGTGTTTTTGGGCAGGAGCTAGGGGGGTCGAACAAGCTCTCACGTATGTTTCTACTATAACTGGTAAACATGCAGGAGTTGATGGAGAAAATGCAGATCATGGTACAATTGTCAGAAATCTTTTAAAACAAGGTGATAAAGTTGCAATTGCAAATGATGTTTTACCGTTGTTGAATAGCTTGTTTATCGAAGGAAGTGACCATAGACTTAAGGCAGGTGATAGAAATCACAAGGCGGATGAGACAAGATTTAAGGATCCATGTAGTTCAATGATTTCTGTTGCAAATATTATTTTTTCTATCTTACCAATTGTTAATATGGTTCTTGACATGTCAGTTCCTATGGAAAAAAAGCAAAATAAAGCTTATGCTGAATCGATGAATATGATCAATAGCGCCTTATCCTATTCCGTTCTTGCTTATTTGGCAACGACAATTTGTACAGCAACGGCAGGTATCCATTATAATGAATTTGCGTTAAAGGGAAGCGGAGATATTGATTTGATTTCCAAAAAAATTCAGAAAACAGTTGCAATGAGTACAAAGGGATATTCACCTGTTGCAGGTGTGGGGATAGATGCAACACTTAATACTTGGTGGAAAAAAGCTCTTGCTATAGTAGTTGCTGGTGCAGCAGGTGGTGTTGCAATTTGGCAAATAGCAGAAACTTTGCTAAAAAGAGACGTTGAAACAATGAAAGATTTGCAGGAGTTATAAGCGATGGATGATAAGACAAAAGATGCTTTTAAAGAAATGGTAATGCCTTTAATTACAGGTATTGGGACGACTATTGCTGTTGGTGCTATTACTTCTGCTTTAACAAAATATTTGGTTACAAATTTTGAAGAAAAAGATGTGACAGGAGATCGAGAGGTAAAACCTACGGATACGGAAACAACTGTTAATAAAGCTGAGGTTTCAGGAAATGAAACTGAAGGAAAGTTAGCAAAAGATGGCGTGAATGGAACTGAAGGCAAAATTAAAGCAAACGAAACAAAAGGAATTGCTTCGACAGCTGAAGCAACTGCTGCTGATGCTGGGGCTCAAGCATTGCGTACAAAAGCTGGTGCGATGGAAGTTAAAACAAAAGGATTGGAAATCCAGTAAAAATATAGCATTTATATGTGTGATAAATATGATTTTTAGTGAATAAAAGAGGACGAGGAAAATATAAAATGAGCGATAAATTAGAATGGCGAAACAGACATTTTGCATTGCTGAGATGTAAAGATTTGAAAGATGCAGTTGATTCTGAAAAATATGTGTGTCGTCCTGATTTGAAAGATTTTTACAAGAAAAATTTAGTCGAAGACGTAATTTGGGATTTTGCGGATGCCGGACGATATAAATGTGCTACAGAATTAATGGGATACGTTGGTCATCATCGGGCAGTAGTTTGGTGGGCATATCAATGTGCGTTATCTTTGATGGAAGAATTGGAAAAAAATCCAGCACCAACTGTCGATATTGATAATATTGGAAAATCATTCGAGCCAGAAGTTCCTGATTTTGCCAAGGTTGAAATTCCTAAGATTACGCCGGAACAACAAGGTGAAATTGATAAAAATATGGCGAATTTAAACCAAAAAGTTCAGGAATTGCGTGCAAAATGTGATCCAGAATTGTTGGGGATGGCTGATGAATTGATGGATACTTTTTATCAAGAATTTAAAAAAGTTCACGGGTATACACCACTTGAATTGATAGATTTAGCTGGAAAAAAATATAGGGAAGAAATTGAGCAAGGAAACGTTGATAGAAACAGTCCTATTTTTAAAGAGTGTGAAAAGATAAAAGCTCAACTTCAGAACGTTCGTAAGGAAACTTTAGATACGATTCATACAGTTCTCCCTCCTGAATTGCCAGAAGTGAAGAAAGAACAATCTTTAAAAGCAATAAAATCTGTTTATAACTGGATTTTGGCTCCAGATGAAATTAACGCAAAAATCTGCTTAGATTGTGGAAATGCTTGTCCAGATGCTCCGGCTGGAATTTTGGCATATTGTGCATTTTGGGCTTGGGGAGATATGCTTCCTGGTGAAAAAACAGATGTCGTTGTTAAAACACCTGCAGGTTTAATGTCAAACGGGATATCTCAATTTTTGTTGATGTGTGCTTTGCATAAAGGAGGAACGCGTAAATTAAAAGAACGTTATGCCGAATATTTTAGATTAGGTGTTGATGTTTTGACAGGCAGAAATCTTTGGGATGAAGCAGTGATTTCTGGGGAAGTTCCTCATGAAAAATTCCTTCAAGAAAATGAAAATTCAAATGGCGTAGAGGTTAAGAAAACTTCTCCTGTTCAAGCTGAAGTGAAAGAAAATGATAAAAAAGTGGATGAAAATTCTGATATAGATGATTTTGAACGGAAGGTTACTCAAGCTGGCTATAGAAAAGAGAAAAAATATACTCGTTGGAAACCAGAATAATTAGAGGGTAGTCGTTTTTATTGTAAGGGGAGTCTGAAATTACAGATTCCCCTTCTTTTTTGAAATGGAAATTTTTCCCTTGATGTTTTTTGATTGATTTTCTAAAAAAAGACAATTTTATTGATAAAAATAAAAAAAATACTTTGACGAAAGGCTCCTTTTTGGTGTTTACTTGCCATAATAAAAATAGGGAAAGTTTGAATGAAAAAAGAAGAAATAGAGGCCTTGTGTTTTGAGGATGCTTTACATGAGTTGGAGAGCATTGTGAGCAAGATGGATAATGGACAAGTCAAGCTCGAGGATGCAATCAGTATGTATGAACAAGGCAATTTGTTGCGTAAACAATGTGAAAAAAAATTAGCAGAGGCTCGTTTGAAGGTGGAACAAATTACCACTTCAACTGCGGGACAAGCGATAGGATTAGAACCTTTTAAAGCGGAGTAAAATTTTATGGTAGATTTAGTTAGAGAATTAAAAGAAACTGCAAAAGCAACCAGAAATACGATAGATCGTTTGTTAAAAGTTCCAAATGGAATGGAAAAGCGCGTTGTTGAAGCAATGAGATATTCTGTTTTGGCTGGTGGGAAGGCTTTGCGTCCGTTTATGGTTCTTGAAAGTGCAAAATTGTTTGACGTTGAACAAGAACGCGCTTTGCGTGTAGCTGCAGCTTTGGAAATGGTTCATTGCTATTCTTTGATTCATGATGATTTACCAGCAATGGATAATGATGATATGCGTCGTGGTCAACCTACTTGTCATAAACAATTTGATGAAGCTACTGCTATTTTAGCGGGAGATGGTTTGTTGACACGTGCTTTTGGTGTCATTTCAAGTGATGAATGTTTATTTGAACCTCAAATTAGATGTAAATTAATTCACCGTTTGGCAAAAGCTGCCGGAATGACCGGTATGATTGGTGGCCAAATGATGGATATTTTGGCAGAAACAGAAGAAGAAATGAAATTGCCAGATGTTATTAGATTACAAGAATTAAAGACAGGTTGTTTGTTCTCTTTTGCTTGTGAATCTGGTGCTGTCATGGGCAAAGGATCTTTGGAACAACAACAAAAATTGCGTGATTATGCTCGTCACTTTGGATTAGCTTTCCAAATTGCTGACGATATTTTGGATGTTGAAGGCGATGCAAACGTTGTTGGAAAGGCAGTTCGTAAAGATTTGGATGCTCATAAGGCAACATTTATCTCCTTGTTAGGTTTAGAAAAAGCAAAAGAACAAGCAAGATTGTTATCTCAGCAAGCTGTAGATAGCCTAGCTGGTTTTGATGGTCGTGCAGACAATTTGCGTGAATTAGCACGTTATATTGTGGATCGTAAATCATGATTGATAACGAATCTGAGTATTCAGATTTATTAAGTCAGATAAATTCTCCCGTCGATTTGCGTCAGTTGCCAATTTGTGATCTTCCTAAATTGGCTCAGGATATTCGTCATAAAATTATTGACGTAGTGTCAAAAACGGGGGGACATTTGGGGTCAAGTCTTGGTGTCGTTGAATTAACAATCGCCTTGCATTACGTCTTTAACACGCCGGATGATAAATTGATTTTTGACGTGGGACATCAATGTTATACCCATAAATTGTTGACGGGAAGACGCGATCGTTTTGATAAGTTACGCCAAGAAGGTGGCTTGTCTGGTTTTACGAAACGGTCAGAAAGTGATTTTGATCCATTTGGAGCAGGACATAGTTCTACGTCTGTTTCTGCAGCTGTTGGTATGGCTGCTGGACGTGATTTGACAGGACGTAAAAATAATGTGATTTGCGTTATTGGTGATGGATCAATGAGTGCTGGTATGGCATTCGAAGCATTGAATAATGCTGGTGATACAAATCGCAGAATGATTGTTATCTTGAATGACAATGATATGTCTATTGCTCAACCAGTGGGAGCTTTAAGTCATCATTTATCACAAATTTTGTCTTCTAAAAAATATATGTCATTGCGTCAGACTGCTTTGGAAATGTCTGAACGCTTGCCTCAATTTGTGAAAAAAATGGCATTGAAGGTTGAACATCATGCTAAAGGGTTAGTAACGGGAGGAACTTTGTTCGAGGAGTTAGGGTTATATTACGTTGGCCCAATCGATGGACATAGTTTTGATCAACTGATTCCAATTTTGACGAACGTGCGTGATGCTCCAGAAGAATGTCCTATTTTAATACACGTTGTTACACAAAAGGGAAAAGGTTATGCTCCAGCTGAACAAAAGCCATCAAAATATCATGGAGTTTCTAAGTTTGATGTAACAACAGGTGAATTTGTCCCAAAAACAAATAAGAATCCAACTTTTACACAAACTTTTTCGGATACGTTGGTTTCGATGGCTGCTCAAGATTCAACAATTGCTGCAATTACTGCGGCAATGCCAAGTGGAACGGGACTAGATGCTTTTTCACAGATGTATAATTCTCGTTTTTTTGACGTTGGAATTGCAGAACAACATGCTGTTACTTTTGCTGCGGGGTTAGCTTGTGAAGGGGTAAAACCATTTGTTGCCTTGTATTCTAGTTTTTTACAAAGAGCATACGATCAAGTTTTGCATGACGTTGCTTTACAAAATTTACCAGTTCGTTTTTGTATAGATAGAGCAGGATTTGTCGGTGATGATGGTGCAACGCATCATGGGGTGTTTGATTTGGCAATGCTTTGTCCGATTCCAAATATGATTGTTATGGCTCCATCTGATCAGCAAGAATTGCAAAAAATGTTGCTGACAATGCAAGAAATTAATGATCATCCTTCAGCTGTTCGTTATCCAAGAGGAAGTGGGGAATGTGTTGAATTGGCAAATAACGTGGAACCTTTGGAAGTTGGTAAAGGTCGAGTTTTGCGCGAAGGAAAAAAGGTTGCAGTCGTTTCTTTGGGAACAAGATTGAAAGCTTGTTTAGATGCTGCAGATTTAGTTAAAAACCATAAAAATTTTGAGCCAACAGTTGTTGATGCTCGATTTGCTAAACCTTTTGATAAAGATTTGATTCGTCAATTAGTGAAAAAGCATGATGGATTGGTTTTTGTTGAGGAAGGTGTTACTGGTGGTTTCGGAACGATGGTGATGAACTGGATGACAAATGAAGGTTTGTCAGATGGTGTTAAATTACGTTGTTTAACGGTTCCTGACGTTTTTGTAGAACAGGCAACAGCTGAACGACAATATGAATTAGCAGGCTTAGATGCTAAGCATATTAGTCAAGTTATAGAATCTATCGCAGGCAAAAAATAAATAATTTAATGAAATGCTAGGTGACTGTTTTTTTATGAATTATTAATTTGAAAAATAATTATAAAAAAATGCTTGCATAATTTTGTTTTGTCAATATATAGTGGAAGTGAAGAGAGAAAACTCTCTATATTTAGTTTTTATTATTTATATAGAAGAAAAAAATGAACGATAATACAGAAATTTTATTAAAAGATGAAGAACGCCAGCCTTGTGAAGTTTGGACAAGGGTAATGGGATATTTTCGTCCAATGTCAGAATATAATTATGGTAAAAAAAGTGAATTTGCTGAACGCCGTTATTTTAAACAAGATTTGGCAATGGAAAAAATTTGTAGTTGCCATCAAGCTGCAGAATAAAGAATTAAAATTGTAAAAATGAAAAACAGGAGATTTTCTCCTGTTTTTTTGTTAAGGGCAAAATATGCCTAGTTTGATGTGATATTAACTTTTTTTTAAATGAATCAAGATAAGCTGACTGTATATCTATGGATGACAGAAGGAATCAGGTTATGCGAATAAAAAAGAATTGGAAATTTGCTGGATTGTTAATGCTTTCAACGGCATTGATGCCTGTTCCTGGATATACAAGTGCTACATTGGAAATTTCAAGCCAACCCTTAGGGAATCAATACGTTGATGAGCGAACGGCCACGAATGATGTCGAAATTACATCCACTGGAGATATTAAGTTTAATTCAAGTTTTAAGGAACTTTGGTCATATTACAGTTATGTCACGAATGAGACAGGAGAAGTTTCTTTTGAAAGAATAGGTGACACAGTGACATATACACCTGAACAAGTTCAAAGTGCACCGCAAGATTATAAAGGTGATATTGTTTTTAGTAGTAGCGGAAAATTTTCAGATTCGGATGATGCTGGGATACGAATTTACAAAGGGTTAGATGTTTTAGAGATTGGGCAAAGTGAAATTCAGACGCCGGGGAATATAATTATTCAAGCAGGAACTTTTAATTTTACTCAAAAACAAGGTGAGATTCTGTTAAGAAGATCTGCTAGTGGTAATTTTACGATTAATGGGGGAAAATTTGTTGTTGGAGAACATGGTAAAGCTCTCATCGGTCAAAAGTTTTATTCTGATGGTGGTTTTGGGAAAACAAGTACTAAACTTTTTATTAACTCAGGAACTTTAGATATTGCAGCTGGAGGAATTTTACAATTTAGTGGATATAACGTTCAATATGGAGGCGGTTCTACTAATAAAGTTATGATAACAGATTCTTCTGCGGGAATTTTATCCTTTATTGGGGGAAATAGTGAGTCAGCTAAAACCATAGATATTAAAGATTCAATTGATTTAAGCCAAGGGGAATTGAATTTATATTCTGGAAATATGATTTTAAATGCTGATGTAACCGTTAAAAAATTTAGTTTTGGAGATACAACGGATGTTGACGCTACAATTTTAGGAATTAAAACTCCAGAAGGACAAATTTTGAACGTTGATAAAAGTCATCATCTGACAGTTTCTGAAGATTTTGTTATGAAATCAAATTCTCATCTAATTGGTGATGGTGTTCTTTCACTAGAACATGGAGCGAGTGCGACTTTTGGTATTTTGGATTTTGGAACGATTTCAGTAAGTGGTCAAAATGGAAGTGATGTCTATGGAACAATCACTTTTATGGGGGCAGCCAATTTGATTAATTTGGAAGCTGAGGGGTCAAAAATTCAAAATAATTCTAATTTAACAGTTGAAAATTTGACTTTAAAAGCAAATGGGGCTGATAAATCTGAACTTACTTTGGCAAAGGCTGATGAAGGTGGAACTGCATATTTGTATATAGACCATTTTGATATTGAAGGTGGAACGGTTGTATTTAATCAAGATAGTCAATTGTACATTAGGAAAGATGCGATAATTAATGAATTGACAACGATAAATGGAAAAGGAACAATTAATTTTACCAGTGATCCTAGCAAGGAAACAGGTGTTTTAGAATTTAAAGATTCCGTTGAAAATTCAACAAAAACTATTTCAATTGCGGAAACAATTAATTTAGTTGTTGGTAATGGAGGAACCGTAGATTTTAATTTATCAAATGGTTTGACTGGTTTTAATCTTGTAAGTGTAGAAGATGGACTGCTAAAGGTCTCTCAATCAGAAAATATAATACATAAACTTGTTTTGGGACAGGCAGCTTCTTCGAAATCTTTTGTGCTACAAGTTGCAGAAGGAGCTACTTTAAATTTTGATAAATATGCGTATATTTATCCTGGTGCTCAGCTGAATATTGATGGAACGTTATCCATTAATGGAACGACAGATGAAGGGGAATATGTTGTTTCTGGTAAATCATCAACGATAGCTGCTGCAAAGGGAACTGAAACAAATGTGGTTGGTTCTGGAACTTTACAATTAATTGGTAAGATCACTTCAAATGCATCCTATAACATTGAAAATCTTGTTATTGGTGATGGAACAACGACGACGGTTACGCATGATACAAGAGGAACTTCTTCTTCAGATTGGTCAAGTCAACATTTCGCTCAAAATTTAACAGTCAATGCAAATGCAATTTTAAACATTGACGGTGGTGAATTGGATACAGCAGGATTAAGTGGTGATGGGACAATAGTTATCAATACAAATGGAATTTTAGGGGTTGATTCTACTTCAGAATTAACAGGCGTTGGTTCAATTTCAGGTGATGGAACGTTAAAATTATTAAACGCTACAAATATGACATTGTTAGCAGATTCATCGTCTTCTTTAAAGGTTTCAATCGGAACTGGAACTTTAACAATTGGAACGGATGGTTCAACATCAAATACAAAGTTTGGTTCATTGTCATTTAATGATTCTGCGAATGGTGGTTCTGTTGTTATCAATGATGGAAGTTCACTTTCATTGGGCTCAATTAATGTTTCTGGGAAATCAAGTTTAATTGGAAAAGGGAGTTTATATTTAGCAACAGCTCCAGCAGATTATGGAAAAATTTCCTATATTTCTGGTGGGGGAAATTTAGATTTCAATAAAATTGAAATTACTTATGGTGGTTTAATTGTTTCTAGATCAGGAAAAATTGAAGATTTAACTACAATCGGTTTACAAGTTTCTGGATCAGGAACGTTATTGAATGTTAATAAAATAACGGCTGATGGAAATTCTGGGGGGATTGGTCTTACAGATGGGGCGTCACTTCAAGTTGAAAAATTTATGACTTCAAGTACTGTTGTTGGAACTGGAACGTTAGTGGCGGGAGAAGGACAATTTGATTCACATGCAGTTTCTGATTTTATGGGGTATGCTTATCCTGTGTTAGATACGCTAGATAAATCTTTGTCAGGAATATTGACTGTTCAGGGTGAGATAAATAATGTTCGTGTAACTCAAGGAACATTAGAAATAGAGGGAACTAATCATTTTTATGCGAGTGAGTTGACAAAGTTAGGTTTGACTGTTCAAAATATTGATGTTTTAAGTGGAGAATTAAAGAATTCATCTAATGGCGGAGAAGGGTTAATAGTTTCTAATTCTGGACATTTTGGGAATGGAACAATTGGTGGATTAAGTAAATTAACTGCAGCTAATAATGATGTTAGATTCACATTTGATGGTACAAATACCCTTGTAAGTTATGATATGAATAATACGAATTCTGTTGTTCAGATTAATCAAGGGGGAACCTTAAATTTAAAAGATTGGTCAAATGAAACGACTGATCATAAGTTTATAGGGGCAGGAACTTTATCTGTGCAAAAGGATTCAGGAGAATTAAAGTCCACAATTGAAAATTTAGGTGTGTTAGAAATTAATGCTTCTTCCTTTACGTTATCGTCACAATTGAATAATTTGGGTGAATTAGATTTAGAACAAGGTGGTACAACAATTGCTTCAAATGGAACTGTTGGAACTTTAGTAATTGATCAATCTTCAACAATTGTTAATGGAACACTTACAATTACGAATAAACTAGACGTTCAAGAAGATACTTCAGGTACAGGTACGTTCATTATTCAATCTGGTTCTGCTGATTTTGGTGCTAACTTTGCAGGTAATTTAGAAATTGGTTCTGTTGCAAATATCAAAGAGAATATTTCACTTGGAAATGTTACATTCTCTTCAAGTAACGGTGGAACATTGAATATTGAAGAAGGAAAAACGTTAACTTTGAGTTCTTTGACAACAAGTGGAAGAAACGTTGTTAATGGTGCAGGTGTTTTAGCTGTTAGTGGTTCAGGATCAAGTTTTGGTGCTCCAATCAATGGATTAGGAAAGTTAGATTTAAAAACGTCTAGTTCAGATGCTACTTTTAATCGAAGTGCAAATATTTCAGAAATTTCATTTGCCGGAGGTAGTTCAGTTACAGTAAATTCTGGATATACGTTGACTGTATCGACGTTGTCAGGAACAGGAACTCCGAGTGTCCAGGGAGCTGGAACGTTTTCTTTTGATGGTAATACAAGTGAGTCAGATTTGAACGTTGGTAGTGGATTAGGAACGTTAAACGTTATTTCTGGTAAAATAAAAATAGTTGAAGACGGAACAATCGGAAACGTGTCTTTGTCTATGGGTAATTTAGCTGTTGCAGATGGTAAGACTTTGACGGTAAATAACATAGATGGAGCAGGTGAATTATCTGCTGAGGGAAGTTATTCTGCTAAGTTAGTTCTTAACAATTCTGCAAATTTTGTAAAGAACGTTTCTAACTTTAATACGATTATGTCAACGGGAAGAACTGTTTTTCAGAATGGAATTGATGTTACAAACTTGAATATAGCTTCAGGAATGACTTCAATTAATGGAACTTCAAATACAATTGGAACGCTAACAATTGATGGAACTTTGGATATTGGTGGGTATCAAAAAGTAAATGCTACAAATGTTACCTTTAATCCAGGTTCTTCCTTAAATTTGAATATTAATCCAGAATCGCTAGCTTTAGGGCAAATTCAATCTTCAAATGTAACAATTAATCCTAATGTAGCTTTAAATTTGAATATCGGATATGGTGTGAAAAAGGATGGGATGGAATTCCGAGTTGTTGATGGCGGTGTTCCTAATGGTGAATTTTCAGTGGTTTCAAATAATCGCTATAATTTGACAAATACAAATTGTTCAGGTGGCTTGTGTTATAAAATTGTTCAGACTGCAACAGGGGAAGAAGTTGTAAATCAGTCTGGAGGAAGTAACAATGATGCTGCAGTTGCAAGGGCTGTTTTAGATAGTGAAATTTTCAAACCAACAGATAGATTCTACCCAGTTGCGGTACGATTGTATGATTTGTCTTTATATGGAAGTGCCAAGGAATATCGTGATGCTTTGACAACAGTTGCACCTGATGTGACAGGATCTGCGATGAAGCAATCTATTGACGTCCAATCACAAATCACAAATATTGCTTTTTCAAGATTACAACGGTTGGGGAGTAATTTAGGATCAAGAGCAACAAATTATGGTTATAAAAAAGCCTATGGACATGCAGGTGGTAATTACTATAAATATCGTGGTAATTCTAGAAGTTCGTACAGAAGTAGTGATTTAGGTGATATCAAAAAATATAAGCGAAACAATGAATATGAATATTATCGTGTAAAACCGACTACCGTCCAAAAGTATGATGCTAGAAAGTATAATCGTTATCAAGATGTAACACCTACAACAGGAAAAGTAGAAACTTCGGTTGCTCCAAATTATCAAAAGTATTATGGAGCTTCATCTTCGGATCCAAAACGTTATGAAAGATTTAAAAATTCCTATGGTGTGTATGAAAATAATGAACGTTTAGATTCTACAGATCCGAAGAAATATTCTCGTTCTCGTGATACCATTTTATATCAACAAGAAAAAACACAAACTGTTTTGACTCCGGAAAAGAAGTATCAGCGTAAGATTTTACAGCCATCATCAAATGGAACGGTTGTTGCAGATTCTATGAAATATAAACATACAGGATATCAACCTTTCCAAAATAGACTTGATTTTGGCGTATGGGCAGAAGGTTTCTTCAATACAAACGAATATAAAAATGAAAATGATCCAGATGGGTTCTCTTCGGATACAACCGGATTTGCAACAGGTATGGATATCTCATTTCTTGATATGTTTGCATTCGGCGTTGGGTATTCAAATTCACAAACAGATTTGAAGACGTTGAATCGTAAGACTGACGTTAATGGAAATACGTTCTTTATGTATGGTATGGTTAAGCCTAATAATTTCTACGTCAGTGGATTCTTGGGCTTTACATCAAATGAATATAAAGAACATAAGAAGATTAAAGGCATTAAAGAAATCGAAGATAATTATGATGGTAGTTCAGTCGGAGCTCAGATTAATATTGGTTATGATTTAGGACAATGGCATCCAGAAGTTGGTGTTCGCTATACCAATGCAAAATTTGATGCAAGAACTGATTCTGTTGGTCAAAAGGTTGATTCATACAGTGGTACCGTTGGTACGGCATTGGCAAATGTAACATATGAGACGGATTTACGTAGAACTGATTCCGATGTTGTTTCTGCTGATTTTAGCGTAGGAGTTTCTTATGATTTCAAAACAGCAAAACAAAAAAATACTGTTGCTTTAGAAAATGGATCAAGTTATACCGTTGAAGGAGCTTCTTTGGATAAGTTTGGTATTGAAGCCGGAGCTGGTATTTCATATAAGGCAAATGATCACGTTGAATTTCGTGCTGAATATGATTGCGATTATAAAAAAGATTTCATATCACATTCTTTGAAAGCACATGTTCGTTATAACTTTTAATGATTAAAAATTTCCCTTGATTAATAAGGCTGTAAAAAGCCCCGAAGATTTTAATAGCATTTTTCAGGGAAATTTTTTGTCGCTTTTTCTTAAAATATGACAAGTTTTGGTATTTTTTTCTGATATATATTTGTTTGAAACAGAAAAAGTTTCATTTTTGTTCTTTTTATACTTGAAAAATGAGAACAAATTTGGTACATATAGTTCAATGTTGATTTTAAATTGAATTTATGAAATAACAGAAGGACAAAAAAGATGAGTGATGAACAACAGGATTTACATTTGGTGGATAAGAAAACAATGGAAAAAGAAAAAGCATTACAAGCAGCATTAAGTCAAATCGAACGTTCCTTTGGTAAAGGAGCCGTTATGCGTTTGGGACAACAGAGTGATGCAGAAGGAATTCAAACAATTTCTTCTGGATCTTTAGGGTTAGATATTGCATTAGGAATTGGTGGACTTCCTCGTGGACGTATTATTGAAGTTTATGGTCCAGAAAGTTCTGGTAAAACGACGTTAGCTCAACACGTTGTTGCTGAAGCTCAGAAAAACGGGGGGCAGTGTGCTTACGTTGATGCTGAACATGCTTTAGATCCTACTTATGCCAAAAAATTGGGTGTTGATATTGATAACCTTTTGATTTCACAACCTGATACAGGGGAACAAGCTTTGGAAATTGCAGATACACTTGTTCGTTCTGGAGCAATAGACGTTTTAGTTGTCGATTCTGTTGCAGCTTTGGTTCCAAAGGCAGAATTAGAAGGGGAGATGGGAGATTCACACGTCGGATTGCAAGCTCGTTTGATGTCCCAAGCTTTGCGTAAGTTGGCAGGTTCCGTAGCCCGTTCTAATACGTTGGTTATTTTTATTAACCAATTGCGTATGAAAATCGGCGTTATGTTTGGTAATCCTGAAACAACAACAGGTGGTAATGCTCTGAAATTTTATGCTTCTGTTCGTATTGAAATTCGTCGTGGTCCTCAAATTAAAGATAAAGAGGAAGTTGTTGGAAATAGTGCAACAGTAAAAGTTGTCAAAAATAAAGTTGCCCCTCCATTCAGATCAGTTGAATTTGATATTATGTATGGGGAAGGTATTTCTAAAACAGGTGAATTAATTGATTTAGGTGTAAAAGCTGGATTGATTGAAAAGGCAGGTGCTTGGTTGTCATACGGAAAAGAACGTTGGCAAGGAAAAGAAAATGCTCGTGCTTTCTTGAAAGAAAATCAAACTGTTGCCGATGAATTGGAACAAAAAATTCGAGAAAAAGCAGGATTGTTATCTAATAAGATGATAAATGAAGAACCTGAAGAGGAAAATTGATTTCACAAATTAGCTATTTCAAAATAAGGCAATTCAAGTAATAAGTTGCCTTATTTTTTTTGAATTATTTAAAAAAATAAAAAAAAACCTAGCTTTCGCTAGGTTTTTAATTGGCTCCGCGAGTAGGATTCGAACCTACGACCAGCCGGTTAACAGCCGGCTGCTCTACCGCTGAGCTATCGCGGAATGATAGCTTGGAGGCCGAAACCGGAATCGAACCGATATACAAGGATTTGCAGTCCTCTGCATAACCATTCTGCCATTCGGCCCTTTTCGGTATAGTCTCAATCGACAAGATGGATTTATATACCTATAAAAGTAACTCGTCAATAGAAAAAATAAAATTTTTTACTTTTTTTTTCAAATGGAAAAATAATCGCAAGAACAAGTATTTCTACGCTTGACAAACTTGTTTTTATTTTTTTAAAATGCCTTTGTATTATTCATTTATGAGGAGTTTAATTATGAATAAAGCAGAATTAGTTGCAGCAATTGCAAAGAATGCAGGTTTAACAAAAGTTGATGCTGAAAAAGCATTAGAAGCTACAATGGACGCAATTGAAGCAACATTGAAAGCTGGTGACGAAGTTCGTTTGGTTGGCTTCGGTACATTTGCTGTTGCTACACGTAAAGCAACAGTAGGTCGTAACCCTCGTAC
Organism: Alphaproteobacteria bacterium; assembly: GCA_024413465.1. Lineage (GTDB taxonomy): Bacteria > Pseudomonadota > Alphaproteobacteria > CAAGCB01 > CAG-977 > UBA2903. The sequence goes on from JAKSVU010000002.1 coordinate 90,762, forward strand.
AGGTAAGGAAATTAAAATCCCAGCTTCTAAAGCTCCAAAATTCAAAGCTGGTAAATTATTGAAAGATGCTTTGAATTAATCTTTATTTTTTAAAGATTTCTAGAGATCTCTAATTATTCGTAATTAGAGATCTTTTTTTTGTTTTATTTAAGAAAAAGAGCGTGATAATATGACACCAAGTCGTTTTATAGAAAGTTAAATAGGATGTTTTCTCCAATCAACCTGAAAGAATTTTATCGAGTTTCTCGGAAAAATATGGTTTATAGACAAATTGTTCCCGAGGGTGTTACAGATTGGAATGTGTTAAATGCCTTAAAATCAGTTCCACGAGAGATTTTTGTTCCAGAACGTATTCAACCAAGAGCCTATATGGATCAACATATATATGTTGATTCTTATAAATTCTTTTTAAAACCAGTTATTTTTGGAAAATTGTTGGAAAAAGCACATTTTACAAAAAATGATTTCGTCTTGAATTTAAATTGCCAGGGAGGATATACAACTTTTGTTTTGGCAAAAATGACAAAAATGGTTGTTGGAATTGAAAAAAATATCAATTCATTTTATTTTGCAGAGGATTTTCAGGAAGAACATCAAATTGATAATGTTGCTTTTTTTAATACTGAGGATTTAACTTTTTTGAAAAAACAATCTTTGTTTGATGCAATCTTTATCGATTCTATTATTCCAAGAATTCCAGAACATATTGAAGATTATTTAACAGATAGTGGGCGGTTAATTTGTGTAACTCTTCCGTTAGATAGTAATATTGGAACTGCTGGGATTTACATAAAAAAACAAGGGAATTTAGAACTTAATTTTTCAATTGAAACAGATTTAAAATCATTTCCTCGAATTTTAAAAATTGATACAGAAGAATCTGATAACTAAAAATATGGCAATTAATCTGTTTTTTTATCAACTATTTCTTGATATCTGTCAGTTTTACATATAAATATAATGTAAGTTTTTTAACCTAGGTGGATAAAATGAATAAGAATTTAATAAAATCAGTTTTGTTTTTAGGAACTTTTTTGTTGTCTGGAACTGCATCTGCAGAAATGACGTTGCAATCAGCACTGGAAAGAACATTTCAAGAGAATCCAACTATTAAAGCTCAAGAACATTACGTCAATTCTGTGAAAGCAGAAATGGATAAAGCAAAGTCAGGTTTTAAGCCAACGGTTGTTGGGACAGGAAGTTATGGCAACGTTCATACTCATTCCAGAACAAATCCTATTCATTCGAATAATCATAGTAAGCCAGTCAATTATGGTGTTTCTTTAAAACAACCAATTTTTTCAGGATTATCCACTTACAATGAATTAAAAAAATCAAAGGCAGAATATAGTTCTGCAGAAGCAGCATTAAATCAGGTTCGTCAAGATGTTTTGTTGAAAGCAGTTGTTGCTTATACAGATGTTTTAGATGCTCAAGCTGTTTTAGATTTAAATATTAACAATGAAAAAGTATTGAAGCGTCAGCGTGATTATACGTCAGATCGTTTTCAAGTTGGTGAATTGACAAGAACGGATGATGCTCAAGCAAATGCAAGATATGCTGGTGCTCAATCAGATTTAATTAAAGCGGAAGGTGATATGAAGGTCGCCTTGGCTGCTTTTGAAGAAATAGTCGGTGTTCATTTGGAAGATCCAAGAGAGTTAGTTGAACCTGTTATTGCAATATTGACGGAGACTCTTCCAGATCAATTAAAAATTGCATTTTCAGATGTTAATAAAGCTGTTGATATTGCTTTGAAATTTAATCCAAATATTCTTGTTGCTGAAGAAAATTTAAAAGCTGCGAAGGCAAACGTAAGCGTTGCAAAAGCAGGATATTCTCCAATGTTAGATTTGGAAGCTGGATATAATGTTTATCGTGCTGGTCCACATGGAAGTAGTGGGTATGATTCAAATTATAAATCCATAGGGGATTTAGGTCGTGAACGTGGTGAAGAAGGTTCAGTTCGATTGGTTTTGACAGTTCCCTTTTACCAGGCAGGAACAGTAAGTGCTACCGTTAAGCAAACTTTGGGTATAAAGGAAAAAAGTGAGCAAAATTTAATTGACGTAAAAAGAAATGTTCAGAGAAATGTTACTGAGGCTTGGCAAAAATATCATTCTGTGCAAGATAGTTTGATTGCTTTGCAAGAGCAAGTAAAAGCAAATGAAATTGCTGTTGAAGGTGTAAAAAGTGAAGAACAAAGTGGTGCTAGAACGACTTTAGACGTTTTAAATGCTGAACAAGAATTAAAGGCTGCTAAGGTTTCTTTGGTTAATGCTCAAAAAAATATGATTGATTGTACCTATAATTTATTGGCACAAATGGGGGCAATGACACCAAGTTTGTTAAACTTGTTTGAAACTCCGGTCGAAGTTGTTCCTTCACGAAAAGAGATGGTGGAAGAAAAAATTGAAAATATTGATGAAAATTCTTTGCCTGTTCAGCAAAAATTAACTAATGATGCTCAATAATAAAAGTTGATGACTTGCACCAATGCAATGAAATGGGTATAAAGTTAGAAAATGGATTGTAATTAATGACAGAACAGGTAGATACACAATCAATGGCCCAAATTATGGCCTCTATCAAAAACATTTTGTCTGAAGAAGATGAAAAAGTTGATGCGATTGATGCCAAGGAAGCACAGGAAAATAAAGAAAAAGCAGCTTTTAGTGTCAAAGATTTTGAAGATCCTCATGCGAAAGTTAAAGATCCAGAACCAGAAACGGAGGATAGTCGAGAAGAGAAAGTTGTCGAATTAACTTCGGAAATGGTGATTGAAGAGGAACCTGCTGAGGTAAAATCTGAAGATAAGAAAAGTGAAGAACCTGTTGTTGAAGTGAAAAAAGAAGAAAAAATTGAACAACCAGTTTCTGAGGCTGTTGAGGAAGATGAGGAAGATTATAAACCTGTACCAGTTATTCCAGCTGAAGATGTGGTTGAAGAAGATTTGTCAAATTTAATGGCTGAACAAGATGAAAGTGTTGCTTCCATTGATAATGATGATGAATCTCTAATGTCTGGGAGTGCTATTGAAGCTGCAACAAGTTCCCTATCTGCATTAAAATCAATAGCTGATGATGAAAGATTATCATTGGGACATGGTGGATTAACTATTGAGATTATTGTTCGCGAAACGCTGAAACCGTTGTTGCGAGAGTGGTTGAATAAAAATTTGCCTCCAATAGTGGAACGAGTTGTTAAAAAAGAAGTTGCCCATATTATTGATCGGCTGAATATCAAATAATAAATTTTAATATCCTCAGACCGATAATATCTGAGGATTTTTTTTGAGGAGTTTTTAATGTTAGAAAAAACGTATAATCCTGCTGAAGTTGAAACAAATATCTATGAAAAATGGGAAAAGTCAGGTGCTTTTGCATGTCATCCGGAAAGTGATAAAGATCCGTATTGTATTATGATTCCACCTCCAAATGTAACAGGAAATTTACATATTGGTCATGCGTTAACTTTTACGATTCAAGATTCATTGATTCGTTATCAACGCATGAAAGGAAAAGACGTTTTGTGGCAACCAGGAACGGATCATGCTGGTATTGCAACTCAAATGGTTGTTGAACGTTTGTTGGCAAAGGATGGAATTTCTCGTCACGATTTGGGGCGTGAAAAATTTATTGAAAAAGTTTGGGAATGGAAAGCTAAGTCTGGTGGACAAATTACAAAACAATTGCGTCGTTTAGGGGCTTCATTGGATTGGCCTCGTGAGCGTTTTACGATGGATGAAGGTTTGTGTCGAGCAGTTCGTCAAGAATTTGTTACATTGTATAAAGAGGGGTTGGTTTATCGTGCAAAACGGCTAGTTAACTGGGACCCAAAGCTTGAAACTGCAATTTCTGATTTGGAAGTAGAACAACGTGAAACTGTTGGAACAATGTGGTATTTCAATTACGTTGTAGAAAATGAACCAAACAGATTTATTACGATTGCAACGACTCGTCCAGAGACATTATTCGGTGATACTGCTGTTGCTGTAAGTGCAGATGATGAACGTTATAAAGATTTAATTGGCAAAAACGTTATCATTCCTATTTGTAATCGTGCGATTCCAATTGTTGCTGATGAACATGCTGATCCAACAAAAGGAACTGGGGCTGTAAAAATTACACCAGCTCATGATTTTAATGACTATGAAGTTGGTAAACGCCATAACTTGCCAATGATTAATATCTTGGATTCGACAGCTCACTTAAATGAAAATACTCCAAAAGAATATCAAGGCTTAACAACTGCAGAAGCTCGTGAAAAAGTATTGTCTGACGTTAAGGCTTTGGGGCTATACGTAAAGGAAGAACCAAATCCGATGACAATTCCTTATGGTGATCGTTCTGGGGTTGTTATAGAACCATGGTTAACTGATCAATGGTTTGTTGATGCTCCTAAATTGGCGGTTGAAGCAATTAAAGTTGTTGAAGATGGACGCATGGAATTTGTTCCAAAAACTTGGGAAAAAACGTATTTTGAATGGATGCGAAATATTCAGCCTTGGTGTGTTTCTCGTCAATTATGGTGGGGACATCAAATTCCTGTTTGGTATGGTCCAGATGGCCACTATTTCGTTGAGGAAAACGTAGAGTTAGCTCAAGCTGAAGCTGATAAATACTATGGAAAACACGTTGATTTAGTTCAAGATCAAGACGTTTTTGATACGTGGTTTTCTTCTGGTATTTGGCCTTTCTCAACGTTGGGATGGCCTGATCAAACGGAAGAATTAAAACGTTATTATCCAACGAACGTTTTAGTAACAGCTTTTGATATTATCTTTTTCTGGGTAGCTAGAATGGTAATGTTGGGATTGCATTTTATGCATGATGTCCCATTTAAAACAGTCTACATTCATGCATTGGTTCGTGATGAACAAGGACGTAAAATGTCAAAATCAAAAGGGAACGTAGTTGATCCATTGATTTTGGCGGATAAATATGGTGTCGATGCATTGAGATTTACTTTATCAGCTATGGCTGCACAAGGGCGTGATGTTTGTATGAGTGAATCTCGTGTTGAGGGATATCGTAATTTTGTTACGAAGATTTGGAATGCTGCTCGATTCTGTGAAATGAATCAATGTGTTGCTATTAAGGGATTTAATCCAAAATCTGTGAAAGAACAGTTGAATAAGTGGATTATTTCAAAAACGTCAGTTGCAATGAATAAGGTAGCAACTGCAATGGATGAATACAAATTTAACGAAGCTGCAGAAGCTGGTTATCAATTTGCATGGGGAACTTTCTGCGATTGGTATTTGGAATTTGCAAAACCATTGTTTAACGGTGATGATGAAAGTAAAAAGGCAGAAACTCGAGCAACTGCGGCATGGGTTTTAGATCATATCTTGATGATGCTACATCCAATTATGCCTTTTGTAACAGAAGAATTATGGTCAAAAGGTAATCATGAACAAATGTTAATTTCTACTCCATGGGAAGATTTATCTGAATTTGTTGACGAAAAAGCTGAAGCTGATTTGGATTGGGTTGTTGGTTTGGTCGGGGCAATTCGTTCTTTAAGAACTGAGATGAATATTGCTCCTGGAACAAAAATTCAAATGTTGTTGGCTGGGGCAAATGATGTCGAAGCGAAACGTTTGGTCCAATTTAATACTTTAATTAAGACACTTGCTCGTTTGGAAAGTGCTGAATTGTCAACAAAAGCTGAAGATGCAAAAAGTGCAGCTCAAGTTGTATATGGAACAACAGCTGTTTTATTGCCTTTAGCTGGATTTATTGATGTTGCTAAAGAAACTGAGCGTTTGAATAAAGAGCTTGAAGGTTTGAATAAGGTCATTTCTGGATTAGAAGGTCGTTTAAATAACGAGGCTTTTGTCTCAAAGGCTCCAGAAAAAGTGGTTGCTGATCAACGCGTAAGGTTGGCAGAAGCAAAATCAGGTGTTATAAAAGTTCAAGAAGCGCTGGCAAGATTAAAAGACTTATAGAGAAAAGGGGAGTTAAATCTCCCTTTTTCAATTATATTTCTTGCTATGTATATTCAATCCTTTATAATAAATTAATGTTTTTTTATTGTAGAGGGTTAAATTATGCAGCCTTACATAAGAACAAAACAAGAAGTTCTTGAAGAACTAAATGTTTTGGAGAGTAAAGGTTTGTCCGAGGAACAAGCCGTTGATAGCTCTGTTCGTTATGGAACGAATGAATTATCTAAGCCACCAACAGAATCTTTATTGAAAAAGATTTTTGAATCTTTAACAGAACCAATGGTTTTAATGTTGGAGATTGCAGCTTTAATAGCTTTAGGGGTAAATTATGCTCGTGGATTAAATGGTGAAGAAACTGAGTATATAGAATGTGTTGGAATTGTTGTTGCAATCGTTTTATCATCAGCTATTTCATTAATTATGGAAGGCAGGAGTGCAAAAGCATTTGAGGCTTTGAATAAAATTAAAGATGATGTGATGGTTCGTGTTTTCCGTAATGGAAAAGTTCGTTTGATCAATCAGAAAAATTTAGTTGTCGGAGATATCGTTTGTGTTGAAACTGGTGCGAAAATTCCAGCAGATGGAAGATTATTGGAAAGTACAAATCTCCATATAGAAGAATCTTCTTTAACAGGAGAAAGTGAAGCGATAGAAAAAGAAGCTGATTTCATTTGTGAAGATGTAGATACACCGCTAGCAGAACGCAAAAATATGGTTTATTCTAGTACTTTTGTTACTCAAGGTTCTGGAAGAATGGTTGTGACTGCAGTTGGTGACGATACTGAGATTGGTAAAATAGCTCACGAAATTTCATTTGCAGAAAAAACGCAAACACCACTTCAAGCCAAATTAGAAAAATTAGGAAAAACAATTGCGGTTTGGGGCATTTCCTTGGCAATGTTAGCTTTTGTTATTCAAACAGCTTTTTATCTTTACCGTGGAGAAGCTAATTTATCTAATATTTCTGAAGCCTTTATTACAAGCATTGTTTTGATTGTTGCTTCTGTCCCTGAAGGTTTGCCAACAACGGTTGCCATTTGTTTGGCCATTAATATCATAAAAATGAGCAAAGAAAATGCTTTGGTCAAGAAAATGGTAGCGTGTGAAACAATCGGTTGTGTTAACGTCATTTGCTCTGATAAAACAGGAACGTTGACAGAAAATAAGATGACTGTTGTTGAAGTCTGTGAACATGGTACTATCATTGAACCAAATAAAGTTTCAGACACAAATCTTATTACGAATTTCTGTGTTAATTCAACTGGTGATATTGGATTTGATGAAAATAAGTATACGTTTATTGGAAATCCAACAGAATGTGCTTTATTAGTCGCTACTGATAAATCTGGTTTTGATTATAACCAAATCAGAAAATCACATGGTATCGTGCATTGTTTCCCATTTTGTAGCGAAACAAAAAATATGACAACGATAGTTCATGGAGAACGAGGATTAACGGTTTACACAAAGGGAAGTCCAGAGAAGATTTTGGCAATGTGTTCTTTGACAAATGAAGAACAAGAAAAATATGCTGAAATGATTTGTAATTTCCAACAGAAGGCATATCGTGTAATTGGCTTCGCACATAAAGAAATGGCTGAAAAACCAAGTGATTTTGCAGAGGCCAGAACTTTAATTGAAGCAGGGTTAACTTTTGATGGATTTACAGCGATTGCAGATCCATTGAGACAAGATGTTTATGATGCCGTTCGAAATTGTGCAAAAGCTGGTATCGATATTAAGATGTTGACAGGTGATAATATTGTCACAGCGAAAGCTATTGCAACTCAATTAGAAATTTTAGATGAAAATCATATTGCGTTAGAAGCTAATGATATCAATGCAATGGATGATAATCAATTGGCAGAAACTTTACCAAAGATTCGAGTAATTGCTCGTAGTACACCAATTGTTAAAATGCGAGTTGTTAAATTATTGAAAAAACTGGGGAGTGTTGTTGCTGTTACAGGCGATGGAATTAATGATGCTCCAGCAATCAAAAATGCAGATATTGGCTTGGCTATGGGAATTTCAGGAACAGAAGTTTCCAAGGAAGCAAGTGACGTTGTTTTGTTAGATGATTCATTTTCAACAATTGTTAAAGCTATTAAATGGGGACGTGGAATTTATGAAAATTTCCAACGTTTTATTTTATTCCAATTAACAGTTAACTTATCTTCGGTTGTTATTGTTTTAGCTGCAGTTTTGATTGGTCAACCAGCTCCATTTACAGCTTTACAGTTGTTATGGGTTAATTTGATTATGGATGGCCCTCCAGCATTGACACTTAGTTTAGAGCCAGTTCGTGATTCTTTGATGAAAAATAAACCTACGCCTCGTAATGCAAGTATTGTTACTGGATGTATGTTGAAACGAATTGTAATGACTGGGATTTTAATATCGATATTATTTATGCTCCAATTCTGCTTTAATATCTTGAATATTTGTGATAGTCAGAAAGGTGCTTCGTTGTTTACCTTGTTTGTTATGTTCCAGTTGTTTAATGCATTTAATTGTCGTGAATTAAATACAAATAGTATGTTTAAACATTTCTTTGCTAATAGGGCAATGCTGATTGCTTTTGCAGCCACGATAGCTGTTCAAGTTGTAATTACTCAGTTTGGTGGAGATTTATTCAGCACTGGTAACGGTTTAACTTTAAGATCATGGGGAAAGGTAATTGCTTATGCAATGACAGTTCCGTTGTTTTCTGAAATAGTTAAAATTATTCAAAGAATTAAAAATAATATATCGAAAAAATAAGATGAAAAAGGGCTGTTAAAAACAGCCCTTTTTTTTATCTTAAAATCAAAAGTAGATTTAATTTGATGTTCTTATTTTAAAGAACCAAAAATGCCTCCTGATTTCTTTTTATAAGAAATAACGTCAAATTCTTTTTCTAAAGCAGAGATTCTTTTATCTAAAAGAGGGTGGGTCATAAATAATTCTGTAAAATTTTCACCATTTGTGATTCCAAAAGTTTGTAGCGATTTTGGTAAATTCCCATTTTCAATGTTTTTTAAAGTTGTCAAAGCTGCAATCATATCTTGTGGACTTGAAGTTAATTCAGCGGAACCTGCATCAGCTTTGTATTCTCGTCTTCTAGAATATCCACAACTGATAAGCATTGCTAGAAAACCAAGAATAAATTCAAGTAAACGAATAGTCATATATGATGAAGTATTATATCTGCGATTTGTATCTTCATTATTTCTGTTTTGTAAAAAGATAGTAATTATACGAGCTAAAAAGTAGACAAAAGTATTAAGAGTTCCTTGGAGTAAAGTCATTGTTACCATATCTCCATTTTTGATATGTGACATTTCGTGTCCAAGAACGGCTTTTATTTCATTTTTAGGCATGGATTTTAATAGTCCAGTTGATACAGCTATTAATGCACTATTTTTAAAAGCTCCCGTTGCGAAGGCATTTGCTGCCCCATTGTAAATCGCAACTTCAGGCATAGTCAGTTGGGCATTTTCAGCTAAATCACTTACAGTATTCAATAACCATGCTTCTTCAGAATTTGTTGTATCAGGTAAAATCGTTTTTGCATTTACGGATAATTTTGCCATTGTTTTGGACAATAGTAGTGAAATAATTGATCCTGTAAATCCCCATATAGCGCATAAAGCTAGTAAACTGGAAAGATCATTAGATGCATAATAAGCATCTAATCCTAAGAATGAAACTATAAAGCCAATCGTTAAAAGGATGACAAAATTGATTAAAATAAATAAGAAAAATCGTTTCATTTATTCCTCCAATTTTTAAATAAAATTCTAGATAATCATTATAAAATGATTTGTATGTTGTATCAACAAATGGCTGCGAATTATTAGATTTTTTGTATACCAGATTTGAGTTGTCCACAGGCTGCCATTATTTCTTGTCCACGAGAAACACGAATTGGTGCAGCATAATGGTGAGCTTCAAGAATAGCTGCAAATTTTTTGATTTTTGACATAGGAGAACATTTGAATGGACATCCAGGCCATTCATTAAATGGGATTAAATTGAATTTTACAGCTAATCCAGAAACTAATCGCATTAATTCATGAGCATCGGCTGGTGAATCATTAATCCCATCCAACATAACGTATTCCATTGTAATATAATTGCGTGTTCCAGCAATATCTTGAAACTTTTTACAGGCAACCATTAATTCTTTTAAAGGATATTTATGGTTGATTGGCATAATTTTATCACGAATTTCATTTGTCGGAGCATGCAAACTAACCGCAAGTTTTACGTCTAAGTCTGAGGCGATTTTATCTATAAGTGGAACTACACCAGATGTGGAAAGAGTAATTCTGCGTTTTGAAATAGCAATACCCTCTGGATCCATAATGATCTTGAGAGCTTTCTTTGTATTTTCATAATTTAACAAAGGTTCACCCATTCCCATGACAACAATATTTGACAAATAGCGAGGTTCAATTGAAGGACTAGGCCATTCATCATAACTATCTCTTGCAGCCATAAATTGTCCAACAATTTCTCCAGCTGTTAAATTACGTGTGAATTTTTGAGAGCCTGTGTGGCAAAATTTGCAATCGTTTGGACAACCAACCTGAGTGGATATACAAACAGCACCACGATCTTCTTCAGGGATATAGACTGTTTCAACTTCTCGTTGATCAGTAAATTGAAATAGCCATTTGCGAGTTTTATCCGTTGCTGTTAATTCACGAACAACTTTTGGACGATCTAATGTATATCCCTTTTCAATTAATTTTTGACGAAAATCTTTCGCTAAACTCGTCATATCGTTAAAGTCAGTTTTTCCTTGCCAGTAAATCCAATGCCAAAGTTGTTTTGCACGAAATGCTTGTTCACCCATATTAACCACTTCAGCGGTTAACTCTTCTTTACTTAAACCAATTAAATTCATTGTGCTTTTCCTTTTGAGATGGAATTACTGCTCGTTGACCAAGAAATGAAGAAAAAGTCAGTACAAAACATTGCAATAACAGCCCAAATAAAATCACCAATAAGGTAGAAAAACATTAATTTTAAATCGAGTTCTCCATCATCTCGTAATGTTTTTTTGAAAATAAAACGATACATAAAGACAAATAATGCGATAAGCATGTATGGTCTTGAATCTGCAAGTCTTGAAAACTGTTCAGCTTCTTCAGCTGCTCCAAAAAAAGCCCAACATCCACAAAATATACCTATTAACGTGCAATGGTGAAATAAAACACCAGAAGTGAGTAATAGTGTAATTGTATGTATAATTCTAGATATCACGGCAATTTCCTTTTTTTCTTAATCTATACTCGACAAGAAAATTTTACAACAAAATAAAAAAGTGGAAATTTTCATTTCCACTTTCCTTTATTACTTATCTATTTTTGCTTAACTTTTTCCGTAAAGCTATCATAGAAGCTTTTGGTTGAGCCTTTACTTTATCCTTGCGTTTTTGAATTTCGAGTTTTTTTGCGACTTTTTCACTTTCCTTAACGCGATTTTCTAAACGTGCTTTCAAAATAGGATTTTTAGCATTTGCCGCTAATTCAGCCATTTCAGATCTATCTTTTTCATCCATTTTTGCATAAATAGATTCTTTTACTTTCTTTTTTGTCTGAACATCTGAGAATGAACATTCAATAGCAGATAAAGTAATGTCATACATTTCAGCTTTCGTAAAATCAAAAGCCTTTTTGCTGACGCGATGTTCCTTACCAGTATTTGTTCCAAAGATACCAGCATCATCAGGATTGATAGAAATCATAATGCCTGCGTCATACAATTTACGAGCAGGATGATTTGCTAAGTCTCCTTCAAGTTCATTGACAAGAATGCGATTTGATGTTGGGCAAACTTCAACCATAATTTTCTTTTCTGCCAAATCTTTCATTACTTGTTCATCTTGAATGGCAGAAACGCCATGACCGATACGACTTGCACCTAAGCGAACTGCATCTTTAATACTTTGTGGACCACGAATTTCACCAGCATGAACTGCCAATTTTAAACCAGCTTGTTTAGCAATAGCTAAAGCATCTGCAAAGTCATCAAATTCACCGGAACGTTCGTTTCCAGCAATTCCAAAACCAGTCACCATAGGATGTGGATTATCACGAACAAATTTAGCCACATCCATAACACTTTCTGCTCCGAGATTACGGACTGCAGTTGCAATAAAACGAGTTTCTAAACCAGTCTCTTCCTTAACATCTGCAGCTGCTTGACAAATAGCTCCAAGCATTGTTTGATATTTCTTTGCAGATAATTCGTCTTTTCCTGTTTCTGGATTTTTTTCAACAGCCATATGTGCTGGAGATAAAATCATTTCTGCATATACACCACCAGCTTGTGCATTTTTTGTTAAATAATCTTTTGCAACATCATAATAATCCTGTGGCGTACGAACCATAGAAGCTGCGGTGTCATATGTCGTAATAAATTGACCGAAATCGCTTTCATCATAGGCATAACGACCATTTGGAAATTCTTTTTTGTCGTATTCACCTTCTTTAAATATGAAACCTGCTGGCAATTCTACATTGTGGCGAGCTGCCAATTTTTGAGCCATTTCAGGCGTAACAGTTCCTTCAATGTGTTCATGCAAAGTTGCTTTTGGCACTGAAGCTGTATCATAATTCTTATTCATTTTAACCTTCCTTCTTGCAGGGCCAATCCCTACAATTTTTTTAACTATTTATAAAATCCTTATCATACAGAATAATTTAAAAAGGTAGTTTTGTCAATAAAAATTTGTCTAGTTTGTCTAAAAAAAATTAAAAAAATGACAGGAAAAAGCCAATAGAACATATTAACTTTATTTTATTTTTTCAAAAATACAGGAAAAATTAACTTTTAGAATCGAAAAAATAGAAAGCCTCCATATTGAAAAACTGTGGAGGCTTCTAATACAACAGTATAAATAAATTTAAATCACCTTTCTACCTGCACTGAACACGTCTGTAATATTATGTTCTTGCATTAAATAGAATGAACGTTCAAAACGTTCGCGTAGTGTTAATTCACGAACTGGCTGTGAAAAATCAGAATCATCAATGACAATAGCATGTAATTCATCACCGATGGCAAAACCATCTCCACCACCAAAGAATTTTGCTCCACCAGTTGTTGCAAGATAATATGCTTCTGCAACGGTTAAAAATTCATCAGTATAATCAGTTTGGATTTTTTTACCTTTTGACGCTTTGATTGCGTCTGTTAAAACGTGGTACATTTCAAGGTGACTACCACCAGCAATATCAGATGCTAATGTGACATGAACACCTTCATTCATCATTTTACGAACAGGAGCAATTCCGCTAATTAAGTTAATATTCGAATCAGGACTATGTGCAACATAAACACCATTTTCAATCATAGCTTGACGTTCACGTTCATCACTGTGAACACAGTGGGCCATGACAGTTCTGTCATTAAATAAGCCATATTTTTTATAAGATTCCCAATATTGTTTGCAATCAGGGTGTAACTCGCGAACCCAAGCTACTTCCGAGGTGTTTTCAGATAAATGGGATTGAATTGGAAGATTTCGTTCATTAGCTAATTTACCCAAAAAATCCATTAATTCATTTGTACAAGATGGTGTAAAACGAGGGGTGATAATTGGCTTAATGTATTTTAAATCAGCACAATCATCTAACCATTTTAAAGTTTCAGTTTTTGATTGTTCTGTTGTTTCAGTCAAAATGTCTCCACTGTTTCGATCCATATTAACTTTGCCAACAAAACCAGTTAATCCCACTTTTTCAAAAATGCGCATCAAAATATTAGTTGATTCACGGTGTAAAGATGAAAAAGTGCAGCAACGAGTTGTTCCATTGCGAATCATTTTATTTGCCAATGCGGTGTAGCATTTGGTCGCAAATTCTGTGTTAGCAAAATGAGCTTCAGTATTAAAGGTATATGTGTTTAGCCATTCAAGTAATGGTAAATCCATCCCCATTCCTAACATTGGATATTGAGGTGCATGAAGGTGGGTATCACAAAAGGCTTGTAAAATAAGTTTATCGCCGAAATCATGTTTGATAGCATTTGCTGTATAGTTTGCAGGAATTTCTGCTTCATTTTTGTATAACCCTGCAATTTTGCCATCATTCAAAACCATATATCCACGAGAGAGAATTTCAAGTGTTCCAAACTTTGGCGCATGAATAATATTACCAATTAAAATTTCATTCATTGTCTCAATCTTTTACGTTCGTTAATTCATGCCACTTAAGGCGTATCATCTTATCATTATTAGGGAAGGATTGTCAATTTTACTTTTTGATTTAAATTAGCTTAATTTTAATGTTTATTTTTTTTGTAATTTTGATATTGTCAATGAAGCATAACTCTGTATTTAAGGAATAAATGATGTCATTTTTAAAGAAAAAAAAGAAAGATTTACCACCAATTACAAAAGAAAATGTTTTGATGTATAAACGTGTATGGATGACATACATTGCTCCTAAATGGAAGTGGTTGGTAGCATCAGTTGCACTTATGTTAATCGCATCAAGTTTTGATGCTTTGTTGGTGATGCAATTAAAGCCAATATTTGATGAAGTTTTTATTGATAAAAATCAAACAATGTTGTTGGATATAGGGTTAAAAATTTTGGCTCTTTATTTGGTAAAAGGAACTTTCAGTTATACTCAAGCATTAGTAATGACTAAATTATCCATTTTTGTCATTCGTGACATGCAATTTGAGGTCTACAAAAAGCTTTTACGCATGGATAGTAAATTTTATCAAAAACATACTTTAGGCGAAATTTTAACTCGTTTTGGTTCTGACGTAAGTACGATTAAAAGTGCGACTTTAGGGTCATTAATTACATTTGTTCGAGATGCAGGATCTGTTTTTTTCCTAGTAATAGTGATGTTTTATCAATGTTTTGAAATGGCTTGTGTCGTTTTCTTTGTTTTCCCATTGGGCATTTGGCCAATCGTAATTTGTGGTAAAAAAATGAAGAAAAAATTTAAGCGTAATCGTAAAGTAGGTGAAGATTTCTTTGATATGATTACTCAATCTTTCAAAGGCATAAAAATTGTTAAGTCATATTGCACAGAAGATTTCGAATTTAATAACGTAAAATCTTCTATCGAAAAAATGAATAAATTGTCATTTTCAATGGCATGTATTGATTCACTACAACATCCTTTGATGGAATTCATAGGTGGTATTGGCATGACCGCTGCTTTAGCGTATGGTGGCTATGAAATTATGAAAGGTAATATGACACCAGGAAACTTCGTCGTGTTCCTGTTGGCTATTGTTGCCGCATATAAGCCAATGAAACAGTTAGCGAGTGTTCATATGACATTGCAAACAGGTATAGTATCAATGGAAAGATTATTTTCTATGATTGATATTGAACCTGCAATTAAGGATAAGCCTGATGCAAAACCTTTGGTGATTACTGAAGGTCGAATTGAAATGAAGAATATTTCCTTTTCTTATGATGACGATGGCTTAAAGGTTTTAAAAAATGTTTCTGTTGAAGCAAAACCAAATGAAACGATTGCATTTGTTGGTCATTCTGGATCTGGGAAATCAACGTTGATTAATTTTATGCCAAGATTTTATGATCCTGAGACAGGATATGTAAAAATTGATGGTCAGGATGTTCGAGATGTGACTGTAGAAAGTTTGCGTCGTCAAGTTGCTTATGTTTCGCAGGATGTTGTATTATTCCATGATACGATTAAAAATAATATTCGTTATGGAAATCCAGATGCAACGGATGAACAGGTTATCGAAGCAGCAAAAGCTGCTGCTGCTCATGATTTTATTATGCAAACAGAAAATGGTTATGAGACAGTTCTAGGAGAACAAGGTGCGGGGTTGTCAGGTGGTCAACGTCAAATGATATCAATTGCTAGAGCTATGTTAAAGAATGCTCCTATTTTATTGTTGGATGAAGCAACCGCTGCATTAGATTCAAAATCAGAACATATTGTTCAACAATCTTTGGAACGTTTGATGCAAAACAGAACAACTATTGTTATTGCTCATAGATTATCAACAATTGTACATAGTGATCGTATTTTCGTATTTAGCGAAGGTGAAATTGTTGAACAGGGAACACATGATGAATTGGTTGCTTTAGATGGTATTTATGCTCAAATGTATAAAATTCAATTTATGAAAGAAGATGAATAAAATATTCGGAGATTAATGTATGGATAAAGTTGCAGTTCTTATTCCTTGTTATAATGAAGTTCTTACAATTGAAAAAGTTGTTCGTGATTTTAAGGCAGCTTTGCCTGAAGCCGTAATTTACGTATACGACAATAATTCAACCGATAATACTGCAAAAGTGGCAGAAAAAGCAGGTGCAATTGTTCGATATGAACATCAACAAGGAAAGGGAAATGTTATTCGCCGTATGTTTGCAGAAATCGATGCTCAATGTTATTTGATGGTTGATGGCGATGATACGTATCCAGCAGAAGCTGCAAAAGAAATGGTCGAAAAGGTATTGAATGATAAATCTGATATGGTTGTTGGAGATAGGTTGTCTTCAACATATTTCGAAGAAAATAAGAGACCATTTCACAATATTGGAAATACCTTAGTTCGCGCTAGCATTAATACTCTATTCAAAAATAATATCAAAGATATTATGACTGGATATAGGGCCTTTAGTTATAGATTTGTAAAAACATTTCCAGTCTTATCGAAAGGCTTTGAAATCGAAACAGAAATGACTATCCACGCTATTGATAAAAATATGTTTGTTGAAAATGTGGTTATTAATTATCGTGATCGCCCAGAGGGAAGTGAGTCTAAATTAAATACGTATACTGACGGTTTTAAAGTTTTGAAAACAATTGCACGATTATTTTCAACGTATCGTCCTATGAAGTATTTTAGTGGTTTGTCTGCCTTGTTGTTATTGATAGCGACTGGATTTTTTGTTCCAGTCTTGATTGAGTATATTAAAACAGGATTAGTTCCGAATTTTCCAACCTTGATTGTTTGTGGTTTTGTTGTTATTGCTGCAATTCAATCTTTTTTTGCTGGATTGATTTTGCATAATAATTATCAAAAAAATCGTCAAGATTTTGAAATGAATCTATATAGAGTATCATCGGAAGAAAAAGAAAAGTTAGGTAAAATCTAAGTGAAGAAACAGTTATATTTATTAAAAAATATCATATTGAATATATTCAATCATATAAATCAACATCCGATTTATGCATTTATATCCATTTTTATAGTGTTGTTTTTTGTTACTTTTTATAAGTTTATGAATAAACATTTTACAGGTTTTACTCCTGAAGAGATTCTTTTTTTCCTTCAAACTCCGTGGACAGGTGTTGATGGTAATATGCTTTTAAAGTTTATAAAAAATTGCCTAGCAACTCCATTACTTATCTCGTTCATCCTGTGTAATTTAAAAAGAATAAAATTGAATGTTAACTTTAAATCTTACAAATTTGTTGTAAAAAATTTGAATTTTATTTTATTTGTTTTTGCCTGGATTTGTATTTCTAAAGGGCTACTAACAAATAAAGATTTAAAAAACTTTTTAGATTTTTTTAACGAAGAATATTCAACTTTTTATGAAGAAAATTATATTTCAGTTTCAAAAGATGATTTAAAAATAGAGAATAAAAAAAATTTAATTTTTATTATTGTGGAAAGTTTGGAACAAACTTTTTCTGATTCTGAAGTATATGGAAAAAATTTAATACCTAATTTATCTAAATTAGATGGAATAAAATTTTCAAATTTTGAAAATGGGTATGCTACCGATTATACAGCAGGGATGATTATAGGTTCTTTTACAGGTTTGCCTCCATATCTTTCTTTGCGAGATTTAAATTATTATGGTCATTTGCAAACGCCATATCCTGCGATACTTTCTTTAGGGCGAGTGTTGAAAAATAATGGTTATCATACATCTTATATTTTGGGAAGTAAGGCTGAATTCGCAGGAACAAATGAGTTTTTATTTACTCATGGAATTGATGAGATGATAGATAGAGGGGATATAGAGAAAGAGTTTCCAAATTTAAAAATAGCAGGGAAATGGGGGTATGGAGATTCAGATGTTTTTTCTGTTGCTCAGTCGAAATTAATAGAGAGTGTTGCTGACGGAAAAAAGAATTTTTTTATGATGATTTCTACAATAGATACACATGGCAATTATAAGCCTTCAGTCCCAATAAATAAGTATGAAAATAAATATGAAAATGGAATCTACAATGCAGATGCAAGTATAGCGAACTTTATCAATTGGGTAAAAGAACAAAGTTTTTACAAGGATACTGTAATTGTTGTTGTTGGTGATCATTTGAGAATGGGGAGGGATATTAAATATCCGACATATAGAACGATATTTAATTTATTTATGAATACAGAAAAGTCTTCTGTAAATATAAATAGAAAATTTTCCCAAATAGACTTGGGGCCAACAATATTGGAAGCTGTAGGAATAAAAATTAAAAACGATGCCTTAGGTTTGGGGAGATCTGTTTTTTCTGATGAGAAAACATTGTTGGAAAAATATGATACTAAAGATCTTTTTGATTTGATGAAAAAAAAGAGCAAATTTCTTAAAAATTTATGGTATGGCCCAACAAATAGTTCAGATTGATAATAATTTAAATTGATTTAAAAGATGCAGAACAATGGTTTTCAATTTAAATAATAAATCCAACGGTTGCCGTTTTTATGTATTGTTTTATAATGTCTTTTTTTTAAATAAATAGCACAATAAAATACATAATAATAGTCGCGTATAATCCAGCAAAAACGTCGTCAGTCATGACACCCCAAGCATTTAGAACTTTTTCATCAAAATATTTGACTAATCCCATTTTCTTGATGTCAAATAATCTGAATAATCCAAAGCCAACTAAATAAAGCCACCAATGTTCCAAATTGCCTTGTAATTTGTTACCGATTAATAAAAAAGCGAGTGTTTGGCCGACAACTTCATCAATAACAATCAATGAAGGATCATGTTCTGTATATTTTAAAACTTCAACAGAAGCCAGAGTGCCCAATAAAAATGTTATTGTTGCAAAAATTACGATACCTAGCCATCCATAGTGATAGACAATAAAAGCAACAGCGGGGATTGTTACAAGAGATCCCGCAGTACCACTAGCTTTTGGACAAAAACCAACTCCAAAAACAGAACAGATGGTGTAACAAATAAATTTATAAAGTTTGCTTAAATTATTCATTTGTTTTGTCCTAAAAAAGTTTTTTGTTGTAATTCATTAAATGATTTTAGTTCAGTGCCATTCAGGATGATTTCTTCGGCTTCAATGACAGATGGTTGACGATACTGTTCAATCGAAAATTTCTTTAAACTAAGTTCTTTTGCTTTGTATTTCTTTTTGTTAAATAAAACTCGCCCATTTTCAACTTCAGCTTGTTCAATTTCTAATTTTAAAGTAGAGGCAACAAAAAAATCTTTTGTGTCAGACGTATCAACGGATTTCAAATTGACAATATGAATTTTATCAGCTGAAAAAGTATATGGATGAGGATGATTTTGGATTATTAAATTTTTTGTAGAAAATTTTTCTATTTGTAAATCACCAATAGTGGGCTCCTTTGTCTTAAAGTAAGTCAAAAGTTGCTTAAAATCAATGCGTAACGTTCCAAATATCATAGAACCAGATGTAATTTGTGATACTTTGCTTTCACGAAAATTTATTTTAAAGTTTGTAAATTTGAGTGTAATTTTATCTTCTATTTCAAAAAAATCATACGAAATATCAGCCCAAGTAATAGATTGAAATCCCTTTGTAATCAGGAAATCAGCAAAAGCTTCGCCTAAATTATCTTTTGTTCTAGATGAATGAGGTAAATTTATCTTGAAAGGTCCATCTGGTAAAGGTTCTTTTGGATCGTGGTAAACAGCATCTTGAGCATGAACTGGAAATGCTAATAAAATTAATAAAATAAATTTAATCATTTTGACCTTTTTAATATGTTTCGTTATGATGAAAATATACTTTATTTTTATGAAGATAACAATGAATTTTACGACACAGTTATATAAGGCTAGTTTTATACAGAGAAATGCTAAATTATTGGCAGAAGTTCAATTGGAAAGTGGTGAATATGTTTTTGCATATTTGCCTAATATGACAGATTTAAATGGAATATTATTTCCAGGTTGTGAAGTTTATTTATCATATAATACAAGTGAATTTAAAAGATTACATTACGTTGTTGAATTGGTAAATACGGGAGCCTGTTTGGTCGGCGTGAACGTTGATCATCATTTAGATTTGTTTGTTGAGGCTGTGGGTGGTTTTCCTGAATTATCTGTATATAAAACAATAATGCCCGCAGAAGAACATACTGTCTTTGATGCAGAATTGATATCAGAACAGAATGAACGTGCCTTTGTTATCATTGCTCCTATTTACGAAAAAAATGGTATGGCGCTGACTTATCCAGATAGTATTATGGTAGGAAATCGTCAAATTATTCGTCAAATTAATCAGGCATTGGATGATAAGTGTAAGGTATACCTTTGTTTATTAGCTCAACGTCAGGATTTTATGGAAGCTAAAATTAATTGGCAAGTTGATCCTGCTTTTGTTGTAGAGTTAAAAAATTTATGTGAAAAAGGTTTGGAAATTTTTTGTTGTGGTTGTAGTGTAACGATGCAAGGAATCCAAATTATCAATCGATATCCATTTAATATTTAAGGGCAAAAAATTATGGCGAAATCAGGTAAAGTTGTTATTCATACAGATCCTGCAGATTTTGAAGGTATGAGAAAAGCTGGGAAATTAGCGGCTGAAACATTAGATATGATAACTCCATACGTTGAGGCAGGAATAACAACTGAAGAATTAGATAAAATATGTGATGATTATATTAATGCACATGGAGGTATTTCTGCTTGTAAGGGATATCATGGTTATCCAAAATCTGTCTGTATTTCTTTAAATCACGTGATTTGCCATGGGATTCCAAGTGATAGAAAATTAGTAAACGGTGATATTTTAAATATTGATGTAACGACGATTGTAGATGGATGGTATGGTGATACAAGTCGTATGTATACTGTTGGAAAATTATCAGTCAAAGCAAAAAAATTAGTGGATATCACTTTTGAAACAATGTGGCGTGGTATTGAGCAAGTTAAACCAGGAAATACTCTTGGTGATATTGGACATGCTATGCAATCTTTTGCTGAAAAGAATAGATGTTCTGTAGTAAAAGATTTTTGCGGACATGGTTTGGGAAAAATATTTCATGATGCTCCAAATGTGTTAAATTATGGAAAGCCTCATGAGGGATTAGTTTTAGAACCAGGAATGTTTTTCACAATTGAACCAATGGTCAATACAGGTGGAGATGAATTGAAAATTTTAGCAGATGGTTGGACAACGGTTACGCGTGATATGGGATTATCTGCACAATTTGAACATTCTTTGGCAGTGACGGAAACAGGGTATGAAATCTTTACAAATTCACCAAAAGGATTAGATCATCCACCATATGATTTAAGTTCTTTTAAATGAGTGAAGAAAACCAACCAAAACATCGAGAACACGTCCGCAAAAGATTATTAGCGGGTGGAAATGAGTCTTTTCTGGATCAGGATATTGTTGAAGCTTTATTATTATCTGTTGTAAAACGGCAAGATGTAAAAAAAAGGTCCAGAGATTTAATTGATAAGTTTAAAGATATTCGGGGAATATTGACAGCCTCTCCTGATGAATTACGCACAATTGATGGTGTAGGAGATTCTATAGTTTGTGTTTTTAAAATTGTTCATGAAATTGCGAATAGGTTTGCTAAACAGTCCATTAAAGATGGCAATGTTTTGAATAATATGGATGATTTGATTGCGTATCTTCGTATAAAAATAGGACATGAACATAATGAAAGTTTTATCGTTTTATTTTTGGATAATTCCTATCGAGTTCTAGGTGAATTTGATATTCAAGGGACAGCAAATCAGGCTCTTGTTTCTCCGGCTGATATCACCAAAAAGGCTTTAAATATAGGGGCGGTTCATGCAGTAATTGCTCATAATCATCCTTCGGGAGAAATTCAACCTTCTCAACCAGATAAAGAATTGACGAAAAAATTGAAGAATATTTTTCAAAGTTTATCAATCAATTTGATTGATCATATTATTATATCGTCTGCAGATTTTTATTCTTTCAAATTGAACAGGTTATTATAAAAAAAGACAACGACAGAAAAACTATCATTGTCCTTTTAGGAGTTATAACCAAATAAAATTTATCTACTAATCTGTTTGGATTGTGCAACCAACATTGTAACTGAAGAATTGCTTTTAGATTTTTGTTCAGCTAAATTATCGGAAGCTTTCAAATTTAATTTTTTTATTCCTTGTTGAACAGATTTTATCATGTCATTTGAAAGAGGAATATCAACAGTTGACGTATATAATTTTGCAGAATCAACTTTTAAACGATCTGAAATAGATTTTGGTAATTCGACTTTATCAACAATTTCAGGATTAAATCCCATACGAATTTTTTTTGCCATGAACAAATAAAGTTTTTCATCTTGAAGTGTTTGTTCTGCCTGAGGATTTTTTTCTCCTTTAATAGCGGATTGATTTATTTGTTCTACGGCATCTATTGTTTTCAAGATAGAATAATAGATAGGCTTGTCATTCGTAGCAAAAGAACACTTTTTACTGATATCTTGGCGTGTTTCTGTAATGTATTTATCCGCATAAAAATGATCATTTTTGTTTTTCAAATCTCGTAAAGGCATTTGAGCAACAGTATCGTCGTTATCTTGTCCATAACAAACAGCCCCAGCATTATAAATTTCTAAAAATGCTTGAGTGAGATTGTGAATTTGTTTTGCTTTTGGTGTTAAAACGAATTGTTCGAAATCGGGAACTTTATCTCCGCCACAGAATGCTTTGATATCTTTTGGTGTGCCATGAACAAGAGGACCTTTTTCATACGAATTTTGACCTAAACAACTGATAACACTTTCAACGTCATACCCATTTTCATAGGCTGCTGTAATTCGTTCATCATCATACCAACCACGATAAGCCCCAGCTACACCGTCCTTTTCCCAACCATCTGCAATTTGAGTATACGTTCCTGCAAAAGCATCACGGGGAGCTGTGTCACCAAGCTCTGCCCATTCATTACAAGCTTTATAAGCTTGAGATTGAGCATCAGCTTCTGTTGCACGATAAATCATCTGATTTGTTTCATAATCTAAATGTTGGCTTTCATATTCACCACGACCTGCATGGTCTTGCCACAAATGGCGAGCTTCATGAACCAGACAAGACCGTAATTTGTCTATTCCACATTTTTTATTTAGCGTAATAATGTTTTGGCTTGGTGTATAGCAACCAACAGATTTTCCTAAATCATCAGCCAATTTAAAAGGAGTTTCATGTTTTTTCATTTCATCCAAAGCTTCACGACCTGTTGGAATTTTATTCAAGGATTGAAGAATTTGTTCAACCATTAAATAGTCGCTTTGTTTGCAAATGACGGTTATGCCTTCAATTTCCCATTCGTGTGGACGTTCTTTTGTCTGAAAATCACTTTGTAAAAATATATCGTTAAAGGCACCCATTTTAATACCTTATCTGTTGTTTAACTTGTTTTGTAAAGCTTGTTGCATTGCTACGGATTTTTTTGAATCTCTCGTTGTTTTAGGGGCAGATCTAGATCCGGCACATATCATTGCAGAAGGATCATTTTCTATATTATCAAAAGTTTTTTTGTTTTCAGTCGAATACATTTTCATATAAGACTTGTCTTCTTTTGAAAACAAGAAATGAGAACGGAAATTTTTCTCAATCATTTTAATTGATTCAAAACCAGCAGGAGAAAGTGATAGAGCTTCTGGAGAAGTCAAATAATCAGCATCAATTTTTTTATTTAATCCTGGTGTTATGAAAATTTTATCTAACACGTCTTGGTTTGATATTTGCCCACGCAAAGAATCAGATTGAGTAAAATTTTGCTCTCTACCTTTTAAACCATACTTAATCGCATAAATATGATCTTTTTCATAAGATTGTTGATAGTGAGGATAGTTATACCATTCTTTGAAAGCTTTCTCACTTGCTTTATCCAAATCTCCAGATTCACTCATTTCTTTATCAAAAACTTGATACATTGGGAATTGAGCAACATGGGACAAAACTTCAGGATATTTATCTTTTATTTGATAAGCAAAACGAGCTTCTTCAGTCCAAGCTGCAGCTTCACAAGCACGATTAAATTTGAATTGGTCTGCAATATTTAATGAAGATGAATCACTTAATAATTGATTTGAATCTGTATCTTGAACAGCATGAACCATTTCATGAAATGCAGTCGCAGCCATTCCTGCTATACTAGAATGTTGGCAAGGACATAACATAATTCTTTTATTTCCACCAGACATTGATCCATCAGCATCACCACCATAAGCATTAAACGTAAATTTAAAGCCGGCAGCAGCAACTCTATCAATCAAATCTTTGCCTGCAGGAACGGAAGAAATAACATCAAATACCTGTTTTAATTGTTCTTTTTCAACTTCTTGAGGATCGCGAACATTTCTAACAGTTCTAGAAACATAACCTGCCGTCAAAACGTTTTCAAAAGCAACCTTTAAAGTTCCTTCCATATCTTGACGATTAGGAACAGGTTGTTCGACTTCTTTTTTCTTTCCGAATATATCTGACAAGAAAGACATAATTTTATATCCTTATTAACTATAGTTATGTTATATTTATCGCAAATTAATGTTTTTGTCTATAATTTTTTTCTAAAAAGGCGTAAAAATCATGAAAGAATATAAGGTTGTTGTTTGGTCAGAATCAATGCTTTCGAAATTTTTCTTTGGTGAAGGAAAAGTAAACGAACGCAGTGTCGAAGATTTGTTGAATAAATATGCTCGTGAAGGATGGGAAGTTAAGACCCTTTCTCGTGAAAATCGCAGAACACTCCTTTTTGCAAAAAGAGAAGCTCTTGTTTTTATTTTAGAAAGAGAAGTACGATAAAAAAAAGCAAGATAAAGATTATCTTGCTTTGTCTGCCATTAACTTATTTAAAACGGCTTGGTTTGAACTTTTTGATTCAATAGGTGAATCAAAATTTTCTGCCATTTTATGTAAAATGTTTAAATTTGGAACAGTGTACGTATGTTGCCCATTTGACATAGGAACGTAATAATCAGACCAAACGTCTTTTGCGCCCATTTTTTTCATTTCTTCAGCGATACGACGATCTGCAAATAAATGACATTTTGGATAAAAAACATCCTTGCGTCCCGGAGCATATTCATAACTGGTTAAACAATAAACACCATTATTGTATCCGATGGCTGGAGTTGGATCATCTTTCAATCTGCGAACAGCGGCTTCTTTTTCGGAAAGATCGACAGAATGAATTCCTTTTTCACCCAAATTGCTGTATTGCATATTTACGTCAAAATCGATAAATAAATTTGCTGTTTTAGGATTTGCTTTGATAAACTTCTCTAAAAATCCGACGTTTTTTGTATCTATTTCCATAATTATTCCTCACAAACAATGTTGAGAAGAATTGTAGAGCATAATCGCAGAAAAGGAAACTATTTTTTCAAAGGATCCTTAATTCTATCAACATTTTATCCGATTACTATTTATGGAAATGGTGAGAAAAATCAAGTTGATGTATCAATAGAATGTTCTGAAATATTTTCAAAAGCAGATAATTTACAAGGGCTCTTATGTAATGCTAAAAATATTATTGAACAGTTTGATGTTAAAGAAAAAGAATTTGTCGATGTTTTAGAAATCGCAAAAAGTAATTTAGAGAATTTAGAAAATAGAATATCCTGTGCTGATGAAGATATTAAAATCATTTTAGATAATCGAAAACAGTCTGATCAAGAATTGAATAATGTACTAGGAATAAAACAATCTTTTGAAAATAATTGCGATAAAGTAAAAGAATTATTGGATGAAAATGAGCAATTGAAAATTGATTTAAAAAATCAAATTCAAAGAACAAAAGAGTTAAATCAAAAAATAGAGGATTTGATACCAGGGGCAACATCTGTTGGACTGGCTTCTTCATTTAATAAAAAAGTATCAGATTTAACACCATCAAAATATATTTGGTTATCAATTTTTATAGGATGTTTAATTTGGCTATTTATTGTAATTTTAAATATAAATAAGGAAGAATTATCCGGAGCCAATGATATTCAATACCTTTTTAAAAATATTCCATTTGTGATAGCTCCGATTTGGGGCGGATGGTTTTCTGCAAGAAGTTATGGTCATATTGTTCGTTTGCAAGAAAAGTATAATTATAAATCGGCAATGTCCATAGCTTTTGAAGGATATAAAAAGCAATTTGCAGATATTAAAACTTCTGAATCCGTGGAAGGAATGCTTTCAATATTATCGATGAAAGTATTATCAGATAATCCCTCTGATGTATTTGAACGAGGATGTAATGATGAAACACCTTTTCACAGTATAATTAGTAAATTTATAAAAACTTTCTCAAAGAATAAGGAAGAAAATAAAATCTAACAGAAAAATTAGAATGGTAAAATTTACAGAGGTATATAACATTATGTTCAAAAAGTTAAAGCAAAAAATTCTAAGTTTACCGATGTTTGTGAACTATCGCAAGATGTGGCCATACGTTAAACCATATTCTTTTCGCGCTATTTGTGCGGTATTGGTGACTTTGCCAATTGGTTCATTTGATGCTTTGACAGCTTGGATTTTAAAACCTTATATGGATGTTGTTTTGGTTGAAAAACAGGTAGCTGCAGCGTCTTTGATGCCATTGGTTATTGTGGCAGGCAGCTTTTTACAAAGTTTTTGCAACTATGCAGCAACATACTTGAATACTTGGGTTGGTCAAAAAATTACAATCAAGCTGAAAGGTGATTTGTATCATAAATTGTTGGAAAAGGAAGCAAACTATTTTGATCATACTTCCTCTGGCGACATTATTATGAATTTTTCAAAATGTGCAGAAACAGCTTGTAGTGGATTGTTGGCAAACGTAAAATTGTTCACAACACGTATCTTTTCATCTATTTCTTTGATTGGTGTTTTGTTTTGGAATTCTTGGCAATTGTCTATTGTTGCTTTGCTTTTTATGTTTGGAGCATTATTGCCATTAACAAAAGTGCGTAAGAAGATAAAATCAATTATGTCAAAACAAATTGGTGGAATGGCAGCAATAACAACCCATTATAATGAAACGTTTGCAGGAAACCGTATTATTGCTTCGTATAATTTGCATGAATATCAAGAAAAGAAATTTATGAATGATCTGACTGGATTGTTCAAAGTTTCTATTAAGATGGTGCAAAAAACAGGAATGTTGTCCCCGATGATTCACTTTATTATTTCTTTGGGGATTGCTGGGGCAATTTGGTTGGGAAGTTATTTGATTGTTACTCATCAAATCAGTAGTGGTAACTTCGTTTCCTTTATTGCTGCTTTGTTGATGTTATATGGCCCAATCAAAGGAATTGGAAATACGTTCACCTCTGTTCAAATGTCTTTCATGATGATGGATCAAGTTTTTGCAACTTTAGAAAGTATTCCAACTATTCGCAACGTTGATAATCCAGTTCATATTGATGGAGTTCATAAAGATATCGTTTATGATCACGTCAATTTTGAATATATTCCAGGTAAGCCAGTATTAAAAGATATCAATGCCAAAATAGAAATTGGTAAAATGTATGCGTTTGTTGGTAATTCTGGTGGTGGAAAGACAACGTTTGTCAATTTAATACCTCGTTTTTATGATATTAAGGGTGGAAGTATTTTAATTGATGGCGTATCTGTTAAAAATATAGATTTACATGATTTAAGAGAAAATATAGCGATTGTGTTCCAGGATAATTTCTTGTTCAATGGAACGATCAGAGAAAACATATTATTGGGCAAAAAAGATTACAAAGAAGAAGATTTACAGAAAGCGATTGAATCAGCTTGCTTGACTGATTTTATCAAAACTTTGGATAAAGGGTTAGATACTGAAATCGGGGAAAGAGGAGTTTTGTTGTCTGGAGGACAAAAACAACGAGTGGCTATCGCAAGAGCGTTTATGAAAAATGCACCGATTGTTATTTTGGATGAAGCAACGTCTGCTTTGGATAATAAGTCAGAAGCGATTGTACAACAAGCTATTGATAATTTGATGAAAGACAGAACTGTTTTAGTGATTGCGCACAGATTATCTACCGTTAAAAATGCTGATAAGATTTTTGTGATTAATGAAGGAAATATTGTTGAAGAAGGAACTCACGAAGAGTTGATAGCATTAAAAGGTGAATATGCAGCTTTGTATGAAATGCAATTTAAGACAAAGAAAAATTAATAGAGATGGTTTTTATAGCCCCCTCACCAATCTTTTGTAAGGTTCGTTTTGTTAAAACTCACCAACAAAAGATGTCCTCTCCCTACAGGGCGAGGTGAGAATTTTTGATTTTATTTTGATATTAACCAATTTAAAACGTTTAATCGCTTGATGCCATCATAATTTTCGTTTGGTAGATAATCTAGCGTTAGCAGATATTTCGGGTGATTGTCTTTTATGTTTTGAAGTGGTTTTAGTTCTCGCTTCAAAACGGTTTCATCCAGAATAGTCTGAGATATTTGATAATAAACAGTTTCTTCTTGATTGACTGCCACAAAGTCTACTTCTGTATCGGCTAATTTCCCGACGAAAACGGTATACCCTCGTCTAATCAATTCGAGATAAACGATGTTTTCCAATAAATGTCCGGTATCTGATCCTTTTTTACCTAATAAAGCGTATCTAATTCCAGTATCTACAAGGTAATATTTGTCTCCGCTTTGTAAATATTTTTTACCTTTAATATCATAACGGGAGGCTGGATATAAAATAAAACTTTCTGTCAAAGCATTCAGATATTTTTCAACTGTTTGAGGAGATATTTTATAACCAGCAGAAGTCATTGTATCACTGATCTTTTTTACAGAAATAACGTTTCCAACAGTATCAAATATAAATTTTAAAATTCTGAGAACTTCAGAAGTATCTGATATTTTATGACGAACTAAAACGTCTTTGATGACGATGGAATTAAGAATATCGGATAAATAATTTTTGATAGAGGCGTCATCATTGATTTGTAACACGAATGGAAATGAACCATATTCTAAATAACGGGCATATTCTGCTTGTAAATTTGGATTTTCCGTTTTTGAAATAAATTCTTTAAAAGAAAGAGGAAGCATTTTTATTTCAACGTAGCGACCAGATAATAAAGTTGCCAGTTCTCCGGATAATAAAAAAGCATTTGATCCTGTAACGTAGATATCAAAACCTTCTTGAATATATAAACTATCAATTGCTTTTTGAAAATCTGCTACATTTTGAATTTCATCCAAAAAAATATAGTTCTTTTTCCCTTTTTGTGCGTGTTTCATTACAAAATCATATAATTTTTTTGGTTCTAATAAATCGCTGAATGCCATATCTTCAAAATTAATAGACTGAATTTGTTTGGCAGAAACGCCATTGTTTTTTAAGTATTCTTGAAATAAAAGAAATAGCGTAGATTTACCACAACGCCGAACACCAGTTACGACTTTGATTAATTGTTTATCCTTGAAGGTAATCAATTTATTTAAATATTCCATCCGTTCTATCATGGTAACCTCTTTGTTATTTTTTTTAATTCTATTTTAAATTTTTATAAAAATCAATAAAAGTTTAAATTGTATTTTAAATAATTTCTAATACGTGATGAGGGAAGGTGTCTGGGAATTTGTTGTGATGTTCATCCCCCTAACATGTGGGAATAAAATTGGCGTCAGGAACTTTGTTCATTCACTCTTAAGGGCAGCGAGAAGATGGATAATAAATCTTTCCGTTAAACTTATTGATTGTAAAAATGAATTGGTGTAAAATCGCGTAAAATTTTTTTATGAGGTTTTATAATGATTGTAGCTCAAATTAATCCAATTGCCGGTGATTTAGAAGGTAATTTGGCTAAAATGTTCCACATTGCAGACCAATGTACAACAGCTCCTGGCGAAACTTTAATTTTCCCAGCTTACGCTTTGACAGGGTATCCATTAGGTGATTTGGCTTGCGAAAAAGACTTTATCGTTCGCGTTCATCAAATGGTTGAAAAATTATTCCACAATGAACATCCGGTTATTACGGCTATTCCTGATGGCAGTGGAAAAGCGACTCCTGTTATGGTTACTGCTAAAGGTGTTCAATTTGGAACGAAGTTTACCATTATTCCAGGATTGACAGTGGCTGTTTCCGTTGGTTTCGAACCAGTCGATTGCGATGGAACAGATAAATTGATTATTTTGGATGCTCAACCATATCGCGTTAGTGGTGCATTAGAAACGTTAGAATATGCTCGTATGTTTGCAAGTCGTATTCGTTTACCTTTGGCTTATTCCAACTTGGTTGGCGCAAGCGATGGAAACGTCTTTGCCGGCGGTTCATTTATGTTGGATTGTGATGGTGGTTTCGTTTCTTGTTTGCCTTTGTGGCAAGAAGGTTTCGCTGATATTGGTGAAATTCATTGGCCATGGACAGAAGAACCAGAAAATACTTGGCATGCTTTGACAATGGGTGTCAAAGACTTTGTTGCTAAAAATGGATTTAAAGACGTCTTAGTCGGTTTGTCAGGTGGTTTTGACAGTGCTTTGTGTGCTGCAATTGCTGTTGATGCTGTTGGTGCAAGTCATGTCAAAACAGTTATGATGCCGTCTCCATATACTAGTGAAGATAGTTTGAAAGACGCAAAAGCTGTTGCTGATTGTTTGGGCGTTTCTTATGACGTTTTGCCAATTAATGATTTGATGAATTGCTTTGACAAGACTTTGTCCCCAATGTTTAAAGGAATGGAAAAAGATACGACAGAAGAAAATATTCAGGCTCGTATTCGTGGAACGATGTTGATGGCATTGTCGAACAAGTTTAAAGCTTTGTTGTTGTCAACTTCAAATAAATCAGAAGCTGCCGTAGGTTATTCAACTTTGTATGGTGATATGTGCGGTGGTTTGGCTCCGATAAAGGATTTGTATAAAACTCGTGCGTATGATTTAGCGATTTGGAGAAATAATAATCATCCTCGTTGGATCGATAATGATATCAAAAAGGTTATGCCTTATGAATTGATTACAAAAGCTCCATCAGCTGAATTGCGTCCAGATCAAAAAGATTCAGACAGTTTACCATCTTATGACAAATTGGATAAGATGTTGGAAATGTTTATTGAACAAGATTCTTCTATTGAAGAAGTGATTGCCGCTGGATATGATGAAAAAGACGTCAAACGCGTGTTCAATTTATTACATAAAGCAGAATTTAAACGCCAACAGAGTGCTGTTGGAATCAAGATGTCCAAACGGTCTTTTGATGCCGATTGGATTTACCCAATTACGAAAAAGGTATAATTAAAGTGATAGTAGTTCGTTTTGCCCCAAGCCCGACGGGATATATGCATATCGGGAATTTGCGTACAGCCATGTTAAATTATTTGTTCGCTTTGAACAAAAAACAAGCTGGTGAAGACGTTTCTTTTGTTTTGCGTATGGATGATACAGATCGTGAACGTTCTAAACCAGAATATGAAGCTGCTGTTTATGAAGGTTTGAATTGGATGAATGTCAAATGGGACAGATTAGAACACCAATTCCAACGTTTAGAACGCTATAATGAAGTTTTAGAACAATTACGCAAACAGGGTCGCGTTTATGCTTGCTATGAAACAGCTGAAGAATTGGAATATAAACGCCGTCGCCAATTGGCTCGTAAAATGCCACCTATCTATGATCGTGCAGGAATGCATTTGACCGAAGAACAAATTAAGGCTTATGAAGCTGAAGGCCGTAAACCTCATTATCGTTTTGTTTTGGAACATAAAGAAATTTCTTGGGACGATATGGTTCGTGGACATTGCACTTATCATGGTGATAAATTGTCTGATCCTATTATCGTTCGTGAAGATGGTACTTTCCCATATATGTTGCCATCAGTCATTGATGATATCGATTTTGGGATTACACATATCATTCGTGGGGAAGACCATGTTACAAATACTGCTGTTCAAATTCAGATGTTTGAAGCTTTGGGGGCTCCAATCCCAGTATTTGGCCATCCACCATTATTAACAGGTAAGGAAGGTAAATTGTCAAAAAGAACAGGTTCTGTCAGCTTCCGTGAATTGCGTGCTGATGGTATTGAACCAATGACAATTGCTTGTTTGTTGGCAAAGTTAGGAACTTCTGACGCTGTTGTCGTTGAAAATACGTTGGAAAAGTTAGCTCCTCATTTTGATTTAACAAAATTTGGTCGTGCTCAACCTCACTTTGATACAGAAGATTTGTTCAAGTTAAATCCTCGTATCGTTCACGCATTAGATTTTAATGACGTCAATAATCGTTTGACAAAAGACGGAAAAGAACCTGTCAGTGAACAGTTTTGGAATGCTGTTAGCCCAAATATCGACAAGTTTGCAGATATTTATAATTGGATTGATATTTGTGGTTCGGAAAAAGTATTTGACTTGTCCGCAGAAGATCGTGAATTTGTTCGTCAGTCTGCAGATTTGTTAGAAAATAAACCTTTTGATGAAACAACTTTTTCAGAATGGACTGCTAAAATTAAAGAAAAAACAGGCCGTAAAGGAAAAGATTTATTTCATCCATTGCGTTTAGCTTTGACTGGTTTAGAACAAGGTCCAGAATTGAAAATGTTGTTACCAATTTTGGGATATGAAAAAACGATTGCAAGATTAAAAGGATAATTTTGATGAAACTATATGTATCAAATACGATGACACGCACCAAAGAAGAATTTATTCCTTTGGATGAAAAACACGTTCGTATGTATGTGTGTGGTCCTACGGTTTATGATAGAGCTCACATTGGAAATGCACGCCCGATTATCGTGTTTGATACGTTGTATCGTTTGTTAAAATATCTTTATCCAAAGGTAACTTACGTTCGTAATATTACTGACGTTGATGATAAAATTATCAAAAAATCTCAGGAAAGTGGTGAACCGATTAATGTGATTACTGAAAAAACAACTCGTTTTTTCCATGAAGATATTTCACACTTAAACGTTTTAAATCCTAATGTTGAACCAAAAGCGACTGCTCATATTCAAGATATGATTGCTTTAGTTCAGAGATTGGTTGATAACGGGCATGCTTACGTTGCAGAAGGACACGTTTTGTTTAGCGTTGAAAGTATGCCAACTTATGGAAGATTATCCAAAAAATCTATGAAAGAATTGCGGGCAGGAGCAAGAGTTGAAGTAGCTCCATATAAAAAAGATCCTGCAGATTTTGTTTTATGGAAACCATCTGATGCAAATCAACCAGGGTGGGATAGTCCATGGGGATTTGGTCGTCCAGGTTGGCATTTGGAATGTTCTGCAATGAGCTCCAAATATTTAGGCGAAACGTTTGATATTCATGGTGGTGGTTTGGATTTAATTTTCCCTCATCACGAAAATGAAATTGCTCAATCTTGTTGTGCTTTCGGTCATGATTTTTATGCAAAATATTGGATGCATAATGGCCATTTGATGGTAAATGGTGAAAAAATGTCTAAATCATTGGGGAATTTTTTCACTATTCGTGAAATTTTAGATCAGGTTCCTGGTGAGGCTTTCCGTTTATATACATTGGGGACTCATTATCATCAACCGTTGAACTGGATGGCTGACGGATTAAAGCAAGCAAAAGGAACAATGGATCGTTTCTATACGGCTTTAAGAAATACACCAGATGTTGATTTGTCCGATGCTAAACCTGCAGAAGAAGTGATTGAAGCTTTGTGTGATGATTTGAATACACCAAAGGCAATTTCTGTTTTACATGCTTTGGCAACCCAATTGAATAAAGATAAATCTGCAGAAACGAAAAAAACGTTATTGGCTTCTGCTCAACTGATGGGATTATTATATCAATCTGCAGAAGAATGGTTTAAAAATCAATCTGCAGAAGAAGGTTCTTTATCTGAAGCCGATATTTTAGCTTTAATTCAGAAACGTGCAGATGCTCGTAAGGCAAAAGATTTTGCAACGGCTGATGCTGTTCGTAAAGAATTGGCTGATAAAGGTGTTGTGATTGAAGATACGCCTAATGGGACTCAGTGGAAACGCGTATAATTAAATTGATTTTATAAGGCATCTGTCGTGTGCTTCCGGTACTTGAATGCTCACGTACAATATGTACGTTCCGCTTCTGCGTTTCGGTTCACACTTCCATCTGCACTTCTAAAATCAATTTTGGGAAATCTGTCGTGTGCTTCCGGTACTCGAATGCTCACGTACAGTATGTACGCTCCGCTTCTGCGTTTCGGTTCATACTTCCATCTGTACTTCTAAAATCAATTTTTGGAAATCTGTCGTGTGCTTCCGATACTCGAATGCTCACGTACAGTATGTACGCTCCGCTTCTGCGTTTCGGTTCATACTTCCATCTGCACTTCTAAAATCAATTTTTGGAAATCTGTCGTGTGCTTCCGGTACTCGAATGCTCACGTACGGTATGTACGCTCCGCTTCTGCGTTTCGGTTCACACTTCCATCTGTACTTCTAAAATCTGATTTGAGTAAGCGTCTGTTGAATATTTTTGATTGAAATTAGATTTTGTCATTTTTTTGTCACTATTCTTTTTTTGAAAATTGTCGTATATTAAACTTAGATTAGAAAATTTTTGGGAGAGGTCGCGATGGTAAAAAATTATAGATTTTCATTGTTGACGGCAGGTTTTGTTTTGTTATGTAGCTCTGTTCAGGCAGAAGATTTGTCCGCAGATCCTTGGACACAACCAAATCCAACGGAAAACGTTGTTAAGGTTCAACAAGTTGGTCCTGTGATTTATGGAGCTCAACCTTATCAACCA
The DNA here is from genome assembly GCA_024413465.1 of Alphaproteobacteria bacterium. Classification (GTDB taxonomy): domain Bacteria; phylum Pseudomonadota; class Alphaproteobacteria; order CAAGCB01; family CAG-977; genus UBA2903. Next base: position 125,560 of record JAKSVU010000002.1, read on the forward strand.
ACATATGAAGGTGGGGCTTCAAACGTTTGGAATACGAAAATGCCAGAATTTACAGGTGAAATGACAACTTGGAATGATGGGCAAGGACAAAAGGTTAATGCTCCTGAAGTAAATATGCATAACATTCTTTCAATAACTGAACATTTAAGAAGAATGGGATATAAGATTCCAACCAGTTTTGAAGAAAAAGTAAAAGCTGCTCCTGAAGCTGTTCGTGTTAGAATTAAACAAGCTATGTCTGATATGGCGTCTGCAAGTGATCCTTTTTCAAAATCAGCACAGTTTGCTAGAAAAACATTGGAACAGGAAACAGGGATGACGTTTGATAACGTTATTGGAAATTCGCTTGATTTATTATCATCAAAATAAGATAAAAGTTTTAGTGCAGAAAGGGCAGAATGAAAATATTCTGCTCTTTTTTTTATTCATCCATATTTACGGTTGTTTTAGCTTGTTCAGAAATAATATCACCCATTGCTGTGACAAAAGCAGCCCCTTGAATAGTTCTTTCAACTTTTATGATACGGCGATCTTTTTCATCAGTTTGTCTTTTTACAAAACCTAAAGCACTTAATTTATCAACAGCTCGGGTAATTGCAGGTTTAGCGATATTTAATTGAGAAGCTAATCCTTTAATCGTGTGAGGAGGTTGGGATAAGTAAATATGTAAAAGAACGGCGGTTTGACGGGCTGATAAGTCGGAGGCATCTTCACCTTGACGAACAAATTCAAACATCACTTTGCGCCATAATTCAAGGCCTGAAAAAGGAGTAATATTCATAATTATTTTCCTGCAATTGACATATTAGGGATTTGGCAAGTTGGAACATTTATTTTATATCTGTCTTCTAAATCATTTGCAATAGACATTGTTTTAAACATATCTACCAAGTTTCCAGCAATTGTGATTTCATTAACTGGTGTCGTAATTTTTCCATTTTCAATTAAAAAACCAACAGCCCCTCGACTATAATCTCCGGTGATCAAATTAACGCCTTGCCCAATTAATTGTGTTACATATATTCCATATTTGATATCAGAATATAATTCTTCTGGAGTTAGAGTTCCTCCATTCATTTTTATATTGGCAACGAAATTGCCAACTCCAAAAGGAGCTCCATTGGAAGTTGGAGCTAGGTTTAATTGACGAGCATAACGTAAATTCAGTAACCAGGTTTTCAAAATACCATTTTCAATAAGATTTTTTTTGTATTTTGGTAAACCTTCTCCATCATTAGAAGCTGAACCTAAGCCACGTTGAATAAATGGATTTTCTTCAATTGTAACATTTGATGAAAAAACTTGTTTATTCAATGAATCTTTTAAAAAGGTAGTTCCTTTTGCAACGGCTGCACCACTAATAGCAGATAAAAATTCAAGAATTAGTCCTCGATTTAATTTACGGTCAAGAATGACGTCGGCTTTGCATGAATCAATTTTTTTTGCTCCTAATTTTTTAGCAGCACGATCTGCTGCTTCAAGAGCGATTTCTTTATTACTTTTTAAATCCGAATAATAAACAGCTTCTGATGATGAGTAATCAAGTTGCATTTCATCGTCTTTTTTTGCAAGAACACAGACACTGTTCCCAGATTTTGTTTTTTTATTTTCATGTTCAAAACCATTTGTTGTCGCAAGATAACTTTTTGTTTTTTGATAATAAGCTCCAGCTCCATCAGAATTTGAAATCATAGGTTGATGCAAAGCAATTTCTTCTATTTCAAGAGCATTGTTGAGTAAAAATTCAGAAGAATATTCTTTTTCATCCCACAAGTCAAAATCTTGAAATTCTGTTGCATATTGATCAGAATTGGGCAAACCACAGTAAGGGTCTTCAGGTAAAACTTTTGCCATATCAACAGCACGCTGAGCAAGACCATCAAGTGTTTCTTTATCAAAAGAGTTCGTAGAAACAGTAGAACTTCGGTGACCAACAAAAACATTTAATTTTATGTTTTCAGTTTGAGTGTTATCAATGTTTTCTAATTTTCCCATTCTGCAACTGGATGAAAGTGAGCATGATGAAGAACTGATTGCTTGAGCATCTGTTGCCCCATATTTTTTCGATTGTTCGAGTAGATATTGAACGGCTTCTTTTGAAGAAAACATTTTAAATTCCTTTCTTTTTTTCAACTTATAACAGATTTTAAAGTAGATTGGTAATTTTTTATTTTATAAAAACAGTAATTTGTGGTATTTTTGTCGAAAAGATGGAAAGTGTGAAAAAATGGTTGGAAATGCGAACGTTGAATTAACAAATGAACAATTGAATCGATTGTTTGAAATCGGTATTTCTTTATCTGCAGAACAAGATATGGATGTCTTGTTAGAAACTATTTTGTCCGCTGCAAGAGAATTTACGAATGCAGAAGGTGGTACGCTTTATTTGATGAATGAAGCTAAAAACCAGTTGATTTTCTCTATCGTTCAAAATGATAAGTTAGGAATTAAGATGGGGGGAACTTCAGATAAAAAAGAAATTCCTTTTCCTCCATTATATTTATATGATGAAAATGGTGAGCCAAATAAAAAGAATATTGCATCGTATACAGCATTGACAGAAGAAGTGGTAAATATTCAAGATGCATATGATATTTCAAAGTTTGACTTTACAGGAACTATGAAATTTGATGCAGCTTCACATTATCGTTCAAAATCCTTTTTAACAGTTCCTTTGAAAACAAGAAGTGGTGAAGTTGTTGCCGTTATGCAATTGATTAATTCTCGTAATGATGAAGGAGCAACGGTACCATTTTCTCCGTCTGTTCAGAAATTAGTTGAAGCTCTTGCTTCAAATGCAGCTATTGCTATCGATAACCAAAGATTGATTAAAAATCAAAAACATGTGTTTGAGGCATTTTTGGAAGTGTTTGCTCGCGCGATCGATGAAAAATCACCTTATGCGGGAATGCATTGTCAGCGTGTTCCTGAAATTGCTAAGATGATTGCTTTTGCAGCCGTTGCAGATGATACGGTATTTAAAGATTTTGAATTGTCTGAAGATGATTGGTATGCCTTCCACTTGGCTTCTTGGTTACACGATTGTGGTAAGGTAACAACTCCAGAATATATTATGGATAAAGCTACTAAGTTAGAGTGTATTACGAACAGAATCCATGAGGTGCGTGCTCGTTTCGAAATTTTAAGACGTGATGCACATATCGAATATTTGAAAAAACGTTTGCAAGGTAAAATACCTGCAGAACAACTTGTAAAAGAATTTAATAAAAAAGTTGCAGAATTAACTTCTGATTTCCAATTTATTGCAGATGTAAACGTTGGTTATACACCATTAAGTGAAGAAGATTTAGCTCGTATTCAAAAAATTGCTCACAGAACCTATCATCGTTATTTTGATAAATTAGCAGGTTTGTCTTGGGATGAAGTGGAGCGTATGAATGAGAATATGCCTCCAGCAGAAAATGATAAGGAACCTTTATTAGAAGACCGTATAGATCACGTTTTTGGTGGATATAATCGTGGTGAAATACATAACTTATCTATTATCCAAGGAACTTTAACGTCTGAAGAAGCTAAAAAAGTTCGTGAACACGTTGAAACAACAATTCAAATGTTAAAGACTATTCCTTTCCCATACAACATTAGAAATGTTGTTGAATATGCCTCAGGGCACCATGAACATATGGATGGGACAGGTTATCCGAACCATTTAACAGGAGACAAAATGTCTATTCCTGCCAGAATTTTAGCTATTGCAGATTGTTTTGAAGCGTTGTCTTCGAGTGATCGTCCTTATAAAAAGATTAAAACACTTACGCAAATTTTAGCCATTATGTCTGAAAAAGCAAAAAGTGGTCATTTAGATCCAGACTTATTCAACTTGTTCTTGAAAGAACGTGTATTTGATGAATATGCAAAGGAATATATGAAACCAAAACAGATTGATGACGTTGATATTACAACGTATCTTGTGCGTGCAAGGTCATAATGCAAATCCGGTTATTTGTACAAGTTTCACTTAATATTGGACAAACGATTTCTTTGTCTGATGAGCAGGTTCATTATTTAAGAAACGTTTTACGATGTGAACCAGGAATAGAAGTATATTTGTTTAATGGTCAGGATGGAGAATATACAGGTGTTTTATCCGCCTTGTCCAAAAAAGAGGCTATTGTTCAAGTTTGTCGTCAATTAAAAAAACAACCTGAAAAACAAAATATCCATTTATTTTTCGCTCCCTTGAAAAGAGATTGTTCAGAATTGGTTGTTCAAAAAGCAACTGAATTAGGGGTAACAAAAATTACGCTTGTTTTGACAGAGTATACGTCAAATAAGCATATCAATTTAGATCGTTTCAAGTCCATTGTATTAGAATCTTGTGAACAATGTCGCAGATTAGATGTTCCAGAATTAGGACAGATGGTTGATTTAAAAACGTTGTTGTCAGAATATGATGAAACTAAGCCAATGTTGGTTCATTTGGATGAAACAGGGCAAGGACAAAAGGCTGAAGTCGTTTTTAAGGGCAAAAAGGAAATAGCATTTTTAACTGGTCCAGAAGGGGGATTTTCTGAAACAGAGCGAAATTTAATTAAAAATGCTAAAAATACGATTGGTTTAGATTTAGGACCACGAATTTTAAGAGCTGAAACAGCAAGTATTGCAGCAATATCTTTATTTACCTGTAAGTAAAAAGTTATTGAAAAATTATCATAAAACCTTTATAAATTGAAAGATTATAAGGAGTAAGTTATGAAAGTTTTTCTTTTTTGTAAAAAAGTTGTATATTTAATTTTAGGTCTGTTATTTTGTGGTATAGGGACAGCTTTCGCTGTTCGGGCTAATCAAGGAGTTAGTCCCATATCCGCTCCGCCTGTTGTTATGGCAGATATGTTTTCAGGAATTAAATATTTTGGTGGTCCCTTAGCTTTTTGGACCGTTGTATATAATGGTGTTTTCATATTTTTACAAATGTTTTTGTTAGGAAGAAAATTTACACTTAAATATTGGTTGGAATTCCCAGCATTGTTCATTTTCGGATATTTTATTAGTGCAGGGATGTGGTTAACACAATCATATGTCCCCACATCTTATATCCTTTGCTTTGTTGAAATGTTGCTAGGCTGCGTGGCTATGGGATTGGGAATTGCATTAGAATTACATGCAGATCTCACCTTTTTATCAGGGGACGGCTTTGTAAGTGTTGTTTCGAATAAATACCATTTGAATTTAGGCAAAGTTAAAATTATGTTTGACGTTGGTTGCGTCATTATTGCCGTTGCAATCAGTTATTTTGGTTTAAGTGGAAAAATTATTGGTATTCGTGAAGGAACGATAGTGGCAGCATTGCTTGTTGGTCCGATTATTAATATGTTTTTGAAATTCTTAAAAAAATGAGTCATCACATCTAATGATCAAAAGAAATCTGTTTGTTTTCTGTTGTATCTATTGTCTATCATGGTCATTGTTTCCATTGATTAGAAATTGTTTGCCTATGGATACAATGGAAGCTGTTTACTGGGGAAATTATTTAGAATGGGGAAATTATAAACATCCTCCTTTTTCTGGATTTGTTGCAAAATTTTTCTTTGATTTATTAGGAAAAACAGATTTTTCTTTATATTTTTTAAGTCAAGTTTGTATTTCAATAGCTCTTGTTTATATTTATCGTTTAGTTAAGGTTATGGTAAATGAAAGAAGAGCCGTACAAGCTGTTTATCTGTCAACGGGTATTTTATATTTTAATATATTGGCTGTTGAATTTAATACGAATGTGTTATCAGTTCCGTTGTGGGCGATGAATGCTTTTTATTTTTATCAAGCAGTTCGTAAAAATAAAATGAAACATTGGATTGTTTTGGGTATTACTGCAGGACTGAATGTTTTAACAAAATATACAGGCGGTGTTTTGTTAATTGGAATGGGCGTATATATTCTTGCAACTCAATCAGGACGAAAACAGCTAAAACACATTGGACCATATTTAACTTGTATAAGTTGTATTGCTGTTCTTATTCCACATATATTGTGGTTATTTCAATATGATTTTTTGCCTTTGAGATATATTGCGGGGCGTGGTGGACATGAAAATTCGTTTTTATTAGTTCATTTTGTTCAGCCTATAAAATTTGTTTTGTCTCAGATAGCAAATGTTGTTCCAGTTATATTGATTTACTTTATTCTGCGTTTTAAATCAAAAGACGTTTTAAAATTGTCGGGTGTACAGGTTCAATTTATAAATCTTGTTTTGATTTTCCCGATTGTCTTTATGGCGGTATTGGGTGGAATATTAGGCGTTTCAATGCGATCAATGTGGGGGACAGCAATGATGTTTCCTGTTGGGATATATTTTGTTTTATTATTGCCTATTCGTGAAGAAGTAAGACTAGAAAAGGTAATGTATTCTCTACTTGCTTTATTGCTGATTGTATTCTTTTTATCAAATGAAGTAAAAGTTCGTGAAAAAGTAAAATTAGATCCCAGAAAATTTGCACAAGATATAACTGAAAAATGGCAGAGTGAATTCCATCGTCCTTTAAAATATGTTGGAGGAGACGTTTTCTACATTGCTCCTGTATCATTGTATAGTTCTGATCATCCAACTCCAATCGGTGATGAATTAGAATTAAATCCCTGGTTAGATCAACAAGATATTCTTCATTATGGTGGAGTGGTTGTAAAAGGATGTAAATCAAAAAAATGTGATGGTGGATGTGAATCATTTTCACCAAAACAAAATTATTCTGATACAATGGTATATCAAGTTGATTTAAAAACATTGTTTGGAAAAACAAAAACAATAAAAGTTCGTTATTGCTTTATGAAGCCTCAAGGAGATTAAATTATGTCAAAAAATCAGCATCAATTATTAAGCATAATTATTTCAGCTTTTAATGAAGAAGGAAATATTGACGCTTTATATGCAGAATTGAAAAAAGTTTTACCAAACGTTGATGTGCCAAACATTGAGATAATTTTTGTAAATGATGGCTCTACAGATTCAACTGCTGAAAAAATTAAAAAATTACAAACAAAAGATAGTCGCGTCAAATTAGTTGATTTTAAACGTAATTTTGGTCATGAAATTGCTATGACAGCCGGAATGGAATATGCAAAAGGTGATGCTTGCATATTTATGGATTCAGATTTGCAACATCCACCTGTATTTATCAAGGAAATGGTAGATAAATGGAATAAAGGAGCAGATATTGTTTTAACACGTCGCATAGATAACGTGGCAACAAGTAAACTTTACAAATTTATGTCTGCAGCATTTTATAAAATATTAAATTTATTATCTGATACAAAAATTCCTGAAAAAACACCAGATTTTCGTTTGTTAGATAAAAAGTATACGTCTTTTTTGAAGCAATTTAATGAAGGAGAACGATTATTCCGTGGATTGCTTAATTACATTATGCCAAATGAAGGTGTTGAATATATTGAATTTTCAGCTCCGGAACGTTTTTCAGGAACGACGAAGTATTCGTTTGCTAAAAGTTTAGCTTTGGCTTTTTCAACTATCGTTCAATTTTCTGTAAAACCGTTGCGTTTTTCAATATACTTGGGTGTATTAACAGCTACATTTTCATTGTTTATGGGCGCATATTTCTTCATTGAATATTTCTTTTTAAATCAACCAACACCAGGTTTTGCAACTTTGATGACAATGATTGGTTTTTTGGGTGCAGTCCAATTGATTATGTTAGGAATAGTTGGTGAATATATTGGAAAAATTCATATGGAAGTCAAAAGACGTCCATTGTTTATTGCTGATTATATTGAGGCTCAAAAAGTAGAAAAGGTTGCTAAAAAATCTTTTATGACAGAATTAACAAAAAAATCTCAAATGAAAAAGAATATTCTAAAAACTAAGAAAAAGGTGGAACAAAAGTAAATGGTGCAGTTCATTGTTAATGCAGATGATTTTGGTGCATCAAAAGGAATAAATAAGGCAATTGAAACAGCTTTTAAAGGCGGATGTTTAAATTCGACATCTTTGATGGTAACAATGCGTTATGTTTCAGAGGCAGTATCAATCGCTAAGGAAAATCCAGAATTAAAAGTTGGATTACACTTAAATCTAACAAATGAATATAGTGCTTGTAAGGCTGAGAAAATACCATTGTTAGTTAATCAAGATGGAAAATTTAAAAATGGTTTTTTAAATTTGTTTATTTTGTCTTTGCTTCATCCTATTCAGTTTAGAAAACAGATTTTAAAAGAAACAATTGCTCAGGTTCTTTTATATAAAAAAACAGGATTAGAGTTTGCTCATATAGATTCACATCGTCATGTCCATCATATTCCAGCTATTTTCAAGATTGTTCGTAAAGTGGCTAAAAAATATAATATTGATCGTATTCGAGTTGTAAATGAACGCGTTTTTCATACGTATAAATGTAATAAAGATAGATCATTTTTATTCGATGGTGGGTTAATTAAGTGGGCTGTTTTAAAATCAATGTATGTTTGGAATCATTATTTCCCAAATGTTTATTTTTATACTATTTTGTATACGGGGAAAATTTATAAAAGTAGATTTGAAAATTTTAAAATGCCAGCAGGTTTTGAGGCATTAGAAATAGGAATCCATCCAGGAATGCCAGAATTAGATAAAGATGATCACGTCTTTGATGAAGCATTTTTATTGCCAGCAAGAACAAAAGAATTTGAAACAGTTTCCACAAAAAATTTGTTGGACGATGTTTTATGAGTTTCATTTGGCGTTTATATAAAAAAGTTGAAGATTTTTGGTTTACCTTTCCTGAAAAATTAAGATATTTATTGGTGGGTGGATTTAATACTGTTTTTGCATATGGCGTTTATCTGTTTTTTTTACAAATATGTCATTTTTCTTATAATAGTTCTTTGTTTTTACAAAATTTTATTAGCATCAACGTTTCTATCTTTACGATGAGATATTTTGTGTTTCAAAGTCATGGTCGGTTTTGGGCTGAATTTTTTAAAGCTTGGCAAGTTTATATTTTGATGTTGTTGTTAAATTGTGTGTCATTAAATGTGTTAGTTCAATGGTTGCATTTACATCCAGCATTGGCACAGGGATTATATATTTTCTTTGGAACAATTATATCCTTTTTATTGCATAAATATTATTCTTTTAAAAAAAGAAATGCAGAGAATTTTTCTAAAAAATAATTGAAAAAAAAGATTATTAAGCTTAAATTGTTATCTTAACAAAATAAAGAATTTTTTAGGAGTTTGGACTATGTGTTGCTGTGCGTTATGTAAAAATAAGTGGTTCGCACCAGTTTTGTGCGTGGTATCAATTTGTGCATGGTATTTTGTGAAAACATATAATCATATTGATATTTTTAGTATTATGAACGTTGATCCCGTTGAAATGACGGGAACTGCAAAAACACCATTTATTTTTTCTATGTGTCTGTTGTTTACAGTAAATTTCATTGCTGTTCTATTCTATCTTTTTTATAGGTTAGCAAAAAAATTTGAAGGATCTATTTTATGTGGTCCTATTTTAGCAGTTACTGTATTGGCTTATTTATGCTTGATGGGAGGTTTGTTTTATCCAACTTCTTGTTGGGATTTTATGACACGCGAAGGTGGTCCTGTTGATATAACAACCTATACCTCTTATGTGGTCTTTTTCATAACAATGGTAAAAGTGCGTCAAGATTATACAGCAACGAAACAGGATAAAGTTCATTGGTGTTTATTCTCATTTTTTGCTTTAATTTGTTTGTTGCGAGAAATGGGAGCTCAACATTGGTTGCCAAGTAAGGATTCAACTTCATTCAAGATTAAATTTTTTACAAATCCAATGAATCCAATACATGAGAAGATAATTGCTGGAATAATTGTTTTGATAGTTGTAGCGGCTTGTTTATATGCTGCATATAAGTGGGCTATTCCGCTGGTAAAAGGTTTTTTTGTAAGGCGTTGGGGAGCGTGGCTTGTCGGTACAATGATAGGATGTGGTTTGCTCTGTAAAGTTTGTGACAGAATGAATGGCTTTTTAAAATCGATCGGATATGTTTGGGAAAGAAGACATTTTACTTATGGACTGAATGCTGTTTTTGAAGAAGGTCTTGAAATCATGCTGCCAATTTTGGCAACGGTTGCTTTATTGGCTCATCACAAGAATAAAGATGCTTTTTACTAGAACTCGTCTCCCCAAGATGATTTTTTAGCAGATTTATAATTTTCTTTATTTGATTTTGTAATAATTCGGTTTTCTGTACCGGAATTTGTACAAAGGGATAGGGTAATTTTCCCAGAAGAAATTTGAGGGTGTCTCAAAATTCTGTTTTGTGGTAATTCTACCGGTGTTTTTGAAAAAGCTAAAAAGGTAAATTTTTCATCTTCAAAAGGTGCAGAAGCATTTTTCAATGCTTTGTGTAATTTTGATCTTTCAACGCGAACTGCAAAATGACACCACTCTGTACACAAATTTGTACGTGGACAGGGTGCTATCATATAAGCTCCGTTATTAATTAATTCTTGTCTGATTTTTTGCATCATTTCTGATGTCTTAGGCATCGCATTATCAATTAAAATTAAAGTAGATTTTGAGATATTCCAAAGTTTTAATGCGCTTTCAACGGGATTTGAAAGCTCGTTTAAAACATAAGCTGAGACAACTAAATCTGCAGTTTGATTAAATGTATCAGTTAATATATTTTTAGATGACCAATCACAAAATGGTGCTAATTTTTTGCCAATATCCGATTGTGTTTTTTGAGTTTCAAAGCTTGTTATTTGTGCTTGTTCAAAGAACTGATGTATAGCAATAGAAGTAGCTCCAGTTCCTGCCCCAAAATCAAAAATAGTCTTAATTTCCGTATTGATTTTTGGAGTTACTACTTGAAATGATTTATAACAAGCTGAATAGGTTGCAGGCATACGACATAACGCATAAGTTAAAGATTGTTCGATTGTTCTTAAATCTTTATTTTTATCATGAATGTATTTATTAGATAGGTCTGAAGCAGTTTGTTTTAATCCCCTCAAACCAGATAAATTATTATCTGATTTAAGGGTATAATATAAATTTTCAAGATCCTGTTGAAATGGATAAATCATAACAAAGAGGATAATTGTAAAGCAGCTTGAATAAAGCCCTTGAAAATAGGATGTGCATTAAAAGCACGAGATTTAAATTCTGGATGGAATTGAACTGCAATATAGAATGGATGATTTTTACATTCAATAATTTCTGGTAAAATACCATCAGGAGATTTACCTGAAATGATGAATCCTTTTTCTTCCAATTTTGATGCAATTTCCATATTCACTTCATAACGATGGCGATGACGTTCATAAATCATGCCGGCATTATTATAGAGTTTTGATGCTAGAGTTCCTGGTTGTAAACAACATGGATAAGCACCTAATCTCATAGTTCCACCAACATCTGTATTTTCAGTTCGGATTTGTTTTTGTCCGTCCTTTTCCCATTCTGTCATTAAAGCAACAACAGGAGTACAATTTTTTGTAAACTCTGTTGAATTTGCATTAGCAATCCCTAAGACGTGACGGCACGCTTCAATAACGGCAGTTTGCATACCTAAACAAATTCCAAAGAATGGAATGTTATGTTTACGTGCATAAGCTTCAGCGATAATTTTTCCTTCAATACCACGATTTCCAAAACCGCCAGGAACAAGAATACCATGAATATCTTTGAACGTATCATCAATTTGTTCTGCAGTTTTATGCTCTAAAGAATCAGCTTCTAACCAAGTAATGTGAACTTTAGTTTTCAAAGCAATTCCAGCATGGCAAATAGCTTCATTTAAAGATTTATAGGCTTCTAATAAGCTAGTATATTTCCCAACAACAGCGATGTTGACGTGATGTTCCCAATTGTTGATAACTGAAATGACATTTTCCCATCTTGATAAATCTGGTTTTGGTGCAGTATCCATTTTGAAATAGTGAAGGATGCGTTCATCAAGACCTTCTTCGTGATATTGTAATGGGATTTTGTAAATGCTATCCGCATCCAAAGCAATAATAACATCTTCTGGAGAAATGTTGCAGAATAAAGCAATTTTAGAGCGTTCACTTTCAGATAACATCATTTGTGAACGACATAACAAAATATTTGGTTGAATACCTGTTTCTTGAAGTTGTTTTACAGAGTGTTGAGTTGGTTTTGTTTTTAATTCACCAGCAGTTGGAATGTAAGGCAAAAGTGTCAAATGAAGAAATAAGCAATTTTCTTTTCCAATTTCATTTGCATATTGACGAATAGCTTCAAGAAATAATGTTCCTTCAATATCACCAACAGTTCCGCCTATTTCGTACAGAACAAAATCTTCATCGGTTAAGTCTGATTTGATAAAGTTTTTAATTTCGTCTGTGACATGTGGAATTGCTTGAACTGTAGCCCCCAAATATTCACCTTGACGTTCTTTTGTTAAAACGTTGTAATAAATTCTTCCACCAGAAATAGAGTCTGTTTTATGGCAAGGATTATCTATAAAGCGTTCATAATGTCCAAGGTCAAGATCTGTTTCAGCACCATCTTCTGTGACAAAGACTTCACCATGTTGATATGGGGACATCGTGCCTGGATCAAGGTTTAAATATGGATCCATCTTACGCATACGAACTTTGTATCCTCTGGCTTGTAGCAAAGAACCTATAGCTGCAGAAGCCATACCTTTTCCAAGAGAAGAAACAACGCCACCTGTAATAAAAATGTATTTTGTCATTAATCCATACTCCTAAAATTTTCTCTTATCATATAAAAGGGAGGAAAAAAGTAAAGGAATAAGATAGAAAATTTTGATAAACTGATATAATCTTAATTTTTGAAAGAAATGTAAATTTTTCTAAAAGTAAATAAGGAGAAAATATGAAAATTGTTATTTTGAATGGAAGTCCAAGAAAAGATGGAAATACAGCCTTTATGGTTAAAAATTTTGTAGATGCAATAGATCAAAGTAAACACGAAGTTTCTATTGTAGAATGTGCTCACAAAAAAGTGTCAGGATGTTTAGCTTGCGAATATTGCCACACAAAAGGAAATGGAAAATGTATTCAACAAGATGAAATGCAGGAAATAATTCCCTTGTTAGAAAATGCTGAAATGTTAGTTTTAGCATCACCTGTTTATTATTTGACAATGTCTGCTCAACTTCAAGCAGTCCTTCAAAGAACGTATTGTATGATGAAACCACCTAAATTGAAAAAGATGGCATTATTATTGAGTTCACATTCACCTGAAGTTTATGATGCTATTTTAGCACAATATCATGCAATCGCAGGATTTTGGGGAGTTGAAGATTGTTTTTCAATAACAGCTTTTGAGGGAGAAAATAAATCTGAAAACTTAAAACAAAAAATAAAGAATGTGGCTAGTCAAATTTAATGAAAAAAGGCTTCAAATATTGAAGCCTTTTTTATTAGGGATTTAGTTGTAAAAAGTAAATCTTTTTTAAGAATTTGGGTTTTATAATCAATAAAAGCTTTATGAAAGGTGTTTCTTATGAAAAAGTTATTAGCTTTGTGTTTGGTTTGTATGTTGTCAGGTTGTTATATACCTAGAAATTCGGAAGCAACTGCAGAACAGGGGCCACGGTGGTCTCCGAGTTTTTCAGAATTTTCTGATATTCCTGTAGCTCCGAATGCTTCAATGAATTTAAAGCTAACCCACATATTTGGGGAGTCAAATAATTGGACTGGGACTTTGGTGTATAGCTCCATTGATCCTATGAGCGAAATGTATGATTTCTATAAACAAGAAATGCCAAAATTTGGTTGGAGTGAAGTTTTAAGTGTTCGTTCCAAAATGTCTGTTATGACATACACAAATAAAGAAAGAGCAGCTTTAGTTCAAATGGAACCAAATACGATTAGTGGAACAACAGTTACTTTTACAGTTGGTTTAAAATCATCAGTTAAATAAAATAACGAATTTCTCTCTAAAAGCCCACTTTCTTAAGTGGGCTTTTTTTATTGTAGTGATTTTGTTAAATCTTCAAGTTCTGCAGATGCTGTCAACCATTGATCCTCTGTTTCTGAAATTTGATTTTCTAAATCAGCAAGGGCTATTCGGAGATTTTTAACCTTATTTCCATTCATTCCAAGCATATATAAGGAGGGATCTTCTAGTAGTTGTTCTAGTTCAGCCTGTTTGTCATTTAATTTTTCTAAACGAGATTCTAAATCAGTGACCTTCTTTTTGAGAGGAGAAAGTAGTTTTCTTTTTTCTGCGGCATCTCGGCGTTCATCTTTGCGGGAACAATTTTCTTTTTTATCCTTGATGTTTGTTGTTTGAAAACTGTTGTTTTGTAGTAAGAGATTTTTATAGTCTTCTAAATCTCCATCAAAATTTTTGATTGTTTTATCTTTTACAATCCATAATTTTTCAGCAGTAAGTTCAACTAAAGAAGAATCATGGGTAATTAAAATAACAGCTCCTTCATAAGCATTTATTGCTTCAATTAACGCATCACGAGCATCAATATCAAGGTGGTTCGTCGGTTCATCTAGTAATAATATATGTGGAGCAGAACGCGACATCATCGCAAATAACAGTCTTGCTTTTTCACCACCAGAAAGTTGTTGAATTTTTGTTTCTGCTCGTTGCTTTATTAATCCGAAACGTCCTAATTGCGAACGAAGTTCCGTTTCATTAGCATCAGGCATGACAGTTTTTAATTGTTCAATTGGAGTTAGATTTTCAGACAGCTGTTCTGTTTGATGTTGCGCATAATAACCAATTAAAGTCTTTCCAGATTTTGTTAAAGTGCCTGATGTTAAATTTAATTGACCAGCCAATAATTTGACAAATGTTGATTTGCCATTGCCATTTGCTCCTAGTAAAGCAATTCGGTCATCACTATCTATTCGTAAATTTAATTTTGAAAGAACATCACCTTGCCCATATCCTGTTGCACCATTTTCAATTTTTATTAAAGGTGAGGGAACTTTTTCAGGGGAAGGAAAATTAAAATGGGAAATCGTTTCGCTGGTAAAAATTTCTTTTGGAGGTAATTTTTCCAACATTTTTATACGGCTTTGAGCCTGTTTTGCTTTACTGGCTTTATATCTAAAACGATCAACGTAGGATTGTAAATGTTGTCGTTGTTCTTCAGTTTTCTTTGCCATATTTACAGCATTTTCATGCTGAACAGCCCAAGTTTTTTCGAACGTTTCATAATTTCCTGTATAAGCTGTTATTTTTGCATTTTCGATATGTAAAATATGCGTGCAAATATGATTTAATAAAATTCTGTCGTGACTAATAATCAAAAGGGTTCCCTGATATCTTAAGAGGAATGATTCTAACCAAAGAGATGCTTCTAAATCTAAATGGTTTGTCGGTTCATCAAGAAGAAGAATATCAGAGGGAACAAAAAGGGCGGTTGCCAATGCAACGCGCATACGCCATCCACCAGAAAAATCAGTAATAGGTTTTTGTTGGTCCGTTTCTGAAAAACCGAGACCGAACAAAATAGTTGCAGCTCTAGCTTCAGCAGAATAGGCTTGGATAATGTTTAACTGGTCATGAATTTCTGCAAGTTTTTCAACGTTGTTTTCATTTTCAGCTTGTTCCAATTCATTTAATAAGTAGGTTCTGTACGTATCAGATTGTAAAACGTAGTCGATTAGAGATATATCTCCATCTGGAATTTGCTGAGCAACGGAAGCAATACGATGTCCTTTTGTTATTCTAACTTCACCATCTGCATGAGAATTTAGACCAAGGATAATGTTAAACAAAGTTGTTTTCCCAGATCCATTTTTACCGGTTAATCCAACTCGTTGTCCATCAGATATATGAGCAGACGCATTGTCGAATAGAATGCGTTGGCCAAAATTTAAAGAAATATCATTAATATCGATCATAATAAATGTTATCTATCCTATTTCTTTACAAAAATAAAGAAACATATTAAACTAAGCCACGTTTTTTTGTGAGAAGACAATGGCTAATAAATTTTACTATTTAAAAATTTTCTGGCTCCAGAACAGATTATATTTTTTGCTAGGCTTCTGTTTCTGTCTGTTTATTGTTTCAGGAATTTTATATTTCAACAGACCGAGGATTCCTGTAACGGAACAAGAATTTGAAGAAGCTGTTCTTCAAGGTGAGGAACTTTATAACGAAAAAAAATATGAAGATGCTTTTGAATACTTGTATTATCCCGCATCACAAGGATATGCTAAAGCAAAATTTTTGATAGGTGAAATGTATTATAGCGGCTTAGGAACTGAAAAAGACGTTCAGAAAGCATATCAGAATTATAAAGAATCGGCAGAGCAGATTATTGATTCTAAATACAAGATGGCAACTTTAGCTTTTCGTGGAGAGATAAAAGAACTACCAAAAGGGGAAGCAACTACAATATTAACACAAACGGCTTATGCAGGATTTAAACAAGCTCAACGTGATTTAGGGCTATATTCGTATATGTCAAACGATTTTGAACAGGCATATTTCTGGTTGTCTTTGGCAAATAATGATGAAGAAAAGATGGATGCTGATATGTTAGAAAAAGTAAGATTAAAATTAAGTGACTATCAGCTTAGCTTACTAGATGCAGAAATTAAAGATTTTGTAAAATGATATTGCAAAATACAAGAAGCCCTGTATAACAGAGACATTAAATTTATTTTTTATTTTAACAAGAGGAAAAAAATGACAATACAACGTACATTTTCTATTATTAAACCAGATGCAACACGTCGCAATTTAACAGGCAAAATCAATGCTATGATTGAAGCTGCAGGATTACGCATTGTTGCTCAACGCCGTGTTCGTTTAACAACAGAACAAGCAAAAGCTTTTTACGATGTTCATGCTGGTAAACCATTCTATGATGAATTGGTTGCTTTTATGACATCTGAACCAGTTGTCGTTCAAGTTTTGGAAGGTGAAGAAGCTGTAACTCATTATCGTGAAGTTATGGGTGCTACAAATCCAGAAAAAGCAGCAGAAGGAACAATTCGTAAAACATTCGCAGTTTCTATGGGAGAAAATTCAGTTCATGGTTCTGACAGCGTTGAAAATGCTGCTCGTGAAATCAGCTTTTTCTTCTCAGCTTGCGACATCGTTGGCTAATTGACAGAAAGGACCGTTTGACGTGAAAAAAATATTATTTTTATTTGTATTGATATTTTCGTTTGAAGCTCAAGCGGTCCCTTTTGATTCTAAAATGTTTTCAGCAATGAATATTAAAATTGATGCAACTGCTGAAAATGCTGCAAAAGCACGTGATCAAGCTATTTTAGAAGGACATAAACACGCCTTGATGACTGTTATTGAACGTATTACACCAGATTACGTTGCAGAACAGTTACCAAGTTTGATTCCGGATGATATTACTGGAATGGTTTTAGATTACAGTTTGTCAAATGAAAAAACGTCTCCAACTCGGTATATGGCTGATTTAGAAGTGCGTTTTTACCCAGAATTAGTGCGTGAAAAATTAAAACAATTAAATTTACCTTTTGTCAAAATGCCAGGTAGTCCAGTTGTTTTATTACCTGTTTATAGAAGCAGTTCTTCTGCTAATCCAATTTTGTGGGATGATGGTAACCCATGGTTAAGGGCTTGGATTAACAGAAAAACTGAAAGTTTTATGGTTCCTATTTCTGTACCAATGGGGGATTTGTCTGATGTCCAAACTTTGAATATGGGACAAGTTTTGGCAGGTGATGTTAATGCTGGAATGGAATTGGCAAAGAGATATAATGCTGATGGTATTTTGATTGCTGAATTAACCAGAAAAGGGAGTAATTTTTCGGTTTCAGTAAAAGGAATGGATACGGATACAGCATCAGAAATTTCATCCTTTGACGTAAAGGTTGAAGCTAAACAAAATTCAACGAAAACGTTTGAGGCTGCAGTTAAGCGTGTAATTGAAAAATTAGAGAAAAATTGGAAAAAAGAAAAAATGGTCCAATTTAATGAAACAACCAGCTTAATTGCTATGCTTCCTGTAAAATCATTAAAGGAATGGAAAGTTATTCAAGCAAGATTGGAACGCATTCCTGTTATCAATAAATTCTTTTTACAAGCCGGACGCGCAGGTGTTTTACAATTAACAATTGAATATGGTTCAAGTGAAGAGAAGTTGATTGAAGAAATGAAGCGCAGAAACTTAGATTTTGTTAAAATGGATTCAGGGGCATTCCGGTTACAAGCATTGGATGCTTTATAATTAGCATAGAGAGTATGTATGAATAAAAAAATTTTAAGTGCAATTATCGTTGGTATTTTTGTTCTGTTTTATTTATTAAAAGATATTTTGTTTCCATTCGTAGCTGGTGTGGGAATTGCATATTTCTTTGACCCACTTACTTGTTATTTTGAAAAAAAATTAAAATCACGTGTTTTATCAGTTAGTTTGATTTTTCTTATTTCAACTTTAGTAGTTTTGATCGGTTTGTTGATATTTGTTCCAATTATAAAAAAACAAGTTGTTTTACTGGTGAATAATATTCCAGGATATTTAAATGTTTTGTGGGTAAAGGCAGATCCTTTATTGACTAAATTAAAAGAAGTTTCTCCAAACGTTTCTGATAATATACGCGAAAGTTTAAATGGACACGTTTCTTCTATTTCTAAGTTTGCTGTAGCCTCAATCAAACGAGTTTTATCGGGAAGCTACGTCTTTTTGAATTTCATTTCATTGGCGGTAATTGCTCCAGTAGTAGCATTTTATTTAATGTGTGATTGGAAAGATTTTTGTAGTAAAATAAAAGGATTATTACCAGTTAAATCTGCAGATATGATTTTAAAACTGTATTACCAAATGGATACAATGTTATCAGGTTTTGTTCGTGGACAAGCGACAGTTTGTGGGTGTTTGGCCATTTATTATGCAACTGGCCTAAGTATTGCCGGTTTAGATTTTGGCATATTATTAGGCCTATGTATCGGATGTGTTACATTTATTCCATTTGTCGGTGTGGGACTTGGTTTTGTAGCAAGTATGATTTTAGGAATTATTCAGTTTGATACATATTCGTCCTTAATCGGTGTTTTAATTGTTTTTGGAATAGGTCAGGTATTAGAAGGTTATTTCCTAACCCCAAAATTAGTTGGTGGCAAAGTTGGATTACACCCCGTTTGGATTATGTTTGCTTTATTAGCAGGTGGTGTTTTATTCGGATTTTTGGGTGTTGTTATTGCTGTCCCAACAGCAGCTTTGATAGGTGTTTTAATTCGTTTTTTTGTAGATGAATATAAAAAATCAGATATTTATTTAGGATAAATGTAAAAGAATGGAACACCAAGGTTTTCTTTCCTTTGATACAAGAACGTTGCAGTCAAGATCGAACTTTTTCGTAGCAAATTGTAATCAAGAAGCAGTCAATTTTATAGATCATTTTAGGGAAATGAATATTTCTGCCGGTTTGATTTATGGTGAACAAGGGTGTGGAAAAACACATTTAACTCATTTGTTTGCAGAAAAAGGGAAAACTTTTTTTATTACAGAGGGACAAAACGATTATGTCGATAGTGACGCAGAACTTTTTGTTTTTGAATTAGGACGAAACTTTGATGAAGAGTTTTTGTTTCATGTTTTGAATACTATTTTTCAAAAAAAAGCATTTATTTTGTTGACTGCAGAAGACAATCAATTTGATTTTAAATTAAATGATTTGAAAACGCGTTTTAATTCTATTCCACAAATAAAAATACTTATGCCGACAAAGCAGGTAATGGATGCTGTTTTAATTAAGCAATTTGCAGATCGTCAATGGATTGTTGAACCAAATGTTATTTCCTATTTATTGAAAAATATGGACAGGTCCTTTTCTGTTTTAGAACAAGTCGTCAAAAAAATAGATAATCTTGTTTGCGAAACCAAAGGAAAAGTGACAATTGCTTTGGTAAAAAAAGTGCTTGAAGAGTTTACATAAATGTCATGGCTAGAACTGAAGCTTACGCCATGCCACTCCCTTAAGTTTTTAAAGAGGAATTATTAAGAAAAATCAATAAAATAGTGTGTTTTATCTTCTAGCAGAGTGAGATGAAATGCGGAGTGCCTCTGAATAAGAACAGGGGTATTCTTTTTAAAAAAAAGATTGATAAATATGCGATTTTCTTTATAATTTGCGCAGTTTTATTTTATTTAAAGGATGAATAATATGCGTTTATCAAGATATTTAATGCCAACTTTAAAAGAAAATCCAGTTGAAGCACAGATTGTTTCCCATCGTTTGATGTTGCGTGCGGGTATGATTCGTCAAGCTGCTGCGGGTATTTATACCTGGTTGCCATTGGGATACCGCGTGTTGCGTAAAATCGAACAAATTGTTCGTGAAGAACAAGATCGTGCTGGGGCTCAAGAATTATTGATGCCTACTTTGCAAAATGCTGATTTATGGAAACAGAGTGGTCGTTATGATGCTTATGGTCCAGAAATGTTGCGTATTAAAGATCGTCATGACCGTGAATTGGTTTACGGGCCAACTGCTGAAGAAGTGATTAATGATATCGCTCGTACAGAAATTAAAAGCTATAAAGAAACACCAAAGATTTTGTACAATATTCAATGGAAATTCCGTGATGAAGTTCGTCCTCGTTTTGGTGTTATGCGTGGTCGTGAATTTTTGATGAAAGATGCATATTCTTTCGATTTAACTTATGAAGCTGCAAAACATTCTTATAACAAGATGTTTGTTGCTTATTTAAGAACTTTTGCTCGTTGTGGGGTTCATGCTATTCCTATGAAAGCATCAACAGGACCTATCGGTGGTGATTTAAGCCATGAATTTATCGTTTTGGCAGAAACGGGTGAAGAACAAGTTTATTGCCACAAAGATTATTTAACAATGGAAATTCCATCTGAAAACGTTGATTATGATTCAGATTTGGAACCAATTTATCAAAAATGGACTTCTTTGTATGCTGCTACCGAAGAAAAATTCGATGAAACAGAAGCAAAAAAAGTCGGTGATAATTTGTTGTCTGCTCGTGGTATTGAAGTCGGTCAAGTATTCTATTATGGTAAAAAATATTCTAACACAATGAACGTTTCCGTCATGGGTGAAGATGGTAAACCAATTTTGATTGAAGGCGGTTGCTATGGAATTGGTGTGTCTCGCTTAATGGGGGCTATTATTGAAGCTTCACATGACGATAACGGGATTATTTGGCCTGAATCAGTTGCACCATTCAAAGTTGGTATAATCAACACAACTGTTGGTAAAGAAGAAGCTGACAAAGCTAGCGAAGATATGTATAAAAAATTACAAGCTGCTGGTGTTGAAGTTTTGTTTGATGATCGTGATGAACGCGCTGGCGTGAAATTTTCAACGATGGATTTGATAGGTTTACCATATCAAATTATTGTAGGTGTTCGTGGATTAGCAAAAGGTGTTGTCGAAATTAAAAATCGTAAAACCGGCGAACGCAAGGAAGTAAGTCCAGCTGAAGCAATCAATTTTTTCACGAAATAAGAGGACAGAATGATTTTTTCAGCTTTTGAAAGAATGCTGGCATTTCGGTATTTGCGAGCCCGTCGTAAAGAGGGGTTCGTTTCCGTTATTGCAGCCTTTTCTTTTTTGGGAATTATGTTGGGTGTTGCAACGCTGATTATTGTGATGTCTGTCATGAATGGTTTTCGCCAAGAATTGCTGTCACGCGTTTTAGGGCTAAATGGGCATTTGGGCATATATTCTTATCAGGGAACAGTTTTAAACGGATATGACGAAATAGCTGATCATGTGTCTGAATTTAAGGGCGTAAAACTTGTTATGCCTTTGATTGAAGGACAAGTGATGGTGAGTTCTGTTCGAAGTGCTCAACCTGCAGTTATTCGTGGAATAAAACCAGAAGATTTTTTGAAAAGAGATATTTTAAAAACCAGTTTAACAACAGGAACAGTTGATAGTTTTTCAGAACCAAGAACGATTTTGATTGGTGAAAAGTTGGCTCATAAATTGGGTGTTTATGCTGGTGAAGAAATTACTTTAATTTCTCCGAAAGGAAATGTGACTGCTTTCGGGACAATTCCAAGAATGCAATCATATACGGTTGGTGGTACTTTTTCCGTAGGTATGTATGAGTATGATGCTGGATTTATTTTTATGTCCCTAGATGATGCTCAAAAATTTTTCAATATGGATGAAGGTATTACCAATTTGGAAGTATTTCTTGATCATGCTGATATGGTTAATAGTGTTCAAAAACAAGTTCGTAATCAAATCGGTGATGGGTTCCGTGTTTATGATTGGCAACGTTCAAATGCGGCATTTTTCAATGCAATTCAAGTCGAAAGAAACGTGATGTTTTTGATTTTGACGCTGATTATTGTCGTTGCTGCTTTTAATATGATTTCAGGGCTGATTATGTTGGTTAAAGACAAAGGTCGTGATATTGCAGTTTTGCGAACAATGGGGGCCACAAAAGGAATGATTTTACGCATCTTTTTGATGAGTGGGGCTTCTATTGGGATAACAGGAACAATTTTTGGTGTGATTGTCGGATTAGTTTTCTGTGATAATATTGAAAATATCAGACAGTTTTTACAAAAATTAGCTGGGACAGATTTGTTTTCTGCGGAAGTTTATTTCTTGTCTAAGTTACCAGCAGAAGTAAATCCAACGGAAGTTGTCATGGTTGTCATTATGTCAATTTTGCTTTCATTTATTGCAACAATTTATCCATCTTGGCGTGCAGCAAGATTAGATCCTGTGGAGGCTTTGCGTTATGAATAATATTACCTCAGCAGTCCCTGTTTTAGTTTTAAAAGATGTCCGTCGTAATTATATGCAAGGTAAAAGCGTTATTGACGTTTTGCGTGGAATAGATTTGACAATTAATCATGCAGAAATGATTGCTTTGGTTGGTCCGTCTGGAGCAGGTAAATCTACTTTATTGCATATGGCTGGATTATTAGAATCTCCAGATGAAGGAGAAGTCATTTTAAGTGGTGCTCCTTGTGCAGATATGAATGATGATATGCGAACAAAAATGCGTCGTGAATATTTAGGGTTCGTTTATCAAAATCACAATTTACAACCAGAATTTACAGCATTGGAAAACGTGATTATTCCACAAATGATTGCTGGAAAAAGAAAGCGTGAAGCTAAAGAATACGCAATGTTTTTGTTGGAAAAAATGGGATTAAAAGATCGCGTTAAACATTTACCAGCTCAGTTGTCTGGTGGTGAAGCCCAACGCGTTGCTATTGCAAGAGCTTTGGCAAATAAACCTCATTTATTATTGGCAGATGAACCAACGGGAAACTTGGATCCGATTACTTCTGAATCTGTTTTCGAATTTTTAATGAATATCGTTCGTGAAACGGGGTTGTCAGCTTTAGTTGCAACACATAATCCAGAATTAGCAGAACGCATGGATCGTAAGATTACAATAAAAGATGGTAAGTTGGAAGAAATGGATACGTTGGGAATGAGTGGAAGAATAGCATTCAAACAACGTTTCATTGATGCTTAAATGACCGTTTTTGGCATGAACTTGTTGTAGAATTGTTAAAGTTTAACAATTTTATAGGATTTAAAGGATGAGTGAAAACTTCAAATTTATTCATTTGCGTGTGCATAGTTGTTTTTCTTTATTAGAAGGTGCTGTAAAAATTTCACCTCTTGTCAATTTATGTAAAGAAATGAATATGCCTGCAGTGGCAATCACGGATACAAATAATTTATTTGGAGCAAAAGCGTTTACAGAAGAATGTGAAAAAAATGGTATTCAACCGATTATCGGAACTCAGACTTGTATTGATATTGGAATTGAAGATCGGAAAAAATTATCGTTAAAAGAAATAGAAAAGTGCTATTCAAATATTGTTTTATTGGCTCAAAATGAAGCAGGTTATAACAGTATTAGATTTCAGTCTTATAATGAATATATGGATCCAACCGAAGATAGAATTCCTCACGTTCCATATGAAAAATTATGTGAATATTCCGCAGGATTAATTTGTTTAACGGGAGGTGTGAACGGTCCAGTTGGAAAATATTTACTTGCGGGAAAAAAAGAAAAAGCTGAGGAAGCATTACTTAAATTAAAAAAGGCATTTCCAGACAGACTTTATATGGAAATTCAACGACATGGAATGCCTGATGAAGATAAAACGGAAGAAGATTTTATTGAATTAGCTTACAAACATGATGTTCCTTTGGTGGCAACAAATGAAGTGTTTTTTACTGATCCGGATATGTATGAAGCCCATGATGCTTTGTTATGTATTCGTGATAAAACCTATATTGACGTTAAAGATAGATTCAGATTAAACAAAGAATATTATTTAAAATCACCAGAAGAAATGGTGAAATTGTTTGAAGATTTGCCAGAAGCTGTTCAAAATACAGTTTACATAGCGAAACGTTGTGGTTTTTCAGTTCAATCCAAGCCACCAGCTTTGCCTTTATATCCTTTCTGTGAAAAAATAGAAGGGGAAGAACAATCTGTTCGAAACGAAATTTACGATAAAATTCGTTGTTATTTTATTGAAGAAGCTGAAAAAAAAGGAAAACCTGAAGGGTGGGTTCAAGAACAATTAAATGCAAGAACAATGGGAGAATTGTTTGAAGCCTTGACTGTTCAAAAACGTGCTAGAGAGGGGTTAGAAGTTCGTTTACAAAATCACGTTTTTACGTCTGAAATGACAGAGGCGGATAAAGAGGGGGTTCGGAAAGTTTACTTTGAACGATTAGAATATGAATTGGGCGTGATTATCAGAATGAAGTTTTCAGGATACTTCTTAATCGTGTCTGACTTTATTTCTTGGTCTAAAAAACATGGTATCCCTGTTGGTCCTGGACGTGGTTCTGGGGCGGGTTCTGCTGTAGCTTGGTCTTTGACAATTACTGATTTGGACCCAATTAAATTAAAATTATTGTTCGAACGTTTTTTAAATCCAGATCGTGTTAACATGCCTGATTTTGACGTTGATTTTTGTCAGACAAGACGTGGTGAAACAATTAAATATATGCAAAATACATACGGTGCAGATAAAGTTGCTCAAATTTTGGCAATTGGTAAAATGCAATCAAAATCCGTATTAAAAGACGTTGGTCGTGTCATGCAAGAAAATATGTTAGCTGACAGATTAGCTAAATTGTTTCCTGACAAAGATAAAGACGTTAAAAATTTAAAGATGGCGTACGATAAAGTTCCTGATTATGAAAAGGAAATTCGAGATAATCCTCAAGCAAAAATTTTGTGGGATTTAGCGACAAAATTGGAAGGTTTATACAGAAATGCTTCAACCCATGCAGCTGGTGTGGTTGTTGGACAAACTGCGTTAACAGATATTGTTCCAGTATTTCGCGATTTAAGTTCTGATTCAGAATGGCCTGTTACGCAATTTGATATGAAATATGTTGAAATGACAGGTTTAATTAAGTTCGACTTCTTGGGGTTGAAAACGCTGACTGTAATTAAAGATGCAGTCACAATGACGAATGAACGATTAGCTCGAGAAGGGAAGCCTTTATTAGAAATTGATAAAATTTCAGTTGAAGATCCAGATACTTTTGCTTTATTACAACGCGGTGAAACAGCAGGCGTGTTCCAATTGGAAAGTGAAGGAATGCGCAAGGTTTTACGTGATTTGGCTCCAACAAAATTTGAAGAAGTTATCGCTGTGATTTCTTTGTATCGTCCAGGACCTATGGATAATATTCCAATGTATATTGAATGTAAAAAAGGCAGACAAGAGCCGGACTATATGCATCCAATGTTGGAAGAAATCTTAAAAGAAACGTATGGAATTATGATTTACCAAGAACAGGTGATGCAGATTTCCAGAACGATGGGCGGTTATACCATGGGTGAAGCTGATCATTTGCGTAAAATCATGGGTAAAAAGAAGAAAGAAGAAATTCCAGCAGAACGCATTAAATTCGTTGATGGGGCTGTTAGCAATGGGGTTGATAAAGGGTTAGCAGAATTCATTTTTGATAAAATGGAAAAGTTTGCTTCTTACGGATTCAATAAATCTCATGCGGCTGCTTATGCTTTAGTAACATTCCAAACTGCTTTTTTGAAAGCACATCATCCTGTTGAATTTATGGCCTCCACAATGACGTATGATAGTGGTAATACGAAAAAATTGGAAGAATATAAAAATGATTTAAAGCGAATGAATATTCCTTTATTACCACCTAGTGTTAATAATTCAAAGATAGATTTTTCTGTTGAAAACGGAGCAGTTCGATATGCTTTGATTGCTGTCAAAGGTGCTGGTGAAGATAATTTAGCAGCAATTGTTAAAGAACGAGAAGAAAATGGTAAGTATAAATCAATTACAGATTTTATTCGTCGTTTGGGATCAGAACATATTGATAAAAAAACTCTGGAAGCATTAATTAAAGCTGGAGCTTTTGATGAGCTAGAACCTAATCGTGGTATGCTGTTTGGTAATGTAGAAAATTTAATGAATAATGCCAAATTAGCAATGCAGGAAAAGAAAAGTTCACAAATTAGTTTGTTCGGTGACGTTGAAGCAAATAAACCGATTATTTTAGCTAAAAAATCTGATTGGTATTTGGAAAAATTAGATAAGGAAAAAGAAGTTATCGGTTTTTATTTGTCTGCTCATCCATTAGATAAATATAAAAAATCGTTGAAATTGTTAAGAACAAAAACTTTTGAAGAAATTTCATCTATGTTGGAAACGGAAGAAACAACAGGGGCTGTTTATCCGAAAATTGCTTTTGTGATTACAGAAGACGTCAAAGCAAGATACAGCAAAAATAATAAACGGTTTGCTCGTTTATTAGTTTCTGATACAAGTGGTTCTTTCGATATTATGGTTTTCGAAAAAACGCTGAATCAATGTGAAGAGCTGTTAAAACCAGGTGTTCCTTTTTTGGCTCAAGTGAGGGCAGAACTTCAAGAAGATACTTTGAAGAAAAAAGAGGAAGTTTCTGTTGCCGTGGATGTTGATGATGAAAATTCTTCAGAATCTTCTGTGGAAGTTGAAAAACAGGAAAAGAAGAAAAAGGTATCCTTAATTTTAAATACAATCAAACCATTGGAAGAAGCAATATCTGGTTTAACTGATGGTTTGTTAATTTCTGTCAGTGATGAAAAAAGTGTTGAAAGCATATATGACATTCTTTCAAAAGAACGTGGTGGTAGTACGCAAGTATGGATTATCGCAAAAATGGCAAACATTGATGTTGAAATTTCTTTGAAAAGGACGTTTACTATTAGTACGGAAGCAAAAATGAAATTGCGACAGCTTTTAGGTGTTGAATTAACGGAAATAACAAATGATGATTAAAAGATTTTCAGTACTAGAAATTTTAAAAGGCACTTTTTTATTTTTTTTCAATAAAAAAGTAATGAAGAATTTGTCTTTATCGTATTTGACGATGAGTGCTCTTTTTGCGTGTGTATGGAATTTTTTCCCATTTATACAAGTGCATGAAAATCATACGTTAGAACTGAATATTATTTCAATAGGAATAATTCTTTCGTTAATTGGATATTTTTCAATGATGATAGTTAATCGGGTACAACAGTATATTTTCTTTGATAAAGAGATTTTGTATTCGTATTTTTATCGTCCTCAAAAAGATGATTTTAAGCTACTCATTTGTTTATTGAAAATGTTCTGTGCAGGCATTATTTGTTCATATGTCTCAGTTGTTATATTTTCTTTATTAGGGCAAAAGTTTTTTAATATCTTACCTTTAACTTGGGTTGGAGTAATAAAATATACAGCTATCTTTGTCCCATATTTTTTAATTTTACAATGTTATAGAATACCAGCATGCGTAGCAGGGGAACAAATAGGATTTTTTAGGGGATTTAAAAAATCAAATCAGTTTGGGATGTTGTTATGCGTTGTTTATTTACTTATATCAATTTTTCCATTTATGATTGCATTTTTTTTATTTGCAAAAATTCAATTGGGTGAATTTTTCAGTATAATTTTTGTTTCATTTGCTGGTTTTGTTTCAGTTCAAATACAAGCTACGTTTATGGGATATATGTATGCTATCTTAAAAGAAGGTAATTAGGTCTTTTATAAAATTTTGAATTAAATCAATTTAATTCTCTTTTTTACTTGACAGATTGTTTTTTAAGTGTAAATTTTTCTTATATTTTATTTTTGCAAAAGGGTGGTTATTATGGCAAAGTCTGCAACAGTTCAAATTAAACTTGAAAGCACTGCCGGTACAGGTTACTTCTATACAACAAAGAAGAATCCACGTACAAAAACGGAAAAATTAAATTTGAAAAAATATGATCCGAAGGCAAAAAAACACGTCATTTTTAAAGAAACAAAAATGCGTTAATGCTTGATTGAATTCGAAAGAGCCCGATTATTTCGGGCTTTTTTTATGGAGCTTTTTATCATGTTATCTTATCAACATATTTATCATGCAGGAAATTTGGCTGATGTTCATAAACATGCATCGTTGTCAGTTTTGTTTGAATTGTTAACCAAAAAAGATAAACCGTTATCATACATTGAAACTCATTCTGGACGAGGAGTGTATGATCTGTCTAGTGTCGAATCAGAAAAGACAAAAGAAGCTCAATTTGGAATAAAACAGATTAAGCTACCTGAAAATCATATCTATACGAAATTGATAAGCAGGATTCATGAAGAAATAGGAGAAAATATCTATCCGGGATCTCCTTTTATTGCAGAAGCACTACTTCGTCCGACGGATACGTTGCATTTAATGGAATTACATCCAACGGAATATAAATATTTATACCAGTATATGCGTTATCCAAATACACATTTACACCATCGTGATGGGTTCGAAGGGGGATTGGGAATTTGTCCTCCAAATCCAGCAAGAGGAATGATTTTTATTGATCCAAGTTATGAAGTAAAAACAGAATATAAAACGGTTGGTGACTTTGCGATAAAATTACACAAAAAGTGGAATGTTGGAATTATCTGTATTTGGTATCCTATTTTGAAAGAAAATTATCATTTTGAATTGGTTGAAACATTAAAAACAATGAATAATTTTTATAAAAGCGAAGTTTATTTTTCTAAACCAGCAACGGCTTTATTAGGGAGTGGATTAGCAATAATCAATACTCCATTTGGAGCTGATGAAGAATTAAATAAAATTAAAAAGTGGAATTTTTAATTTTCTTCAGCTTGTTTTTGCTGATATTCAGAAAAATCTTTTTTGATATAAAATTCGATAATTGAAAGAGCTGATTCATACAATTTAGGATCTTTTAAAATACGAACGGCAATATCGTCATCTAATGAATTGTCTTTTCGTATTTGTTTTGGGCAATAGGATAAAAGTAATTTTTTGCGTTCTTCGTTTCCTTTTTGCCAGTTTACAATTCTGTTTACTGTAGCGATATCTTCATCAGATTTTTTCATAGTTGACGTACAAACGTTAGGATATAATCCGTATTTTTGGGGGCTATATCCTGATGGCAGTTGATAATTTGCTGTTGTAACAGATAATTTTCCTTCGTTTAAAATATCATCTACACTCTGTAAAACGCCTTTTCCGTAAGTTGGCGTTCCAATAACAACTGCGTGTCTGTATTCTTGTAAAACGCCTGCAAAATATTCAGCACTGGAAGCCGTTTTTGCGTCAACTAAAATGACGATTGGAAAACGATATTTCCTTTTTTTAATTGTTGAAGTGAAAGATTGGGTATCTGTTCTGCTGACAGTTTTTATCATTTGAAAATAAGGAGGAAGTAAAATATTTGCTGATAATACGGCTTGTTTTAATAAGCCTCCCATATTTCCACGTAAATCTATAATAAGTCCTTCAGCTTTTTTTTGTCTTGCTTGATTTAAAGAAAAACGAAGTGTATTTTCAGTTTTTGATGAAAAAGAAGTAATCTTGATTGTCATTAGATTTGTTTTTAAATCATAAAAATAGCTAACAGGAGCCTCTTTTACAGGAAAACGCTGAATTGTAATCGCATTATTTTTCCCATCTTGACGAACAACCATGGAAACAGTAGTACCTTCTTCATCACGTAAAGCATTTACAATTTCAGCAGAAGTCATGTTTAAAACTTCTTTGCCATCAATTGATTTTATCCGATCTAAGACGGATAAAGAGCTTTGTGCTGCAGGTGAATCTGGTAAAATTTCTGTGATTTCAAGATATTTTCCAATTTTTCTGTACCTAATTCCGATACTTGCTGGATTTTTTAAATCTTTTAGTTCAACTGGATCTGCTGGAGTGTAATGTGAATAAGCGTCAATTTTGGATAGATATGAATTAATGAAGTTATCTAATAAATCTGGGATAGGAAGTTTTTGAAGTTGTTTTGATAAAGGCCAAGTTTCTGCTGTTACCGCAGTTGTAATTCGTGCCCAATTATCACAATCATTTTCATCTGGAGCAGGAAAGGATTTTAAAATTCGTAAATCTGATAAAATCATCAATCTGTCTTTATCGATAGCAAGTTTTACGGGATGATAAGCTTGAAGAGCTTCAATAGATTGTAAAGCTAATTGTTTTGCTGTTAATGGAGTAAGAGATTTTTGAGTTGTTATTTGACAAGCTTTTGATAAGGCTGAAAAAATGCGAACAGTTGGGACATTTGCATTTGAAGCAACAGTCTCCCACCAAGCTGGAGAAGGATTTGATGCATGAGCTAAAAAAGGAAATAAAGCAAATGCTAGAAATAATTTCATTTCTTTTTCCTTTTTTTATTTTTGAATTTATCTTTTTGTTTATGTTTGCTTGAAGATTGTTTTTTTAAACGGGAATCAATTAAACTGAATAATAATCCACCTGTTACAGGAACAGCTTCAACCAACAAAACGTTGACGTGTTGCCCCATTTTGAAAGTTGTTTTTGTTCGTGTGCCAATTAAAGCATTTTGAGATTCAATGAAATCATAAAAATCATTTTGAAGAGAACTGATTGGAATAAGTCCTTCTGCATTAGTTTCATCTAATCGAACGAATAAACCAAATTGATTAACGCTTGAAATAATTGCTGTAAATTGCTCACCAATGTGGGAAGCCATATAATTTGCAAGATATCTGTCTTCAGCATCGCGTTCAGCAGCTTTCGCTTGACGTTCCGTATAGGAAATATGTTCACCGATTTCAGTTAAATCAATATCCTCATCTTCCAATCCGTCAGCTCCTAAATTTAAAGCTTTAATTAAACCACGATGAACAGTTAAATCTGCATATCTTCGAATAGGTGAAGTAAAATGGACGTATTTTTCCAATGCCAATCCAAAATGGCCTACGTTTTCTGGGCAATATCTTGCTTGACTTTGTGATCTTAAAATCAATTCATTGATTAAAAAAGAAGCAGAATCATGTTCATGGAGAGAAATAATTTTATTTAACTCTTCTTGATCACCTTTTTTCAAGGATATATTCATTTGAGAGAAAGATGTTTTTAAAGATAATTTCTTTTCTGGACTTGGTGGTTCATGAATACGATATAAAGTTGGTATTTCATGTTCTTCCAAAGCAGTTGCTGCTGCAACGTTAGCCAAAATCATCATTTCTTCAATCATTTTATGACTATCAAGGCGCTCTCTTGCTTTGATGTTTTTTATTTTTCCGTCAGCAGAAAGATAAATTTCTCGTTCAGGAACATATAGTTCAAGAGAATTTCGTTCTTTTCGTGCAACAGCCAAAACTTCATAAGCTGATTTTAAATCAAGAATATGTCTTTTTAATTCTTCATTGAGGGGAGAATTTTTATTTGAAAAAACGTCTTGAACTTCATGATAATTTAATCTAGCAGCAGACCTCATTACAGCGCGAACAAACTTATGTTTTTCAAGTTTTCCTGATTTGTTGATATATAAATGAACTGCAATACAAGGTCTATCTTCATTTGGTTTTAAGGAACATAAATCTGTTGATAGTTCTGCAGGTAACATTGGGATACATCTGTCAGGGAAATAAACGGAATTTCCACGAGAGTAAGCGCAAGAATCTAAAACGGATCTAGATGTTACAAAAAAGGCTACGTCTGCAATAGCGACAATAATGTGAAATCCATTTTCCGTTGGTTCGGCAAACACAGCGTCATCAAAATCGCGAGCATCCTCACCATCGATTGTTACCAATGGAATTGTTCTTAGATCAGTTCTTTTGGCAAAACTGGGGAGTTTTAATTTTTTTGCAGCTTTTAATTCATCTAATGAAAATTCAGTTTTAATTCCATGAATAGCCGTTGCAATCAAACTTGCACAATGAGCATCTGTTGATTTTCCGATAACTTTTTTTATTTTTGCTGTTCTGCTGTCGAAAATTGATCCTTGTAATTCACAGATAACAACATCACCATTCTTGGCTCCTTTATTTTCAGAAACGGCAAAAGTATGATTTATACGACGATCAACAGAAACAATGCGACCTGTTTTTGTGGAGCCATCATAAACACCAACAATCTGGTTGGGAGCATCTGATATTTTTCGAAGGACTTTACCATCAAATGTGTTTTTACCAACAGGTGTCAACTTTACAAGAATCTCATCTCCAGTCGTTGGAGCTGGTCTGATTTTTGAACAATCAGTAATGATAATTTGAGGCATTGGTTTTGTACTTGTCCAATCCATAGGACGGGCAATCAAATATCCTTCACTGTCTAATCCTGTAATAACGCAAGGGCAATTTTCGGGAATTTTATCAGAGTTTTTATCTTTATTTTTTGGAGTAGGGACCAAAGAACCTGATTGTTTTAATTCCCGAATCATTTCCTTTAATTTAATCCGATCGTCTCCTTTTATATGAAAGGCTTTAGCAACGTCTCGTTTGTCAGCATTGTTTTCATTCATAAATGCCAACAAATCTTTCATAGAAGGCAGTTCGGATTTTTTTACCATTATTTTTTAGCCTTTTTTACAGTTGTTTTTGTTGTAGCTGCTTTCTTTGAAGTTGTTGCTTTTTTCGTTTTTGTTTTTTTAGCAGCTTCTTTTGCAGCTTTCTTGGCTTCTTTTTCTTCTGCCTTCGCCTTTTCTTCTTTTGGAGCAAGAAGTTTTATTGCTTCTTCTAGCGTTGGCTCTCTATTTTGTGCCAAGATTTCTTTTGGAATTGATACGAAAACTTTTCCATGGCGAATGTATGGTCCAAAACGACCTTCACCGATAGAAATAACTTTTTTATCGTCAGGATGTTTCCCAATATCTTTTGCAGGTTTCTTTTGTTTGACACTCTTTAACAATTCCAAAGCATGGGGTAATTCAATCGTTAAAATGTTATCTGTTGGTTCCAGTGATTTATACGTTGTTCCAATTTTTACGTATGGACCAAATTTCCCAAGTCCAACGGTGATTTCTTCATTTGTTTCAGGACTATTTCCCAAGACACGTGGTAAATTGAGTAATCCTAAAGCAACGGCCAAAGTTATTGTGTTTGGTGCCATATTTTTTGGTAAAGACATTCTCTTAATTTCTCTTTCAAGAGGATTATCTTGAATGTCGCCTAATTGAACGTAATAACCATAAGGTCCCTTGCGTAAGAAAACTTCTTCGCCAGAGGTTGGATCTGTTCCAAGAGCCTTTCTATCTGGTTCTTCAGCAGGGGCAGAAGGATCTTCATTGATTGTTTCACCAAATGGTTTTGTAAAACGACAACGAGGATAATTTGAACAACCGATGAATGCTCCAAACTTACCTAATTTTAGACTTAATCGACCATTATGAGCTTCACCACATTCAGGACAAATCCTGGATTTTTCATCTGGGAATAAGTGTTCTGAAAGAGCCGTTTCTAATTTTGATAAAATATCAGAAATTTTAAGAGGATCGATACCTTTTACTGTTGCAATAAAGTTTGTCCAAAATTGAGAAAGTAACTTTTTCCATTCGAGTTTTCCGGCAGAAATATCATCAAGTGCATTTTCTAAATCTGCTGTGAAATCATATTGAACGTATTTGTTAAAGAAAGCTTCCATGAAAACGGTTACAATACGTCCTCGATCTTCTGGAATGAAACGTCTTTTTTCAAGACGAACGTATTCACGTTCCTGTAAAACGGACAAAATAGTTGCATATGTTGATGGTCGTCCAATTCCCAATTCTTCTAACTTTTTAACCAAACTTGCTTCAGAATAACGAGGAGGTGGTTGGGTAAAATGTTGTAAGAAACGAACGTCAGCTTTTGTCAAAGCATCAGAGGTGTTCATTTGAGGAAGAATGGTGTTATTTTCATCGTCTCCATCATCTAAACTTTCATGATAAACTTTTAAAAATCCATCAAAAGCGACTGTTTGACCAGTTGCACGTAAAATAGTTTTTTTATTGTCAGAAACGCAATCAATACCAACTTTATCAAGTAAAGCATTTTCCATTTGGCAGGCGATAGCACGTTTATAAATCAGTTCATATAAATTTTTCTGATCTTTTGTTAAAAAAGCTGCCATTTGAGATGGAAATCTACGTAAGGAAGTCGGGCGAATAGCTTCGTGAGCTTCTTGAGCATTTTTAACATTGTTTTTATAATGTCTTGCAGAATCTGGAAGATAATCTTTACCAAATTTTTCATTGATAACAGCGCGAGCTTCATCAATAGCATCTTGAGCCATAGCAATACCATCAGTTCTCATATAAGTAATTAAACCGACTGTTTCGCCACCAATTTCAATACCTTCGTAAAGTTGTTGTGCCAACTGCATTGTTTTTTTAGCAGGGAACATCAATTTACGAGCAGCTTCTTGTTGTAAGGTAGAAGTTGTAAATGGAGGAGATGGGGAACGTTTTACTGTTTTTCGTTCAACATCGCCTACGGTAAAATTTGAATTTTTAATCAAATTTGCAGCCGAGGTTGCTTCAGCTTCATTTTTTAAAGAATATTGTGTAATTTTTTGGCCGTCTAATGTTGTCAATTTCGCTGTAAATAATTCATCTTTTTGTGTTTTAAAATCTGCTTCAACGGACCAATATTCAGTATTTTTAAAAGATTCTATTTCATTTTCACGTTCACAAACTAAACGCAAAGCAACAGATTGAACACGACCTGCTGATTTACTTCCTGGTAATTTACGCCATAAAACAGGGGAAATCGTAAAACCTACGAGATAATCCAAAGCCCGTCTTGCCATATAAGCATCAACAAGAGGTTGATCAATATCACGCGGATTTTGAATAGCCGTTGTCACTGCTGTTTTTGTAATTTCGTTAAATGTTACACGTTGAACAGTTTTATTCTTAACAGAACCACGTTTTGTTAATTCCTGTAATACGTGCCAAGCAATAGCTTCTCCTTCTCTATCAGGGTCGGTTGCGAGATAGATTTTATCTGCTTTATACACGAGTGATTGAATTGCTTTGATATGCTTTTCATTTTGTGGCTCAATATCCCAATCCATGGCAAAATCTTGATCTGGTCGAACTGATCCGTTCTTTTTTGGTAGATCTCGGATATGACCATAGCTAGCGATAACTTGGTAATTTGATCCAAGGTACTTATTTATAGTCTTTGCCTTTGCAGGAGATTCTACGATAACAACATCCATTTTTTATAATCCTGTAGATTTACGAATAAACTGATTAGCAGGTAATCTTTCGATTTGATTATCTAATTCTAATTCTACTAAAATACCCGAAATTACGTCTGGTGCAAGTCCTGTATTGCGAATTATATTATCTAATTCGACAGGTGTGCTACTTAACATATTTAAAATCTTCGATTTTTCGCCATTTTCTTTTGGAATATCAAAAGAAAATTCTGGTTCAATTTTTATTTTTTTCTTTGTTTTTTTTGGGGGGGAAGGAAAAAAATTCAATGAATTTGGTATATTTTCTAAAATATCATTGACGTTTTCAGTTAAAAAAGCTCCGTTTTTGATTAAATAATTTACCCCAGAAGAATGAGAATCTAGTGGAAAACCTGGAACAGCAAATATTTCTCGTCCTTGATCAAGGGCATTATTTGCTGTCAGCATTGCTCCAGATTTAATAGCTGATTCAACCACAACTACTCCAAGAGATAAGCCAGATACAATTCTGTTTCGAGCAGGAAAATTCCCTGGTTGAGGAGCAGTATCAATTGCAAATTCAGATAGGATTAAACCTTTTTCACGTAAGGCATCATATAATTTTCGATTCTCTTCCGGATAGGGGACATTGATTCCCGTTCCTAATACAGCGATTGTTGAAACATTTTGAGAAGCATTTTTAAGGGCACCAGTATGGGCGGCACAATCGATTCCTCGTGCCATGCCAGATACGACAGTGTAATCATTTTCAACTAATTGCGCCGAGATATTTGATGCAAAAATTTGCCCATTGTAAGAACAATTTCTTGTTCCAACAACAGCAATTTTTTTTGATTGTAACAAATTGATATCGCCCAAAGCTGATAAAACAGGAGGGGCATCCGAAATTGATTTTAATAAATCTGGGTATATTTCATCCGTTTCAAAAATAAAATGGCCGTTTGCTTTTTCTAAACGAGTAATTTCTTGTTCTATTTCTGAAATAGATTTTATTTTTATGGGCCTTTTTCTTCCAGATTTCTTTGCTATGTCTGGTAAATTTTTTAGTGCTTCTACTGCTGAACCATAAGTTTGAATAAGGTCATGATAAGCAGCAGGGCCGATTTGATCGGTCCTGTATAATTGTAATTGCGCTAATCTTTCATTATTCCACATTATTTTTTCTTAAATTTTATCTTACTTTCTTCCCCTTTTATTAAACGGGCAATGTTTTGATGGTGACGAATAACGGAAAGTAAAGCTAGAAATGAATAGAAATAAATATGGTCTGAAGTTGCAAAATAAATTGCATAGACGGGAGCAAGAATTAATGCAACCAAAGCTGATAAAGATGAGTATTTAAAAGTAAAAGCCATTAATAGCCAAGTTAGACCGGAACAAAGGCCAACTTCCCAAGATGTTGCGAATAAGACACCTAATGTCGAAGCAACACCTTTTCCACCTTTAAATTTTAACCAAATTGGGAAATTATGACCAATTACACCAGCAGTTCCAGCAATCAATGCTGCTAAATCGCAAGTTGTTTCACTTGTTGCTTGATAAGCAATTATAGCAGCAATTGCAGCTTTACCTGAATCAAATAAGAGAGTTAAAAGAGCTAAATCTTTACGACCTGTTCTCAAAACATTTGTGGCTCCGATATTACCTGAACCGATTTTTCGAATATCACCTAAACCAGCCATTCTTGTGAAAACAATTCCAAATGGAATAGAGCCAAGAAGATAACCTAAAATACCGGAAATAATATAAAGTGTAGAATCTGTCATCGAAAGATAACTCCTTTTCTAAAATTCAGTTACTAGATACAACATTATTGAGGGCTTGTGCAACAATTTTAAATGAAGTATCTGGTTTTATTGATTCTTCTGTCAACAATCTGCGCCATTGAGCTGCGCCAGGATCTCCTTTGAATAAACCAAGCATTGGTCTAACTAGCATATTTAAACGAATCCCTTGTTCTAATTGTGTCGTAATATATTCTTCCATTTGTAAAACAGCTTGGCGTTTTGAACAAATTTCGGTTTTGCTGTCAAAAAAGGTTTGATCTGCCGTTTGAAATAAAGAGGGGTTAGCATAAGCTGCGCGACCAATCATACATCCATCAACAAATTGAAGATGCTTTTTTACTTCTTCAAAGTTTGTAATATCTCCATTGATTGAAATGGCGTAATTTGAATATTTTTGTTTGAAATCGTAGACGAGGTCATAATTGATAGGAAGTCTTTCTCTGTTTTGTTTCGGAGAAAATCCTGTTAAACGGGCTTTTCTGGCATGAATGATATATTCAGAACAAGACTTAACAGTTTCAACAAAATTGCACAAATCATCAAAACCATTCGAATCGGGGGTCATTTCACATAAAGCAA
Organism: Alphaproteobacteria bacterium; assembly: GCA_024413465.1. GTDB lineage: Bacteria > Pseudomonadota > Alphaproteobacteria > CAAGCB01 > CAG-977 > UBA2903. The sequence continues at coordinate 163,245 of JAKSVU010000002.1, forward strand.
TTCTTGTTTTTATGGATGTCGGTGATTTTGAATTTTCTTTGATTGCTTCAAAACATTCCTTGACTAACTCTGGATTTTGCCGAAGTGATGCTCCAAAATTTCCAGCTTTAACTCGTTCTGATGGACATCCAACGTTTAAATTGATTCCATCATAATCAAAATCGTTCGCTATTTGACAGGCTTTTGCCAAAAATTCGGGATTAGCTCCACCAAGCTGTAAAATAAGAGGTTTTTCCAAAGGATTAAAAGATAATAATTTCTCGGGATTTCCGAAAACAATTGCTTGAGCCGTAATCATTTCAGAATACAAAACAGTCTTTTTCGTGAATTGACGAACAAAGTATCTGAAATGCTTGTCCGTCCAATCCATCATTGGAGCAATTGATAACTTTGAATTAGAAAAAATCATGAAAGCAATCTAAAATGTTCCAATACAAAAGCAAGAAAAGCTTCTTTGTCTGCTTTATAAGTGACTAAGCAGTTGCGTTTTTCTCCTGCAAGAAATGTTGTCATTCCGAATTTTTCACTTCTAGAGTCAGTATTTACAGAAACAGAGCCATATTTCCCTGAAAAAAGTTCAGGACGAACTATGCAGGCAACAGCACACGGATCGTAAAGAGATGTTCCCAGCTCTGGAGAGAGATTTGCTGCAAGCATTTTATCGTACATTGGTGTTAATTTCTTAGCAGTTTCTTCGAGTAAATTTGCAGCCATCTTGGCACAACGTAAATTCATATCACGCAATTTTTCGATGTACGCATGATCCGCATAAACTTGTTGACCAACTTCCATTGGTAAAATGGTAATTCTTTGTCCTAAATTGAAAACAATATCAGCAGCATGAGGGTCTGCGTATATATTAAACTCTGCATAAGGTGTCGTATTTCCGCGAGGACCAAATTCATTAAAACCACCCCCCATAATTATAAGTTCATTAATTCTACTGATAATTTTGGGTTCTTTGAGAAAAGCTGTTGCGATATTCGTCAATGGACCAATAGCAATAATGGAAACTTCTCGTTCTGTTGATGACATTATCGTATCAATGATGAAATCAACCGCGTGGACGTTTGATTTTTTATTGGCTGGTTCGCCGAAATCTTGACCGGCTAATCCGTCTTCACCATGAATCCATTCTGCATTTAAAACAGATCGTTTCAACGGATGATCACATCCTTGAAAAACTTTTATTCCACTATGCCAAGCATATTCACAAATCCGTCGCGCATTATATTCGGTCTGTTCAACTTTAACATTTCCATTTACAGTGGTAATTCCAAGAATATCAATGTCTGGATTTGCCATTGCCATAAACAAGGCAATGCAATCATCTACGCCTGGATCAGTATCAATAATTACTTTGTGTTTGGCCATTTATTTAATCTCCAATTTTTTCAAAATCAGCAGGACCATGTTTGCATAATGGACATATAAAATCATCGGGCAATTCATCTCCCTCATAAACATATCCACAAATTTTACAAACGTATCCTTTTTTCCCTTCTGTTTTTGGTTTAGGTTTTACGTTGTTTAAATAATAATCATAGGTCATCGTTTCTTTATCATTGATAACACGAGCTTCTGTTATCGTACAAATAAACATACCATGTGTATCCAAATCGACATATTGTTCAACTTTTAATGACATAAACGCATTAATAAATTGGGGTAAAAAGGCTAAACCATTATCAGAATGAAGAGGTTGATAATTTTCAAACTTGTCAACAGAACGCCCAGATTGAAATCCAAAATTTTCAAACAGCTGGAATGGGGCTTCAGTGGATAAGCAGTTAACGTTCATTATTCCAGTCTGTTGAATAATATGATGGGAATAACTTTTTTTGTTGAGGCAAACAGCGATTCTGTTTGGTGAATTAGTTACCTGAGAAACTGTATTGACAATCATACCATTGTCTTTAGTTCCGTCATTTGAAGTAACAACATAAAGTCCATATCCAATTTTAAATAAAGCTGATAGGTCATTTTTATTAGCTTGTTCACTATTTTGAGCTATATAATCTTGGCATAATTCCTTTGCTAATTCATCAATCTCAGCGAGAGATTCGTCATTCAAAGCAGACTTTATATGTACAGTCGTTTTGGCAAAAGTTATATTTTTTGAATTTTCGAACATCTTTGCCATAATTTTTGCAGCCATTGGAGCCCAAGAACCATTTTCAATAAAGGCAACAGTTCTATTTTGGTAATTACGCTCTAATAAATGCGTAATAAATTCTCTCATAAATGGGAAAATATCTGCATTATAGGTTGTTGTTGCAAATACAATTTTTCCATAACGGAAAGCATCCTCTACATTTTCAGCCATATCTTCACGAGCAAGATCAACTAAGGCAACTTTTGGACAGCCCAATTTTTTTAATTTATCGGCTAATAGAGATGCTGCTTTTTTTGTGTTTCCATAGACAGAAGTATAAGCGACCATAATTCCATCTGTTTCAATTCCGTATGAAGACCAGGTGTTATATAACCCTAAGTAATATCCTAAATTTTCTGTCAAAACAGGCCCATGAAGAGGACAAATTTTTTGAATATCAAGTGCAGCTGCTTTCTTGAGCAAAGCTTGAACTTGAGCCCCATATTTGCCGACGATACCAAAATAATAACGCCGAGCTTCACAAGCCCAATCTTCTTTGACATCTAAGGCTCCAAATTTACCAAATCCATCAGCAGAGAATAAAACCTTATCATAAGAATCATAAGTGACAATTACTTCAGGCCAGTGAACCATAGGGGCAGTGACAAATGTAAGGGTATGTTTTCCAAGAGATAACGTATCACCTTCTCCAACAATTATTCTATTTTCACTAAAATCTTTACCAAAGAAGTTTTGCATCATTTGAAAAGCTTTTACAGAAGACACAATTGTCGTTTCAGGATAGATTTTCATAAAATTTACAATGTTTGCAGAGTGATCTGGTTCCATATGTTGGATAACAAGATAATTTGGTTTTTTATTTCCAAGTGTTTTTGCGATATTATCTAACCATTCATGTGTAAAATTTATATCAACGGTGTCCATAATAGCGATTTTATCATCATTGATAACGTATGAATTGTAAGCCATCCCATTGGGAACAACATATTGACCTTCGAACAAGTCAATTTTATGATCGTTAACGCCTACATAAAAAATGTCTGTTGTAATTTGCATAAATTAATCTCCATAAAAAACTAGAAAGAGTATAAATTTTTTTTATGAGATTAAAAACTTTATTTTACTTGTTTTTTTAATTTTTTACTTAAATAACATAAACTTCCGATTGTAAAACCTGCAGCGATGGCTGAAGCCCAAAAAATACATGGACAATAAGTTGCATCAGATTTTGATGAAAAGAATATGGCTGTTGATCTAGCTGCATTTAAAGAACCTTGTGTAATGGGTAAGATAACAAGTTGGACAGCTGTGAAAAACAAACCCCATGAAAAAGCGGAAGCTTCTCTTTTTATTAAGAAAAATAAAGCCATAAGAATATTTAAAATGGTTTCAGCAACAAAAACTGCTTCAATAGAATATCTTAAAGGAACAATAGAATTAAAAAGTGTTCCTGCAACGTATCCCTGTTTTCCAGCCAAGATAAAGGTTAGCAAATAAACAGCTAAGAAGGCCGCAGAAGTCTGTAAAATTAAAAAAATCGCATTTTTTTTAGCACTTTTATAATCTGAAAAAAGTTCGGTGAGTGTGAACGTTGGACAAATGTGACTTTCAGGAAAAACATATTTTAAAAAACCAAACATCATTCCAAAACAGATGGCTATTCCAAGATATCCTATAAAAGGAGCTGCAAATAAATCAGCGCCAGCAGTAACAAAAACGAAAGAGAACGTTGCTAAAAATTCGAAAAAATATTTTGTCATGTTTGTCCTTTTCAATTAACATTGTTGATATTACAAAAATATTGGTGAATGTCAAATATGCAAAAGTTAGCTTTGGGAATAATTCTTTTACTGACAGGTTGTGCGTCACTTCCAGAACCAGAGGGAATGACGTATAAGGAAATCAAAAATGAAGATTTTGATATAGCTTCATGGTACAGAATAGATAACAAAACAGATAAAACAATCCGTTTTTACGTCGAAGGTGATGGATTGGCTTGGTTAACAAGAACTCGGCCATCTTTTGATCCGACTCCCAGACATTCAAGCGTACTTGATTGGGCGATTAAAGATTTTGATCATAACGTTGTTTATTTAAGTCGTCCTTGCCAATATATTTTCCCAAACAGATGTGAAGTTTATTATTGGACAATGGGGCGTTTTGCTCCGGAAGTGATAAAAAGTATGGAAGGGGCTGTAAAAAAATATATCAATCTATACCATCCCGAAAAAATTGAATTTATTGGATATTCCGGAGGAGCAACGGTTGCAGCTTTTTTAACTTCTTATCATAAGGATATAACGTCACAATTCATCACTGTTGCAGGAGTTCTTGATCATGAAATGTGGACTTCATATTTTGATGATACACCATTGACGGGATCCTTGAATGCAAAAGAAGTGTTAGAAGAAATAAAAGATATTCCTCAAATACACTATGTTGGTGAAAAGGATAAAGTTGTTCCTGTCGAGTTAGCTAAAAAATGGGCAGAAATTACAGTTGTTCCAGGGGCAACTCACTGGAATAATTTACCAGATAAATTTTGAATAACGAAGTTTGCTAATAATAAGCCAAAGATTCCCGTAATTGTTGGTAAGCTCCCCATAACAGTTCTTTCTCTTCCTAATCCAGGTGTAAGTTCGCTGTGTTCTGGATAAACGGGGGTAGGAATATTATCCAAAGGTTGTGTTGAAAAAACACATGGAAAATCAAGAGGGACATTTCTTTTACGCAATCTTTTTCGAAGCATAAATGCAAGTCGACAATGATTAACTTGATTCATTGTGCCTGTTTGTATAAAACGAGGATCTGTGCGTAAAGCAGCCCCCATAGCAGAAATAAAAGGCACGTTGTTTTCTCGTAAAAAGGCGATTAGTTCTGCTTTAGGATTCAAGGAATCAATTGCATCTACAACAAAATTGGGGGAACCAGACATGTATTCAGAAACAGTGTCTTTGTTGATGAAGCCCTGAATAATTTCTACTTCACAATTTGGATTGATATCAAGCACTCTTTGTTTAGCAATTTCAGCTTTAGGGCAACCTAAAGTGGAATGGAGGGCGTATAATTGTCTGTTGATGTTGCTTAATGAAACAGTATCATGATCAATCAATCTCATTTTTTTGATGCCGCAACGGGCAAGGGCTTCTGTAGTATAACTTCCAACAGCACCAAGACCAGCAATAATGACAAAATTATTTTGTAATTTTTCTAGTCTCTCATCACCAAGGAGTAAACGTAATCGTGTATATTGATCAGAAATTGTCATAAAAAACCTGTGAATTGTGTATTAAAACGTTCTTTTCTATCTTACTTATAGAAGTAATTTTATCTAAAATCAAAGGAAGATTTTGAGGAGATAGATACGATTTTGAAGGACTATCCGTTTCTATCAGTATCTTATTTGAAGGAATATAGGATAGAAGTTCTGCTTTGAAATTTTTGTCTGTAAACGAATAAAAGCAATCAAATTGATTAAAAAATAAAACATCGTTTTTGGTTCCAGAAAAAGAGTGAAGTAAAATTTGTTTTGGTCGTTGTTTCAAAGATTTGAAAAAGGGACAAAGCTCATTAAATTTTTTAACACAATGAATAATGACGGTTCTGTTTAAATTCGTTGCAAGCATAAATTGTGATTTAAAAATTTCAAACTGATTTGGTGTTTTTTTACAACCATCTAATCCAATTTCTCCCACGCCAATTAACGGATTGTTGAGAAGTAAATTTTTTAAAAGAACTTCATCATATTTTTCTGTGAACCAAGGATGAGTTCCAATAGCACATTTAATATTTTGATTTTGAAGAGAAAAATTCAGATTTTTTTCGTAATTATCCGTATTGGTTGCGCAAGTAATCAATTTGATTGTCGGATCGGGAATTTGATCAAAATCACTTAAATGACAATGAATATCAATCATAACTTGCCTTTCTGGTATTTTTGCAGATAATGTTCTTTCAAAGTGGGGAACTTCATGAAATATATCTTATTCAATAAACCTTACGGTGTTTTGAGTCAATTTAAGAGTGAATGTGGACATCCTGGTTTGATGGATTTCCAATTTCCTGCAGACGTTTATCCAGCAGGTAGATTAGATCACGATAGTGAAGGAGCATTGCTTTTAACTGATGATGGCCCTTTTATTAAAAAGTTGTTAGATCCCAAATTTGCCCATTCAAGAACTTATTTAGTGCAAGTTGATGGTGATATAACGCCTCAAGCAATCGATCTTTTACAAAAAGGCGTTGATATTCAGGGATATCATACGAAAAAATGTATTGTTGAAAAAGTTGAAAATCCAAATGTTCCAGACAGAAATCCGCCTATTCGATACAGAAAAAATATTCCAACTTCATGGATAAAAATTACTTTAACTGAAGGGAAAAACAGACAAGTTCGTCATATGACTGCTAAAGTTGGATTTCCGACGCTGAGGCTATTGAGAATAAAAATAGGTAAGTTGGAATTGGGGTCCTTACAAGTTGGAACATGGAAAGAAATATCTAAAAAAGATATTTTATAAAAAAAAGTCCTTCAATTTGAAGGACTTTTTTAGGAGTTGTTGTTTCTTTATTAGTAGTATCCTAAATAAACTTTTTCTTCTTTCAAAATATTTGTGACCTGCTGGTCAAAAGATCCATGTCGTTCAACAGAATAAACTGTTGCTGAATAATCATGCTTTTTCCTTAAACATGGAGGCATATAAACAAACGGTTTGTCTTTTACGCGACTTTTCTGTTCTGAAAAAGCAAAAGAGTTGTATTCATCAGGTAAACTTTTTCTTTCACCGGGAATAGGAATTAAAACGTGACGCGTATTTCCAGGTGTATGACGGAATCCAATAATTCCTAAACCTCCGTTTGATAATTCAGGAACAGAATCATTGTTAATAGCAAGCAAAATTAAATTTGCTTCATCAGGGATATCTGTGACCTCAATCATTGGGGTGGCAGGATGTCCACCTTCTTTGTGACATAATTGAGATGCTCGAATTTCTTTTCCGCTCCATTGTTCTGTGTTCATAATAGAAACGTCTGAAACGCAAGCAGACAAAAATAACGTTGCTAACAGCACAGTTTTTTTCATATTTTACTCCGTTTATATCGATATATTACTTTTAAATTAGACGAAAAAGATTAAAATATGGTTATGTCAATTAAAGATGTTTTGAATTTTTTATTTCCACCTTGTTGTCCAGTTTGTCATACGAGGACGATGGAGAATTTAGCTTTATGTTCAGAATGTTATCAAAAAATCAAATTTAACGTTTGTGAAAGTATTTTAAATGCTTATGCCGTTGAATATAACGAAACGACGAAACAAATTATTTTACCTTTAAAATATGGGGACAGAACTGATTTTGCAGTTTTAATGGGAAATTTAATGGTACAAGCGGGGGAAAACGTTTTAAAAAACACTGACTTACTTGTTCCTGTTCCTATCCATTGGACAAGGTTGTTATCAAGGAAATACAATCAAGCAGGTTTATTGGCAAATCAAATATCTAAAAAAACAAAAATTAAAGTTGGACACACTGTTTTGAAAAGAGTGAAGCATACTGAAAAACAGGGGAGTGCTAAACAACGCTTTGAAAACGTAAAAAATGCGTTCGTTTGTAAAAAGGACGTTCAGGGAAAACGAATAGTTTTGATTGATGACGTATACACAACGGGAGCTACAATTGAAGCTTGTCGAAAGGTTTTAGAAAAAGCAGGGGCAAAAGAGGTCAAATCTTTAGTTTTTGCCAAAAGAATTTTGTAAAATGGGATGTTTGAGATGAAGAATAACTATTTATCTATATTAAAAAACATTTTTTTAAGTTTGCTTTATCAAAGATCATATCAAGCCACGATTGTTGAAAATTTGTTGCAAGAAACTTGTGATCGCAAATTGAAAGATTTGCCAAAATGCAAAAATTTAGTTGAAGAAATGGCCCATATCCAGCTTCCTGATAAATATGATTTATCCGCATATCATTCATCCCCAAATCAATTTAAGTATAAGGATATTTCCGTTGTTACTTTTGGAAATAAAGATCAAGCAAAACAGCTGATTTTTTTTGTTCATGGTGGTGGATGGTTATTTGATTTAGATCCTGTTCATTTTCAATTTTGTGATAAATTGGCAAAAGATTTGAATGCTTTTGTCGTTGTCCCTGCTTATTTATTGGCACCTCAATATACGTTTAGTCAATCAATATCGACATTAGTAGATTTATATGCAGAATTGCTTAAGGATTTTAAACAGCCGTTTTCTATGGTAGGGGATTCTGCTGGGGGACAAATTATATTATCTTTAGTGATGATGTTTAGTGAAAAACAGATAAAGTTGCCAAATCAAATTATTGCGATTTCACCTGTAGTTGATGCGTCAATGTCAATCAATCCTAGAATGTATGCAAAATATGAAAAACTAGATCCCATTTTGGGAACGGATTGTATTAGATTCATTGCTGAAAAATTTGTATCTGATTTTGAATTGACAGATTATAGAATAAGTCCATATTTTTTTGATAAATGTGAGACGTTGCCCCCGGTTACATTAATTGTTGGAACGCGGGAAATTTTTTATCCAGACGTTTGTTCGTTTTATAAAAAATTGCGTTCAGCTGGAGTTCAATCAAAGTTAATTATCGGAACAGGATTAAATCACGATTTTGTGATTTATCATGATATTCCAGAATCAAAAAAAGTATTTCTTCAAATTTGCGATATTTTGAGAGTGTAGAATAAAAATTGAATTCCGATATATTTTCCCCCCTCACCAATCTTTGGGAAATTTTCGACTACCCCTAAAGAATTTCTAAGCTCATTTTTCGCTAAGAAATTGTTGCTCGCTTCGCTCGTCCCTTCGGGACCGCCTGTCGGCGTCATGAACTGCGTTCATCCCCCTAGCATGGGGGAATAAGAAAAAAAAGATAATTAATAAAAACGTTGATTTGAGTCGATTGTCATAAAATTTCGAACAGAATCCGCGTCACGCGTTAATTCCGCTTGTTTTTCTCGGACCGGAGCCACGCAGTGGCGACAACCCGCATAAGTCCGGCTTGCGGGTGTAAACCCCTTTAAATCCGCCATGTGTCACAAAAACGTAAAAAAAAGCTTGACTTATGCGGGGGGGGGGTAAACTAAAATATGAAGAAGGAGTGGTTCCTTTTTCCGTTATCGCAGAAGCGGTGATGTTTTTTAATTTTATTAAAGAAGGAGACAGAACATGTCTACAAATAAAATTGCATTGACAAGCTCAATGCGTTCAAACTTGTTAAGTTTAAAAAATACTCAAAAATTGTTTGATTCAACTCAAGACAAATTGTCAACGGGTTACAAAGTAAACAGTGCTATGGATAATCCATCCAGCTACTTCACTGCTCAATCTTTGAATTCTCGTGCAGACGATTTGAACACCTTGTTGGATAGTATCGGTCAAGCAGTTTCCACATTGCAAGTGACAGACCAAGGTATTACATCATTGCAAGACTTGGTTTCACAAGCAAAATCAATTGCAAACTCTGCTCGTGATACAGCAAACGTCAAAGCAAATACGACTTCAAAAGTTTACTTTGATAAAGATGCCTTGAAGTCCAAATTGGTAACAGATTCTGTTAAAGGTACAGATGATGGTTCTGTGTCTGGTGAAGCTGATACAATGACCATTCGTTTTGGTGATTCTACCTCTATGACAGGGACAACCAACGTTCAGGAAGATACTTTATTATCAGGTATCAGTACTGAAGGAGATATGGGATCTGTTAAAATTGATGGTCATGAATACAAAATTAATACAGCTTCTACCTCTGGTAACAACATGGAAACTGCAATTACATTTGCAGGTACAGATGCATTCAAAATTACTTTGAATGGGACAACATCCTATACATTGACAGATGCTGATGGAAATTCTTATGAATTTACAGGTGATGGATCATCTCTTAAAGGTACAAACGGTTTTACAAAAGGTATTACTGAAATTACCGCAACTGTTTCTGAAGATGGGAAAACAACTTATGCAGTAACTGGTGGTACAGCTGCAAAAGATGATGCTGCTACAACTACTACAGCTCATGCTTCAGCTTCAACAAGCACCATTAATGTTGCCGCAGGTTCAACGGTTGGTCAAATGGCAAAAGTCATGGAAAACATGATTGGCGCTGATAAAGTATCTGTTTCTGTTCAAGATTCAAAATTGAATATTGCAACAAAGGATACAACTTCTGTTGAAGTTACAAATGATGCTACAACAGGTGAAGGTATGGCTTCTGTATTCGGTATGGATAAAGGTCAAACAATCACATTGGAAGCTACAGATACAGCAGAATCTTTGCGTCAAAAAATTGATGCTTTGGATGGTGTATCCG
>JAKSVU010000020.1 GCA_024413465.1 Alphaproteobacteria bacterium
ATTGTGTGATTATTTTCGAATCCCCGACCACCTTTTTCAATGGTGGTCACAGGGATTGAATAAACATAGGAAATTAATATGAAAATTAAATGTAAAAATTGTGGAAATATTGAGGAAACAAGTGTGGGATTCTTCGTCAAACTCATTGGTGGAGCATTACCTGTAGGTGGTTTTTGGGCTTGGGTAACATATTTTTTCGCTGGAACAGGGTTAGCCTTACCTATCTGTACTGCAATGGTTGTAGGTGGTGTTGGCATGCTTATGTACAAAGAAAAGATCATCCATTGGATAATAGAAAAAGGCTATAAATGTCCAAAATGTAATCATGCTGATTTTGATATGGAAAAATAAAAATGACTAAATATTTTATCCTATTATTTTTACTTTTTCCATTATCAGTTCAAGCAAAATGTTTCGGTTCTGGTTCCTATAAAACTTGTTATGATAACAATGGAAATACCTATGAAATAATGAAATTTGGAAATACAACTGAAGTTACAGGACACAACAGCAGAACTGGTTCTCAATGGTCTGAAACAGTAAATCAATTTGGCAATACAACTACAATTAGTGGTAGAGATCATCGAGGAAACACTTGGAATGAGGATATTCAGCGTTTTGGAAATACGACATCATATTCTGGTCGAGATTCTGATGGCAATTCTTTCCATAAGACTTGTTATCGAAATTTTGATGGAACACAAACCTGCTATTAAAATTTAGGAAAAGTATTATGATTATAAAAATTAAAAATAAAAAAGTTAGTATTATACTATCGATATTTTCTTTTTTTGTAGTGTTATGTATCTTTTTTTATTTAAAGAATATAACAAATAAAAATTGCTTACTCCATATAAATTATAAAAACCCCCTTGATGTAAAAATTTGTATAAACTCAAATCCTAATGTAAAAATAAATGCTTTAGATATTTATGATCATCAAAAAGATATTTTCTGGGAAGATATTCCTCTTGCAGTAGCTATAGAAAAAAGTGACAATCTTTCACTCATTGATGAAATTATAAAACGTGGAGCAAATGTCAACGAAAGGGATTCTTTCGGGAAAACAATTCTTATGAGAGCTATAAATAAGAATAATCTGACTTTAATTAAGCTGCTTTTAAAATATGGTGCTTATATTAATGTTAAAGATAGATTTGGTGAAGGAATTTTATTAAATGCATTTCCCCAATACTATGATGATTCTACAATAACTCCAGAAATTTTAAAATTACTCATTAATAATGGAGCAAATGTCCACGAAAAAGATTCTGAGGGTAATAATGTCTTAATTCGTGCAATAAAATCAACACAATATCCAGAGATAATTGATATACTTATTGAAGCTGGTTTAAACATTAATGAAAAAAACAAAAAAGGCATACAACTTGCTTTGAGTCACGCTGTTCTTAATGGAAATATTTCAATTATAAAAAAAGTTCTAGCATCCAATTTTAATATCAAAAAAAATGACTCTGCAGGTTTTTCAAATTTAGATTGGGCTTTTATAGATGCATCCTTAAGTACTAATTTTGAAATATTTGATTTCTTTTTAAATTCTCCTTATTTAAATTTATCTAAAAAAAACAAATATGGTTTAAAATTAAAAGAATATGCTTTTCTTGAAGCCTTGAGAAAAGTTGATAGTTTCAGTTTAAATAAAAATGATACAGAAAATCGACATAAAATTTTCTATAAATTATTTGAACTTGTGAAAGAAAACAAAAAATTATTAAATTATGCTTTACGAGAAGCTAATTCTAAAGAAAGTATAGATTTTTTGATTAATAATGGTGCCGATGTAAACTATCAAGATATTGATGGTGTTACAGCATTAATGATTGCATCAAGTAATCAGAATTGGGCAACAATAAATCAACTTTTGAAAAATGGTGCTAACCCTAATTTAAGAGCTAAAAAAAACGCATCTACTTCAATTCGTAAAAGAAAATTTGATATTATTCAGTTTGACCCTGACATCTCTTATGAAACAACAAATGTTTCAAACTGGACAGCTTTAGATTTTTTATTAAATACAAAAATTGATACCGATATTGCAGATTACATTAAAGATAAAAAATTTAATGATATAGAAAAAGAAGAAATCCAACACGCAATTCAACGGAACAGAATGCATCTTTTCAAATGTTTACTTTTATTGTTACATAATGGTGCATCTAAATTTGACAAAAAAACTTTTCTTACAGCATTATCTTTGGGAAATGATATTGTATATGAATTTATAAAAAAGGATGAAAAATTACTATATGTTCCATTAGATGATGGACTTTATGCACTTCATTTTGCTGTAATTTATAAAGATTTTGAACTAATAAAATTACTATCTAACAAGCGTACTGTTAACATAAAAGATAAAAACTTGAATTTAACACCGATACAATGGGCAAAGGAATTAAAATTACCAAAAGAAGTAGTAACATACTTGCAAAATATCAATAAATAAGGCATTTATTATGAGTACAAAAAAAATCTTAGTTTTTTTACTATTTTTATCAGCATGTACACAAGATCTAGTGTATTCAGAGATAGCTCCTTCTTGGGTAAATTCACTTCGAAGTGGAGATTCTAGATTACGCCTTGTTAATGGCAATAAAATTTTATTTAGAACAAATTATTCTGATGCTACAATTAAAAATAAAAACAATCTTTGTTCTGAAGCTATCAAACAAAACACCGATTTTATCAAAAAATCTTATCCATATATATCTCAAATTCCAATGAATATTGAACTTGTCTTTTATGATCCAAAAGTAAAAGATTGTTCAACAACAATAAGTATTTCTAAAGAATTGATAGATAGTGCTGGTATTTTAAAAGCTCAAAAGTCTGATTACGATAAACAAATAAAAAAAATTGCAACTGAAAAGAAAAAGGTTGATCAACAACTTGCTAGCGCAAATCAAGAAAATACCTTATTGCAACAAAAAATTTTAAAACTAAATAATTTGCTCGAACAAAATCAAGGATATGCAAAACAAATTAGAAATTTGGAAGATTATGTTGATTCATTGCGAAATGAACGAAAACAAATCGATAAGAAAGTTAATGAATTCATCTATACTGGAATGACAAAACGAGAAATTAGAAGAATCATGTATGGACATGAAGAAAATCAATATACTCAATTTCGAGGTCTTTGTGGAGTAGCCAGTGTTGGGATAATGCAATATGGGAATTGGATATTTTGTGGAATATCATCATCTGATAACTATTTAACATCATTTTGTGATATAAGAAATAAACAATGCTACAAAAAAGATTTAAACTAATTTTTTTAAATTCGAATTTTAGAAAAGGAAATAAAATGTCGTTTTCATTTGGTGGAATAGCAGGTGGAATTATAAAATTAGCTTTTACTACAACAGATACTCTGCAAAAAGGAGTTTGTACTGCTGCAGAAAATATTGTTCATGATGAAGATTTAAAACAAAAAATAAAATCCAAAAGCAACATCATTTCTAATGCTGTTCAAGAAATTTCTCAACCTGTTTCGCAATTTGCAGAAAAAGCTATTGATGGAACCATATTAATTGCAGGAGAACTTGCTGGAAATGCTGCAAAAACAACTTGTGTGGTATGTGGAGCATCTAAAGAATTTACGGATAAAGCTGAAAAATGTGCAAAAATTGTTGGTAAAGCCGCTGTTGGATATGCAATAGGTGCAGAAGCTGTTTCTCTTATTGCTAGTGGACTTGCTGGATCAAGTAGTGCTTCTGCCATAACAAGTGGTTTATCTACACTAGGTGGTGGTTCTATAGCTACAGGTGGTGGTGGAATGATTGCAGGGATACATGCATCGAACTTAATAGTTGGAACCAGTATGCTTGTTGGGGCAAATACAAAACCACCAGAATATTCTAATTCCGAAAAAACTATTACAAAAAAAGAAGAAATACTTATTGAAAATAACAATATGGATGAAAAATGAAAAAAATTTTTTAATTATTGTAGGATTAATTTGGGGTTCAATTGGAACTATTTATGTTTTTTCACAAAAAGAAAACAGGCAATTAAACAACACTTAATAAGAATTTATATGACAAAAAGGATATTTTTTATGAGCATATTTCAAAATTTAAAAGAATTAGATGAATTGAAAAAACAAGGAATTATTACTGAAGAAGAATTTCAGGTCAAAAAAATGAATATTTAAAACAAAATTCAACAGAAGAATGTATTTCTTCATTTTGGGATATTTATAAAGATTTTTGGAAGAAATACTTTTCTTTTGATGGGTGTGTAAACAGAAGTGATTATTGGAAAGTGACTTTACTTAATTTTGTAATATGTTGCATCCCATTCGTTGGTGAATTATATGGTCTTGTCATCACAATTCCATCCATAAATTTTTGCACCAGAAGATTACACGATATTAACAAATCTGGATGGTGGCAATTAATTTCACTCATCCCATTATTTGGCATATTCTATCTATTATATTTAACTTTAAAAAGCAGTGATATTGATGAGAACAAATTCTTAGAAAAATGATATATTATCAACACAAAAAGGGCTTCGTAATGAAGCCCTTTTCAAATTTTCTAAAACAACTTATTTTTTGTTTTGTTCGATCAATTTTGCATACAATTCTTTTGTTTGCAATGCAATGCTTTGCCAGCTGAAATGTTTTTCAACACGCAAACGACCTGCTTGTCCCATCTTCTTTGCCAAAGCTGGATCGCGGATCAATTTATTGATACCATCAGCCAAACGATCACCAAATGCATCACCATCAACTGGATCGTATGGGAATTTGTCAGACAATTCTGGATCAACCAAGTATCCTGTTTCGCCATCGACGACAACTTCCTTAATTCCACCAACAGCACTTGCCACAACTGGTGTACTGCATGCCATTGCTTCCAAATTGATAATACCAAATGGTTCGTAAATTGAAGGACAGCAGAATACCGTTGCTTGTGAATACAAAGCAATAGCTTCTTCACGAGAAATCATTGTTGGGATCCAAACAACATTTGAACGTGTCTTTTTCAATTCTTCGACCATGCCTTCTAATTCGGCTTTCATTTCTGGTGTATCTGCTTCACCTGCACACAAAACGATTTGAGCATCATCATCCACTTTTTTAGCAGCTTTCAATAAATACTTTAATCCTTTTTGGCGTGTCATACGACCAACGAATAATACGTAAGGCTTATCAGCACGAATACCATATTTTGACAAAACAGAATGGTCTTCAACTTCTTTGTATTGGTTAATATCAATACCATTGTAGATAATCGAAATTTTCTTTTCATCAATGCGTGGGAACAAACGCATAACGTCTTCTTTTGTAGAAGTAGAAACAGCAATCACAGCATCAGCCATTTCCAAAGCTGTTTTTTCTACCCAACTTGACATATCATAACCACGACCTAATTGTTCACGCTTCCAAGGACGTAATGGTTCCAAAGAGTGAACTGTGACTACCAAAGGAATACCATACAATAACTTGGCAACAATCCCTGCAAAATGAGCATACCACGTATGGCAATGAACAACGTCTGCTGTTACATTTTTACCGGCAAAAGCTAAAGCATCATAAGCTGCTTCCAATGGAGAAACTAACTGTTGAGGGCAATCCTTAAACAAATCACGATTTGGTTTAATTCCAGCAATATCGATATTATCTTTTTTGCCATTAGCGTCTTCAAAGAAACAACGGACTTCTACGTCCATAATACGAGACAATTCTTTTGACAAATATTCAACGTGAACACCAGCCCCGCCATAGATGTGTGGAGGATATTCTTTTGTAACAAACATAACTTTCATTGATTAAATTTCCTTTATAAAATAAAAAGTTATGTATATTTTTGCCTATTTGTCAAAGGGCGTCAACCGTTTTTATTTTTTTTTGAAAAACAAACAATTAAGATGGATTTTTAACAATTATTTTGCTATAATCCGGCTTAAATTTTTTACTATGTAAGGTTAGGGACAATGTTAAATTCAATATTTGAACAAAACTTTTTACAAAAAATGCCGGATGGAACTGTTAAACAAATTAACCCATTTTCAGGCACGCAAGTTTGGACTATTCCTGGTCGTGGGAAACGCCCTGTTGTTAACAAAAAAGCTGAAACTGAAGTTGTTTTTGAAGATAAAGAAACAGAGGATTATTGCGCATTCTGTCCTACGAATTATTTAAAAAATCCTCCAGAAAAAGCCCGTTTAGTCGCAACAGAAAATGGTGATTTTAAAACCCTCTCTAATTTAAAAGCTTCTGAATTATTTAATACGACTGCAGAATTTCGCAGAATTCCAAACTTGTTTGAAATTATTTCTTTCGATTATTGGGAAAAAAACTATTCCTACGTAATGTCTGACAAAGCAACCACGCACATGGAAGAATATATTGCAGAAGAAATTGGTAAAAAACACGTTTTAGACGTTATTTCTGCAAAATTAAAAATGGGTGGTATGGCTCAAGATGAAATTGATAGTATTTCTTCAGGTCGTAAATTAAAAATGGCATCCAGTTTCTTTGCTGGTGGTCACGAATTAATTGTAGGCAGACGCCACTTTGTTAAAGGAGCAAAAGACGCTAGTGAAAAAGCATCTTCTGGCAGTATGACACCTGAAATGCATTACCAATACATCAAATTTACCATTGATGCTTTGAAAAATATTTATTTATCAAACCGCTACGTTCGTTGCGTTACCGTTTTCCAAAACTGGTTAAACCAAGCAGGAGCATCATTCGATCACTTACATAAACAACTTGTTGCCATCGATGGATTAAGTGCTGCAAACGAACAAGAATATCGTCGTGCTCGTGACAATCCAAATATGTATAACGATTACGCTGCCAACTATGCAGGTTATCAAAATTTGATTTTTGCTGAAAACGATTATGCTATCGCTTTTGCTGATTTCGGACACCGTTATCCAACTTTGGGTATTTTCTCGAAATCTCAAAAAAATCAACCTTGGAACCAATCACCGGAAGAAGTTCGCGGTATGTCAGATTTGATTCATGCTTGCCATGCTTCTATGGGAAGTGAAATTCCATGTAACGAAGAATGGTATTATCGTCCACCAGCAGTTGACGTTGCTGTTCCATGGCACGTTTTAATTAAATGGCGTATCAGTAATCCAGCAGGTTTTGAAGCTGTTACAAAAATTTACGTTAATACAATTGATCCTTGGACATTGCGTGACCGTATTGTTCCAAAACTTTTCGATTTGCGTAAAGCTGGAAAAATTGCATCCAACATTAAAATTGCATCTGAATGTGATTGTACACCAAACTGCTTGTTGTATAACATTCCACAATCTACAAAGAACGGTGAAGTTTTTGCAGGTCGTGGAACGACAATGGACATGTAAAAAAACAGGCGAGAAAAAATCTCGCCTTTTTTAACTAGAAAAGAGCTCTAAAATTGAATCTGCAGATTTTGAAGAAATCGATAGTGATTTCGTTGCTAAATTTTGCCTTGTTTGTAAAGATAGCAAATATGAAGCTTCCTCATTGATATCGGCTATCGTTAATTTATCAGCCCCTTCTTTTAAAGAATTTATCATCTCTTCTGTAAAATTCTGACGCGTAGAAAGAACTGACATATTTAATCCATATTTTTTTGCCTGCATACGAAGAATGCTTGCAGCTTTTTGAAGTTGATCTGCATTTTTTTGAATTAAACTATTTGACATCCAATTATTCTCAGATGTTGTTAATCCTAAACCTATTGAATCAAAATGAACCCCCATTAACTTAATAAAAGAAGTATCAAACTCATTAAATGAAACATGTAAATCATCCCCATTTAACAAATTAATACCCTTATATGATGTATCCTGAACAAGCTCATTTATTTGCTGAAGCAAATTATCAAACTGTTTTGCATACTTTGCGCGATTATTAGATCCATTTGTTGCTGTTATATCAAAACCTAACAAATCAGCTAAATCCCCCATTAAAACAATATCATCTCCATTATCAGATGAAATTTTTAGGTATCCCTCTTTATCAAATTCAACAGAAACCCCATCTATCTCGTCAATTCTTTGTCTAAAAGCTTCAGGAGTATCGTCAGGATGAACAGAAATCATTGTTCCTGAATCTAACCCCAATTTTTCAGCAAGAGTTCCTGTAACTTCAATCGGAGAATTATCAAACGTTTTAATTTTTAAGTAAGAATCCTCAAATGAAAATGATATTTTTCGCTCACCAATATTATATTCAAGTTCTTTACATAAATCAGACAATGTTGCTTTTTCAGCAACATAGATATATGTTTTATCTTCAGTTTCAACAGAATATGATTCAGTTGTTCCCGTTGTAATAACATATATGTGATTAGCTATTTTAATTGTTCCAATTTCATCAGCTGAGGCCAAATTTTGCTCAGAAGAAACGTAATTAAAACTTATCTTCTTAAAATAATCTAAAATACCATCATTATCCCACAATACATCAGATGTTAATGAAATATCCTGTAAAACTTCATAATAAGTATCTTTTTGAAAAGCATCTGTTCCTGTATAGTCTGAATAAAGCAAAACATCATCATTCGTATTACAAATAGTTGTATACGAGTGTGATGCACTCTTATCCCTACATACCACATATTCTCCTGCAAACAACTGACCTGAAGTTTTAGTTGTAACACCATAAAATTTAAAATCTGACGGAGAATTAATCAAATTATTAGACACACCATTCATTACAGAACCAGCAGATAAGGTAATTGCTAATCCTATGCTTGTAATACCAGAAAATGCCCCACTTGTCGAGGTAACAGAAAATTCATTACCATCTGCATCCGCCACTAAAATTTCATTATTAGATATTTTTTTAACAAAACGAAACGTACTATTTTCTGGATAGTCAAGGACTGGTTCTGTCCCATTTTCTAATCCAATTTCGCTTAAAATTTCATCAGATGTAAAACTAATATTTCCAGTTATTTCCGTTGGATCTCCTACACGCAAAATCATGCTTTGTGTTAAATCCCCTGTTGGCCACCCAAAAGCTTCACAAATTTTACCAGAAGCTGTCACCGTTTTATCAGCATCCTTACAAGTTGCTATTAAAATTCCCCTAGAATCAACCGAAGCATTTAATCCGATTAAACTCAAAGCTGATGCAAAATCAGAAACCGTAGCTCCACCTTTTATCTTTAACGTTGTGTCATTTAATGCACTCTCGAACCCATAACCTGTAGCAATTGTATAAGTTTTATCGCCAATTGTAATATTTCCCATTTCTTGTTCATTTGGAGAAATAGTTGTCTTTTTCGACGTTCCTGTCTGAGATGATGTATTGATAACATATTGTGGATTTATGGCTTCTTGTTTAGGTGCATCTGTAATATCGAAATAAACAATAGAATTTTTTGAATATGCGTCATAAGTTGCAAAGGAACTTATATTTCCATTTTTATCCTGAATTGTATAAGTATAGCCATTAGTAGAATTTCCAGAAACATTTGTTACCAAAAAATATCCATCCTCTTTTTCGGGAATATCTCCAATACTTGTATCTTTCCAATGATCATTAAACAAATCAGCATAATTTACTGTACTATTTACATTTGTAATATTTCCACTTGAATCAAACGTTAAATTATAAATAGAATTTGACGAATATGCTTTGCTACTATCTACCAAAGAAATCGTATTACCACTTGTATCTTTAAAAACCGATGTATATTTTTTTGTTGTGGAATTATATGAACAATTCGTACATAAAAATATCCCATTATTTCCTATAAGACTTGTATCATCCTTAAGATTGCTAAAAATTTTATCTCCTGTTGGAGTAACAGAAAAATTAGAAATCTTACAATCAACCAAGTTATTTGATGAATATATGGAGGAAAATAATATTGAAATATTACTTCCCATCGTATCATTTATGACTGAAGGATATGCATAGGTTCCTGTCTTACTATAAATATCATCATTTTTTACAGAAGAAAATGACGACAAAAAGTACCTTCCTGCATCTGGGAACGTTGCTGTTGCATAAGCCGCTGTATTATCAATTCCGTAGTTTGAAACAGATGTTACAACTCCCACATTGTTATATACTTCATTATTTTGTAATGTGACTTGAATTATATTACCAGAAACATAACTTGCAAATTCTGTCGGATTACTTGATTTTAATGTTATGCTCCCAGATATTGATCCTGTAGAATATCGAACTATTGCTTGACTAGCATCTCCATCCTTTATCCCTTTAAATTCAAATAATGACGTTGATTGTCCCAAAGCTGGTGAATAATACTTATACGAATATGTTGTCGATGAAGATGTTGAAGATTGATCTAGACCTAAGCTCTTCAAAGTAGCACTAGATGAAACTGCTTTAGACCCTGTTAATGTTGGAGTTGGATCTGATCCATCTGTCGCCCCTGTTGTTGCCAACATTGAATCAGACTTTATCTTTTCTAAATCAAATACATATTTAGATGACATCGACGAAGAAATATTTGGTGTATCCAAGGCTGCACTTGCTATAGAAGAACCTTGTTGAACTAGATCCTCTAATCTGGAAATACCTTCATCTGCAACAAACAGGGAAGAAATTGCCTGCCCTATAGTATCAAGCAAATTTGAAAAATCATTCGCTCTATCTTTTATTTGATGAGATGTAAAAAAGGATGATGGCTCATCCATTGCTGAATTAACCTTATATCCAGTCGACATTTTTAATTGCGTCGCATCAAATAGCTCTTGAGTTTTTTTCAAGGTATCTATATTCGAACGCATAGATGATGTTAAAGCTATTCGCATCTTTTCTCTCTAATTTTAGAAAAAATAAAATGCAAATTACATGCCAAAATGGATAAAAAATTAAAAAGCTCTCAAATTATTGGGAGCTTTTTTTATTGAAAAAAAGGAAAAAATAAGATAGAAAAAACTATCCGTTTATTAAATGCACTATAAAATAAGTACAAAAAAAGGAAAACTCTCTCCATGAAAAACATCAAAATTGCTCTTATAGCTTTATTAGCGAGCTTGACGTTTATGTCTTCATCAAAAGCAGCTGTAATTGATATGAAAATTTCTCAATCTGGCTACAGCCAACAAAAAGATTTTAAAAACGTAATGGATGTTATTGACGCTTTTAATGATGGGGAACTTGATAAATACTATTCAGGTTTTAATCAAGATCTGGCAAGTAATGGTTATTTAAATTTTCGTGGCATTCAAGTAAATATGGCATTTGATGGCGCAAGATCCATAGGTAGCGGTAAATTAACCGTTGATATTCCATCTATTGGTTATCATAAAGAATACACAGCGACAGATTCAAATTTAACACTCAAAAGTGCTTTTAAACAATTCAAAGAAGATTTGAAAAAAAATCATGATGATTTACTCAAGAAACTTTTAAAAGAAGGCGTCAGCCATACTCCTTATGATGCTATTGCAGGTAACCCTTCATCCTTGTTATCACAAATGGTTACGATGTCGACAAACAATGGTATTCTTTCCACAACTTCATATGATGATGGATACGTCGTTATGTTATCTCCATCAGCATCACACCATGAAGTTAGAATGGCTGGGAAAAAAACAACAATTGATCAATACACTCTACCTTTAGGTTATGCTTTTAAATTCGGAAATGGTTGGGCATTGGGTTTTGATATGCCTTTATCATATACGGATACAGATGGATCAAAAACTTATACTGGACAAATTGGGTTAACGGTTCAAGCACCAATTTACAAAGCCGATCCTATAAAAACTGATGGAGAATTCGTATCGAAACCAGGATTTGAAGCTTGGTATTTAATTCCAGCATTTAGAATTGGTGCAACAGGATCCGAAGATTTATTATCCGGTGGTGCTTTGTACATGGGATCCTTAACTTCAAAAATGGTTTTCAACATTACAGACCGTTTTGGATTTGACATCGTAAACATGGGATCAAAATCAAAAAGCTATAAATTAGACATTCAAGGATATGAAATTGATTATGATATTGATTCTAATATCTTTAAAAATGGGATTAATATCAGAACGAACCTTTCTAAAAATTTCAATTTAGACGTATATTTTTATGATACTCGCTTTAAGGGTAAAACAAAAATGTATATTGACCACTATGATGAAGTTGGATTTAAAATTACAAAACCATTTAACTATAACACGAAGTTATTAGGCTTTATTACTGGTTGGGATTTCGAAGCAACTTACATCAAAGGGCCTCATTACGATGCTTATAAAGCAGGATTTGGATTATTATTCTAATCTGTTTTAATTGTACAAATTCAAATTCCTAGAAAATTAAAAAGCTCTCAAGAAATTGAGAGCTTTTTAATGGTGCCGGCTGCCTGATTCGAACAGGCGACCTGATGATTACAAATCAACTGCGCTACCAGCTGTGCCAAGCCGGCATCGAGTATGTATATAAACTATTTATTTTTATTTGCAATACTTTTTTTTAAATTTTTTCACTTTTTTTAGAAAAAGGACAACCACAATAATTTTGTGAATACATTTGTGTCTGCTTTATAATTTGTTGACGCATTTGTTCCGTTCCACCTTTGCGCCAATTTGTATAATCGTACACAACTCCCGTTTCCTTTTCTGCTTTTTTAGCAGCTTCATTTACTTGATCTAAATTTTTATATCTTGAAATTCCTAAAACAGAACTCACTGTATCAAAACCATTTTCTTTAGCATATTCCATTGTTCTTTTTAATCTGAAATAAAAACAAACGGAACATCTTTTTCCCCGTTCTGGTTCTTGTTCTAAACCTTGAACAGCTTTCAACCAATCTTGGTGATTGTATGGTAATTCAATGACAGGAACCCCAATATTCTGACAATAATTTATTTGCTCGTTTTTTCGTTTTTCATACTCAGCTAACGGGAAAATATTTGGATTATAAAAAAGGACTGAAAAATCAACGTTTTCATCATGCAATTTTTGAATAACTGCACAAGAACAGGGGGCACAACACGACAACAGCAACATTTTCATTGCATTAATCCTTTGATTTTTTCTTTAATTTGATATGGGGCATTTTCAAAATCTTGACCATTTTCCAAAGTTAAAGAAAATAACACGTTGTATTTGATTAATTCTTGATACTGCTTTTCTAATTCAGATTGATTTCCCATTTGTTTCAAAGTTGGTAATACCCCCAGAATATTCAAACTCGGATTGATTAATTTTTCTTGTTGAACAAAAAATTCAATATCAATCATTCCCCCTTTTTTATATTTCACATCATATTCAGATTTAGCAGAGAAATTTTCAGCGATTTTTTGACGCATTTCAGCTACGTCCTTTTTCACCTGATCTGCATCTCGAGGCAAAGCTAAAATTAATTGAATTTCTTCTCGCCCTATTTCACCCCACAATACACGAGCTTTTGTCAAAGCCATTAGTTCCCATGTCCAAGCATTTTCATGATAATATTGAACAAATGAAGATAATGAAACTGCAACAGGTCCTGCATTTCCTGACGGACGTAACCGCATATCAATAGGATATAACACTCCTTGCGCTGTATTTAATGAAAGAACATGAATAAACTTCTGAGCCAATTTTGCATAATAAGCAGAAACGTCATATTGTTTTTTACCAACACTTACTGCCCCTTCTGGAGCATCATACAAAAACAACAAATCCAGATCAGAGGTAAAAGACATCTCCTTACTGCCTGCTTTTCCTAAAACAACAACTGAAAATTTACCATTAGGCATAACTCCAATTGTTTGTTCAAAATCTTGTAACACGATGGGAGATAACTTTTGAATAATTGCTTCTGCTAAATTTGACAAAGCCATAGGAGCTTCTTCTACAGGTAAAATTTTACGCAAAACAAGAACAGCAATTTGAAATTTCTTTTCCAAAACAAAACGCCTTGCAAAATCCATTGCTGTCCCTAAATCATCTGCGTTAGATAAGTATATTTCCGCTTGTTCGAGTAAAGTTTGAATTGAAAAATCAGCTTCAAAAAAACCTCTTGTTAAAACAGCTTCAAATAAATCCGGATGTCTTGTTAATTCAGTAGAAAATAAAGGTGAAGTACTAATCACGTCTATCAATAAATCTAGTAAAACAGGTTTTGATTGAAACAATGAAAATAACTGTATTCCAGCTGGCAATCCTTTAAAAAAAACGTCTAATTTTGTAAAAGCAACGTCTGGATCTGCTGTTTTGGAAAGAGATAAAAACATCGGATAAAGTAGCTGATTTATCATAATTCTCGCTTTTTCAGACCGCATTGCCCGATATCGACCACACAACCAACCATGAACGCTATCTGTAATTAAATCAATTTGATGAAATCCCCACTCTGTTAAAATATCACGTGTATATTCTGGTAATTCTGTTCCTGAAAAATCTAAAGCTAAATCTTCTGTTTTTCCCTCTTTTTCAAACAAAGAATTAAAACTTGCTGAAACGAATTTCCTTGTTTTTTCAATTTGTCGCGTTAAATCATCTTCAGACAAGTTCATTAATTGAGCAATAAATTTATAATCTTCTTCATTTTCAGGCAAAGTTTGAGTTTGTTCATCCTGAACCATTTGCAACCGATGTTCCAAAGTACGCAAAAAAACGTAATCCTGTATTAACTGATTTGAAATTTCAGGCTTAACCCACCCAGCTTCGGTTAATTGTAATAAACCTTGAACTGTCTGACGAGAATGAACGCTTTTATCTTTTCCACCCCATAATAATTGTTGAAATTGCGTAAAAAATTCAATTTCTCGAATACCACCTTTTCCTAACTTGATATTCGTTCCTAAAATACCGTCTTGCTGTTTTTGCTTTAAATTCATTGTATTTTTTAAAGCCTGCATTTGTTCTAAAGCATAAAAATCGACAGTTTTTCGCCAAACAAAAGATTTCATATCCTTCAAAAAAGTTTCACCAACATCAATATCCCCAGCAATAGGCCGTGCCTTTATGTAGGCAGCACGTTCCCAATTTTGAGCAAAACTTTCATAGTAATACATTGCTGCACTAACAGACATTGCAACAGGTGTTGATCCCGGATCAGGACGCAACCTTAAATCCGTTCTAAACACGTATCCATCAACGGTTTTTTCATCCAATAGGGCAAGTAAATTTTTAACTAAGCGGACCATAAATGACCCAATATCACTGCTTCCCAAATAAGGTGTTTTATCCTCATCAAACAAAATAATTAGGTCAATATCCGATGAATAATTTAACTCTTTTGCTCCTAATTTTCCCATAGCCAAAATTGTAATACCACTATTTAATTCTGGTTTATTTGGATTCTCCATCTTCCATTTATTTTTTTGTTCAGCTTGTCGTAGTAAAAAAGACAAACTTATTTTAATTGAAAGCTCTGCAACTTGGCTCAATGCTTGCGTTACCTGCTTTAAATTCCATGAATTAGATAAATCCGCCAAGGCAATCAATAAAGATGCTTTTTTTTTGAAAATACGAAGTTCTTTTTTTAATTTTTCAAAATCCGTTTCAAAAAAAAGATTTTTTTTTGTATTTTTAATCAAGCTCAAGAAATGATGAACGTAGCTTTCATCCTTGATTTCCTCATAAAAATCAGGGATATTTTCAATTATTCTTTTTAAATAGGGTGTCAAAATCATTTTCTTGTCATTTTCATCGTTTTCAAGTATATTTTCACATTATTTTAGAGGTCTTTTTGATGAATCACAAGTTTTTTAAAAATATACGAAATATTTTAATTGTTTTCTTTCTGATTACAGGGATCTCTTTCGCATCAGCATCCATTTATTTGAAATACCATCCAATCAATTATGGAAAATATTTGGAAATGCTTTTAAATCACGTCAATTCTTATTCAGATAAAATTCACGTTCACGCAGAATCTCTTGATATTGATTTTGGAACAATTACCTATCCTTTGATAGTCAAAGTTAAAAACATTTCTATTCATAATTCTAAAGAAAAAGAATTTGCAAATTTCCCCTTTATTTTCGCAGAATTTAAATTATTTGACCTCATCTTCAAAAACTATATTCCTCACAGAATTATTGTTCAAAATCCAGTTTTTGACATATCTACTGATTTATTTAAAACAGAAGATGATGAACTTGAACGGAAAATAGCAGCACCTGTCGGACATATGATTACTCAACAGATGAATTCAATCTTCTCATTTTTCTTTAATGATTTTGATTTTCAACACGTTCACGTTTTAAATGCTAGTGGGAAAATACAAGGATTTCTTCGCCCGATACAATTTTCAAACGCAAATTTAACATTTGATTTTGATGAAAAATTCGTCATTTCATCAACTGCGGATGTTACTTTGAAAAAAGTACCATTTCAAGCATCTTTATACTCTGAATGGAATGCAAGTGATCCAACTATTCCTGTAAAAATTACTTTAAAAAACATAAACCCATCACAATTCAAATCAAACAAGAATTCGTTCGTCGGTGAATTAAATCTACCAATGGACTTTTTTTTCAACGTTGATTTAGATATGCCTCATTTGAAAAATGGTGCTGAACGCATACCTAATTTTATTGAAAATGCCACCTATAAAATAGACGCTGGAACGGGAACAATAAGATTTCCTTCTGAATACAAAGCAAAATATGACATAAAGAACTTCACTTTTTCTGGAAAAATTTCAAATGATGGAGACCGCTTAACAATAGAAAAAGGGATTGTTAATTTACAAAAAGGCCCCACCGTCAAATTAAACTCAAATATATCTGGTCTTGATAAATTAATTTCTGAATATAATTTTTCAAATTTTAAATTAAAATTAGATTTAATTGCTGAAAAATTTGACGTTTCCTATTCAAAAGATTATTGGCCTGAAAACGTAGGTGAACCCGTTAGGACGTGGGTTGTAGCTAATATCTTAAAAGGTTCTGCACCAAAAGTTCCATTGACGTTAGAACTTGAAAGTGCTGGAAAACACGATTTCCAAATTAAAAGTTTTTCATCAGAATTCCCTGTTGAAAAAGCAGTTATTCGTTATTTACCTAATACTCCCCTTATTACAGATGGTGCTGCCCATTTGAAATTTACAAAAGACGATTTGTATATTGACATCTTAGAGGGGAAAACCTATTCAGCAAAAGCTGTTGGTGGGACGATTAAATTTTTAGGCTTTACAGCAGAACCAACAGAATGTCGAATAGATGTCAACGTTGACGTTCCCCAAATATCTGATGCAATAAGCGTTATTACCTCTCCTGATTTTATGATAAAAGACATCGATAAACTAAAAAATTTAGATATTGATGGTAAAATTAAAGGAAATATCAAAGTAGGTTTAGATTTTTACTCAGATCGAACACTTGATATGAATTTACAGGTAAAAATAAAAACTCTTTTTGAAAATGTTACCATTCGTAATATTATTCCAAATTTTTCTTTAACAGAATCTTCTGGGAATTTAGATGCCACAAATCAAAAAATAGATTTGAGCGTTTCATCCAAACTGAATAATTTTCCTTTTAATGCAAAAGTCACTCAATATATGGATGAAAAAACAAATCCAGAAACAATCATTTCTGCAAACTCTTCACTTGAAGTTGAAAAATTTTGGAAAAATGATTTTGTCAAAGGAACTTCCCCTATTTCTCTTCAGGGATCTATTTTAAGAAATGGATTGGCATCTTTAAATATCAAAGCAGATTTTACACCTATTCAATTTGAATTGCCTTTTTTCACTTATGAAAAGAAACCCGGAGTAGAAGCTTTTTCTGAATTAACTTTCCAAGTTAAAGGAAATCAAGTAAAAAAAATAAATGTTACCTACAATGATAAAAAGAAGTCTTCCATCAGAGGAAACGTTATTCTCGATCGAAATAAAAAACTAAAAAGTGCTCATATTTCCCACCTAAAAATTGGAAAAAATAATTTTAAAGGAAGCGTTTTTTATAATCCAAAGAGAAATGCTTACAATGCAACCATCAATGGAAAAGCTCTTGATGTTTCCGGTGTTTTTGAAGGCGAAAAAACTTTAAACATTACCTCAACCAAAAAGAAGAAAACAAAAAAGTTTAAACTAGATATCGCCATGAATTTAAAAAGATTATGGCTTATTAACAAAAGATCTATGAGAGATTTCAATTTCATCGGTCAAAATATCAATGAAATTTGGGAACACATGGATATTTCCGGACAATTTGGAGAACAACCTTACAAAACAAAACTGTTGTATTACCCTGTTAAAAACCAGAAAAACGTTTATAATTTCATGCTTACCAGTCCAAACGGAGGAGACACACTTCGCGTATTAAACTTGTCTAAAAATATTGAAGGAGGATCTTTAAATATCCGTGGCAGAAAAGAAAATGATTATGTGAAGGGAAATTTATCATTACGAAACTTCAGTTTAAATCATGATTCAATGCTTGTTAAAATGGCTCAAATTACTTCCATATCTGGCATACTTGACGCAATGAACGGGAAAGGTTTGCACTTTACAAGTGGTGAATTCCCTTTTGAATTCAAAGATGACGTATTAATCATCAATTCATCCTTTATCAAAGGTTCTTCATTAGGAGTAACTGCTTCTGGTGAATATGATAAAAAAACAAATTTGATGGATTTTACGGGAACAATCGTTCCTTTCTATTCTCTCAATAGTTTACCTGGGAAAATGCCATTATTAGGAACTTTATTCCGTGGAGAAAACAGCGGTGGTTTCTTATCGCAATCATTTAAGATAAATGGTCCTCTGCAAGATCCTAAATTTACTTTTCCTCCAGCATCCGTTCTTATGCCGGGTGGTTTAAAACAACTTTTCCATTAAAACTTTTATGAACGCGTGAGAACTTTTCTAGTGACGCGACAATACAACTTTTGCGTGTTTCGCAAATACAATGCGACTCAAAAGTTTATTTTCACCATTTGTTTTTTTTCTGTTCTCATTTTAACCAGTTATTAACTCATCGACTCGTTGATTCTTTAAATTGACTCATACTCCTTACAAATCAATGGATACAGAGTCGAAATACAATTATTAGTATAATTTTTTTTTCATATTTTGAATTTTTTTCTAGATTTTCAGATTCTGTCCTTTATAGTTAAAACATTGATTGTGATTTTAACTAGGTTTTTTAACAATGACGACGACTACAACATCTGTTTCAAATACAAATAAAATTTTAGCTCTCTCTATAGCTCCAGAATTATATGAATCTATTGTTTCCCATGCTCAATTAGCTGGGCAATCTGTAGAAAAATTTGTAACAGATCGTTTGTCTGATTCTATTGAAGCATGGATTGATTATTGCAATGCTGTATCCATGTTGAATAACGAAGAAGAAGAACATTTTTCTTTGCGTTAATCGCATTAGATGCAATTCTGTTAAAATCTCCCTTAAAAATATTTAAGGGAGAATTTTTTGTTACACAAATTCAACAAAATTATGATTAATTTCCTGACAATAATTTTTCCAAATCAGCTTCTGCCCGTCCGACATAATCCATTTTGCGAACAAATTCTTCTAATTCACCTCGCGAATTAATATCTGTTAAAACAAGTGGATCTTCAATTTCATGGACGATTAAATAATCTGTATGTTCAACCAAAATAGGTAACATATATGAATCTTCTGGAATAATTTTAATATCATTAAATAAATTGCGTGGCCATAAAACAGGATTATGTAAAAATCCATTATCTGCACAAGCTACGACTGGCAATTGTTTATCATGTATTCTCGCACGAAAATCATTCATCATGTCAGCCATATATTTAGCTTCAAATGCAGGCATATCAGCAGGCATAATCAACGCTCCAACAGCATCTGGAGGAAGCACTCCTATTCCCAAACGGACAGAGCCTAAAATTCCCGATAAATAATCTGCATTTTTGACGATTTTAACGTCGTATGGTTCCATCAATTTTTCAATATGCCGAGACTGATGTCCTGTCACAACAACAACATAATCAGCTCCTGACATCAAAGCCTGCTCAACAACGTGTTGAATCATTGGTTGACCACCTACGTCTTCCAATAATTTGTTCTTACCAGCCATACGGCGACTTTCACCAGCAGCTAAAATAACGATACCTATTTTATCACTATCTGATAATTGTCCAACGTGAACTGACTTTTCTTCTTCAAAAGGAGACATTTTTTTCAGGCGTTGTTCTATAGAAATACTGTTTGGAACAAACAAGTGCAGTTGTGTCAAATCTGGTAAAGTATCTGTTGAAATAAAACGGAATAAATTGTCTAATTTTTTAAAATCATTCCAAGAAAATCCAATCAATTTAGCTTCTTTTCGTGAAGCAAAAACGACACCCGCACCTTCACCTAACGGCCAATTCATTCTGTCAATCACCGCAGAAGTTTCCGTAAAAGCTTTTGGAACGATATCATCTCGACTGACTGGAGGATAATCACTCTCAACAAAAATATACTGAGACCCATTTTCAATAGCTAAACGCACGTGTTTTTCTATTTCTTCGCAAGAATGTTCTGAATGATTATGATATACGATTGAAAAACCATATACACCATATCTACGACGAAGTTCTGTAATATCCGTTTCTGCCCCTGTCTGAATAACAGCTATCTTTTTCAACTTATAGGGGAAAATTTTTAACAAAGCCCCCATTCCTGATATTTTAGTCACAGCATCATTAAGGACTTTTTCATTCAAGCAAGATGAAAATAATTTTAACGTTCCTAGATATTGTCCTTTATAAACAGTCGTATATGGAGGCAAAACTGATAATAAGATATTTTCACTATGTTCATTCAAACGATTTAAGCGTTCAGGTTCATAAACAAATACACCATCTTCATCAGCATACAAAGAACATAATCCATTTGAATTAGGCTCGACGTAACACAAAAAATCACCACATAAAGATCTTAACAAAATATCTGAAGCTGTTTTTAATGGAACGTCATTAACTTCATAAAAAACACCTTGAACAGATCTTATTCCCGCATGACGAAAAACAGCGATATCATCACTTTGAATAATCGTTCCCACATCATAACGATGCCCTCCTGCAATAACAGGAGCTGTCAATTCAACTTCCGTTGCTTCGTATAAAGGAAATTCTCCCGCTTTCATTGATTAGTTCGCAAAATTTTGTAGTTTTAAACGAATATCTGTTGGAACGTCCACAATCTCATTTGATTTTTTCAAGATAGCAGAAAATGGTTTCGTAAAGCCAACGGAAACAGAAGTATCCTGTTCGCCTAATGGAGATTTACCTGGTATTTTTGCCTTAAATTGAACAGGACCATGCATATCTCCTGCAGCACGAACTTCTAACTTTTTATACATCACTTCGCGCAAGAATTTTGCAGCGTCAATACCAATCATATTCTTGATTTCTGGTGTAGAAGCAAACTTCAACATTCCTTTATCAGATTTGAATATACCACCTTCCAAGAACAACGAATTCATACTTGCCTTGAAATTCCAAGTCGTATTCAAAATACCATCAGCCTCAAGATTATTTGTGGTCATTGCTCTAGATAATTTAGACAAGTTAATTCCGTTTCCTTCAGCAACGATAGAAGCCGTATTTCCATCAAAAGGTATGAGTGAAGACTTAATCGTCTTAAATTGTCCATCTGCATATTTTGCAGAAGCACTCAAAATTTGTAATCCTTGATTTGGAATAACCTTAAAGTTAGCCAAGAAACCATTTAAAGGAATGCCTATATCAAAGACTTCAGCATATAACAATTGGTTATCAGCTGTTCCGAATGGAGACAATGAAGTCAACGATAATACCCCGTTTATACCCGAAACGTTTACCTTTGATATTTTGGTACTTGCATTTTTAACCATCACGTCCAAAGGACCTTCAATTTTTCCATTTTCAACAACAATACGCCCTTTGACTGCAAAAGTCCCCTTTGTATCTGGAGAAAGAACATTTGTTAAATATGGAAAGATTTGGACTAAGGTCAAGTCATCATTTACAGTAAATTCTGGCACGTTGATATACAAATTCCATTTATGTGAATAAATATCATAAGTTCCACCAAGAGAAGAAGTAATAACCCCATTTAATAATTTAACTTCTGATTGAATAGAAAATTCATTCATTTTTGTCGGTTTAATAACTGCATCAAAACCAAATGGGACAAGAACGTTTTCTTGTTTTAATGAAACGTTAGAAGCAATCAAACGACCTGCAGGCAATCCACCATTAAACACAAATTTTCCCTGCATACCCTGTACAGTATAATCTGAGTTTGCAAAAGCAGACTGAGCGAAAGCAAAATCTCCTTGAAGTCCCCCTGTAAATAGATTTGTCTTTAAATGTAATTTATAACCATTGAGTGCCAAAGAAACAGGGTGATTTCCCATTGCATCACCAACATAAAGAGACGTTGCAAACCCCAGCATTGGCATAGAGATAGACAAATCCCCTTTAGCATACTTAATATTTTTTTCTGTTTCATCTGGATTTACCTTAACTTGAACAGGTTGAGTAAAGGTAAAGCGTCTAAATTTTGTTTGATAAACAGCACTGTTAAACCATAAATCCATTGGCTTCAACAACAAAAATGAACAAGAACCGTGATCACATTCAACGTGAAGTTCTGGATTAATTGAAAACTGTTGAACAGCCATACTTCCGTTTGTCAAGGAATCTGAATATAATTTCAAAGGAAGATTTCCTGAAAACTTATTAAAGTTTCCTTTAAATTCAATATCCTTAGCTGTTACCTTAGCCACACCGACAAATTTACCAGCAGCATCAGCCGTAGTTTCAAAAGAACGTTCAAAATTCAAATTTAAATCATATTTTCCATCATGAGGCGTTACTTCTGACTTAACCACTAACTTTTGTGCTTCTGATTTTAAAACTAAGTCTGTTTCACCTTTTGATAAAGCACCACCTTGAACAGAAATTTCAACGTTTCCTTCAATCGAACCAACTGTTTTTTCGCCTTCTAACAACACACCTTCTGTAACTTCCGTTTTTATATCAGAGGAATCTCTTGTCTTACTCAAAACCGTCTTTGTTAAAACGCGTGCTTCTGGGGTATCATAATTTGTATTAACAATTAAATTTACACCACTTTTTGTCACTTTACCTGTTGCAGAAAAAGCAACTTTTTTTGTTTCATCGATTGGCTCACCTTCTTCATCTAACAAAGGTTCTTTGCGTTCACGACGAATTAAATATGATCCGTTACGGACGTCGATATTATTGATGACAACAGCTAAATCCCCGCTTGCTCCTTTTGTTGATAAAACGTCTGACAATACACCTAAATCAACTTCATCATCTGTAACTTTGCCACTCAAAGTTAATCCATCGACTGTCATTTTTTTAATTGTGCTATTTCTCAACAAATCAAGGAAATTAAAATTAATCAACATAGATTTAATTTGAATTTGACCTTGTTTCATAGAAATATTTTTGACAAGGATATGATCCATTTCTGATTCAACAATATTGAACCGTTCCATTTCAAGTCCATTATTTGCCATAACGTCAGGAAATTTTTTTTCTGTAAGCATTGGTAGTTTGCACCAAATAGCATACAAAATCAAAATACCAACAACAGTCATCACAAATAACTTAAACCACCATTTACTCTTTATGTTGTCCCACTTATTTTTCAAAGCCTCAATTTTTTCTTTACGAAGTTCTTCCGGTGTTTTTTTGGCTTTAGAAAGTTGATCAAGCAGATTAATTTCTTTTGGTGCAACGTATGGCTGAACAGGTTTCTTTACTTCTTCAGTCTCTGCTTCTTTTTTCACGGCAGCCTCTTCTTCTGCTTTTATAGCAGCAGCCGACTTTTTCTTTTTAATTGTAGGTTGATGTTGCACAGGAGCTGCCTTGGCTGTTTCGGTTGTTTCAGCTGGACTTTTTTCTGCTTCTGCAGGTACTTGTGCTTGTTGAGTCTGTTCTTTGTTTTCTGTTTCTTCGGCCATGATTTTACACCTTGAGTTTTTAAAAAATTTTAATAATTATAATATATTATTTTAAAAGTGAAAAGAAAAAAGTTAACGGGAAAAGCAATGGAAATATCTCCTTTAAATTACGTATTCGAAGCCACGGAAGAATTTAAAATTTTGGCAAAAAAAGAAAATGAGCAACTTACAGTTTTAAAAGAACAATGCCTTTTATATCTTACTCAAGGATATTATGCCGCTTTAACTGAGGGGGAACGTTTTATTCCTTCAATTATTTATGCAACCGACATTGGGCCAATTGAACCTAATTCCTATTATTTTTACGCTTCTCCAAAAAATTTTGTTTTTAATGAAAACGTTGTTTCAAAAACTTCTCTGATTTTTATAGATACAGTATGGAAAAAATTTGGTAATTACTCAGGTCAATATTTACAAAAAATGATTTTTGACCAAGCTCCTTTCGTGAACGCTTTTGTCAAAGGACAAAAAAAAGAAATCAACATCAAAGAAATGGCTACTTATTTTTTAAAGAAAGAGCGTGAAACCGATTCAAATTTGATCAAAGATCAACAATTATCCGGCGTCAGAATTACACGAAATCAATTAGGGCAAACCGTCAAAGTAAAAAAATGGCTCCCCACGCAAAAATAAATAGATTATTAATAGATTTCGTTTAATATGGAGTAAATACTATTCTCAAGGAGTGTCACAATGCAAGATTTGGAACAAAGATTACAACAGCTAGAAAAAAAATGTAAGAATATGCGCCGTGCCTTAGTTGCTTTAACAGGTGTAACAATTCTAACAGTTTTATCTGGAGCTGTTTCTCCACGCTTATCGGCTATCGCTGCAGAAGAAGAAAAAGTTAATCCAAAGGATATTGGCATTCCAACGATTGTTGAAGCTCAAATCTTTATGTTGAAAGATTCTGAAGGAAACATTCGTGGCATTTGGACAGCTGATGATACAACCACCTCTTTTGCTATGATGCAAAAAGGTAAATTCCCTATCATTTCTATGGCTGTGGATAATAAAAACGCTTCTATGAGTTTAACCGACGTTTACAAAGGAAAAATCAGTTTAGGATTAAACAACTCCGTTCGTTCTATTTCCTTATCTGATGATTCTGGCACAAACAACATTTATATGGGTTTAACTGGTCAAAGCGAAGCTGTATTTGATATCGTCAGCCCAGGTAAATCTGCAATGGCTATTGATGGTAAATCTGCAACAATTGATTTGACAGGTGATAAAACAGCAGTTGCTTTAGCAGAAACTGTCGGTTCAGCAGTTGCTTTACAAGCCCAACCAAGCACCAGCAACTTATTATTTGTTGACCACAACGATAAAAAAACGATGGAAGTTTCCACAATCGATGGGGCAACAAAAATTTTCATGAGCTCGCCAGCTTTGAAAGAAGAACGCACGTTAACAACAGTTGAACCTGTCTACGTTGCTCCAGAAAAGAAAGCTGACGAAGAAGCCGAAGCTGAAGCAAAGGTTGAAGAATCAAAGCCTGTTGATATGAAATCCTATTCACCATTTGGCAAATAATGAAAAGACTTTTTATTGTTTTTGCAATTATTTTGACGGGGATATGTCTTTATCCCCGTTTTTCTAATTTAAACAACAAACAACAAATCTCTTTCGAAAGAAAAAATTTTGAAATTCAAAAAGAAAATGGAGAACATATTTCTCTTTCTCTTGAAATAGCAGATACCGACGAACGCAGACAACATGGATTAATGAACAGAACTCATATCAACGGAGGAATGTTATTTATTTTTAATCCCCCCAGATTAGTCACAATGTGGATGAAAAACACTCCTTCCTCTTTAGATATGATTTTTATTGATGAAAATAAAATAATTCACCGGATCGCTCCGAACACACAACCTTTTTCAACAGAAGTCATTAGTTCTGAAATAAAAACAAAATTTGTCATTGAATTACCTGCAAATGATGCTCAAAGACTAAACATTCAAATAGGCGACAAACTCGCAGAATTTTAAATTATTTTACAACATTGATATTTGGATAAGCTGAAAAGACAACGTGTTTTGTTTCATCTTTTGCAACACAAGCGTTCTTTAAAATATTAATCTGAAGGTGGGGATAAGCAGCAGCAGTTAATTTTGCACATTCAGCTACACAATAATCAAAACATAAACCTGTCATATCTATTTGTTCAATCTGCTCTATATTTTCTTCATTTTTAAGCAAATCAACCCCGTATTCTTCAACGTTTTCATTTTGACCTTTATTGATTATCTTCACTTTAATCGATATTTTTTTGAGCAAATTTTGTAAAGAATCAAAAATCTCACATCCATTTGTTCCTTGAACACAATGAGATGGCCATATTCCACCTTGCTTTTTAAATGAACAATGCGTAACTGGATGAACGTCCTTTGTTACAAAAATAATTGAGTATTTATTTGAACAAACTAATTTTTCAATTTCTGAATAAGCTTTATTCCATTGATCCAATCCGACAGCCAAACTCCCCGTTATAAAATCATTTTGGGGATCAATAATCGCTAAAACCTTTTTTCCCATGCTATTCTTCCAATTTTTTCACTAAATAGTTACAACTATCAGTAATTTGTTTGAAAAAATCCTCTGCTTTTTTATTATTTTTAACAACGTCAGGATGACAATGTTTTGATAAAGAACGATAAGCAGATTTTACCTCTTTTATCGTTGTCGGAAATGATAACCCTAAAACATGTAAAGCAAGCGCCATATTAATATCAATCACTTCATCAAAAACTGTTTTTTTAGTCAACACTTTTTTCATTGGTGCAAAAACACCTGTTTGCAAGCTATTTTCAACTTGTCGTTGTTCAACAACCAAACTCAAAATATTATTTATTTTTGTTTGAATATTCTTACCATAATTTCCAATCAGCGTCTGTTTTGGATAAATTTTTATCAACTTTTCATAGCACCGATTATAAGTTTCTTTTTCATCATCAAATTTATTTCCGCAAAAACTTGTCTGCATATACATCTGATACATATCTTTGTAATATGGTGCAACGTCTTTTGGATTTTTAGGATACATCAAATATGGCAGACAAGCAATACTGCCAAAATCTGTCGTAGGTAATGGGATTTTACAAAAATTATCAACGTCTTCCTTATTTTCAAAACAAACGTGATCAAAACCAGCCCAACTTGCAATTTTTCTCATCCCTGACAAATCAAGAGAGTACAACTTTTTTGGCAACCACAATAATGAAAAACAGTCACCCTCCAGTACCGTTAACTTTCCTAAAACGACGTCTGGTAATTTTTCGGAACCATTTATATCGTTGACAATCAAATCCCCATCAATCGTTATCTTTTGGCAATCTTCATCGTATAAAGAACAATCTAGAAAAACCGGACCTTTAACGACTTTATTTTCATCAGCCATCGTAAATAATTGATAAGTTGAACGAACGTAAACAGGTGTCTT
Organism: Alphaproteobacteria bacterium; assembly: GCA_024413465.1. Taxonomy (GTDB): domain Bacteria; phylum Pseudomonadota; class Alphaproteobacteria; order CAAGCB01; family CAG-977; genus UBA2903. Next base: position 27,300 of record JAKSVU010000020.1, read on the forward strand.
AACCATATAATTTAACTTTCAGGACTTACGTATTTTAACCCAGCAATTCCAATTAAGATAATCGTTATAAAAAACAGACGCCAAAATTCAACAGGCTCATTAAAGAACATCATTCCATAAACGATACACCCCACTGTTCCTATTCCAGTCCAAATGAGGTAGGCTGTACTAAATGGAATAGTTTTCATGGAAATTCCCAACAACCCCACACTTGCTAAATAACCAAAACCAAATAAAACAGTTGGTACCCACTTTGTAAAACCATCTGTATATTTTAATGCAACAGCCCAGACAATTTCACAAATTCCAGCTAATAACAAATATACCCAATTCATTTTAATTATCCCTTGCAGATCCTTTTGTCGTTGAAATAGTTCTTCCTATTTGTCTTACTTTTTCTAAAAAATCATTTTTCAAAGTGATTGTATTCCCTGTTGATCCTGCTTTATTTGGATACAGATTATACAATTGACGATCATCGCTGTCTGATACGTTTAACATAACGACGTTTGCCCCACTTTGTAAAGCTTTTACTCTGCCATTTTCATACAAAGTTTCCATTGCCGTAGTTGCCGGAATATTGATTTTAGGTAAAAGCAATCGTGTTAAAGCCATTGTTTTCAAAGAAAGAATAAATTCTTTGCCTTTGGCATCTTTTAAAGGCGTATCTGGATGCGGAATAAACGGACCAATTCCACACATATCAACAGGTAAAGATTTAAAATATAAAATATCGTTTGCGATTGAACGCAAAGTTTGTTTTGGTAAACCAACCATACAACCAGATCCTGTTTCATATCCAATTTTTTTCAAATCACATAAACAGCGATGACGATTTTCCCAACTCATTCCAGGATCAAGTTCATGATATAAATCTTTATCTGTTGTCTCAATGCGAATTAAATAACGATCTGCCCCAAAATCAAAGTAGGCCTTATATTCTTCAAAAGTTTTTTCACCGATACTGAGTGTTAATGCCAAATCAAGAGCTTTAATTCCTTTGATAATTTTTTCCATTTTATTCATATCAAAGGACAAATCTTCACCAGATTGTAAAACGACAGTTTGATAACCATAATTTTTAGCTTTTTCAGCTAAAGCAATAATTTCATCGACAGACAAGTGATAGCGAGGTAAATTTCCATTTCCTTTCCTAATGCCACAATAACAGCAATTATTTTTACAATAATTGGAAAACTCTATTAAACCACGAATATGGATGGCATCTCCAACGCTATCATGACGAACTTGATCAGCAATGCTAAACAGATATTCATCACATTCTGAATCAGATAAAATTTGTTCTAATTCATCAACCGTTGCACTATGATTATGGGCAATCTTATCAATCAGTATTTTCATTATCGTTCCTTTGAAACTTATTTTATAAAGAACAATAAAAAACATCAACAGAAAAAGATTTTCTATAGCCCTCAAGGTGGCAATGTTGATAAATACAAGAAAAAAAATGCCCTCATTTCAGAGGGCATCTTTTAAATTAGTCTTTCAATTCTGAAGTACAATGTGGGCAACGAGTTGCTTCAATATCAATTTCAGACTTGCAATATGGGCATTTTTTTGTTGTAGGAGCTGCTGGAGCAACTTCTTCTTTTTGTTTTTCCAACAATTTTGTTTGCAAAGTATTCATTGCTTTAATCAATAAAAAGACAGCAAAAGCAACGATAACGAAACTGATAATTGCATTGATAAAGAAACCAACGTTTAATGTAACAGCACCTGCAGCTTTTGCAGCATCAATTGAAGCGTATGGAGCTGGAACAGAACCGTCTTTTAATACGAAAAAGAGGTTTGCAAAGTCAATTTTACCAAGCAACAACCCTAATGGTGGCATCATGATGTCTTTTACCAATGAATCAACGATTTTGGTAAATGCAGCACCAATAATGATACCGACTGCCATGTCCATGACGTTGCCACGCATAGCAAATTTTTTAAATTCAGAAAAAATATTTCTAATCATTTTTACAATTCCCTATTTTATAAATCAAAAATATCTTTGTAGGTTAAAGCAACACCAATTGTGGTATTGGATCCATGTTGAACAGCAGTTCTGTCATGAGCACGACGATATGACACGTATGGTCCAAAGCTCAAGACGTCAGTAATTTTGGAATCAAGAGATGCTTTTGTAAAGAAATCATAACGCAAATCAGTTCCAGAATATGCACTATAAGACAAATAACGACGATAATATCCGTCTATAGAAAATGACACGTTTTCACGAGGTGTACCTTCAAAACGCCAACCAATTTCACCAGCGGATTTTTTCGTTGAATGAGAATGGGTCATGTCGTATTCACCAACAGCTGCAATATACAAATCTTTAATTGTAAATTCTTTATTTTCGGTTGTATCTTCGAATACTTTATACCCAATTTTTCCACGCCAAGTTTTTGTTTTATCAGCTTTTTCTCCACCTGTTCTATTTGCACGGAATTCAGTTTGATATTCTATTTGTGCCATTGGCCCAAAAACGTAAGTCATATACTTATGTAATTTGTGTGTATAATCGGATGTGAATAAAATCTTGTCATCTGTTTCAGTTTTTTCTGGATTAGGATGATGAGGTTCACGCCCCGGAGCATCGTGATATTTTGTTTTTTCTTCCCCATAAATCGCATAAATGGAGTTATTCCAACGCATATTTTCACGATTATATTCTAATATGAAATCAAATTCACCTTTGAGCGTTGTATGATCATCATTATTCAAATCAGATTCCGGAGAATTAGAGTATTCCTTGTAATTTGAAACAGAATTTTTTGTATATTGCAAAGATACACGACGGAAATTTGCTTTTAAAGTTGATTCAGGAACCTGTGCAGATTGAGAAGCATCTGTCGCATACGCGTTTCCTGCTAAAAATATTCCAGCAACAGCCGTGAATAATAAACGTTTTTTCATGAGATAAAATCCTTAACAAAAAGTTAAAATTTTAAGTTTTATACCCTATTCATAAAAAAAATCAAGCAAGAAATCCAACTTGATTTTTGTCCAATCTTTTAGTAAAATAGTTAGCAATACTAACAGATAGGGAAAACTCCTATGAAAAAAACTTTATTATTCACAATTTTAACTTTTGGACTATTTTTTTCATCAGAAGCCTTTACAGCACAAGTTGGTGTGTGTGGGTCATGTCCGAATGACTGTATCATGAAAGGCGGTGTTTGTACGCCCTGTTCAATAAGTGGATATACTTGCATTTATCCTGAAAATGAAGCACAACAGATAACGGGACCAGATGATATACTTGAATGTTGCGCTCACTGCTCCGATTGCAGATCGTCAGCTAACGAAGCTACATGTTATGGATGCGAATCAGGATATTATTTATCAGGGGGAACCTGTTATCCTGGTGTGGCTTGCTGTAGTGGATGTAGCAACTGCAATCATACAACTGGCGTATGTTCAGCTTGTGGAAGTGGTCAATACTTGAGTGGTAACAGATGTTATTCTTGTCCTACTGTTTCAAATGGGACCTGTACTTCCTGTTCCTCATCAACAAATTGCACAAGTATAACCTGTAATACGGGCTATATTTTACAGGGAAATAGCTGTGTTGTGAATACATGCCCAACAATTCAGCATGGAACTTGTACCTCTTGTAGCGGATCAACATGCACGAATGCTTCATGCGATTCCGGTTATTATTTTGATGGTGGATATCATACATGTAAAGCACAGGTTGCATGTACAACTTCAAATTGTGCAGCATGTAGCATTTCAACAGGTATTTGCAGTCAATGTAAATCAGGATACTATCTTAACACCTCAAACAATCAATGTACTGCTTGCTCTGGTGTTCCAGTTGCACAAGGAGGAACTTGTACAACCTGTACATCGGCATCGCATTGTTCAACAGCAACTTGCACTAGTGGTAAATTCTTTTCCGAAACAGATCAATCTTGCATAGAAGCACTCTCAGCATGTCCAACAGAACCTGAAAAATTCAGTAGTTGTCCTACAGAAATATGTAACAGTTGTGTATCTTGTTCACTTAATGGAGCAACAAAATATTTTTGTATGGGATGTAAGGAAGGATATCATCAAACAACCGTTGCTGGTGTTGTAAAATGTGTTCCTACCTGCCCGACAGGATGTTCAATGTGTACAACACCAACGAATTGTACAATATGTATCGATGGATATGCTTTAATTAATGGAACATGTAAAACTTGTGCAGAATTATATCCAATGGGACATGCTGTATGTATCACTTGTAATGAACGTATGTGTACATCATCAAAAACGTGGGGCGTAAAAGCATGTACAGATGCCAATGGTGTAACGAATGCTTGTGTAGAAGAAAACCAAGAAGGAACCAAATGTATAATCAAAAATACAGATGAATGTCTGAAGAAATTTGGTTTAAAGTAAATCAATCTTTCTTAATTTTTTAATTGAAAACAGCTCCTTAAATGGAGCTGTTTTTGTATAGTCTTTTAGGAGATGAACGAAATTCCTTAACACTTTTCATAAAATTATTATTTACTGCCACTTTGAAGGGGATGATTAGTTTGATTATTTTTAATCTAATTTACATTTCTACCCTTTTCAGATTG
>JAKSVU010000021.1 GCA_024413465.1 Alphaproteobacteria bacterium
ATATGATGTTAATGATGACACTATTGATAGTATCAAAAAGGATATGAGCAAATTAAATTATAAAACAATAATAGAGCGTTCTAGTGAGGAACCTAAAGTTCAAAATGCTCCAAAAGAATCTTTGTTGCAAAAATCTTTGAAAAATATTCCTGAAAGAAATGATATAAAAGATTGTGTTGCAAAATATATTTCTAAAAATAGAGAAAGATAGATTTTTAATGAACAAATTTTAAAGGTGCCTAAATGGCACCTTTAATTTTAAAATTTAAGGAAATGTGTAAAATAACGCTTTTATGCCTTATATTAAAGAGTGCTATAACAAACTTCAACTACTGGGACAAGCTCTTCATAGAAAGGTCATGAATTTATTTAAGCAATATTTGATGGAATCCCTTCTCAATTGTCTCATAGTGAAAAGAAATATAGAATTTCATCATTAGATAAATTTTTTTGATTTTATTTGTGAAAAATAATATTCAATTGAAGCAAAAAAAATCAATATATATCCTTCTAATTCAATAGCTTCTTCAATCATTCTTCGTACAGTGCTAATTTCTGAATATGTTCCCAAAATTGCCATTATAAAATTTTTATGCCCAATAGCTTGTGCAATAGGAATTATTAAAATTATAGCAGTCATCATAAGATTATAAGAAAAAGATTTAAAAAATTTTGAAAGACTACGTCTAAATTGTTTCGGATATTTGATAATATATCCAAAAACAAAGGAAGGAAAAATCCATCCAAATTTCCATCCTATTAAAGGAATTAAATCGTCAAAATAAGCATCTAATTCACGTACAATTGCAATTAAAGTAAATGATCCTAGTAGTGTTGATAATTCAAAATTTTTTGGAAATTTATAGCCTAAAAAAAAGAATATTAATGTGGATAAAATTAAAAATAAAATTTGTAAGTTTTCAATAATTTGATGTTCATCAAATAAATTTTGATGATAAAAATCACCCATTTTCCACATTATTAAAATGCTGAATATTAAAAAAATAATATAAATAAATTGACGCAATAAACTTAAGCGGATTTCATTTTCAGTTTTTATAAAATATTTAATTTCGTTGAAAAAAGACGATATTTTTAACTTTTTCATAAGTTGATACTTTCAAAAATAACATTAACAGAAATTGAATATGCCATAAAAGGCGATACTTTATCTGTTTTCAAGTAATGGTGACCATGCTGGGTGAGAAGCACCAACAGGCGTAATCAAAATTCGATCATTATATCCCGTAATATCAACGGCATGAATTTTTGAATCGACTTTTAATCCATCACTTGGTTTTGATTGGCTGAAATACATTAAAATACGACCGTTTGGTGACCAAGTCGGTGCTTCAACCAACCAACCGTTGGCAATAATACGTTCCCCTTTCCCGTCTGGGAACATCACGCCAATATAAAATTTTCCACCTTTGATTTTTGTGAAAGCAATATAGTCTCCACGAGGTGACCAAACAGGTGTAGCATATCGCCCATCACCAAAACTGATACGACGAACGTTTTTACCATTGCTGTCCATCACGTATAATTGCTGATTTCCCCCACGATCAGAGTTAAATACAATTTTCTTTCCGTCAGGAGAATATGATGGAGAAGTATCAATGGCTGGATGACGCGTCAATTGGATAACCTTTTTCGTATCCAAATTCATTTCATAAATTTCACTATTTCCCTTATCTGCCATAGACATAATCAACTTATGTCCATCCGGAGAAAATCTTGGGGCAAAAGTCATTCCTGGGAAATTTCCAACGATTTGTTGTTTTCCTGTTTCAATATCAAACAAGTAAACACGAGGATCATCATTATAGAATGATAAATAAGCAATCTGTTGCATATTTGGTGAAAAACGAGGAGTCAAAACCAAATTAAGCCCATCAGTTAAAAATTTATGATTTGCCCCATCTTGATCCATAATTGCTAAACGCGTCGTTCTGGAAAATTTAGTTCTTGTTTCCGCAATATAAACGATACGTGTATCAAAATAACCATCTTCACCCGTTATTCTCTTATAGATAGCATCAGCAATAATATGTGCAACGCGTCTTGTTCCTTTTTTATCAAATTCATACTCTTCTGCTTTCATTTCAGAGGAAGCTGGAACATCCCATAATCTGAAAAACAATTTAAACGCATTATTTTCTTTTTTTAATTCAGCTTGGATTAATGCTTCACTTTTAATTGCCTGCCAATCAACAAATTTAGGTTTGTCATTTACGTTATTAAAGTGCTGTAAAAAAGCCTCTTCGTCTATAAAACGGAACAAACCTGAACTTTCCAAGTCAGATCGAATTACCCCCATAATCTCTTTGACATTTTGTTTCAAAGAATCATCAGAATTAAACGTCGGCATAGCTACTGCCATTGGTTCAGAATGTGCCCCCGTAATATCAATGCTCAGTTCTGCATGCACCGATACACTAAACAACAAACAAGCCAACATGATTATTTTTTTCATTATCCTACTCCACCATCCATGGGGTTAAATCTTAACAATAGCGTTTTCCAAGATTCATAAGTATTTGGGTAATTTTTTGGGAAAATTCTGAAAGGAGAATTTTCTTCCTTTTTATCACATACAAATACAGCTCTTCTAGCACTTTCAGCCACAGATCTAAAAGCCGAATCTTTTTTCATTCTAGCTCTATTTAAAATCTTAGCCTCGCTTACAATTCCCTTTTCGTTCAAATAAACTCGAATCTCAATCACCATATCTTGAATTCCCTTTGCACCGGGATCCAAATTCCAACATTCACGCAAACGCAATCCAATTAAATCTTTTTCTGAAACGGACAATTCCTGCATATAACTTCCACCTTGTCCGCCCTCTATCCCTGTATTAACGATATCCGGATCATCTTCATCAATATCAGAATCAACGGCATATCCGGCAAACTTATCCTGTTTTCCATCTAAGCTAGCCAATAACGATTTGAATTCTGGTAATTTCTTCGGAGCTTCGCCTTCGTCTTTTTTTCCAATACTATTTAGTAGATCCGATATTTTCCCATCATTCTTCATTAAATTAGTAGGTAATTTTTTTACCCCTTGTGATAAATGGGCTCCAGTAGGATTAAATACTGATGAACCTCCACCAGAAGATACCTTTGCACCTCCTGCAGAATAAGCGGAAACAAGTTTAGACGTTTTTTCTCCAGTTCCTGCTGATTTCTTTTTTCCTGATTTAATTAATTTAGGGGGTAAATTTGTCCGTTCTCCAATTTTAACTTTATTCAAATCCACGACAAACATAGGTACTGAAACGACGTCAGGATTCGCACTTTTTTTTGTTTTACCACTAAAATCGGCTGTCAAAGCAACTATCAGTAACAAATGGAGCCCAATGGATAAAGCCATTGGGAAATGTTCCCGAATAAAAATCAAAGTTTTAAACATTCGGGGGCATTTTTTTATTAACAGATATATTCTAAAACGAACCCTCAACCAAAAATCCTATTTCTTTAAATCTTCTAAATCTACCAAATCACCTGTTTTTAAGCCAACTTTAGCAATACCAGCCATTCGCAATAAACTCATCAATTCAATCACTTGTCCATAAGACGCTTTTTTATCACCGCTGATAATCACCTTTAAATTTTTATTTGAGCGTTGCATCGCTTTTACTTTTTTTACCAAATAATCTGGTTTTACAACTTCATCCCCCATATAAATCAAGGATTTTGAATCAACGCTAATATCCACTGATTTATCAGCATCTTCAATAACTTCCCCATCTCCTTTTGGTAATTCCAAAGACACACCTGTCGTCAACATAGGAGCCGTTACCATAAAAATCACCAACAACACCAACATAACGTCGACCATTGGCGTCACATTGATTTCTGAAAAAGCTCCACGCCTACCTGAAGTTCTTGAAAACTTTCCCATTAAGCCATTCCTCTTTTTTCACTACGACTTGCAGTATCGTCAATACGACGAGACAATATTGTTGAAAATTCACCTGCAAAATTTTCCAAAGTTTTACCATAACGATTCATATCACTTGACAATTTATTGTAAGCCAACACTGCCGGAATAGCTGCAACCAATCCCAAAGCAGTAGCAAACAAAGCTTCTGCAATCCCCGGGGCAACGACTGCTAAAGAAGTATTTGAACTTGCACCGATATTATGGAAGCTGTTCATAATTCCCCAAACAGTTCCGAACAAACCAACAAACGGAGAAACTGACCCTGCAGATGCCAAAAAGTTTAATCTTTTTTCCAAACGATCCATTTCGCGTTCAAGTGTAATTTGCATAATTCTATCAATTCGTTGACTTAAACTTGTTCCGTGAATACCAATAGCTAATGAACCTGAAAAACGACGCCATTCACGCATTGCTTGAACAAAAATTTGACTCATTGGGTCTAAACGATATGGAATTTTTTCCAAATCATTAAACATTTCATCCAATGAACAACCCGACCAAAATTGCTTACTAAAATTTTCAGCATCCCTTTTTACGCTTCGTAGAATCATCAATTTTTCAAAAATGATTGCCCATGACCAAACGGACGCAGAAGCCAACAAAATGATAACTGTTTTAACAATTAAATCAGCTTGACAAAACAATCCCCACATAGATAAATCAGCAGTTGCAGCTTGCATAATTCCTCCTAATAATTAAATTTTTTTATGATTTTAAACTAAATTGCTTAACAGATTACAAAGAATTGAAATTTTTTGTATTTTTTGACCTTGCAGTAAAATCAACCTTTAGACTTTCACAATTATCTTGAAAAAAAGACAAACCTTGCTACATTATTGTCAAAAAGGAAAAAAAATGGCTAGCGGTAAAGTTATTGTTATTGGAAACGAAAAAGGTGGAACTGGAAAATCTACAGTCGCCATGCATTTAATCGTTTGGTATATGCAACAGGGGAAAATGGTAGCTTCCGTTGACGTTGATGGCAAACAAGGAACCTTGACTCACTATATTCAAAATCGTGCGAACTACGCAACAATGAATCATATCAATTTGACCTTACCCCAACATATTGCAATGGATATTCATGAATATACTTCTGAACAAGAAAAAATGGATGATGAACTTGCTTTCCAATATACAATTCAAAAATTAAAAAATGAAAATGACGTCGTCATCATTGATACACCGGGGGCAGACAGCTTTTTATTTCGCACAGCACACAGTTTCGCAGACATATTGATTACGCCAATCAATGATAGTTTAATTGATATTGACGTTTTAGCAAAAATCGAACCAGAAACGTTAACAGTCAAATCTCCCGGTCAATATGCTCAAATCGTTTGGCAAGCCAGACAAAAACGTGCTTCTCAACATAAAAGTGCAATCAAGTGGTTTGTTTTAAGGAACAGATTGCCATCATCAAATACCAAAAATGGTCGTGTGATTTGGAAAATTTTAGAAGCATTAGGAAAAAGAATTAATTTTACCCCTATTCCCGGATTAGGAGAACGCGTTATTTTCCGTGATTTATTTTTAAAGGGATTGACTTTATTAGATTTCGGAACTGGTAAAAATCACACTCAAATTACGGCAGCAAGTATTCCTGCTCGTCAAGAATTAAGAAATTTACTTATCAGCATCGGTGAAAAAGTCGTCTAACAAGGAAATTAAAAAATGAAAAAAGTAGAAGCTATTATTAAGCCATTTAAACTTGACGAAGTTAAAGACGCTTTACAAGAAATTGATATCCAAGGAATTACAGTTACCGAAGTTAAAGGATACGGCAGACAAAAAGGTCATACGGAATTATATCGTGGAGCAGAATACGTCGTTGATTTTGTTCCTAAAATCAAACTTGAACTCGTTTTAGAAGATGAACGCGTTGAACAAGTTGTAAATACGATTGTTCAAACAGCTAAAACAGGGAAAATTGGTGATGGAAAAATATTCATCACTCCAGTTGAGGATGCTATTCGTATCAGAACTGAAGAACGGGGCGAAGATGCTATTTAAGGAGCTATAAAAATGAAAAATGTCCAAGACGCTGAAGGTTTTATTGAATTTATTAAACAAGAAAACGTTGAATTAGTTGATTTTCGTTTTACTGATTATTTAGGGAAATGGCATCATATTTCTTTTCATCAATCCGTGATTGATGAAGATTTATTGGAAGACGGATTATTATTTGATGGATCTTGTATGCCTGGTTGGTGCACGATTAACGAATCTGATATGCAGATGTGTCCTGATTATTCAACAGTTGGAATTGACCCGTTTAGCGAAAAAAAGACTGCCTATATCATCTGTTCTATTATCGATCCAGTGACGGGATTACCTTACAATCGCGATCCTCGTTCCGTTGTGAAAAAGGCAGAAGCATATCTTGCTTCCACAGGAATTGCAGACACCGTTTTTGTTGGTGCAGAAGCTGAATTTTTCGTATTTGACAGCGTTCGTTCTTGTGTTCGTTGTGATAAAGTTTCTTTTGAAATTGAATCAAACGAAAATGATTCGGCTTATGATGCGGAATTTGTTGATGGAAATACAGGCCATCGACCAGGAACAAAAGGTGGGTACTGCCCTATTGCCCCAATCGACCATAAAAACGATTTGCGTGCTGAAATGTTAACGACAATGTTTGAACAGGGATTAAAAATCGACAAACATCATCATGAAGCAGGAGCAGGACAACAAGAACTTGGTTTTGCATTTGATACCATGTTGAAAACAGCTGACAATTTGCAGTTGTATAAATACATTGTTCGCAACGTCGCTGATATGAATGGTCAAACAGCAACTTTTATGGCGAAACCAATTATGGGAGACGCCGGATCCGGTATGCATACGCACTATTCATTGTGGAAAAAAGGACAACCTTTATTCGCAGGAAACGGCTATGCTGATTTATCAGAAAAAGCTCTTTATTTTATCGGCGGAATTATCAAACATGCCAAAGCATTAAATGCTTTTACAAATCCAACGACAAACAGCTATAAACGTTTAGTCCCTGGCTTTGAAGCTCCAGTTTTATTAGCCTACTCAGCTCGTAATCGTTCTGCTTCATGTCGTATTCCTCATGGAACAAGTCCAAAATCAAAACGAATTGAAATCAGATTCCCAGATCCAACGGCAAATCCTTATTTGGCCTTTGCTGCAATGATGATGGCTGGTCTTGATGGAATTGAAAATAAAATCAATCCAGGTGAACCTATGGATAAAAATCTTTATGATTTGCCACCAGAAGAATTGAAAAACGTTCCAGCCGTTGCTGCTGATTTGCGAGAAGCTTTATTAGCATTAGAAGAAGATCATGAATTTTTGAAAAAAGGTGATGTATTCACAGAAGAACTCATTTCATCTTATTTGGATATCAAAAAAGCTGAATTAACTGAATTCATGAAAACACCTCATCCTCTTGAATTTAAGATGTATTATTCTCTTTAATGCCTCTTATTTCTCAACAGATTACAGATTGGTATTTACTTCATGGCAGAACTCTGCCATGGAGGTTTCAGGGTGGAGCACATCCAAATCCATATTACGTGTGGATTTCTGAAATTATGTTGCAACAGACAACCGTCAAAACAGTTTTGTCTTATTTCGATAAGTTCGTCAAAAAATATCCGACTGTTTTCGATTTAGCGAACGCACCGATTGATGAAGTCTTACTCATATGGCAAGGAATGGGATATTACACTCGAGCTAGAAAATTACATGAATGTGCAAAAGTCATTGTTGAACAATATCATGGCAAAATTCCTGATAATCGTGAAGAACTTTTAAAATTACCAGGAATTGGCCCATATACTTCCGCAAGCATTTCAGCTCTTGCATTTAATTTGCCAGAATCTGCAGTCGATGGAAACGTTATTCGCGTTATCACCAGATATTTTGCAATGTCTGAACCAACAAATCAAATTATTGATTTAATAGATGAACACGCTAGACAAATTGCTTCAACAGCAACTTGTCCGGCAGATTATGCTTCCGCCATTATGGATTTAGGAGCTACTGTTTGCACCCCTAAAAATCCAAAATGTGTAGATTGTCCGCTTGTTGAGAACTGCCTTGCCAAAAAACAAAAGCAAATTGAAATTATTCCCAACGTTGTCAAAATGAAACGAGGAAAACGCAAAGGTTTTGTTTTCATCATCAAAAATAAAAAAAATGAAATTTTTATTCGAAAAAGAACTGAACAAGGTTTGTTAAACGGTTTGTATGAATTTCCTTGGAATACAGATTTAACAAATCCTTTTAATGAAAAAGCAAGTGGAATCAAAGTCAAACACGTTTTTACTCACTTTGATTTATCCCTTGAACTTATTTTCGTTCAAAATGAAAAGCCACCCTTTACAGATGGCTTTTTCATTCCTATTAAAAATCTTCCTAAATTTGCCTTTTCAACTTTAATGAATAAGGTAAAACGGGAATTTTTATAAATCAAAAAAATCTAAAATTTTTCCTCTTTTTCTTTAATCAATTTATAAACCAACTCCGCACATGGAGTTTTTATTCTGTATTTTTTACCCCCAAGTCAGAGTATTTATTCCTAGCACCTCTGAAGTAAACTTTTCATGATTTTCTTGTTCATAATGAACTTTTGCCTTTTTTACATACTTAAAACCAATGTATAACAAGGGTAGATTTGTGTAAATCAATAAAATATTTGCTAAGTCTGATATATTCCATAAAACACTCAAATCTAATCCTGCTAAATTGCAAATTAATCCAAAGGAAACTAATGAAATTGAAACAACTCGAAGAAAATTGATAAAAACTTGTTTTTGAGAAATCAAATTTGCACATATTTCTGCAAAAGAAACTAAACCTATCAAAGTTGTAAATGCAAACAATCCAAAACAAAGAGAGATAACTATATTTGCGATGAAATGAACCGTTAGATGAGGAAGTAATTCATTAACAGATGCTGTAAATCTAGAAAATTTCCCCATATTAAACCATTCTACAGCTCCATCTGTCTGCCAAACTCTTGCCATCACAACGACAAAACCTGTTAATGAACAAATAACAATTGTATCAATAAATACACCAAAAGCCTGAACGTATCCCTGCTCACATGGATGATTAGTTTCTGCAGTAGCCGCTGCCATTGTAACTGTTCCTTGTCCTGCTTCGTTTGACATCAGTCCTCTTTTGATTCCATTAGACAAAACTATTCCAAAAGATCCACCAAAAACAGCTTCTGGTTTAAAAGCTTCTACAAAAACTGAATAAAAGAAATATGGAATGCGATCCCAGTTTAAACAAATAATCAAAAACGTTATCAGAATATAGGTTACCGCCATAATTGGAACTAAACGATTTGTTTGTTTAACAATAAATTTAATACCTCCAAATATAGAAATCATCAACAAAACAACTAAAACGATTGAAGCAATTACGTATATTGTTGAATCACTTGCAATTGGACTACCATAAAACAAACTAAAAATCTCTCCAACTGATGAGACTGTATTAAATGCTTGAGATGGTAGAATTAAAAAAGCATACAAAATATACATACTTGATAAAAACGTTCCAAAAACAACAGAATTTTTAACCAAGGCTTTTCCATAATACGAAAAACCACCTAGATATTGATCTCCTTTTTTTACCTTAAATATCTGTGAAAGAGTTGCTTCCACATAAGATATTGCCATACCAAAAAAAGCAGAAATCCACATCCAAAATAAAGCTCCTGGACCACCAGTTGAAACAGCCCCCGTAACACCTACGATATTACCTGGACCAACACGCATTGCTGTTGACAACAAAAAAGAAGACATCGGAGAAAGCCCTTGCTTAATAACTTTTCTTTTTAACAAAATGCTAATGGCTTTCCCAATGGATTTAAGCTGAATGAATTTTAGTGAAATAGAAAAATAAATCCCAGAACCAATCAATAAAAGAATAGAAAATGGTAATCTACCCAATATTGGAATTGACGAATACGAATCTAAATTCGTTGGAAATTCCCAAAACAAATCGCTCACTATCTGCATCTTAGCACAAATAAGTCTAACAAATTCAAAAAGTGTATTCATCAAAAAATCTCCGTTTTTATTTCCCTTGAATTTAACCTGTCAAAAAAAATCCGTCAACATAAACAGGAGCCCATATTTTTGTAAATTGCCAAATTTTAAATTTTTAAGACAAACAAGTTTTTTGTTTGATTTTCATTTGAAGTTTTCTTATACTTCACTCGTTGTTTACTTTTCGAAAGGGAATCAAAATGATTCGTAAATTAATTACTTTAGCCGTAGCTGCTGCCGTGATCATTCCTTCAGCTGCTTCTGCGAAAATGTTTGGCTTATTAAATGAAGCTGAAGTCAAAGACGTTGTTAAAGCTTATTTGTTAGAAAATCCGGAAGTCGTCAAAGAAGCTATGGACAACTATGCAAAACGTGAAGAAGAATTAAAACAAAAAGCACGTATGGTTGTTGTTGAATCCAACCGTTATGCTTTGGAACATGATGCAAATACACCAGTTATCGGAAATCCAGACGGTGATGTAACAATCGTTGAATTTTTCGATTATAACTGCGGATTCTGCAAAATGATGTTCCCAAAAGTATATGAATTCGTAAAGAATGATGGAAATATTCGTTGGGTATTAAAAGATATGCCTGTTCTCAGCGCAACATCTTCAGTTGCTGCAAAAGCTGGTTTAGCTGCTAACAAACAAGGTAAATATTTTGAAATGCACCAAGCAATGATTACCAACAAAGGTTCTTTAACAGAAGAAGATATCGTTGCTATGGCAAAGAAATTGGGTTTAGACATGAAAAAATTCGAAGCAGATCGTAAAGATCCAGCTCTTGATGAAATCATTTCTGCAAACCATGAATTGGCTGGTAAGTTAGAATTCCGTGGTATTCCTGATTTCATTATTGGAAACTACATTTCTAACGGTGCTATGATGGGTGACGAATTGAGCGTCAACGTTAAAAAAGCACGTGAAGCAAAATAATTTGTTTGAACAAATTTTTAAAGCCCCTGTAAAAAGGGGCTTTTTTTTATTTTAAATTTTCAACAAAAAGGATATAATCGCCTATCATTTAAATGAAAGGAATAACCATGGAACTTAATGAAATCAAAAATCCTCAATTTGTAAAAAATGACAAAGGAATGATTAGTGTATTTTTACCAGCATTCAAAGGGGGACCTGAAAATCCAACTTTAACAAAAAAAGATGCAACAACACTACATTTCCAATTTAATGCAAAGGGTGATATTGACTTAACAGAAATTCCAGAAGAAGTGATGTCAGATTTAGCATCCGTTTCAAAAATTTTAGTCGTTGAAATCAATGCTATGAAATCAATTGACGTTTTAGAAAAATCAATTGACGCTTTAACAAAGAATAAAGAACCAAGCGAAGATACAAACATTATGGATGCTGTACAACGCGCTTATGAAGTAACAGTCAAGGCATAAATGCCATCTTTATTTGATCAACAAGTTCGCAGACCTTTAGCAGATTTACTGCGACCACAAACAATTGATGACGTCGTGGGGCAAAATCACCTTTTGGGTGAAAATGCTCCTCTTGGTCGTATGCTTAAATCTGGGAAAATCACCTCCTTTATTTTATGGGGACCTCCTGGTTGTGGAAAAACAACGATTGCGCGTTTAATTGCAAAACACACAAATATGTATTTTGAACCGTTATCTGCTGTTTTTTCGGGAGTATCTGATTTAAGAAAAGTTTTTGATACAGCAAAAATGCGTCAAGAAACTGGCAGACAAACTCTGCTATTTGTTGATGAAATTCATCGCTTTAATCGTGCACAACAAGATGCTTTTCTACCTTACGTTGAAAATGGAACAATCGTTTTAATTGGTGCAACAACTGAAAATCCTTCGTTTGAGTTAAATGCAGCTCTATTATCTCGTGCAAAAGTTTTCGTTTTAAAAAGATTGACTGAAGATGCTTTAGAAGAAATCATTTTGCATGCTGAAAAACAAATGGCGAAATCTCTCCCTATTACTGAAGCATCTCGCGATTTAATCAAATCAATGGCAGACGGTGACGGGCGATATTTATCAAATATGATTGAAGCCCTTTATGACTGCACGACAGATCATTTAATAGATACGGATGAATTGATGACTGTTGTTTCTCAACGTCCTGCAGTCTATGACAAAGATCGTGATGGCCATTATAATTTAATCAGTGCAGTTCATAAATCTTTACGAGGATCTGATCCAGATGCAGCACTTTATTGGGTTGCCAGAATGATGACTTCTGGTGAAGATCCTAAATATATTTTCAGACGTTTAACTCGTTTTGCCGTGGAAGATATAGGGCTTGCCGATCCAAATGCTCTTCATCAAGCTGTTTCCGCATGGGAAGCTTATGAACGACTTGGCTCTCCAGAAGGTGATTTAGCATTGGCTCAATTGACGGTTTATCTTGCAACAGCTCCAAAATCCATCGGTGTTTATCGGGCATGGAACGAAGTTTCTAAAACAGCAAAAGAAACGGGATCTTTAATGCCACCGATGAATATTTTGAATGCCCCTACAAAATTAATGGCAGAACTTGGCTATAATAAAAATTATCAATATGATCCAGATTGTCCTGACGGATTTTCCGGAGCAAACTATTTCCCTGAAAAAATGGGCAGAAGAAAATTTTACACCCCAATAGAACGTGGTTTCGAACGAGAAATTTGTAAGCGTTTGGCTTATTGGGAAAACTTAAGGAACAAAAAAAATGGCAGTGAATTTTGAAACAGTATCCCCTGATGATGGTGAAGTTCGTCTTGACAGATGGTTTCATCGTCACTATCCACAATTAACGCAAGGTCAAATTCAAAAATTATTACGCACGAAACAAATTAAAGTTGATGGGAAAAGAGCAGAAGCAAATCAACGAATTACTGCTGGTCAAGTTATTCGTATTCCTCCTCTTCCTGAAAAAGGCTCTCCAATGGGGAAAGCAAAAGAACGTCGGGATAACGTTGTCGTTTCTGAAGAAAATGCAAAATTTGTTCAAAGCCTAGTGATTTACAAAGATAACGACGTTATTGTTTTGAATAAACCAGCAGGACTTGCCGTTCAAGGTGGGACAAATCAGACAAGACATCTTGATGGGATGTTATCTGCTCTTCGCTTTGACAAAGATGAAAATCCTCGTCTTGTTCATCGTCTTGATAAAGATACAAGTGGTGTTCTAGTTCTTGGCAGAACCCCCGTTGCGACAAAAAAATTAGCTGACGCATTTAAATCTCGCGAAGCTAAAAAAGTTTATTGGGCACTTGTCCATGGTAATCCTGAATTAAAAGAAGGAAAAATTTCCGCCAAAATTTTAAAATGTTCTGGTGAATTTGGTGGAGAATTAATGCGTATTGATGAAAAAAATGGGCAATCTGCAACCACACTTTATCGCGTAGAAGATGAAGCATTCAAAAAAGTATCTTGGTTAGAATTGATGCCATTAACAGGGCGTACTCACCAATTACGCGTTCATTGTTTATATATGAAACATCCTATTGTTGGTGATCATAAATATAAAATTGATGGTCTATCTGCTGACTTTTTAAAGAATAAAGACCACCTTCATTTACATGCTCGTGGCTTAAAAATCAGATTACCAAGTGGAAAAATGTTGGAAATTTTTGCACCACTTTGTACTGAAATGGCAGAAAGTTTTGATTTCTTCGGTTTTGATTACAAAAATGCAACAAATCCTTTCAATAAATTTCCAGTTGATTAAGGTTAAAACATGGTTTTATTAAAGCGTTTTTTCTTTTCCAGTCTTATGCTTTTTTCCCTTGTTGGTGGATACTTTTTTTTAGTATTACCATCACAAATCGTTCCAATGTTGCAAGATTTCATAGCTGAAAAAACTGATTTTCAATTTTCAGCAAATAGTAATAGTACTAACTTTACTTTTTCGCTAACACCTCTAATCGAAATAAATCATATCAACTTGGTTCGAGGAGACAAAGAAATAAAAATAAAACAAGCTGTATTTGAATTTGATGTGAAAAAATGGGTACAAAATTATTTTTCCTTAAGAAACATACCTATTAACAAAGTGACATTCTTTGAAATACGCGGAGAAAATATTTCTTTTCCCGAATTAACTATCACCCAAAACACCCCAAGTTTTTATGATATCAAAGCAAATGGAATCTATAATTCTGCTGAATATAATTTATCCGGATTTTTTAAAAATGATTTGACTTTTTCCTTTGACTTAAATGGAGATAGGATAAAGGCAAATTTGACAGGAAAATATGAAAACCAACAAATTGCTAGTATTTTAAAAGCAACGATAACAGATTTACCTTATCAAACTTCAACTTCTGTTGCCGCAGAAATAGCTGGACCTATCAAAAATTTATCAGTTCCAACCTTTCAAACGATTACCACCTATCAATATAAACACGTAATGACAATCAACGGTGATATTAAATCTTTTACCCCATTGGATGCTAACATTTCTTTTGGGGGCTATCACGATATTTACAAAGCTTTTGGTTCATTATCAATAAATGATAAATTGTTTAATTTATCTCAATTAAAATTGGATTTAAAATATACACACATTGAAACTGCTGACGTAAAAATAGATCTTACAAGTATTCCTGAAATTAAGGCAACCGTTTTAGCTGATACGTTAAACATTAATGAAATAACAGGAACTGTTTACAGCATTCAACAAACTATTAAAAAGATATTTGGAGAAAAATCAGGAAAGATAATTGCAACAGAGAATAAAAAATCCACTAATCCGGAAGCAAAAACTTCAACAGAAAAAACTCATCCTTTAAATATCCCCGCATTTAAAGCTGCAAATGGTGACATAATTATTCACGCCAATAAACTGATTTCAAATAATGGAAAAGATATCGGATCTGCAGAAATTAAAGCTGAATTAAAAGATGGGGTTTTAAATGTTCCAGCTTTTAACATTGGGAATTTTATACGTGGAACGCTTAATGCAAAAACACTCGGTGATACTTATATTACAGCAAAAACGCGTATACTTGTAAAATCACTCCCCCTTCACATGCTTAACAAACATATTTCTTCAGGAACGGTCTCTGGGGTTATTGATCTTGAAACAAAGACAGATAGTCAAGAAGGCTTAATTGGACGATTAATTGGTTCAATAAAATTAGCTAGCAAAAAAATTGTTTTTACGCCAAAAATAAAAGCTTTAAAAAAAATATTTGGTTCTAGAAGCTTAAAAGAAATTTCTTTGAATTGCGCAGTCATTAACACACCTGTTCATTATGGAATGATGTTATCTGAAAAAAACATTGCATTTGAAACTGATAAACAACAAATCGTATTGAATGGGACAATTGATCTTAAAAATAAATTGATTGATACAACGTTAATCATTGATCAAGACGAAAGTGAGGTTTCTTTAGGAACTATTTTATCTAAAATTTTCATTTCTGGACCATTTTCTAACGTCAATTTTAGGGTTGACCGGCAAGATGTCATAGATAATTTAGCTGCAATGGGATTTCAGTTTTTTCACCCTGATATGCCATTTGCACACAAACAAGTACTTAAAAACGTTTGTCAAAAGGCATTAGAGCAATGACGAATACCGAAATTATAAATGAACTTTTATCGTATTTAACAACAGATTGTGTTTTATATTTTTCTCCAGAACCTGAAAAATTGCTTTCTTTGCAAAATCAAAAATGGGGGGAAGTAATAAGTAAATTCAATCAGTTAGGGGCTAACGTTAAATCAACAACTGGATTATCTGTTCCCCTTTTATCTGACAAAACAAAAAATTTTATTTCAAATTTTTTATCTGATTTTGAAAATGAAAAATTGATGTGGTTTCGACAACTTGCAGGAGCTTATCGATCAGTAATTCTCGCCACACTTACTTATAAAAAAATATATTCTGTTGAAGACGCTTTTGATTTATCATGTTTAGAAGAACTTTTTCAAAATGAAACATGGTCAACTGATAAAAATGCAGATGATGCTCGTCAGCAAAGAAAATCAGTTGCAATTGAAGCATTTAAAAATTTAGGAGTTTAAAATGGAAACTGTTCACGTAAGAATTTATGGCAGAGTTCAAGGTGTTTTTTATCGCCAATGGACAATGAATGAAGCCCGTCGTCGTGGTTTATCCGGATGGGTTCGCAATCGTGTTGACAGCACCGTCGAAGCCGTATTCAAAGGGGATGAAAAAGTTGTTGCAGATATGGTTGATGCTTGCAGAACCGGTTCTCCTATGGCTTTTGTAACAAAAGTTGAATTTCAATTAGCTCCAGATGCAACAATGCCAGAATTAGTTGACGGAGAATTTACTCAACAAGCGACTGTATAAAAAAATGATTATTGTTGAATCTGTATATTTTCACCCTGCTCGCCATCAAAGGCCTATTCACATTTATTTACCAGATGATTACGAATATTCAAATGATCGTTATCCTGTAATGTATATGTTTGACGGACATAATTTATTTTATGATTCGTATGCGACTTATGGAAAATCTTGGGGATTAAAAGAATATCTAGATCAATGGTCTAAAAAAATCATTATCATCGGATTAGAATGTAATCACAAAGGCAATAACAGATTGAAAGAATTTTCACCTTATTATTGGAACACTGGTGATTTTGCTGGGGAAGTTTATGGCACCGGTGATAAAACGATGAATTGGATGGTAAAACATTTAAAGCCGTACATAGATGAAAAATACAGGACTTGGTCTCATCGTGAAGCGACTGGCATAGGTGGCTCTTCTATGGGTGGATTGATGAGTTTATATGCAGCTCTTCAACATAACAAAGTATTTTCAAAAGCAGCTTGTCTTTCTTCTGCCATCACTTTTTGTTCCAAAGAATTACGAGAATTAATCAAAGAACAACCTCTTCATCCAGATACGCGTATTTATTTATCTTGGGGAGCCAATGAAGGATGGGGCGCTAAAGGTAAAGTGATCTATAATTCCGTTCACCAAGCAATTAATCGAGATTTGTTGAAAAAAGGCCTTTATCCCCCTATGTTGTATAAACAACCAAACGGGAACCATTGCGAAGCCGATTGGGAAAAACAAAATTCTATCTATATGCCTTATTTGTGGTTATAAGATTTTTTATAAAGGAATTCCCTTGATGTAAATACCAAACTCGCCCTGTAGGGAGAGGACATCTTTTGTTAGTAAGTTTTAACGAACTTTACAAAAGATTGGTGAGGGGGCTAAACATCACATCAAGAACTACTATTCATTCCATGTTGGTGTATCTATTCCAATTATTTTGGAAGTAAATTTTTTGCGATTAGGTTGTTCATAATGCTTTTGAGCTTTTTTGACGTATTTAAAACCTACGTAAAGAATTGGAATATTAACGTATGTAATTGTAATACCTACCAAATCTGTCAAATTCCAAAATTCATTTAATTCTATTCCTGCTATATTACAAGCTAAACCAAAAACAGCTAATAAAAGTGCAAAAATACGAACAGAATTTAAAAATACTTGTTTTTGAGAAACGAGATTTGCACAAATTTCAGAAAAAGAAATCAACCCCAATAAAGTTGTAAAAGAAAATAATCCTAGACAACAAGAAAAAATAATAATTACGATACCATTAATTGTTACATTTGGAATCAATATCTTGACAGAAGAGGTAAATCTGGAAAATTGATCAAAAGAAAACCATTCTGCTGCCATATCAGTTTGCCAAGCTCTTCCCATAACGACAACAAACCCCGTCATTGTACAAACAATCATCGTATCAATAAAAACACCAAAAGCCTGAACGTATCCTTGCTCACAAGGATGATTTGTTTCAGCCGTAGCAGCTGCCATTGTAACTGTTCCCTGTCCTGCTTCATTTGATGCAAGACCTCTTTTTACCCCTTGATATATTGCAATTCCGAAAGCACCACCAAAAACTGCTTCTGGTTTAAAAGCTTCCGTAAATACAGAATAAAAAAACCATGGAAGTCGATCAAAATTTAAGCATATAATCGTAATAACTAAGAACATATATGCTATTACCATACTTGGAACTAGCCGATTTGTTTGCTTTACAATAAATCTAATCCCCCCAAAAGCAAAAATTGTCAATAAAACAATCAAAACTGCAGAAGTAATCCAATATGTCATTGAATTCGGTTCGATATGATTTCCCGTGAACAAACTGGCTATTTCTCCAACGGATGAAACAACGCCAAATGATTGATACGATAAAATAAAGCACGCATATATAATGTAAACGACCGATAATATCATTCCAAATATCGTTGAATTTCTAACCAGGAATTTTCCATAGTATGAAAAACCACCTAAATATTGATCACCTTTTTTTACTTTAAAGATTTGAGCTAGCGTTGCTTCTACAAATGAAGATGCCATTCCCCAAAAAGCAACAAACCACATCCAAAATAAAGCTCCTGGACCACCTGTTGAAACAGCCCCTGTAACACCAAGTATATTACTAGATCCAACACGCATTGCCGTAGATAAAAACAAAGCAGACAAAGGAGAAAATCCTTGCTTAATTTTCTTTCTTTCAAAAAAAATACTGAAAACCTTTGTGATTGATTTAATTTGAACAAATTTTAAAGCAACAGAAAAATAAATTCCTGATCCAATCAATAAAAGCATTGAAAACGGAAGTTTACCAAGGATTGGTATTGTTGAATAACATTCTAAATTAGTTGGGAATTCCCAAAAAAAATTGTTAACGATAGTTAGCTTGGCACAAATCCATTTAACGGCATCAAATAAAATTTCCATTTTTTACTATAAGTTCAAAAAAATTATCAAACTCTTCCTTAATTACAAAAATTGAATGAAAGCATAATAAAACTTCTCAAAATTTTAATCAATCGATTAAATTAAATGGATTTAAACAGAGAATAATTTTCCTTTTGCTTTCACAATTCTTTGCGGAAATTATGAAATATTTTTCTATAAATGAAAAAAATTTGTAACCAAAATGAACGTCATTCGTTTTAATAGTAGAATAAGACAAGGAGGATTTGCTATGCTATGTTGGTATTAATTTTTTAAAAACAAATTATAATAATAGATCTAATTAATTAGGAGGATTTGATGACAAACACGACACAAAATCAAATTAAGGAGGAAAATACCCCTGAAACAACAGTACTTTCAGAAGATGAAATGCAAGATGTTTCTGGTGGATTTAAGATAATATTAACAGATAAACTAAAAGAACTAGAAAAATTTATCATTCCCTTATTAAAGAAAAAACCAAAGAAATCTTCTTAAAAAAATTACTTTACTTTCTTGTTTCATGTAAAAAATTTTTCAAAAAGAAATTATAATAGGTACAACTTTTTAGGAAAAAATCTGATGACAAACATGACACAAAATCAAATCAAAGAGGAAAATAATATGCAAAATATTTCTGGCGGAATGAATATAATATTAAAACCACTAATAAAAAAATATTCCGATCTCCTCTTAAAAATGATGGAATTAAAAAAGAAAAGATTAAGCTCTACTACAAATTTATCCAATATAAACAATAAAACAATTTCTTTGAATTAAAAAAAAGCCCTTTTAATAGTGGGCTTTTTTCATATTTATTTCAATCAACAAACTTATAATCAACTTTTGTGATATGTGTTCCTTTACTAATACCAAAGCTATAAACTTTTTCTTTTGTATCTTTTATTATAAATCTATTTCCTTCATAAACAAATGGTGAGTGAAAGATATAATGATCTCTATGGTCGATTAAAGATAAATTTGCACCATCAATATAATATTTCTTTTTTAAAAGTTCAACAAGATAACGATTTGGTTCTGAAAAAAAGTATTGTGGGCCAAAAGATGTTTCAAAATCATATGCACAAGCTACAAAAATAGGGAATTTAACTGTAATTAATTTTTTATAGTTTTCTTCATACACTGTAATTTGTAGCTGTTTTCTTTTTGAATATGGTCTAGGATTTTTCCAACCTGTGTTTCTTTGGTCTTTAAATAAAGCTTTATAATTTGAACTTTTTTTCATTTTGCTTAATTTATTTTCTTGATTAAAAGTATTTATTCTTATTAAAAGAGCATCTCTAGTTTCACTATATGAAGTAACTTTTTCTGTAACAACGGTGAATACCATACCTGCAAAAGCGTTTTGTTCTGTGTAGATTAATTTTCTTTTTTGAGCATCAGACATATCTTTTTTTACTGCTGATATATCAAAACCTTTTGTATAATCTATTATTGAAAAGAATTTTTCTTTATGGAATTCTGTGCAATCACTATTTTTGCAAACTTTAAAATGACGGAATGCCCAATCTCCTTGTTTTTTTACTGCTTTTTCTTTACTTCTGTCAACAGGGATTAAAGAAACATTACGAGTAATATATTGAGGTTTTTCTGGAATATTAATTTCGAAATGTTTTGATTGGAAACTTGGGTGGTCAACAACAACATTTAATTTCAAAGGACCTTTAAATTTTAAAGGATAACCTGTGTTTACAACATAATATTTACCATTAATAAATGCGTCTACAGCGTAATTTGTATTAACAACATTGATTGTGACATAGCTTGTATTGTCATAAGTATCTGTTTTATCAAAAGCACTCAAATGGTCAATATTTTTAATAACGGTTCCTTTACTAGAAATGTTATTAAATGTAAACAAGAAACAATCATTATTAAGAGTTTGAGTTTCAATAGAGTCTGCTTTTGCAATAGATTTAGAAGTTGTTTCTATTTCATAGATACAACCTTCACTATTTTCAGTATCGTGGCATTCTACTCTAGAAGATGAAGAAATTTTTGTTTTATTTACATGAGCAACCATTGTTTGAATAGCAATTTCTTTAGCACTTGATACTTGTTTAACATTACATACAGTAACAGTATTTCCTTTAACTTCTACTTTTTCTGCTTTTTCTTCACCAAAATCTTTATCTTCTTCTTTTTGTTGATAAATAATTTTTGCGTGAGTAAAATCATCGACTTCTCTTATATCATCGAGATTATAATCAAGAGGTCTAACATAGCTTTCATCAAATGGATTATGGAAGTCAAGCATATTTTTCCAATCAAAATAAAAAGCGTTTGCGTCTGTTGTTGAAAAGATAAAAAAAGTAAGAATAAATATAAAAAATTTCATAGATTAGTTTTCAAATTTTGATAAAGGAACAGAATATCTAGAAAAAACACGATAGATAATTTTATTATTTTCTTTTGAGGATAACATTATTTTTTCCCAATAACAGCCTTCTTCTTGAATTTCATCTATTGTAAGTGACGTATTTTCAGAACTTTTATAAGAAATAGAAAGACTATTCTCAGAAAAATCTGTTTTTATTGATGAAGAGTAATTTAACTTAAAGTAATCAGATATTTTTGTCTTTGCTAAACTACCCGCATTTATACATAATAATGAAGGGTTATTTAGAGCTGAAGCAGTCCATATTCCAACAAAATTCATTCGTTGTTTCATTTTGAAAATAGTTCTACTTTCATCTGCCCAATCTGGACGTATTTTACTTGATGCAGACAAAAGAGTTTCATCAGAAATAGAACATGAAAATAAAAAAAAAGAAAAAAATATAGAAAAATTTTTAAACATATTATTGTAAATTGTACCTCTCAATACAATATCCAAATGCTCCTAAAAGTAGAATGTTTATTCCGATAGTCATTTTTATAATTTCAGCACTACGTTGTTTTTCATTTTCTGGTACTGGTAATCCGTAATTATTTTCAAAATTATTACTGCGCACAAAAATTTTAATTAAGGGTATAATTCCTGTTAGAATTAACCAAGGGCTCGTATTAGTATCTCTCATACGACGAATTAACATTCCAATATGAGGAATAAAAAAAACTATGATATAGAATCCTAATATCATGTCATAATCCCCACCTAAAAATGAAACTAAAATTGTTAAAATAATATGGATACTAGTATAGAAAAACATAAAGCTCCAATATTCAAATCGAGAACATCTAGGATTTTCTTTGATTTTTAACGCATCTAAAAAATGTTTAAACATATCCCCAAAATCAAAATTATCTTTCTTTTCTTCGTTTTGAATATTCTTTTTTCCTAGAACCTCATTTTTTTTTAATTCAAATTCTTCATTTGTAATAAGGCCACGCTCTCGTAATTTTGCCAATTTTTCAAGCTCATCTAAATTCATAGAAGTTTGTCTCCGTAAAATTAAATGTATAAAAATCTATGCTAGGAGTATTTTCTTTTGCTCAAGGAATTCTTCTTCAGAAATTATTCCTTTTTCTTTTAATTCTGCTAATTTTAATATTTGATCCGAAGTAGAAATTTCAGCATCTTTTATTGATTTTTTTAAACAAAAACCATTTTTTTCTAAAAATTCTTTCGAAAAATCATCAGCAGCAATAAAACCTTGTAGCATTAATGATTTTAAATAAGTTTGGTTGTATGTAAACATAAAAACAAATTGAGAAAAACCAAAAGTTATTAAATCAACTATTAACATAATTAAAAACCACTTTAAATCTCCTCTAAAAAGAGGAACACATGGACCAAAAAAGAATGTCGTCCAGCTAAAACCAGTCGGAACTTGTTTCATTAAGCCACTTGTTGAATGAACTAAATTAATCATATTAATTCTCCTTATTTTGAAGTTTGTTAGAGAGAATATTTATATAAACAAAATATTCTCTCTTTAACTTTTATTTGAAATTAAAAAATAATTGGTTGCTACCTTTTTTTGAAACACCTAAACAACCTTCAATATTTTTAGCAATATCAGAAATCTCGTCCATCTTATTTTCTGGAACAACATATCCTATATACCAACTTCTTGCATCTTCTGACGGGAAAATAGACATTGGATATCCTAAAGCATTCTTCAAATCAGAACAATCTGAATTTGCACAGTTCTTATCACCAATAATTCCAACTTGATAAGAAATTTTTCCATTTAATGTAGAATAGTTGCTCGCTGAAGCGTACATTATTCTTACATTTTGAGTTATTGTTTCTAATTCATCTCGTACAAATGCCTTTGACATAGAATTTTGAAATCCAGCAACAACGCCTCCACTTAAGCCAGAAATTACAAAATATCCAATAATATACATTATAATGATTGTGTTTTCTTTTTTCTCACTTGTTGTAGGAGCTGGTCCATATTTATTTACACCTTCATCTCCTTTAAAAAATTGTTTTACTAATGGAACGAAATATGTCAATATCCACCATGGATTTGTTCCCGTGTCTTTCATCCTTCTAATTAGTAATGTTACTGTTGGTAATGCGAAAATTATTAACAAAAATAGGTGTATTATGTCTATTTCTAAAGCACTAGCAACAGTTCCAATAGGAACACAAATCATTGTTAATATAAAAAGAAAACCAAAATAATCAAGTCTGCTAGATCTGTCCTTTATGTTCACACAATTTTTTAATCCTTTGACAAATGCTCTCCAACAAAGAACAATAAAATTCATTTTAGAAATCAATTCTTCATCTAAATTCTTATTTTCTACACTTACTGTTTCTTTATTTTTTTTGTCTGATTGCAATAATTCTTCTTTTTTCTTATCAAATTCTTCTTGAGTTAAAATTCCTTTTTCTTTTAACTCATTTAATTTTTCTAATTCTTCTATATTCATAACATTATCCCCATCTAAAATAAATAAGACCGCATTCTAAGCGGTCGGGGATGTTGAAAGATCATTCGAAAGTATGATTGTATGATTTTTAAAAATATTGACATCTGCCAATATATCTTATGTGTCATAACCATCCCCAACCATAGGTTAGGGATATGCCCCAAAGACTATGCATATAAGCATAGCTTCAAGAATTATTGGTGTTCATATCAAACACCACTTTCGAAATAGGCCTTTCACAACCTCGTATTCCACAAAGAACACTAAACACTGACTTTCATCAATATCTGTGAACTAAAATACAAAATTAGAAAATTTAATTCAAGAAAATTTAATATCTTATTAAGTTTTTTTTAGAACTAATATATTTGAATAAAGAAAATACATATAATATACTTTTTCTGTTCGACTCTATCGAATTGAATGGAGGTGAGCAGAAGTGTTTATAACACTGTTAAAGGTAATAATTGTTATTATTGAAATAATTATTATCATCCTAGAAAAATCTAGGTAAAATTAATCCCCCAAGAACCGACATTCTTTGGGGGATTTCTTTGTTCAAAATCTATCGTTTAAAACGAAAATGATTGTGAATAACACTGTCAACTATTAATTTACTATAAAACAAGTGGTTTGTCAATGTAGCAATCCAATTCTATATCTAAAATTATTTTAAGCCCCCTCGAATAAATGACGTACTTTACACTTATTTACAAAAACAAAAAAAGCATCGAAAATTCGATGCTTTTTTAAATGGTAGGTCCAGAGGGACT
>JAKSVU010000022.1 GCA_024413465.1 Alphaproteobacteria bacterium
TTCAAGGATTTTTTTGTCCTAAAATTCAAATTAGATTCAATATTTGACATATTTTGGAAAATAATGTATCCTATTTCATCGTTAAAAAATAGGGAGCTATTCTTATGGAAGATGAACAAATTGTTTGGCGTCAAGGAATGACAAGAGCTGAAGAAGAAATATATTTTTCAGACTTTTTTAAGCTTGCAGAAATGAGAGAACAAGTTGAAAAGAAAAAGATTAATCATGAACAGAGTTCAACGGCAAATTATTTGAAAAATCTTGTTGTAGAAGCAGTTACAGGTAAAGAACCTGCACGTCCTAAACCAAAAGGTGAACCTTGGTTGCCAGAATATGATGATGTTGTTACCAGTTTTTGGACACCAAAAGAGTTGAAAAATTTAAAATCCAAGGGATTAAACGATGAACAAGTTGCTAATTATACAAAGCGCTATATTCGTGATAATGCTTGGGATATGGAACATTGGAAAACGACTAATAAAGAAGAATATATGAAAGAATTTGATCGTAATCCTACCCTATATACAATGGAAATTGTTCATTTTAAAGATAGTAAACGCGGTATTCCTTTGTCGGAATGGGGATATCCAGACGTAAAATCTGAATATAAAGCTGCTGAAAAATCTTTGGCTGAAAATAAAACACCAAGTCAACCTAAAGACGTAAAATCAGCTGTTGCAGAAAAATCTTTTGCAGAGTTGATGAGAAGGGCTCACGGTGGAAGATAAGAATTATGTTTACCCCCACTGAATGTGGGGGTATTTAATTAATTAGGACAGGATATGGTTTCTTTTTTTCAAACGTTGAAACTTCTTATTTCTGGAAGAGATGAAAAGGGAATAAGATTTCGTACAAAGTTATCATTTGTGATGGCTATTGCCGTTTTGTTGATTGAAATAGTGACTTTCTTTGTAAAGTGGGACGTGATACCAGATTTATTAGATTATGAGTTTGATTTAGATGGTATTTCAAGGAATGTTTTTGAAAAAGAATGGTTGTGGGGAAACTGGGCTTTTCAGTTGATTATCGTATACGTGTTGTTGATTTCAAAACGATATCTGTATAAATTCAACAAAGTGAAAAAATATATCTCTAATCAAAAAGACGAAATCATTCCGATTGTTGATAAACGCATTCAAATGTTTTTTGTTGAAACGGCAGCATTGTTTGTGACAACGGAACAGAGTTATATATTTGCAATTGCAAACATTATTGAAGACAAAGTATGTGATAATGTTGTGACAGTTTTGTTTTTATTTTGGCTGGTTGTTTTATTAATAGAATTTATTTTCGATATTAAACACATAAAAAAACTAGAGAATAATAATTAACTTAGTTCTTTGCACTCATTGCTGATAAGCGTTTATCTCGCTTGCGTTGAGCAGAAGTTGGTATTTTTAAAGCATCTCGGTATTTAGCGACAGTTCTGCGGGCAATTGTGATATTTAATTTGCCAAGTTCTTCGACTAAATCGTCATCAGAGAGAATATGTTCTGGCTTTTCATTATCAATCAATTTTTTTATTTGATCTTTGATAGTTAAGGAACTGTTTTCTGAGTTAACCGCTTGTGTGAAGAAATACTTTAATTCAAAGACGCCTTTTGCTGTGGCTATATATTTTTGATTTACAGCTCGACTGACCGTACTTTCATGAATTTCGCATTCAGTAGCAACGTCTTTTAAAATCATTGGTTTTAAAACACCATCAGATGAACGGAAAAAATCTTTTTGTTTTTCAACGATACAAGTCGCAACTTTTAAAAGTGTTTCAGCCCGTTGATTGAGGGCTTTGATTAAAAAGTTAGCTTCAGTAAGGTGTTCCTTCATAAATTTTTTAGATGCTTTATCATGGAACGCCGATACTTCTGCAACGAATGATTTATTGATGAGTACTTTCGGTAAAACGGCTTGATTTAATTCTATGACGAATTGTCCTGAACTTTTTTGACGAAGTAAAACGTCAGGAACAATATCAATTGGGGCTGTTGTTGTAAAATCTGCAGCAGGTTTGGGGGACAATAACTTGATTTCTTGAACCATATCGTTAATGTCAGCCATATCTACACCGCATAATTTGGATAATTTTTGGTATTCTTTGTTGGCCAATAAAGGCAAGTTTTGAATCATAATTTCCATTGCGGGATCAAATCTGTCCAGTTCTTTTAATTGGATAGCAAGACATTCTGCAAGATTTCTAGCAAAAACACCACTGGGAGACATCTTTTGCATAACAGGCAATAATAGAGTTTCTTCTGGTGTTAAGTCTTCACAAATATACCCATTTTCATCTGTTTTTTCAAAAATAGAAAAAGCTATTTTTTGTTGCTCGATAGGTAAATTTTTTATTTGACGAATAATATATTCTGAAAATGAAGATGTTGGAGCAATGCATAAATCAAGGGCAGAAAAATCATCATCATCATTTTTTCCTTTTGTTCCAGAGTAGGAATCAACGGAAAAATCATATTCTGTAAAGTTATCTTTTTGTTGCTCATACGAAGCGTCTTCTTCATTGTTTTCAAATTCCATTTGTTCGCCATCATCGAACAAAGATTTCATTTCTTCTCGTCCAACAAATTCTTCATCTTCGATTTTGTAATTTTCTTCTTCAGGAGCAGAAGTATCACTTTCCTTTTCTAAAAAAGGATTTTTTTCGAGTTCTTGATTGATAAATTCTTCAATTTCTAATGACGATAGTTGCAAAATTTTAATAGCTTGTTGCAACTGAGGCGTCATCAGTACGCCCAAGGTTTGTTGTTGTTGTAATGACAGGGGCGTTGATTCAACCATGGATTAAAGCGCGAATTTTTCGCCTAAGTATTTATCGCGAACAGTTTGGTGACGGACAACTTCTTGTGGATCACCTTCAGTTAAAACAACACCATCGCATAAAATATAGGCACGATCAATAATTTCGAGAGTTTCACGAACGTTATGATCCGTAATCAAAACGCCAATTCCTCGATGTTTTAATTGAGCAACTAAGTCACGGATTTCACCTACAGAAATAGGGTCAATACCTGCTAAAGGTTCATCTAATAAAATAAAGGAGGGGTTTGATGCAAGGGCACGAGCAATTTCAAGACGACGACGTTCACCACCAGACAAAGAAACACCGGTAGATTTACGCAAATGTTCAATATTAAAATCATTTAACAGATTTTCTAATTTTTCTTCGCGTTTGAATAAATCTTTTTCAACTAATTCCAAAATAGCCAGGATGTTTTGTTCAACAGTCAGTGTTCTGAATACGGAAGCTTCTTGTGGTAAATAACCAATTCCCATTCTTGCACGGCGATACATTGGTTGTTTTGTTAAATCGACACCATCAAGAGATATTCTACCTGCGTTAGGAGTAATTAATCCTGTGATACAATAGAAAGACGTTGTTTTCCCTGCACCATTTGGTCCTAATAAACCAACAGCTTCTCCACGATGAACGTTAAAGGATACGCTTTTTAAGACGCAGCGATTTTTATACGACTTAGATAGGTTTATTGCATGTAAACCTGTTTTTGTTTTATCTTCGGTATCGTTATTCGATAGTACCGAGAAATTTTCCTTCTTGCTCATTCGTAGGTTCCTTTGTTTCTACTTTTTCTGGGACAACTGGAGTTTTATCAATTTTTTCTTTCTTCTTACTATCTTTTTTGATTTCTGATGGAAGGAAAGATCCAAAAACTTGTTGCCGTTTATTAGCTTTACTGTTTTTTGAAGGAGTTTGCAAGTGACTTATACCAGTTTTCATGTTAATTGTTGCCAATTCTCCACGAATATAGCTGTTTCCTTGAGATAATTTAACGTCACCTTCAAGGTATGCTTCTTGTTTATCTGGATAATATTTTCCAAAATTTCCTTCAATTTTTTCTTTTTCGGTTGTGATGACGACATTTTCTTCTGCTTCAAAGTGTTCAATTTCTTTTTTTCCACCTTTTTTAGCATCATTTTTAAAGAAAGCGCGAACAGTTTCAGCTTCGAGGACACGAGTATCTTTTTTCGCAACAACGTTATTTTTTGCGATAGCTACATCTTTTGTCCGCCAAAGTTCAACAACTTTTGCTGTCATTTCATCATCTCCTGCTACCATCTTAACAGGATTTCCTTTCAAAATTATTACCGAATTTGGAATATCATAATCAGCAGTATCAGCATAGGCAACCTGTTCTTTTGTTGTAATTATAACGTTTCCAGATGCTTTTGCATGATTTATAGTTGTTTTTTTATTTTCATTTTCTACGTAATAGGCAACGATTTTATTTGCGCGTAAAGCCATGTCGCCACGAACGACGATAGCATTATCATAAGCCGTCATTGTTTTGGCATTTGAATTCCATTCTACGCCACCTTCACTTGTCAGGATGACTTCCTGATTTTTATCTTCTTTTTCAAAAACAGGTTTTGATTTTTTTGAGGACGATTTTTTTTGAATGGTGTTTGTTTTTTTCTGAGCTTGATTGACTGCAGCATCAGCAGGTGTTGTCAAAAAAATAGTTAGCAAGGCAAGAATTAAAAATTTCATTCTTTGTCTCCCTTTTGTCCATTGAAAATAATAGTTGTTCTTCCAGTTAACCGAATAATTGTTCCGCCGTTTGAAATTTCAAAACCATCTGACGTGCTATCACCCATGGCAGAATAGACACGAGTTGTTTGATTTCCGATGATTTTAAATTTGTTCTTGGTTTCAGATTTTAAATCTGGATCATTGAATAATATCTTTGTTTGCGTTGTATCCAGATGATAACCGTCGTCAGTATATAAATCGACTTTATCTAATAACTCTAATTCTTCTTTTTCTTTTGTGTAGATGCCACGCGTTGCAATCAACTCTAAAAATCTGTTTGTCAATAAATAATCAGCTTCTATATTAAAAAATTCCACCATTTTCGTTTCTGTTTGTAAATCAATGGCTTTATCAGCAAACACGTTGACAGGTCTGTTTTCATGGTCAATCGTGAACAGATGAGGATGAATCATAACTTGTTCATCAGGAATATCTGTTCGAGAAGACTTTTCTTCGGCAACGAGATTAATAGAATCTTTTTGTTCTGTTGAAAAGTAAGGCCAAATGAAAACTAATAAAAACAAACAAACTGCAAAAACAGGCATTAGCGTTTTTACCCAAAAAACGATTTTCGCATGATGTTTTATCTTACGATTTTGTCGTTCAAACCATCTTTGGGATTTTGCTGATTTGTTTTTCCCCCATTTAAGATGCAGTAGATTTGTTTCTTTCATTAAGCCATCCCTGCACGCAAACAGTCATGAATATGAAGTAAACCAACAGGTTTACCTTTTTCAACAGCAAATAAGGCTGTAATCCCTTTACCTGTTGTGTTCATAATACGTAAAGCATCTAGAGCAGGTGTTTTAGGCTCAACAGTTTTTGGATTTTTAATCATTACGTCAGATATTTTTTTGAAAATAAAATCTTTACATAAACTACGGCGTAAATCACCGTCGGTAAACATTCCTAACAAATTGTTTTCTTGGTCGACAATTCCGAGTGAACCAAAACCCTTTTTTGTCATAATATCGATAGCTTCTAAAATAGGTGTGCCAGCTAATACGAGAGGTAATTCATCTCCACTATGCATCAAATCAGCAACGGTTAGCATCATTTTTCCTAATTTACCACCTGGATGGCGTAATTTATATTCTTCTTTTGAAAAATGATGAATGTTCAACAAAGCTATCGCAAGGGCATCTCCCCAAGCCATCATTAAGGTTGTTGAGGTTGTGGGAGCCATGCCAAAAGGACATGCTTCTTCGATAGGGGGTAAACATAAAACGCAATCAGATTGGCGAGCAAGTGTGCTGTCACTTTTGCCCGTCATAGCGATTAATTTGACATTAAATCTGCGACAAAAAGCGATAATATCGCTTAATTCAGGGGCTTCACCAGAATTTGACAAAGCTATGATTGTATCGTTTGGCTCAATCATTCCTAAGTCACCATGGCTTGCTTCGCCTGGATGAACGAAGTATGCTGTAGTGCCGAGTGAAGACATAGATGCAGCAATTTTTCTGCCGACGTGACCACTTTTTCCCATTCCTGTAACGATAATGCGACCTTTCGTTTCAGTAATGATTTTAATAGCTTCTTCAAAAGATTTATCTTGAGCTAATGCCAATTTATGCAGAGCTTTACTTTCGTGTTCAAGAACTTCTTTGGCGGTTACAATAACGTCTGGATTGTCAAGCATAATGGGTATTCCTTAATGAATAAAAATATTTTCGCAAGCATAACCAATGACGTCCATTCTTGCGACCATTGGTAAAAAGTCAAAACATGCTTTAGCAAGATCATCTCTTCCTTCGCGAACGAGAATTGCATCTAACTTTTCCTTTAATGCGTGTAGGTAAAGCACGTCATTTGCAGCATAAGTTAATTGTTGATCTGATAATTTTTCTGCTCCCCAATCGGAACATTGTTGTTCTTTTGCTAATTCGACATTGAGAAGTGAATCACATAAAGCCTTCAAAGAATGACTTGGAGCATTTGTTCTGCCAATTTTAGAAGCAATTTTCGTGCAGTAAACTGATTGGCAAAGAACACCTAAATTTTTGTAAATGGAGGCAATATCAAATCTGCCGTATTGAAATAATTTAAGAACGGAAGCATCTGTAAATAATCTTTTCAAATTGGGAGCATCGTATTTGCCAGGTTTAAAGCGGACAATATGGCAATTGCCATCACCTGCACTCAATTGAACTAAACATAGACGATCACGATTTAGATCAAGTCCCATTGTTTCTGTATCAACTGCAACGGAGTTTTTAAATTGAACGTCTTTTGGCAAATCGCCTTCATGAAAATAAATCATATTTTATCACCCTATTTCATAAAAGAAGGGGCATCTAAAAGCCCCCATTTCCTTTTATTTGGTGCCCAAAAGAGGACTCGAACCTCCACACCCGAGGGGTACTAGCACCTGAAGCTAGCGCGTCTACCAATTCCGCCATTTGGGCAAGATAGCTCTTTTTAACGCATTGAGGGGTTTTCGTCAATAGAAAATTGAAGTATTTATCGCCGATTCTTTTAAAAAACGATAAAAATGATTCCTCCTAAAATCAAACGATAAATTGTAAAGATGATGAATGAAGATGTTTTTAACCATTTCATTAAAAAATAAATGGCAATCACACCAAAAATAAAGGCTGTTATCAATCCGAATAACAGCGTTTTTTCCGGATAAAAAGCTTCTTCGGAAGTAAAGCAGATTAAAAATCCAAGTCCACCAGCCATTAAAATTGTAGGGATTGACATCAACATTGAAAAACGAGCGGATTCAGTGCGTGACAATCCTAAAAAACGAGCCATAGTCATTGTAATGCCGGAACGGCTGACACCTGGAATCATAGCCAAAATTTGGGCACAACCAATCAAAAAAGCATCTCTGTAAGTCATTGTTTTAAAAGATTTTTCGTT
Source organism: Alphaproteobacteria bacterium (assembly GCA_024413465.1). Taxonomy (GTDB): domain Bacteria; phylum Pseudomonadota; class Alphaproteobacteria; order CAAGCB01; family CAG-977; genus UBA2903. Next base: position 7,430 of record JAKSVU010000022.1, read on the forward strand.
TTTTCCGATTTTATCTGCAAAGTAAAGTAAAATTCCACCGATAATTAGTGTCGTAGCAATCAATTTGGGGGATCTAAAATTTTCTGAAATGTAAGAATGTGCGATAGCTCCTACGATGACGATAGGTAATGTTGCAAAGACTATTTTTAAAATCATGCTAATTCGATAAGAAGAATAATTTTTTTTCTTGAAATCAACTAACCCATGAATCATCATCAATAAATCGTTTCTAAAATAAAGAAGGACAGAAAATAAAGTACCGATATGTAAGGCTATATCAGCGACTAAACCTTGATCTGGCCAGTGTAGAAAAGCAGGGACTAAAATCAAATGTCCGGAAGAACTAATAGGTAAAAATTCAGCAATACTTTGAACGGTGGCAAGAATAAAAGTTTCAAACATATTTTTTTCCTTAATTGTTTTGAAATATTTACAAGATATAAACTAAATGTAATGTATTAATAATTGTATAAAGTTTTAGAGAAAGGTTTAAAAATGTATACTTTATATCATCATCCTGCTTGTCCATTTTGCCGGTGCGCTCGCATTGTTTTGGCAGAAAAAGGGTTGGATTTTAGATTGGAAGTATTAGAACCTTGGAAGGATCTAGAAGATATTCGTCATTTTAATCCTGCTGGAAAATTGCCTATTTTAATCAATCCAGCTGAGGAGGTTATTTGTGGATTTCGTCCAATATGTAATTATCTGAACGAACTAGTAATGCCAGCTTTATTGCCAAATGATTACATTGTTCGTGCTGAAATTAGATGGGCGTGCGACTGGTTTGACGAAAATTTTTATCATGATGTGACACTGCCTTTGATTACTGCTAGAATTTATAATCGCTTATGTAAACTTGATGCTGATGCAAAATTACTTCGTGTCGGTCATCAAAATCGTGACGTTTATTTGAATCTGTTCGAACAAATTTTATCAACGAAAGATTTTGCTGGTAGTGATGAATTTAGCTTGGCTGATGTTTCCGCAGGAGCTCAGATTTCTATTTTAGACTATTGTGGTGAAGCAGGTTGGGATGCTGAAAAATATCCACGCATTTATGAATGGTATGGAAAAATTAAATCACGGCCATCATTCCAAAAATTGTTAGTCGATCAAATTGGATCGATTATTCCTTCAAAAACTTATGCGAATTTGGATTTTTAATAAGGAGTTCTGAAAATGAAAAAATGGATTGTATGGGCTCTGATGACGTGGGTATTGACAGGATGTACGATGGGAATGCGTGTTTATTATTGGGAAGTGAGTGATCCTGGTCAATATGGTGAAAAACGAGTGGGGGGAACTCAGTTTGTTCGAGATCATAATGCTTGTTTGCGTAAATCTGACTATTGGCCTTTTGAATTTTGGCCATTTAGTAAGACGTCAATTTTTCAAAGTCCAGAAACATTGGATTTAAAACTTAATTTAAAAGAGGGAATTTGGGCTAATTTCTCTCCATATGAAGGGTCGATGCCAATTTTTGTAAATGATGCTCATCCATCAATCACTAAATTTTTCTGGCGATATAGTTTATGTATGAAAATGTCTGGATACAAAGAACGTATGCCATATAAAGAACATTTTTAAAAGGAAACCAAAATGTTAAATGATAAACCGGTTATTTTGCAAATTTTACCAAGATTAGATCAAGGTGGAGTTGAACGCGGAACAATTGAAATTGCAAATGCTTTAAAAAAGAAAGGGTGGAACAGTATCGTCGTTTCAGGAGGTGGTCGTCTTGTCCACGAATTGGAAAGATGTAATACAAAACACATTACGCTGCCTGTCTTTTCTAAGAACTATTTTAAGATGCGTAAAAATGCAAAAGAGTTGGTTAAAATAATCAAAGAAAATCACGTTGATATTATTCATGCTAGATCTCGTGCTCCGGCATGGAGTGCAAAATGGGCTGCTGAAGAAACAGGCATTCCATTATTAACGACTTTCCACGGGGCATATAACATCGGACCAATTAAACTTAAGAAAAAATATAATGCCGTAATGACTTCTGGTAAAAAAATTATAGCGGTTTCTAATTTTATTCGTGAACATATTTTGGAAAATTACAAAGTTGATCCAGAAAAAATAGAAGTTATTCATCGCGGGGTTGATATTGATAAATTTGATATTTCAAAAGTGTCTCCGGAACGATTGATTAATTTATCTAAAAAATGGAGTATCCCAGAAGATTTGCCCATTATTATGTTGCCGGGGCGTTTAACACGCTGGAAAGGACAACTTGTTTTGTTAAAAGCAATGTCCTTAATGCAACATAAAGATTATCGTTGCTTATTCGTTGGATCTGATCAAGGGCGCAAAGCTTATCGTCGAGAAATGTTACGCAAGATCAAAAAATACAAATTAGAATCAATGGTTCATATTATTGATCATTGTTCTGAAATGGATGTAGCGTATATGTTGACAGACATCGTTGTTTCTGCATCTACAGATCCAGAAGCATTCGGTCGTATTGTCCCTGAAGCTCAAGCAATGGGTAAGATTGTAGTCGCTTCAAATCATGGTGGGGCAACGGAAACGATTAGCGATGGTGAAACAGGTTTCTTGGTTCCTGTCGGAGATCCAGCTGCTTTGGCTGAAACACTTGATAAAATTTTGGATATGTCCAACACAGATAAAAAGATTATGTCAGATAAAGCAATCGAAAGTGTTCGTTCTGATTTTTCAACCAAAAAAATGTGTGATAAGACGTTGAAAGTTTATCAAGAATTATTGGAACAATAAAATTATTCTGATTCTTCAGGATTTTCTTCCGCATTACTTTGTTCTTCCGCTTGACGACGGCGGAATAAAGTTTGTCCGAGTTCATCCATAAACAGATTTTCTTTTCGTTGAATTTCAGCAAGTTCTCTTTTTTGACGATTTTCGCGGATAATTTCAAAAACTTTTTTTTCTTTATACGCTTCTCGAATAAGTTCCCGCATAATGTCGATATCATGTTGTGCATTAATAATAGCTCTGTCAACGCGTTTGTTTTCTGCGATATTCCATTCAACGTAAGATCCAAAAGTAAGTGCAGCGACAGAGTTTTCTCGCGATGCAATTTCTTCTTCAAGGAGTTTTTTCTTCAACAGAATTTTACGGTTTTGTAGGGATTGTTCAAATCTGTATAATTTTGCTAAACTTGACAGACGATCATCCAAAAGCAGTTGTTTCAGTTTAATCAAAACAAGAATAGTGTCGGCCATTTAAGATTATGCCTTTGGTGCTTGTTGAGGAGGATTCATCGGTTCACTTAAAATGGCTTTCAATTGGGCATAACAGGTTGCCAAATCAAATTTTTCCGTTTTCTTTTGTTTCAGAAATGCTTCGATTTTATCGTAGTAGAAAATTGCTTCGTCAACTTTTGGATCAGATCCTTTTTTATAAGCTCCCAAAGTGATTAAATCTTCTTGTTTTTCGTAGATAGCAATCAATTCACGAGCTTTGTTGACCATTGCATTTTCTTCATCATTATTACATCCAGGCATCGTTCTGGAAATACTGCGTGATAAATTAACGGCAGGATATCTATTGCGGTGAGCGATGGCACGATCTAAGACGATATGTCCATCCAAAATACCACGAACAGCATCTGCAATCGGTTCATTATGATCATCACCGTCAACTAAAACGGTAAACAAACCTGTGATATTCCCTTTTCCAATAGGACCAGGACCAGCTCGTTCAAGTAATCGAGGAAGTTCTGCAAAAACAGTAGGAGTATATCCTTTTGTTGCAGGAGGTTCGCCATTGGATAGACTGATTTCGCGTTGAGCCATTGCAAAACGCGTAATACTATCCATCATACAAAGAACTTCTTTGTTTAAATCACGAAAATATTCGGCAACTGTCATAGAAACGTGGGCAGCTTGACGACGCATCAAAGGACTTTCATCTGAAGTAGCGATTACGACAACACTACGTGCCATTCCTTCTGGTCCAAGATCGTCTTCAATAAATTCGCGTGCTTCACGACCACGTTCACCAATCAATCCTAAAACAGTATAGTCTAGTTTTGTATGACGAGCCATCATTGACATCAAGGAAGATTTTCCAACACCTGATCCAGCAAAAATCCCCATACGTTGCCCTTTGCAGACGGTTAAAAACGTATTGATTGCACGAACACCTAAATCAGCTTTTCCGGCAACACGATTTCGAGAAGCTGCGGGAGGAGGCTGACTATGAATAAAATAGGGGGTTGGGCCTTTTTTCAAGGGGCCTTTCCCATCAATAGGTTCTCCAAGTGAATTAATAACGCGTCCAAGCCAAGAAATATCAGGATAAAGAACGGGTAATCTGGTTGAAACGTCAACAATGTTACCTGGACCAACTCCGTCCAAATGAACGAATGACATTAGTTGAATTTTATCTTTTCTAAAACCAATAACTTCGGCGGGTAATTTTTTTTTGCCACGAGCGATAATATAACATTGATCTCCAATAGATAAACCACTATGAACGCCAGAGATTTCAACCAACAATCCACGGACGGAAGTTACTTCCCCAAATATGCGATAATTGGGAATATCGTTTAAGTCGTTAATAAAATTTGTTAAACGGTTATCCATTCGTTTTCCTTTTTGTCGATACTATAATCAAACTTCATTACTTTATCAATTTATATTTTATCTTTTAGGAAAAAGTGATATTTTTTGAAGCTGTAAAAATTTTTGATGAAAGTTTATCAAGATGAAAATAAATGGTAAAGTAAAAGGGTATTTTTATGGGATTGTTGCTGCCGTATCGTATGGGTTAAATCCTTTGTTTGCTTTACCAATGTATAACAATGGATTAGATCCAGATAGTGTCTTAATCTGCAGATATGGTTTTTCAGTTATTTTTTTAGGTATTTTGTTAAAAGTTTGTGGTGTTCCTTTGAAAGTAAAAAAAGAACAGGTTCTTCCTCTTGTTTCTTTGGGAATATCGATGGCGGGTTCATCATTGTTTTTGTTCTTATCCTATCAAAAAATGGATGCAGGGATTGCCTCGTCGATTTTATTCGTATACCCCGTTCTAGTCGCCCTTTTTATGTCTTTATTTTTTGGTGAAAAATTATCAGTTTTTGTAATCATCAGTTTAATTTTGTCATTTGTGGGAATCAATTTGTTATACAAAAGTGATGGATCTCCAGTTGATATTTTAGGTGTTGTTTACGTGATTTTATCTGCAGTATGTTACGCTTTTTATTTGATTTGCGTCAAGGTGACAAAAGTCAAAGGAATGCGGGCGGATAAAATGACTTTTTATTCCGTTCTTTTTGGTTTGTTCGTTTTTATTATTCGTTTGCGAGGAGGTATAGATTTTATTATTCCGCCGAATTCATTGACTTGGAGTTGTGGAATTGGAAGTGCGCTGGTTTGTACAGTTATCTCTTTGATAACAACTTCTGCAGGAATTAATTTAGTTGGTCCGACACCTGTTGCAATTTTAGGTGCTTTAGAACCAGTGACAGCAGTCGTTGTTAACGTTATTTTATTTGATGGTGTTTTGACGGGGCGAATGATTTTTGGGATAGTTTTAATTATTTTGTCAGCTAGTGTGATCATTTGCATCAGACAAATTGAGCGTTTGACTAGATACAAAAAGCTTTGTCAACATCGAAGAAAAAAAGTTTTATAAAAATGTTGTTATGCGTGTAAACATATCAATCATTTCCTTATATTGACATGCAAAAGCGTTAGCACTTGCGATAAACATTTCTTTACTTGATACGGAACTAAAATCGATATTTGCTCCGGCATTAGTAGCAAGATACTTAATAAAAACACGTTGCGTTCTGCCGTTTCCTTCACGGAAAGGGTGTAATACGTTTATTTCACTAAAATAATAGGCAAGTCGTTCACTTAAATTTGTTGAATTTTTTAGATAATTTTCTTTTTTTAGTGGTTGAAAAATACTTTCAGCATAGCTTTGAATGTTTTGACATAAACAAAATTGATTTCCTTTTGAGATATTAACAGTTCTGATTTCTCCAGCCCAATCATAGATATCAGAGAAAATAAATCGATGGATTTTCTGAAGATGAGATAAATCAAACTTTCCCTCGATTGGATTTTGAAGAAGATAAGCTATCTTTACAGAAGTAATTTGTTTTTCTGCAACGAGTAAATCATTTTCATTTTGGATGTTTAACTTATTGATTAAAACTTGCGTTTTAGGATAGCAATAATGCGTATCTATTTCGAACTCATAACTTGTATAATTAGGAGACATTAGGCAGTAATTTTTTCTCTAATCGTATGGGTGCTGACTAGTTCAGAAACGATTTTATTTAATTTTGATGGATTTTCCAAACAATACAAAATTCGATTTCTGTCATTTTCAGATAGAGGCATATTTTCTATCGCCATTGAAGCCGAGACATCATCTAAAATTTGTTTATTTGAATTCATTTTAATCATTCCTTTAATCAAAACAGGGTCATTATAGCATAGAAAAAGTTAAATAAAACTCTTTTTTATCTAAATTTAAAAAAGGGTTGTTAAAAAAGTTAATAAAAATTAATTTTTCTGCTTGCATAGTTTGTTAATAAAAATTAAAATTAACGAGTTATTAATTTTTCATCTTAAAGAGGGATAAATCAGATGAGAGTTTTATTAGTTGAAGACGATCAAGCTACGGCTCAAACCGTTGAGATGTTCTTGAAAAAAGAAGGTATGGTTGTTGATACGGCCGTATTAGGGGAAGAAGGATTAGAAATCGGAAAATTATATGACTACGATGTCATTGTTTTAGATTTAGTTTTACCAGATATTGATGGTTATGAAGTTTTGAAACGGTTGCGTAATGCAAAAGTAAGTACTCCTGTTTTGATTTTATCAGGTTTGTCAGGTTCTGATAAGAAAGTCAAAGGATTGTCAACGGGTGCAGATGATTATTTAACGAAACCATTTGATAAAAATGAATTAGTTGCTAGATTGCGCGCGTTGGTCCGTCGTTCAAAAGGTCATTCAGAATCAGTTATTCGTACTGGTGCAATTGAAGTTAATTTGGATACTAGAACAGCTTTAGTTAATGGAAAATCATTACACTTAACAGGCCGTGAATATGGTATTTTGGAACGCCTTTCTTTAAGTAAAGGGACAACACTCAGTAAGGAACAATTCTTGAACCATTTATACAATGGTATGGATGAACCGGAATTAAAAATTATTGACGTGTTTATTTGTAAATTGCGTAAGAAAATCAAAGACGCCACAGGTGGAGATGATTACATTGAAACCGTTTGGGGGCGTGGCTACGTTTTGCGCGAACCTAAAAAAGAAGAATAAATTTTTAACAGAAACAGTCCTTTATTGAAATAAAGGTCTGTTTTGTTTTGGATACGAAAAGTGATGCTAAAAAGTTTTAATTTAAAAAATGCTTTATTGAAAATACACAACTTTTTGTTTGACGTTTTGACGAACGGTATTTTCAAAGTTGCCTTGTTGATGATTTTGGCTATTCGTGTAACACAACAAACTGCAGATCCATCAAATTTGATTGCAGGATTACTTGTGATGCCATTTTTCTTATTTTCTGCCAGAACGAATGTTTTGGCAAAAAGATACGGGCAATTTAAAATTACACGTTCAGTTCAATTGGCTGATTTAGGATTGATGGTTTTTGCTGGAACTGTTTTGTTGACGACAAATGCAGTTTTGTTGATTTTATTACCATTGTCATTTGGAATAATTTCCATTTATTGGGGACCTATGCGTTATGCCCTTCAGCCAGAATTATTGGAAACGGATAAATTTGTTTCTACAGATCTTTCAGCATCACGATCCACGTATGCTTTCTTAATTTTGGCTGTTCTCATAGGAATTATGATGCCGGTCCGCTTGGCAGCATTGTGTTTAATTTTGTTTGCAGTTGCCGGTTATTTAATTTCAAGAACAATGCCTGTTGAAGAAGTAAAGACAATTACGAAACCAAATGGTAAAGAACTTGGGCAAAGTGTTTTAAAAACGCTAAAACTTGTAAAAAGATACCCTCTTATCTATCGAAGCATCCTAGGAGAAACATGGTTCTGGTCAATTGGCTTGCTTATGTTGCTCAGTTTTTATCACCTTGTTTTGCGCGTATTTAATGCAGAACCAAATTGTGCAGCCTTCTTTATGGTCTTGTTCGTTTTGGGAACGGGTGTTGGCGTTCGTGTTTGTCGTCGTTTATTGAAAGGTGTTCTTCATACAACTTTCGTTCCATTAAGCACGATTGGCATTGCAATTTGTTTCGTTCTTTTGACGTTTTTGATTATGGGGTATAAAGCTCCAGAAGAAGTTCAGTCAATATTGCCATTTATTTGCAGATTACGTGTGATTGCTTTTGGTATTGTCGTTTTATGTTTAGCATTTTGCTGTGGAATGTATATTACCCCGTTAAATATGCTTATCCGTGAAAAAGCAACAGATGCAAACAGAGCAATCGTTTTTGCAGCAAATAACATCATTAATGCGATTGGTATCGCAATAATGGGGTTGTTTATCGTGATTTGTACTCACTTAGGGTTCAATATGGCAGCAAGATTTATGATTACAGCTTTCTTGTGCTGTATCGTTGCTTTATATAACTGTACCGTTTTGCCAGCTGCTTTAGTTCGCTCTATTGTTCAGACAATTTTGGAATTTACGTTCCGTGTTACGACGAAAGGTTTACCTCATTTTACCGAAGCAGGAAAGCGTGTTTTAATCGTTTCCAACCACACTTCTTTATTAGACGGGTTGTTGATTGCAGCATTTATGCCTGAAAAAGTAATGTTTGTGATTAAACCTGAATGGGAAAATAAATGGTTTGCTAAACTTTTCAAATTGATGGTTGATGTAACGCCATTAGATATGAATAATGCTTTGTCTTTGCGTACTTTGATTGATTTGATCAAGAAAAATAACAAAGTGATGATTTTCCCAGAACAGCGTATTTCTGTGACAGGGGCTTTGATGAAAGTGTACGAAGGGGCTGGTGTGATTGCAGAAAAAGCAAATGCAAACATTTTGCCAGTTCGTATCAATGGGGCTCAATATTCTAAATTTTCATTGATGAAAAATAGAATTAGAACGCAATTTTTCCCCAAAATTACAATCAATATTATGCCACCTAAAAAGTTTGATATTGATCCAAGTTTAACAGGTCGTCAACGCAGTCATGAAGTTTCATTACAATTATACAATATGATGTCTGATATGATGTATCATTCATCCAAGATTAATGAAAACTTGTTCGTTGCTTTGTTGAATGCAAGTCATATTTTTGGTAAAAATCACGTTATTGCAGAAGATATTTCTCGTAAACCGATGAGATATAAGCAATTGATTTTGAAAAGCTACGTTTTAGGTGAAACGGTTCGTCGTTTAATCGGTGAAGAAGAAGAACGAGTTGGTATTTTGATGCCTAACGTTTTAGCGAACGTCGTTTTGATATATTCTTTATTTGGTATTGATAAAGTTCCTGCTATGTTGAATTTTTCAAGCGGAATTACACAAATTCTGTCTTGTACGAAAACAGTTCAATTAAAGACGGTTATTACTTCTCATAAATTTATTGAAAATGGTAAATTTGAAAAGTTGGAACAGGCTTTAAAAGATGCTGGTTTAAAAATTCTCTATATGGAAGAAATTGGTGCCTCGATTTCTCGTATGGATAAGGTCAAAGGTGTTTTTGCAAATCTTATTCGTCGTAAACCAAAACGCAAGTCTTCTCAAACGGCTGTCGTTTTGTTTACTTCTGGTTCAGAAGGTATGCCAAAAGCAGTATTTTTAAATCACCAAAATTTCTTGGCAAATTGCAAACAAGTTTTGAGTGTTTTAGCTATTGGTGAAACAGACGTCTTCTTTAATGCTTTGCCAATGTTCCATGCATTTGGTTTAGGTGTTGGAACGATTTTGACGACGACTTTGGGTGTCAAATCTTTCTATTATCCATCACCATTGCATTATCGTGTTATTCCTGAATTGGCATATGCTTCAAATGCGACGATTATTTGCGGAACTGATACGTTCTTTGCTGGATATGGAGCATCAGCACATCCATACGATTTCTTTAATCTTCGTTTGGCAGTGGCAGGGGCTGAAAAATTAAAAGAATCAACCTCTAAATTATGGTCAGAAAAATTTGGTGTTCGTATTATGGAAGGTTATGGTGCAACTGAAACGGCTCCGTTAATTTCATTCAATACGCCAATGTACGTTAAAAAAGGTTCTGTCGGTCGTCTGTTACCAGGTATGGAAGCTCGTCTTGAAGAGGTTCCTGGAATTACCGAAGGAAAGCGTCTTTACGTTCGTGGTGATAACGTTATGCAAGGGTATATGAAATCTGATAATCCAGGTGTATTGCTTCCACCAGAAGACGGTTGGCATGATACTGGAGATATCGTAGATATTGATAAGGATGGATTTATTACCATTCTTGGTCGTGCAAAACGTTTTGCAAAAATTGGTGGGGAAATGGTTTCCTTAACGGCAATTGAAACAATTGTAAATAATATTTATGATGACAGTATCAGTGGCGTTGTTGCTATTTCAGATCCAAAGAAGGGTGAACAACTTGTTTTGATTACGACCCGAGAAAATGCTGATCCTGCAGAAATTAAGACGGCAATCAAAGAAGCTGGCTTGAATGATTTAGGATCACCATCAAAAATTTTATACGTTAAAGAACCTCCTTTGTTGGGAACAGGTAAGTTTGACTATGTGACCGCAACGAAATTAGCAAATGAAAAGTTTGGCTAATTAAAGGGGGCAACAATCTTATTAAGGCAGACTTTTTATAGTCTGCCTTTTTAATATAAAAAAGTTTTAGTCTATTTTTCACTTTATTTTTGTCAAAAAAAACATTAAAATATGCTAACAACTTGTTTTTTAGGAGAAAATTCCCATGGATGAAATAAATTTGAGTGTTGCTCGCCGTGATACATTAGCCCTTGTCTTAGCAGGTGGTAAAGGTTCTCGTTTAAAAAATTTAACGGGAGATCAAGCAAAACCGGCTGTTCCTTTTGGTGGTAAATTCCGTATTATTGATTTTCCATTATCAAACTGCATTAACTCTGGTATGCGTCGGATTTGTGTTTTGACACAATATAAAGCAAACACTTTAATTAAACATTTGCAACAAGGATGGGGATTTTTACAACCAGCTTTGAATGAATTTGTCGAAATTTGGCCGGCAGCTCAACAAACATCAGAGGAAGTTTGGTATCAAGGAACGGCAGATGCTGTTTATCAAAACTTACGGACAATTCGTCAACATCATCCTAAATATATTTTGATTTTGGCAGGCGATCATATTTATAAACAAGATTATTCAAAAATGTTGAAACAACATATTGAAGCAGGGGCTGTTGCAACGGTTTCTTGTATTGAAGTGCCTCGCGAAACTGCACATGAATTTGGTATATTAGATACGGATACAGATTCCAATATCATTAAGTTCGTTGAAAAACCAAAAGATCCTCCATGCATTCCTGGAAATCCAGATCGTTCTTTTGCAAGTATGGGGATTTATATTTTCAATGCAGATTTCTTAATTGATTTATTGGAAAAAGATGCAGTAAATAAAGATTCTTCACATGATTTTGGTAAAGATTTATTGCCATCATTGGTTGGAAAAGAAAAAATTATTGCTCACAGATTCCAAGATAGCTGTGTTTATAATAAAACGGATGACGCTTACTGGCGTGACGTTGGAACGATTGATGCTTATTGGGAAAGTAATCTTGATTTGACAAACGTTATTCCTGATTTGGATTTATATGATAAGCGTTGGCCAATTTGGACGTTCCAAGAACAACACCCAGCAGCTAAATTTGTCTTTGATAGCGATTTGCGTCGTGGTGAAGCTGTTGATTCTTTGATTTCTGCAGGATGTATTATTTCAGGGGGAACAGTTCGTCATTCCTTGTTATTCTCTGACGTTCGCGTTCATTCATTCTCTTTGGTTGAAGATTCAGTTGTTTTGCCAGGATGTGTAATCAATCGTCATGCTCGTGTTAAAAAAGCTATTTTGGCTGAAGGATGTGTTATTCCTCGCGGTTTAGTCATTGGTGAAAATCCAGAAGAAGATGCAAAATACTTCTACGTTTCACAAAAGGGTGTTGTTTTAGTTACACCTGATATGTTGAAAAAAGTACCAGTACAACCTGAAGTGTCATAAATAAATGTTTGAAAAACTGCGGAATTTGGTAGACACTGTTCTTCAATTATTTCGAATTCCAATAGGTATTATTGCTTTTTTGGCGACCTATCCAGCAGTTCAAACTTATAAAAGATTTTGGGACATTCGTCATCAGTTAAATGGGATGAATGTCCTTTACTTTTTTATAGGTTTTATTGGCATTTTTGCCGTTCGGATTTTATCTAGACGCAGACGAGGGGCTGCGGAAACGATGGAACATGAAATGACGCACGTTTTGTTTGCTTTGTTGACGTTTCATCCAGTCAAAAACGTAGAGGTAAATGATAACGGATCTGGAGTAACTTTTTTTCGTGGAAAAGCAACGTGGTTAGTGGCTCTTGCTCCTTATTTTTTCCCGTTATGTACTGTTGCAATGGCTGTTTTTTCATACGTTTATGAAAGTGTTAGCCACAGTACTCCAGAATGGATACCTATTGGTTTAGGATTATGTTTTGGTTATAACGTTTATGCTTTTATTCAAGAAATACATTTGCAACAAACAGATTTTAAGGTAGCAGGGTGGATTTTTACCATCTGCTTTTTGCCAGTTGCAAATTTGTTAAATTTTGGAATGTTGTTTGCTTTTGCAGAACGCGGAATTCCAGGAATTTTATTCTTTTGGAAAACTTTTGCATATTATTGTAAGCATTTGTTTTAAATAGGCAAAAAAATGCAAAAAACAGATATTGACATGGTTGAAGGTCCCTTATTTAAGGGAGTTATGAAATTTACAATTCCTTTGATTGCATCAAATCTGATACAAATTTTGTTTAATGCAACGGACGTTGCTGTCGTTGGACATTTTGGATCGCAACATTCTTTGGCAGCAGTTGGTTCTGTTGTTTCTTACGTTGTGATGGTTATTAATTTTTTGGCAGCCTTTACCGTAGGCGTAAACGTTTTAATTTCACTTCATTTGGGACAGCGTAAATTTCAATCAGTTTCCTTGATAGCCCATTCTGCGATGATGATTGCCTTGATAGGAGGAACCATCTTAACAATTTTTGGATTATTTTGTTCGAAAATTATTTTGCAATGGATGGGAACGCCAGAAGTTGTTTTGCCATTATCTTTATCATACACGCGAATTTGTTTTTGTGGAATGATTCCTGTAGCGATTTACAATTTTGGAGCTTCTTTATTATATTCCAAAGGTGATACGAAACACCCCTTTTATTTTTTGGTAAGTGCTGGAATTTTGAACGTTATTCTGAACTTGATTTTTGTTATTTGTTTCAAAATGGACGTAGCAGGGGTTGCATTGGCGACCGTTTTATCTCAGTGCGTTTCAGCAAGTTTAATCATTATTTATTTGATGAAACAACGAAATTATTTTCAATTATGTCTTGCGAAAATAAAATTTAATAAGTCTGAGATTTATAGCATTTTGAAAATGGGATTTCCGGCTGGGATACAAAGTCTTATTTTTAATATATCAAACGTGGTGATTCAAGGGGCTGTTAATTCTTTTGGAGCTGTGTTTATAGCTGGATCCGCAGCGTCTCATAATATAGAATTTTTTATTTGGATTGCGATAAATTCTTTTCAAGCAACGATTACAACATTCACAAGCCATAATATCGGGGCAAAAAATTTTAAAAGGATTGATACAATTAGACGTTTGATTGTTGGGTGTGAAGTGGTAATAGGGGCTGTTTTGGGGGGAATAGTCGTTTTATTTGGTCCGTATTTATTACAAGTTTATACGTCAGATCCAGAAATTATTTCAGCAGGAATGATGCGTTTGCGTATGGTCGCAGGAACGTATTTTATTTGTGGTTCAATGGATGCGTTGAGTGGGGCATTGCGAGGTATGGGAACAACGTTAATACCGATGATCGTCTGTATGATTTGTGCATGTGGATTAAGAGTCTTATGGATTGCTACGCTTTTTCAGTCCCCAGAATATCATTCGTTCTATGGCTTATTTTTTTCCTATCCATTGTCGTGGCTCGTAGCTTCAGTGGTTTTGTATATTTGTTGTATTCAAGTTCGCAAAAGATTTCCAAAGGAATAGAGGAGGTTAAGCCCCCTCACCAATCTTTTGGAAAATTTTCGACTACCCCTAAAGAATTTCTAAGCTCATTTTTCGCTAAGAAATTGTTGCTCGCTTCGCTCGTCCCTTCGGGACCGCCTGTCGGCGTCATGAACTGCGTTCATCCCCCTAGCATGGGGGAATAAGAAAAATAAAGATAATTATTGAAGAAAATAAGCAATTTTTGCAAAAATATTCAATGATAAACTTGAATAAAGCAGATATATTTGATATTCTTGTTGAAGAAAATAAGCAATTTTTGCAAAAATCTTCAATGGATAAAAATTATGATTATAGAAAGACAAAAATATTTACAAGATTTAATAGATCGAAAACAAAACAATTTAATCAAAGTGATTACAGGTTTGCGACGGGTTGGAAAATCTTTTTTACTTTTTGATATATTTTACGAGTATCTTATTTCTATTGGAGTACGCCAAGTTCAAATCATTCAAATGCAATTAGATATGAAAGAAAATGAAAAATATCGTAATCCTGACGTTTTTTTGGAATATGTAAAACAACAAATAACGGATCAACAGGATTACTATATTTTTATAGATGAAATTCAAATGATGGATGATTTTTCATCTGTTTTAAATTCTTTACTTCATATAAAAAACGTTGACGTCTATGTTACGGGAAGCAATTCAAAATTTCTATCAAAGGACGTATTGACAGAATTCAGAGGAAGAGGAGATGAAGTGCATGTTTATCCACTTTCTTTTAGTGAATTTTTGTCTGCTTATTCAGGTTCAAAATTTGATGCATGGAAAGACTATTATACTTTTGGAGGGTTGCCATTAATTTTAACTAAAAAAAGTGATGAGCAAAAATCAGATTATTTGAAAAATCTATTTCAGGAAACGTATCTTAAAGATATAAAAAACAAATATAATGTTAAAAATGATCGAGCTATGGAGGATATTTTAAATATATTGTCATCATCTGTTGGCTCTTTAACAAATGTGGAAAAAATATCAAATACGTTTAAAACAGTTTTGAAAAGTGAAATTTCGCCAAATACGATAAATTCGTATTTAGAATATTTACAAGATGCTTTTTTAATCAATAAAGTGAATAGATATGACGTAAAGGGCAGAAAATATATAGGAACACCATTAAAATACTATTTCGAAGACGTTGGATTAAGAAATGCTTGGCTAAATTTTAGACAACAAGAAGAAAATCATATTATGGAAAACGTTATTTATAATGAGTTGCGTTGTAGAGGGTATAACGTTGACGTTGGTGTTGTTGAATGTTTAGAAAAAAAAGAAGATAAAAGTAAGGGATATAACAGAAAAAAATTGGAGATTGATTTTGTTGTAAATCAAAGTAGTAAAAGATTTTATATTCAATCTGCTTTTGAAATGTCTAATTTTGAAAAAATGGAACAGGAAAAAAAGTCTTTAAAAAAAATTATGGATGGTTTTAAAAAGATTATTTTAGTTCAACAAGATATAAAATTATCTCGTGATGAATACGGAATTGTTACAATGGGTGTATTGGATTTTTTGCTTAATAAAGACAGTTTAAACTTATAAGATTGAAAATTTAACCCCCTCACCAATCTTTT
>JAKSVU010000023.1 GCA_024413465.1 Alphaproteobacteria bacterium
ATTCCATATCTTCATCTGTCAATTCGATAACTTCATCGAAAACGTTAGGCATTTCTGGAGCCGGTAAATCGAAAGCTGCTTTGATTAAATAATCAACGTCTTTTGCTTTATCCTTTGTCATTTTTTCCTCCATTGAAAATGTTTCTCTAAATATGTAACGGATGAAATGAAAAATAGTTACAAAAAAAGACTATTAATACAAATTTTATTTATCTTAATCATCAAAGGACAGGTTAAACACTGTTATTAAATATGGAAGATTTGTTTTAATAGGTGTGTTTTGTAGCTACTACATATTTTTGATTTACATCATTATGTTTAGAAGAATTTGTACGAACTATTAAACCTTGTGTAATAAAATGTAGCAATATTTTGTATAAAATAGCAACAGCTTTTATATTTCATTTTTTTCATAATTTTAGATAATGTTTGGAATTTAGAACAGATTTAAAAATAAATTTTACTTGATTACCAACTGTATCTCTAACTTGTTTAATAGCTTGATAGTTCAATTTAAATTCTACGCTTTTATTAATGTAAAACTGTTTGAAAAAATAATTTCCCACTCTAATAAAAAATCTTTCTATTAGAATAGGCTTATAACCGACATTTAATTAAACATCTTTTATTTCAACGAGACATTATTTTTGATGCTATAACTTGATTTTGAACAGCTTTTTGTTTATTTGCTACTTGCATGATTGAACCTTGTAAAGATTTTTTAGTTTTATCTTGTTCCTCTCTAATTTGATCTCTATGGAGAACATCTTTCAAACATTTCAAACTGTTCAAATTTTCTTCTGCTTCAAATAATTCTCTTCCACCTTTATTAACATAAGCTGCAGAAAGTGCTTTTCTACCTAATAAAGTCAAACCACCTGCAGACATAACAGCACTTCCTAAAGAAGTGGCCTTGATAATAGCCATTGATACAACAGTTGGATCTACACCTCCTAATTTAGCAACACCTGCTGCAGCAAGACCTGCTGTAACTACCAATCCTCCTGCTACTACAGCTTTTATACAATGGTCAAAACCTTTAAAATCAGACAAAACGCCTCTTGTTTCAGCTTTGTCTTTTTCCTTTTCTGACAAATGATCATTTCCTTTTCCAAACTTCAGATTTGAAAAATAATCACTCAATTCATTATACTTCAATTCTTTTCTTGCTTTTGGAGTATCATACTTTTTGACTTGTTCTTCTCGGAATTTCATTTCATCTTCAATAGCTTTATCTAAAAAAGAAGAACCTCTCAAATTATCACGTAATACACGTGTTTCCTTTCTTTGAAAACTCATAGATAAATACTGTTTTAATGCTTCTTGAGTTTGTTCTTTTGTTTCTAAACTAATTGGTTTTTCTGAATAATCTATTTCTAATGACATTATAAAACATCCTTGTTATTTTCCGCATTAGTAACAAGAATATTTTTTTTGTCTATTTTGTCAAGTTTTTTTTTAATGAATAAAATGATAGAGAAATTTTTTTGAAGAACCAGTCGAAACTGTTTTCAAATCTTCATCTTTTAATTCAACAATTTCATCATCTTTTTTTCTTGTACTGCTTTTAATTTGTTTTCATTTTCCATGACCATTTTCCTAAAAAATGTTCCTTATATTTAGCATGACAGATAAAATGAAAAATAGTTACAAAAAAATTTTTAAAAATAAATTTATCCCCTTAAAAGTGGCAGTATTATCTTATCAAAATTTTTCCCTGCTTTAAGACCAATAATCCCGTCGTCTTGTCGCAACACCTTTTTTCGCACGTACAGAACCAGCATCAATAGTTGTCAATTCTTCGTCATTTAATTCAACAAGTTCTTCATTTTTTGTTTCTTCGATCATATTTTTTTCTGTTTTTGTCATAGCTGTTCTCCTTTAAAAGTTTAATACAAAGAATGATTTGTTATATATTAGCTATATTTTATTGACACTAACATCCATAGAATTATGTTTAGCAGCTGCTAAATATTCCATATCTTCATCTGTCAATTCGATAACTTCATCGAAAACGTTAGGCATTTCCGGAGCTGGTAAATCAAAAGCAGCTTTAATTAAATGATCAACGTCTTTTGCTTTATCTTTTGTCATGATTTTCCTCCATTAAAAACGTTCTTTCTGATTGTGTAACGGATGAAATGAAAAATGGTTACGAAAAAAAAAGAAAATTTTTTAAAGCCCCCTCACCGTTCTTTTGTAAGGTTCATTTTTTAGAAAAAAATTCACCAACAAAAGATGTCCTCTCCCTGCAAGGCGAGGTAAAAAAATCAAGATAAACACAAATAACTTGAGATTTGCTAAAAAATAATCTTATAAAAACTTGTTAACAAGTAATAAATTATGGAGTACAATGAATCTGATATGTTGTTTAGATACCTTGATTTATAATTAAGGGAGGAAGCAAATGAAAAAGCTATTAATACTATCGATGTTTATTGCAACTTCCGTAGCACATGCTGATTGTGTGTCAGATTGCCTTGCTGGTGGTTCAACTCGTACACACTGTAGAATGACATGTGAAAAGCAAGCTGAAATGGAGTGTGAAAAAGAAGTTGATCGGCAAGCTGCTCTTAAAAGAGAATGCTTTAGTCCAGAACAGTGTCTCAAGGTAATTATGCATGATCTGAATGATGACACAAAATATGATAAATGCAAGAATTGGTGATTCTTACTTTTGTAAAAGTTATTAATAAAGAAATCAAAAAGTTTCTTAGCTTGTTTTAAATCCATCACTTCTCTATTTAGAGGGAAGTGATGTTTTTTGATGCAATTTTGATATTGCACTTCAACGAAAAATAATGTAAAAATGATAAATTATTTTATTTCCAATATTGAAAAAAACGGTTCTGAATAGTGTTTAAAATTTTATTTTTATTGATATTATTATCACAACCTTGTTTAGCCAAATCTTCTAAGGTTCAACAAGGATTTAGTCCATCAAGCGTTCCTGGAATGGCTCAAATGTTCCAACAAATGCAAATTAACCCAAACACTATGATGGGAAATGGGGATTTAGGGGAATTTGAACCTGAACAGCAAAAATCAAGAATGGACGTGCGTATGGATCAATTACGCGATTACGTTGCTAGTCGAGAAGGTGAAGCTGCCGGTTTGGATGGACAAATTTTTTCAAGATTGCCTCAAAATTTTAATATGCTCACCCCAAAAGATGAAACACTTCGTTTAAACGAAAATGCTAATCAAGATAGATTATACACTCTTGACTATGCCGGTGAAAAAACCGTTATTTCCATGGGAAATCATACTTTTATTGAAGTTCCATTCGTAAAACACATTCCTTATTTTTTCACCCGTATTGAAATTCTTTCTGATAATAACGTTCGTATTATGGAAACAATTCAACGCATTGTAGAACCAAATGAAAAAGATTTTAAAGGTATCCGTCGTATATTCCCTAAATTTTTTGAAGACAGAGCCGGTAAAAAACACAGAACACAAATTCAAGTTTTGGAAACAGGTGTAGATGGCAGATATATTCCTTATGAATTAAAACCAGAGGGTGATAATCTCGTTTTAGAATTAAAAGATTTTAATTCTCTTACACCTGGCGTTCATATTTTTTCTTTAACTTACATCAATTACCACCGTATTGTTGAATATCCAGACGAACAAGGGAATATGTTCAGCGAATTGATTTGGCCTGTTACAGGAAATGCCTGGGATATCCCTGTTACACGCGCAGGAGCAACAGTCCTTTATCCTCAATATGCTAAAGTTTTAGCTCGTCAAGGCGTTGCTGCTGATGGTAATCGTGCATCTACTGAAAACGTTAAAGTGAAAAAAGATGCTAGTGGCGATACGTCATTCGTTTTAAATTATCCTTTAGCACCGTATAACGGAATGACTGTCATTACAAACTGGGTTGATCCACATGCTTTGCCAAGTTTAAGACAACAAAAAGCTGATTTATTCTTTACTGAATATGGCACTTTAGCTGTCGTTGGATTAGGATTACTTATTCTTGCCTTGTATTATTACGCAACGTATTTAAGTTTGAAAAAGAATAACGTTCCTGCTTCATCCGTTTCAATCAGAAAAGACAGTTTGTCCCCTGCTGTTTTGTATTATGCTTTACACAATCAAATTGGACCAAAATCCGTATTTATTACTTTGTTAAATATGGCTTCCAAAAAGTTTTTATCCTTTGAAGAAGAAAATGGAAAATTAAAACTGATTAAATTGAGTGATAACACGAAAATGTTATCAAAAATGGAAAAGAAAATTGTTCCACTTTTATTTGCAAAATCTGAAACAAGTTGCACACTTGATCGTTCTGCAGGATTGAAATTAGGACGCATTTCTGATCTTCTCGAAAAATATATGAAGAGCGAATACAAATCAAATTTCGTTCAGTTCCCAATGGCTCAATTCTGGTTCGGAATGTTACTTTTGTTGGTTGAACTGGTTGCTTTATCCGTCGTATCTATGTTCCCTGTTCAAACAGCCATCATTACGTTGATTGCAGTTGCTTCATTCATTGGTTTATATTTCATTGGGCGAACAATTAAAAAATTTGAAAAAGCAAAAAGATGTTTATTCAAAATTGTCAGCGTTGCTTGTTTGACTAGTATTTTTGTTCGTTCTTTGATTGCTTTAAGCGTTTCAACAACAGCTTTAACAGCTATTTTGTTAGGAATCAGTTTTGTTGGTATTGCAGTTGCATATCACATCTTGCAAATGCCATCAGTTGCTGGGAAATCAATGTTAGACAACCTTGAAGGATACAAGCAATATCTTGCTAAGCAAGATGAAACGTTGTTTATGTCTATGCGTAATCAAGAAAATCGCATTCGTTCCTTATACAACAAACATTTGCCTTTTGCCGTTGCTTTGGATGAAGACAGATCTTGGACGAAGCGTTTTGAAACGTTTTTTAAAGAACAGTATCCAAGCTGGTTTTCTGGAAAAATTTTATTTGATGAATCTTTTATTGATTCACTTTACACAATTTTTTCAATCAATTTCCCTGCTCCTAAAAAATCAAATTCAAAAAAAGTGAGATAAAATGTCTGATTTATTTAGTGATATTTCCTCTTCAAAAACGTCTTTTGTAGAAGCTAAACCTACGGAAGAATATTCAGCAAAAGATATTGAAGTCCTTGAAGGTCTTGAACCTGTCCGTCGTCGTCCCGGAATGTATATTGGGGGAACAGATGACACGGCATATCACCACATGGCTGCTGAAATTTTAGATAACGCTATGGATGAAACTGTCGCAGGATTTGCAACTGTAATTGAAGTTGAATTATTAGCTGACGGATCTTTTCGTGTCAAAGATAATGGGCGTGGAATTCCTGTAGATCCTCATCCAAAGTATCCTGACAAATCAGCATTAGAAGTCATTATGACCTCTTTACACTCAGGAGGTAAATTTGGAGGAAAAGCTTATAACGTTTCCGGTGGTTTACACGGTGTGGGTGCTGCAGTTGTAAATGCGTTATCCAGTGAAATGATTGTTGAAGTTGCTCGAGAAAAAACTTTATGGCGTCAATCATACAGTCGTGGGGTACCAACTTCCATTTTGGAAAATTTAGGAACAGTTGCAAACCGCCGAGGAACGACTGTTATTTTTAAACCAGATACTGAAATTTTTGGTGAAGAACAAAAATTTCGTCCTGCAGTTTTATACAGAATGGCTAGAACGAAAGCTTTTCTATTTAAAGGTGTGGAAATTCGTTGGAAATGTGACGCTTCATTATTAACCGAAGAAGATAAAATTCCTACGGAAGAAATTTTCAAATATCCTAACGGCTTGGAAGATTTCTTAAATTTCAAAATTAAGGACGCCGTTCAAGTTTCATCAAAACCATTTTCGGGTCGTACAGATTTATCTGACGGATCAGGATATATTGAATGGGCAATTACGTGGCTTGAAGACGGGGCAAAAGGTTTTGTCCATTCTTTCTGTAATACTATTCGTACTTCTCAAGGAGGAACACACGAAACAGGATTAAGAACAGCTTTAACGCGTTCTATTCGTAGTTATGCTGAAATGCTGAATAAAAAATCAGATGAAATTACAGCTGACGACGTTGTTGGTGGTGCAGGAATAGTCTTTTCATTATTTATGAAAGAACCTCAATTCCAAGGACAAACAAAGGAACGACTTGGTTCACCAGAAGCAACGCGTTTAGTTGATTCAGCAATTAAAGATCAATTTGATCACTGGTTATCTGCTGATACGAAAAATGCAACGAACGTTTTAAGCTATATTCAAGAGCGTTCTCAACAACGTATTGAATTGAAAAAAATGGCGGAAACAGTCCGCTCAAAAGGAACAGGAAAACATTCTCGCCTGCCCGGAAAATTGGCAGATTGCTCACATTCATCAATTGCTGACACAGAACTATTTATCGTCGAAGGGGATTCCGCTGGTGGCTCCGCAAAACAAGCTCGCGATCGTAAAACACAAGCAATTTTACCTATTCGTGGAAAAATTTTAAACGTTGCAAAAGCAAGTCAAGCAGCTATTATGGGATGTGAAGAAGTCAACAATATTCTTGAAGCCCTTGGTTCTGGCCGTCGTGATCAGTATAATGAAGAAAAATTACGCTATAACAAAATCATCATTATGACCGATGCTGACGTTGATGGAGCCCATATTACCATTTTATTGATGACTTTATTCTATCGTGAAACACCTCAATTGATTGAAAACGGACATCTTTATTTAGCGGTTCCACCTTTGTATTGTATCAAATACAAAGATAAAAGATATTACGCTATTGATGATGCTGACAAAGATGCTTTACTTAAAAAATTAAAGAAAACACCTGATCAAGTTGAAATCAGCCGTTTCAAAGGTTTAGGGGAAATGAATCCTAAAGAATTAAAAGACACCACTATGGATAAAAATACGCGTATTTTAATTCGTGTTAAAGTCCCAGATAAATCTGTTGAAGAAGAACAAGATGACGTTAAATTAACCAGCGAATTTTTGGAAAAATTGATGGGAGATCACGCAGAAATGCACTTCCAATACATCAAAGAACATGCAAAATTCGTTGATGACATTGATTTATAAAAACCAAACGAGTGTCGTTATTTGTCATATTAATATATTAAGCTAAAATTATAAATTAACTATGGACAATCGATTATGAAGATTATTTTGACACCTTGGCAAAGATATACGGCTTTTCAACGCGGAGAAGCTGTTTATCATGATAATCTGATTCAAGAAATCTCAGTTGATTACAACAAAGAAAAAAGTTTGCTAACGGCTGAAGCTGCTGTCGATGGTTCTGATAATAACTGTTATTCTTGTTCCATCTCTATTGACACCGAAGGAAATATCAAAAATTTTGATTGTTCTTGCCCTGCTTATTATATGTATCAAGGTCCCTGTAAACATTGTTGTGCGCTTGGATTAGCGTTGAAAGATTATAACCCTGCAAACGGGGATATGAACAAACAGCAAATGACAATTTTGTCAACCAATTCAAAATTTTCAAATGCTATTCAATTTATTAATCAAAAAAAAGTCGAAAGCACCTTAACCGGTTTTGGAGATATGGAAATTGAATGTCATTTTTCATCTCCCCATCAAATACGTTTTAACGATTGTTTTTATGCCTTAGATTGTAAAATTGGGAACAAAAGAAAATACGTCGTTAATGATATTTACGCATTAATCACAAATATATGCTGGAGCAAAAATTTTGCTTACAACAAATCCCTAGAATTTCGCCACAATTTGAATATTTTTACACCCAATTCTCAAAAAATTTATCGCGTCTTAAAAGATATCGTTTGTGAAAAAAATGAAGAATTTAAAGAATGTGGTTATTTTTACTCTTCTGACAGATATATCTACTTATCAAATTCAGATTTAGCCCAGTTACTCACCTGTTTTGAAAACGACCTAATTTCAACGAACAATGGCCCTGTTCCAGTTTATCCAGCAGGCAATCCTGTAATTGACATTGAAGTCACACCTGTCAATCAAGGGGCCATTATTACGACTTCAAATTTCAAAACGTTCATTGGGAAAAAAGAAGCCTACATTTTTCAAGACAATGCTTTTTATCGTTGCAGTGATGAATGTTTTCGCGAAGCAATTGATATTTTACGCTTAATTGAAAATAAAACGAACAGTAAAGCTAAAAAAATATCTAATGAACTTTCAGAAAACGATTTTGCTGATTTTTATTCAGGTTTATATCCAATTTTAAGCAAATACACGAATTTTAAAATCAAAGATATTGATTTTTCTCAGTACAAGAAATTGAAACCTGAAGTTTATTTATTTATTCAAGCAACTCATAAAAACGTTATTCGTTGTTGTGCTTGTGTCAAATATGGTTCAACCGTTTATGACATTGCCGTTCAGGAAAAAATCCAATTAGCCAGAGATATTGAAACAGAAAATCAAATATTAGATATTCTGAAAAAGTATTTCCCAATTAAATATCAAGATACAACAAATCAAGATACGTCTTTATTTACGCTGGAAGAACAAGTTTCTGCTGAAAATACCGAAGAACAAACGGAACTGCCATTACAAACCATTCTTGAAAAATCTAAGACTGTCTTTTTAATCGAAGATGAAGATCATTTTTATGATTTTATTCAAAAAGGAATTAAAGAATTAAATCAGTTAGCTAAAATTTACACAGATGAATCTCTGCATAAATTAACGCAAATTAAAAAACCTAAACTTTCTTTAGGTGTTCAAGTCCAATCCGATTTATTGAAAATGAATTTTTCAATTGGGGATATTAACATTGATGAAATTAACAAAATTTTAGAAAGCTATCAGTTAAAGAAAAAGTTTTATCGTTTAAAATCTGGAGAACTAATTGACCTTTCCGAACAAAATGACAGCTTAGATATTTTAACAGAATTAAAAGATGGTCTTCATTTAACGAATAAAGATTTTCAAAACGGAATTAAAGATTTAGACATCCATCATGCTTTTTATTTAAACAGCATTTTAAAAGAATCAAAACAAGCTCAAATTCAACAAGACGTCTCATTTAAAAAAATTATTCAACAGGTCGATGATTTTTCAAAAAATGAAGTTGTTATTCCTGAAAATCTAAATGCCCAATTGCGTCCTTACCAACAAGATGGATTTAAATGGTTCAGCACCTTATATCACTACGGTTTAGGTGGAATTATGGCTGATGATATGGGGTTGGGAAAAACGTTGCAATTTATTACGCTTATGCAATCAGAAATCAATAAAAATCCAAATATAAATTGCTTGATTATTTGCCCGATGTCTATCATTTACAATTGGGAATCAGAAATCCATAAATTTGCACCGAACTTAACTGTTCAAACAATAACGGGAACAGCAAAGGAACGCAAACTAGCAATAAAAAATTGTAAAAATTTTCATTTTAATATCACAAATTATGACACAGTAAAACGCGATATTTCTCTTTATGAAAAACAAAAATTTGATTGTTGTTTGTTAGATGAGGCTCAATTTATTAAAAACGCCCATACGCTTGGAGCAAATGCCGTTAAAAAAATAAAAGCAAAACATCGTTTTGCTTTAACCGGCACACCAATCGAAAACAGACTGAGTGATTTGTGGTCAATTTATGACTTCCTCATGCCAACTTATTTATTTTCTTACGATAAATTCCGCACAAAATTTGAACGACCTATTGCGCGAGATAAAGACAAAAAAGCTGTTGAACAATTATCAAAAATGATTGCTCCGTTTTTAATTCGCCGTAAAAAAGCAGACGTTTTGAAAGATTTACCTGAAAAAATTGAAAATAATTCATTTATTCAGATGACGGAAAAACAAGCTGAACTTTACGAAGCCGCTGCAAAAAAATTGTATATAACTTTACAAATGCAATCAGATGCTGAATTTAAGAAAAACAAGATTCAAGTCCTCAGTGAAATGACACGATTGCGTCAACTATGTTGTTCCCCAGAATTATACATAAACAACTATAAAGGGGGGTCTGGCAAGGTTGATGCGTGTTTAGAGTTATTACAATCCATTGTTGAAAACAATCATCGTGTGCTCGTTTTTTCACAATTTACGACGATGTTAGAACTGATTCAGCGTGAATGGAAAAAAATATCAAACGAACCATTTTTATATCTTCACGGAGCAACAAAAAATCGCCAACCATTAATTGATGATTTTCAAAATGATAAAGCTAAAATCTTTTTCATTTCATTAAAAGCTGGTGGTTTTGGATTAAACTTGACGAACGCAGATATGGTTATTCATTGCGATCCATGGTGGAATGAAGCTGCACAAAATCAAGCAACAGATCGTGCTCACCGTATTGGCCAAACGAAGAAAGTAAACGTTATTAAGCTCGTTGCTAAAAACACAATCGAAGAAAAAATTATCAAGTTGCAAGAATCAAAAGCAGACTTAGCCCGTTCAATCATAGAAAACAGTGATGATGAAGTTACCTTCAACAAGTTATCAAAAGAAAACTTACTTTCCTTGTTTGAATATTAAAATTGATTTGAGGAAACACAAATTTTGACTAAAAAACTTTCAGAAATGACGCTAGAAGAACTTTGGGCTTTGTTTCCTATTTTTTTAACAGAACACAAAGATTATTGGGAAAACTGGTATCAAGAAGAATATTCTTTTTTAAAAACGTTTTTGCCTCTTGAAGTTCAAATAACTCATATCGGTAGCACTGCCATCAAAGATATTTGGGCCAAACCAATTATTGATATTTTGATAGAAATACCTCACAGTTTCGATATTTTTAAAATAAAAGATTTATTCGTAACACATGGATATATCTGTATGTCCGAAGAAACAAAACGAATTTCTTTCAACAAAGGATATACAGAACAAGGTTTTGCAGAACGAGTTTTCCACATTCATGTTAGATATGTTGGAGACAATGACGAAATCAAATTTCGTGATTACCTCAATGCCCATCCAAACAAAGCAAAAGAGTATGAAACGCTGAAACTACAATTATGGAAAAAATTCGAACATAATCGAGATAATTATACTCAAGCGAAAACAGATTTTATCAAAAAAATCTTATCTGAATGATTTGGTTAAAATATCAACGGTCTCTTTTAATGACAATGGATATCTATCCATAGCAAACAAATTACTCATCGTTTTATGAGCATTACGAGCCATTTTTTCCATATCGTCAATCGTAATTCCGTAATCAGACATTTTTAAATGATATACGCCACATTGTTTTTGCAATTCAGTCATAGCTTGAACAAAAACGTAAGGTTTTTCTTCTTCTGGGACGTCATCTGTCGTAGCCCCTAAAATATGAGCCATTTTAATAAATCTGTCTGGAACGTATTTAGCAAAGAAATTGAAATAGCTTTCAGAAATCATCAACAACCCTGCTCCATGATGTAAATCCGGATGAAAACAGGTCAAGCCATGTTCAATTGCATGTAAGGAAGTACAACTTGACGTAGATTGAATCATCCCGGACAACATTCCTGCCAAAGAAATATTCGATCTAGCTTCCATATCATTTCCATTTTGAACAGCACGAGGCAAATATTTTGACACCAAACGCATAACTTGCAATGAAAAAGCTTCGCTGATTGGCGTTGAAGTTTTTGCAATAAATCCTTCTGCAGCATGGAAAAATGCATCAAACCCCGTAATAGCCGTTAAAAAGGTGGGCATAGAGGCACTTAAATCAGGATCAACGACTGATAATTTAGGAAAAGTTGATGGAACACCATAAGCAATCATTTCATTCAAATCTGTATTGGTAATCACCATCCATTGATCAGTTTCCGTTCCTGTTCCAGCTGTTGTTAAAACGGCAACAACAGGCAGTGCTTCATTTTTAGCAGGCAACCCTTTACCTGATCCCGTAAAGATGTAATCCCATAAATCACCTGGATTACGAGCCATAAAAGCAATTGCCTTTGCGGAATCAATAACACTTCCACCGCCTAAACCAATCACAAAATCGCAAAAATTATCACGCGCATATTGAGCCGCTTTCATAATTTCATCTTTTGTTGGATTAGATGAAATTTCATTATATTCCAAAAATTCAATTCCCTGATATTTCAAGATTTGAACTAAACGATCATAATATCCCAAATCTTTGATAATGTTTCCGCGCGAAGAAACAAATAGCGCAAATTTTCCAGGTAATTTTTCACGCTTTAATTCGTCTAATTTACCACAACCAAACAACACTTTTGTAGGAATGGAAAAATCAAAATTCATCGTATTATCCTTAAAATTATCTTGTCGCTCTTAAAAATCCAAATGGAGAAGATGCAGGCCTTTGCTCTTCAACAGCTGGTTGTTGTTGAACAGGTTGATTTTGAATTGGTTCCTCATAAGAAGGGAATGAAACCTCTTCTTCTGCATATTCAGGAACTGGATCCGGATCATCATAATAAACTTCTTTGCGTTCTTCAATAACCGTTTGCTGATTTTCTTCTTCAGCATTTTCACTATAATAACTCTGAACAGGTTCTTCTGGTTCTCTAAATTGAACTGGAACGGCTGGTTCTGGAGGAGGATTTTTAATTGCATCAACTTTACGACAAGCATCAACGAAGTATTTATAAACACGTCCAACAGAATCTTCTTCCAAAATTTTCGTTAAATAATTTTCAATATCATGATGTTCCAAAATCGTAAACATTTGTTCAAAACGATAACAGAAAGAACGAACGTAAGTATTCAAAATATCATCTTTTATCAAATGACGCATAAAATCTTCTTCAAATCGAGGGGAATTATCTGCAACGTATAAAACAGATTTACAAAAAGCCCATTTATTGCCATCGCCAATCTGTTTCCAAATCAATTCGACTTGATTAGGTTGAAGCATTCCCAAACGAATTAAAATATCACCTAATAAATCATTTAATTCATCCAAGAAAAACTCAGCATTATGCAAAACGATAGAACTACGAGTTTGAACTTGTAATTCTTGTAAAGCACGCACCATTGATTCAGAATGGTCTGCAGCTTTACGCGTTTGAGA
This sequence comes from Alphaproteobacteria bacterium, assembly GCA_024413465.1. Lineage (GTDB taxonomy): Bacteria > Pseudomonadota > Alphaproteobacteria > CAAGCB01 > CAG-977 > UBA2903. The sequence continues at coordinate 12,966 of JAKSVU010000023.1, forward strand.
CAACAAAAAGTTAATTGTATTGCCTTGTTTTTTCATATGAAGCGTATTGTAAATCAGCCCCACAACCAACCATAAACCAATGACTGGCACGAATGTTATTGCAGACAAAGTAGCTAAATCATTGATGGACTGAGCAAACAGTTGAACCCAACCTATACGCGTATAGACGTAGAAACACATCATTCCGATCCACAATAACGTGGAAGCGATTGACAAACTGAGTAAAACGATAATTCCTATCACGAAAATCATCCTTAGAATTTATATAAACCTGCCCCATTTTAAATGGAGAAATATAAAAATTCGGTAAAAATTCTCGTTAAATCTGTCTTTTTTTTAATTTTTTGCTTCGTAATTTATCAACTGCAAAGAAAGATGATTTCGTTCATTGAAATTTTTCACTTCTTCTTTGAACAAATTCATAAATTGAACAACGTCATATTTTTTCATCTTTTTTAGCGTTCTATCAATAGAATATACAAGTTCCTGTGCAGTAAGTGTTACATAATGCGGTTTGATGCCATATTTTTGTTGGAAATACTGAACGTATTGATCATCTACAGAAATTTCCAATCTAGGCAAATAGAATTTATTTTTATACGATTTTTGGAAAACTTCCTCAACGTACATTGCATCATTAGCATAAATAGTAGCATTTGGAAAATATTCTTGAACAAGTTCATAAAAAGTCTCGAAATCTTCATAATCACCTGTGTACAGAATACTGCCAACATCTTTATCTTTTGAAAAGAACTTTATTGAATCTATCAATTCTGGGGTTTTCAAAGGTTCCGTATAATTTAAACGATAACTTCCATCTAAATCCAGTTTAGTCGTACTAAAACGTTCCATTATCGTTGCAAAGAAATCACCAAAAGTTCCTTTTTGAGGGCTAACAATTAAAAGTTTTTTAGTAGATTGTTGATCGACGTGTCTTCCGATCAATTCTACCCATTGTTCCAAAGGCGGATACATTGGCTGATACATATCAAAATTTAACGGAGCAAGACGTTCACTACAGAACGTTGTCGAAGATAAAAGTGGCATTGCATACATAGATGCCAATGCTCGAGCAGACATTGTAAAACCAGAATGTGTTGGACCAATAACGGCTGCTACGGAAAAATCATCATTATATTTTTGCAAAGTACGATTGTAATCAACCAAGCTTTTGACTTTTGACTCAACAATAAATTCGTATTTTTTTTCAGCCGTCTTATTCAGTTGTTCAAAAGCCTCCTTTAATCCATAAAATTCTCCTACGGCAGAAGGTTCATCATCACTATACAAGAAAACGATTTTATATTTTTCAGCAAGATTAACAGCTTTTTCGCGTTTTTGACGATACACAATCGTTTCATCATGATTTGATAAAGAAATAAAATCAAAAACACCAATCGTGTTTGCAATTAAAAATGTACAAACTAAACTGAGAATCACAATAACTGTATTTTTCATTTATTAGTCCTTTTCCTATACCAACTGCCGTTCAGCCAATTTTTTAAACATGCCATTTTTTGCCATTAATTCTTTAAAATTACCCTGTTCGACAATTTTTCCTTTATCCATCACGTAAATTCTATCTGCTTGAACGATCGTCGATAATCTGTGAGCAATAACAATACGGGTTGTGTGTAATTTTTCCATATTTTTCTTTACGTTATCCTGAGCCACGTTATCCAAAGCACTTGTTGATTCATCCATAATAATAATACTTGGTTTTCCAATCAAAGCTCTTGCAATCAAGATGCGTTGCTGTTGTCCTCCAGAAATATTTTCAGGAGAAACAAGCGTATGAATATCCATCGGCATTTCTTTTACTTCATCAGCAAAAGAGGCCTGTTCCAAAGCTTCCCATGCATCTTGTATTTTGTAATCTGTTCCAATCAAAACGTTTGTCGCAATAGATTCTGGCAACACTTTTCCAGATTGTAAAATCACACCTAATTGACGACGAACAGATTGCAAATCAAGGTTAGATAAATCTTTACCAGAATAATAAATTGCTCCCTTTTCAGGTTTTTCAAAACCAAGCAGCAAACGAACTAACGAACTTTTTCCTGCACCAGAAGGACCAACAATTGCGATAAATTCCCCCGGATGCACTTCAATAGAAACGTCATCCAAAACAAGCGGACCAGATTGCGTGTATCTGAAATTAACGTGTGAAAGTTCAACTTTTCCATCTAAAACACCACAATCAAAACGCTTTACGTTATCTTCTGGAGCAATTTGTAAAATAGGCAACAAACGATCTATTTCTGGTTTAATAACCAACAAAGTCCATATTCCATCTACCACCCCGAATAATCCTGATTGGAACATTTGGAAGGAAGAAATAAAAGCCATAAACAAAGGCAAACTGATTTTCATTTCCGTCAATCCACCTGCCATACAATAAAAGACAATTGAAATCAGCATTGGAATAATGGATAAAATCACTTTTTGAATAGCAGAGTTTCTTGAAATGAAATAATTCTGTTCAACCTTGACGGAAAAATCATCCGTAAAACGAGATAAAATGCGTTGTTCTGCCCCTGCAGCACGAATTTTGATAATCCCATCAAAGAATTGCTTTAACAAACCACTCACTTTACCTGAAGCTTCTCTTTGAGTATGTAAAGCCTTTAAATTTATTTGAGACAACACCAAGAATATAAAGCAATAAATAAAAACGAACGCAATCCCGACCAAAGCCATCTCCCAGCTATACCAAAACATCATAACGACGCCACTCAGCGAGAAAATAGATTGTAAAAGCTGTTTCGTAATCACACCAAAAATAGTTTCTTGAACCTTTGAAGCAGACAAAATACGATCCGTCATATCACCTGTATCATATTTTCTGAACGAATTAACGGGAATACGCAAAATATGGTCAAAAACAGCCGCCTGAAAGCGTTCATACTGACTTGTTGCAAACAGCGTCATAGACATTGCTGGAACAACGTCAACGAACACACGAACGACTTGAAGCAAAATTAAAACGTATAAAATTTCATTTAATTCTATTTTATTTGCCGTTGGAATAATATGTTGAGTAATGTATTGCGTTGCCAATGGAATAGTCATTCCTATTCCTGCAGAAAAACAACCGATAATAATCAGCAAAGTCAGAACCGAACGTATATTTGACAAAGCAAATTTTACCAAAGATAACCTTGTCATTTTTTCTCGAGAAAAAGTTTCATAGAACACGTATCCTATTGGCAAAAAATTATTTTCATCTTTTGCCGTAATGAAAACTTTTCCTCCACCATTGGCAGGATCAAAACAGGTACTTCCATTTGATGCTAAATTTAACAAGACAGGTGTAATTTCATTAGCTTCACCATCTTCGTTTCTTGATAAAATTTTAAATCCCAAAACTAATCCAGCTGTTTGCGTTGTAAATCCAGCGGACAAACCGATTTTTCTGGATCTCCAACCAATATTCTGTAAAACGTGGTAAACGCGTTTTTTCATCGGCATATCAAGCGTTTTAGAAACGAATACTTCATCAAATTTGAACTTATATTTTTTTGCAATTCTTTTCAAACAAACAGCCAGAACGTCTGTTTTTTCTTCTTTAATAATGGCTGAAATATTTGCGATCTCACCCAAAGCTTTTATTTTCTGATTCAATTCTCCTTGAGTTAATTGATCATTTTTCAGCTTGATATAGGTTTGTCGTTGCTTAGATTCATAAATATGAGAAAGGAGCGTTTTTAAAATTTCATCAGGTTCATTTGATTCAATAAAAGCAAAACTATTTTTAATTTCCAAATAAAAATCATGCTGAATATATTCAGCCATATTTGGGGAAATATGTTGATCTTGCTTACAAACAGAATCTTTGCAAATAGACTTTACCATAAAAACGAAAGTTTTATCTTCATAAACAATCGGATTATGACCGAAAACGATATCCCCTGGAAGCAAGCTTTTTACGTAAAAACATTCGCCAAAATCAGTTTCATCATGGCATAAAATTTGATTTTTTTGATGAATTAAAAATAAACAATATTCTCCATCAATGACGGAAAAATTTTTTTCAGGTGAATCTAGTAAAAAAAACTTATCCATGATTTTGCTCCAACTTCATCAAATGAGCATACTTACCATTTAATGCCATCAAACTTTCATGCGTTCCACGTTCAATGACTTGCCCTTTTTCAAGCATAATAATTTCATCACAATCACGCACTGTAGACAAACGATGAGCAATCATAATACAAGCACAACCGCGTCTGCGAACGGCTTTATCAATTTCAACTTCCGTCAAAGGATCCAAAGCACTCGTTGCTTCATCCAAAATCAACAAAGGTGTTTTATATGCCAAAACTCGAGAAATTTCCAATCTTTGTCTTTGTCCGCCTGAAAAATTTCTCCCATCTTCTGCAATTTTTTGATCCAACACAGGACCTCTAGCTGTCAATTCATTACGAATACTTGCATCTTTTAACGCATCGTTTAAAGATTCCACGTCATATTGCGGAGCAAACATCGTCATATTTTGGCTAACTGACCCGGAAAACAAAATGATATTCTGATCAACTGTACCAACGGTATTATAAAATTCTGAACGCGTATATTCACTGTATGGTTTACCATTTAACAAAATTTCACCTTGCCATGGAGGCAACGTTCCATTGATCAATTTTGCCAAAGTAGATTTACCTGATCCAGAAGCCCCAACAAAAGCAATTCTCTGCCCTGCTGAAATTTTCATAGAAAAATCTGTCAACAATGGTGGCAATTGAGGATTATATCCGAAAGTAACATTTTTTAATTCAAGACTTTCAAAATCGATTTGACGAACTTGTTTTTCGTCAGGCTTAAACATCTTATCTGGTTGATAATTAAACACGTCATTGATACGATCGACTTCAGCTTTCATCACTTGTAATTCACTTGCAGACATCAAAACAGCCAAAAATGGAGCAGAAAAAGCGGCGGTCAACGTTTCAAAAGCTAATAATCCACCGAAAGTCAGCTGACCGTTCATCACTAAAATAGCACCCAAACACAGGATCAAAACCCCACTAATCGAGTTTAATGCAGATGGAAGCATATTCGCATAAATAGCAGAAATTTGGAAATTCATTTGCTTTTTGTTCGTTTCCGCCATTTGACCTGTCCATTGGGTAAAGACGGCATTTTCACGCCCCGAAGAACGTAAGTTTTCAATCATAGATAGCCCAGACACCAAATTGTTTAACATCTTGACTTCCATCATCTGCAAACTTTGGTTCAAAATTTGACGTCTTTTATAGAAATAAATGGAACAAGCCACGTCGCACAATAAAAATACAACGTTGATCAAAGTCAACAATGGGGAAAAGCAAATCATCATCCCCAAATAAAAAAGAGCTGTGAAAAATTGAACGACGTTTTGAGCTATCGTTCCAAATGCTTTTTCAGCAACAATGGAATTCAAATTGACGCGCGTCTGTAAATCCCCATTCGTTCTTTGCATAAAAAATCTTGCAGGTAAAGAAAACATCTGATTTAAAGTTTTCAGTGTATTATTGACGGTTAATTGTAATTGACCTCGACGCAAAGCAAGAGATTCTAACCAAACCAAGACGTTTTGTAAAACAACTGTTGCAATCAAAAATAAAATTAACGGAACAAGCCATTCTTTTTTCCCAGGCAAAATTTGATCGACGAAAAATTGCATAATCGTTGGGACTAAAATCCCTGGCAAAACCATTAACAACCCAGCCCAAACGATTGAAACACCGTATGACTTCATTCCTTTAAACATTGGAATAAGGGAACGAATAATCCCCGTTGGCTTTTTCGTTTTCTGGAAATTTTCACCAGGTGAAAAAGTCATGGCCACGCCCGTATAGGATTTTTCAAACAATTCGCGATCAACGGTAATCGGTCCGACTGCAGGATCATTCAAATAAAAATACTTACCATTTTTAGAACGACCTTCATAAACAACGAAGTGTTCAAAATTCCAAAACAAAATCATCGGGGTGGGTAAAGTATCCAAATTTTCAACTAAAACACGATATCCTTTTACGTTTAATCCAAAATGACGGGCAGCCTTCATAATTAAATTTGCTTTACTTCCGTCACGAGAAATTCCGCAAACTTCACGCATAACTTCCAATGGCTCATACCGACCGTAATAAGCCAAAATCATTGCCAAAGAAGCAGCCCCACACTCAGACGCTTCCATCTGTAAAATTGTAGGCGTTTTTTTTCGAGGTGATTTGAATTTTAAGCAAATTTTTTTAAGGAAGTTCATCGGATACCAACTTATTCAGCTTTACTTTGCATTGCTTTTGTTTGATTTAAAAATTCACGAATAGCAGGAACAACGAACATTGCTGGCGGTTTATACCCAATATTAAACACGACTTTTCCCATCATGCCGTTCGTAATTTTATGAGGATACCCCTTTTTACTTGTCCATTTGTATCCACTTGCTGTGTTTTCATCAGGAATCATTTCAACGACGACGTGCATCATCACAGTATTTCCAACGATTAATTGGCTCAAACGATCATTCATCAATTCGGCTTTAATGGTGTCTATATCCACAGGAACGGCACTGACTTCACGAACAACGCATTTAATATAACCATATTTTTCTGCAGGAGCAGCAGCTGGTGAAAAATACGCACTCATTCCCGTTTTAATTTTTTTACCCTGTTCCATTGGAACGTAAGCAGACAAATAAATACCATTTTTTTCATGACCCAAAATCAAAGCTATTTTTTCACCTTTTTGAACAAAGGTTCCTTCCGGTTTAAAAATTTCAATCACCGTTCCATCATATTCAGAATAAAGCCAACCTGTTCCGATATACACGTTGTATTCAAAACGCAATTCTGCCTCTTTTTGTTCTTTTTTCTGTTTTAATTCAAGCAGTTTTTCTTCTTTATCCCAAACACGACTTTTGATATTAACGTCCGTTTCCATAGATTGAAAAATAGTACTATTAAACGTACTTTCCGTTTGCAACATTTGATCCAACGCTTGATACAAAGAAAGCTTAGAAGCAGCCCCAATACTGCGCAAATGCTGATACATTTCAACAATATCCTTAGCGCGCTTTTTACTTTCCACCTGAGCAATTTTTAAATCTTCAAGCCTTTTTTTCCGTTCTGAATCAGCACTATTTTGCAAATTTGTAATGGAAAGAATCCCCTTTTCCAAATAGGCGATTTCTTCAATTAATTGACGATATTCCTCTTCAATTTTACGCAATCTGAATGAAGTTTCATAATTAGAAATTTGCCCCAACATTTGTCCGGCAGATAATTTTGTTCCCGTTGAAATATTCAAACTATACAGAACACCATCTGTTTGGGCGATAACGTAATGTCCACCACCATTGATTAAAGTGATTCCCTGACCTGTTGCCGTTTCTGCCAAAGCACCGAACAATCCCCAAATCAAAACCCCGATAAACAGAATTGACATAGCGAACAGCAAAAACCAAGACCAATGGGCTTTTACACCAGCCAATTCTTGAGTTTGAATACCAGCATTCATTGTCGCTAAAGCTTTTCTAGAAAAAGCAATTCGAGCCATTTGTCTTCACCTTAAGTAATCTAAGAACGCTATATTATAGCAAAATATCTGAAAAAATCACTTTATTTTTTATTATAAAGCAGGATTTATTTTTTTCTTTGATTTTTGTCCATTTTTCTGCTAAAATCTCCCCAATTTTAAATTAAGGATTATAAAAAAATGGCAGAAAACGTTTTAGCTGAAGCATTTGATACGAAGCAAATACTCGGATACGATCCAACGCAATATTCAAACTATACAATGGCAGGGGTTACCGTATATTGCCAAGAAAACGAATTTGAAGAAATGCAAAAAATGATGGAATCTTTACAAAAAATTCCAACTGGTCAGGAAACGCTTTCTTTGATGGCCTTACAAGGCACACCTGTCATTATTGAAGCAGACATGGGGGCTTCTGCCGGTTGTTTTCAACCAGGGAAAAATATTATCCGTCTAAACAAATCCGTTGGGGCAGATAAAATGTGCTCTTGTTTAGTCCACGAAGCTCGTCATTTATGGCAACACGTTCAAGGTCGCGACAGAACAGAATCTTCCAACAATCTTGATTATGAAACGACACAAATGATTTACCGTGCAACCGAGGCAGATGCCCAAACACAAGGATACAAAGCTTGTCTTGAATGGGCTGAATTAGGTGATCGTGCCCCACTTGAAAGATTTAACAAAGATTATCCTGATATTGCTAGAGGATATGAAAAAGGTGGTTTAACGGGAGCTTTCAAAGGGTGGTATGATGATGAACGCATCACAGCCGCTTATGAAAACGGATATGACGTCCAACGAAATTTAGAAGATTTTTTGCGTCCAAGTCGTAAAATGGGCAAAAAAAAGTCAATGACTGCCACAGAAATTAAATCGTTTTGTGGTGGCGATCGAATTGAAGGATTTGAAGAATTCGTCAGCTCTGATTATGCAAAGCGTATCCATTTATTGACGCAAGCCGTTTTGATGATGAGAAACGCAAAATTGACAGCTCACGGTTTTTCAAATGATGAATCAATTGCAAAAATGCCTGTCCGTGATTTAAAAGACAATCCTGATGCATTGATGTATTCAAAAAAATATGTGGCAGAAGCAGAAGAAACACTTCAATCTAAAAAAGAAGACGTTCGCAAAAACAATCCAACAAGCTATCCATTTATGCAAAGTTTGGAACGCGTTTTTGAAACGGTCAAAAAAATGAATACGGATAACGAAAAAGGCAAACCAACGGAAAAATTGGAAACAGTTTTGAGTGACGAAATGTCTTACGTCTTTTTAGCCAGCAAAGCAAAAGCTGGCGCAGAAATGAAGTTTTTCATCAACGATAAAACGTCAAAAGTCGCTTTAGACCGTTTGGAAAAAGATATGCCTGTCTTAAAAGGTCGTAAATCACCAACGAATACAGTTGTCCAAACTGCTATTCTAGCACGCAAAACAAACGGTAGATAAGTATAAATATATCTTGTTAATTTTTCACCTCGCCCTGTAGGGAGAGGACATCTTTTGTTAGTGAATTGTTCCTAAAAAATGAACCTTACAAAAGATTGGTGAGGGGGCTAAAAATCTTTTTTTGTAACCATTTTCCATTTTATCCGTTACACCAAGTATAAGGAACATCTTTTCAGGAGAAGTATCATGACTGAAAAATTAGAAAAAACAGAGACAAAAAACATTGAATTAAAAGATGAAGAATTATCTAAAATTTCAGCTGGGGGAGTGAAAGATACAGACTGGAACATAGATATAAGGTCTTCAAAGACACACAAAAGTGAGTAAAACCCAATATATCCCCCTCTTTTTTTTCACCTCGCCCTATATTATTGCCACCTTTAGGGGGGTAAACTATGTTTACGATGCCGACCTTATTGCCCCATGATAGGGGGAATGAACGAAGTTCATGACGCCGATAGGCTATTATTATTGCCCCATGATAGGGGAAACAGATTGCTTATCGAGACTATCAGTCGAGATTAGCTAATCTGCATAGGGGTAGAAAAAAAACATTCAAAACTAAATCATCCCCTTCGCGCTTTTTATAGTCGCAAACAAGTTTGCTCGTTAAAAATCGTCTTCCCCTTCAAAGTGGCAGTAAAAGTTAACTGAAAAACTTTTTTCATTTTTTTTGTAACCATTTTACATCTCATCCGTTACACTTAATATAAGGACTATCTTTTAGGAGAACTACCATGGAAAAAACAGAAAAAAATACTATCGAAGAAACAAAAGATACCGAAATTGTTGAATTGAAAGATGAAAATTTGGAAAAGGTTTCAGCTGGTTCATTTGATGATGTTTTAAAAAATAT
>JAKSVU010000024.1 GCA_024413465.1 Alphaproteobacteria bacterium
TAAAACGAACAGTAAAGAAAAAGGTTACAATAATTTTTATAAAAAAATGAAAAAACTTATATCTATTTGATTTTAAACGTAAAAAAAAGACAATCTCTCTGTATATTTTCCACTCAAGATTGCCTTTTTAAGTAAATTATTTTCTTTATATTAGTTAAAACGACGGCCCCAAACTTTTTGTTCAACTGGTTGTTCGACCTGTCCAGCTTCCTCTTCCTGAGGATCCACTTTTCTCGCTCTAAATAAAGATCCTGAATCCTTTTTTGCTGTTTCCAACAGTTCTATGTTACTTGAAACGGCTGTAATAAAATTTTTCAACCATTCTTTATTTCTATTTGCATATAAATCTTTACTTTCTCCTGCGTACATAAATGTCACAACAGGACAGCTATCTCCATCACCTGAAAGAAACAAATCAGCAAAATCATATCCTTTTCTGAAACGCAAAAGTAATTTTGGTGAAGAAACACAATCTGATGGCTTCATCATACCAAGTGAATATCCATCATCCTTGAACAAATTTCCTTGAATTTCCTTCATACCTTCTTCGTTTAAAGATCCGCAATTACCAACGTGTTCATAGCCATTTAAAGTTGGTTGACGTACTTTTGGGCTTTTACGCCGAACACTAAAACATAAAACCTCATCTGGCTCTCCATATATGTATGCCGCATCAGATATTCTTATCTCACGACGCACACCTTCACCAATTACAGCTTCATATCCCGTTTTCTTTCCTGCAAAAGTTGTTCCTTCTGTCTTTTCTTGCTTAGTTTCTTTTTTATCCTCTACAGAAAATTCTGCATCATTATATTTTCTCGCAGAATGTCCCCCCATATCGTAAAACATTTGGGCCTGAACATTGTACGTAAATAAAACACCAATCAATAAAATAATTATTTTCATTTATTTTCTCCTGTTCCGTCTACACAAAATGCAGAGGCATTTTTCAAAAATCTATCTGGATCAACCTTAATATTTTTATAAGCAACTGTCCAATGTAAATGCGGACCTGTTGCACGACCAGTCATTCCAATTTCACCTATTTTATCACCACGTTTTACAAAATCACCAGTTTTCACATCCATTTTAGACAAATGAATATAGCTGGTTGTCACATTGCTACCATGATCAATCAAAAGTGTATTTCCTGCCAAATATGCATCTTCATAAGCCAATGTCACTTCACCATCGGCAGAAGCATAAACAGGCGTTCCAACTACGTTAGCAATATCCAATGCCTTATGTGGATTTTTTGGAACACCATTTAATATACGTTGAGAACCGAATACGCTGGAAATACGACCTTCTGTCGGTCTGATATAGCACAAAGATAACGGCAATTGTGTCCCCTTTTGTCGTGCCAAATAAACAGCTTCATTATCTTTATTGATACGTTCTTGTATTTCTTCACTGAAATTTACTTTATTGTCAGGCAAGCCATTAATTTTTTGAACTTTCCATTTGCGTTTTTTTACTTTCAGCACTTTTTGTAATTGCTCTTCACCTTTGACCACTTTTAAAACGATGTCTTTTTTAGCATCGCGATTAATCCCAAAAGCAAACCATCCATCATCACGAACTTTGAGCTTATCTCCATCTACAAAAACTTCAGCCCCTGGTGTAGCAAATCCAAAAACCATTTCACCCTGCTGAATTTGTCCATGAACGAAAATTGTCAGCTCTGTTGCGTGTAGTTGACTGCTCAATAAAACACACAGGCCAAATAACAATTTTTTCATAATAACACCCCTTGAATAGAATTTTCTGTATCTTTTTTAGACGATTTTTTCTTTTTTTCAAAACTTTTTTGTTCTTTTGTAAAAACCCGAATAGTTCCATCTGCAAATTGAACGTTTAAGACGTCATTTGCTTCTGCTAAATTTTTATTAGAGACCAGCATTCCATTTGTATCACTTACAACTGCGAAACCACGATCTAAAACACGTTGATAAGAATAACTTTCCAGCAATTTTGATTGTAATTCAAACTTATTAGTCAAATCTTGTATTTTATTTTTTAAAGCATGTTCCAAAGGGAAAATTTTAGCATCTAAATTTCTTTCACAAACAGAAATTAAATCTGTTGGTGCCTTTAGGTGTTGTCTATTTAGTACGTTCATTTTTTCTAAAAACTTATTTTCCAATTTATTTTTCAACACCTCAAAACGATCTTCCAATCGCTGCTCCTTATCACAAATAATTTTATCCAATGAAGGAACTTTCAAGGTTCTCATCACATCTTGATAATGATTAATAATTGATGAAACGTATTGATACATATGAGGAACGTATCCCTTTATTTGAACAATCAAATCATCTTTGTTTTGTGACAACATTTCAGCAGCCCCCGTTGGTGTCGGAGCCCTGACGTCAGCAGCGAAGTCGATCAACATCCAATCTGGATCATGACCAACGGCAGAAATTAAAGGAATTTCACTATTTGCGGCAGCACGAACAACGTCTTCATCACTGAAAGGCAATAAATCTTCCAATGAACCTCCACCACGTGCCACAATTAAAATATCTGGTCTGCTGATATGACCTGTAGGTGTATCAAGTCCCTCTGGTGGAATTTGGTTAAAACCCTTGATAGCGGCAACAACCTGTTTAGCACAATTCGATCCCTGAACAGCAACAGGCCATAATAAAATCGGCAAGGGAAAACGATCTCGCAATCTGTTCATAATATCGTTAATCACATCCCCCATCGGAGAAGTAATGACACCAACTAATTTAGGAAATTTTGGTAAAGGTCTTTTTCGTTCAGAAGCGAACAATCCTTCTTTTTCTAACTTTTTGCGCCGTTCTTCAAGCATTCTTAAAATAGCGCCTTCTCCATCAGGAATAACCTCTGTCACATTTAACTGATAACGAGATCCCACAGGATATGAAGAAATATTGCCAATACAAATAACTTTATCCCCATCTTTCAGAGGAAATTTTAAACGCTTTAAACCGAACCAAATGACACAAGCCAAACTTGCATCATCATCTTTTAAACTGAAATAAATATGGCCTTTTTCTTTGTCTCGACAAGTAACACCCAATAATTCACCTTGGATACGTACGTTTGAAAAAGTTCTTTCTAAATTCTGCTTAATTTTTTGAGAAATTTGGCTTACAGTCAAAGCTTCATTTTCAGGCTTTGAACTTGCTTGTGGTCTTAACAATAAATCAAAATTATCCCCCAATAAAGGTTGCGAATTTGTCATTTATTCCTCAAATTTTCAAAAAAACTTGTCAATAACTCTGATGCAGGGCGTTCCCCAATCCCCCCATAAACCTCGGGCTTATGCAAAGTATGTTGATACATTTGTGGACCATGATCAACCCCTCCTGCTTTACTATCATACGCTCCAAAATAAAGGCGTCTTATTCGAGCAAAAGAAATTGCCGTCGCACACATTGGACAAGGTTCTAATGTCACATACATATCACACATTGGCAATCGTGTCATTTTTAATTTTTTACATGCTTTTTGAATTGCAATCATTTCCGCATGAGCAGTTGGATCGAAATTTTTCTCCGTTTTATTCACCCCAATAGAAATGATTTCTTTTGTTTCAGAATTAAAAATAACAGCACAAACAGGAATTTCTCCATTTTTTCCTGTTTGTTTAGCTTTTTTTAAGGCTCTTTGTATAACATAATCTAAAAAATTATTCATGTATTCAAAGTGACTGTTTGTTTCAATAAAGTCAAGCATTCATTTTGAATAAATTAAAAAAGGGAAGAAAATGGCTGTTCCAGTAGCTATGGAACCACCTCAAATTTTTAAACTTGGTGGTTTTACCGTTGATCGAGAAATCGTTCGCTATATTAAAGAAGCGAGCGATCAATCTGGTATCAGTTTTGATTATCTGTTAGCAAAAGCAGGTCATGAAAGCCGTTTTGAAGTTAATGCTGCAGCCCAAAGATCCAGTGCAGAAGGTTTGTTTCAGTTTACTGCAGAAACGTGGCTTCAATTAATGAAAGTTCACGGAGCAAAATACGGCTATGCAAAACTTGTTCAACAAATTTATCGTGATGGACGAGGCAGATATCGAGTCAAAACACCACAAGCAAAAGAAGAACTGCTAAATTTACGCCGTAGCCCTCGAATTTCTGCTTTAATTGCCGCTGAATTTGCAAAAAGTAACAAAAAAATTTTAGAAGATCAAATTGGCATAAAGGTTTCCTCTGCAGATTTATATCTTGCTCACTTTATGGGACCAAGTGGAGCTGTTATGCTTATTCGTGCTGATAAATTTACACCTAATAAATACGCAGCAGACTTATTCCCAGAAGCAGCTTTGGCAAACCCACCTATTTTTTATAATGAAAAAAATAAAATGAGAACTGTCCGTCAAGTGCGTAAATACATTGCAGACATGTTCCAATCAAAAATCGACAGATTTGCTATTTTACCATCATCATTAAAAACTTGGCTTCAAAAAAACGAAACAAAAATGCGTAAATCAAGCGTTGTTGTTGAAGCCCCTATTTTAAAAATTGAATCAAATGAAAACGCCCCTGTTCCAAAAGTCGTAAACAGCTTAACTTCTGCTCATATCTTACCTGGCGAAGGGGTAAATTTAGATGATGACTCTCTTTTAAACGATTATCGATTAAGCAATCTAACTTACTCTGCTCAAAGTGGATCGTCTGATGAAATTAGTGGAGATTTTTTGCCACAAATTCAAGCATCATACAACGCTTCAGGAGTTAATTCGATTGAAAATGATCTTCCTAAAAAACAAAACGTCGTTTATGCTTTACAACCTATTTCTTATTTTGAATCAGATGATTACTTGATTAACGGCCCACTCCCTGTTACAATGACAATCTCTGAATGAAAGGATTTTCCATGGAAAAAGAACGAATTGCCAAATTAATGGCTCGCGCAGGTGTTTGTTCAAGACGCGCAGCTGAACAATTAATTATGGAAGGCAAAGTCAAAGTCAATGGTGTTGTCTTAACAACTCCAGCCACTTTAGTTGATGGGACGGAAAATATTTTAGTCAATGGCAAACCATTACCAACAGCTGAAAAAACTCGTGTATGGCGTTATCATAAACCGCGTGGTTTGATTACAACTCATAAAGACGAAAAAAATCGTCCAACTGTTTTTGAAAATCTTCCTCTTGATTTGCCTCGCGTCATTTCTATTGGCAGACTTGATTTAAATTCAGAAGGTTTATTGCTTTTAACGAACGATGGTAATTTTGCGCGTATTTTAGAACATCCATCAAACGAATGGTCTCGTCGTTATCGTGTTCGCGTCCATGGTGATGTTACCCCAGAAATTGTCGCACAATTAGCCAAAGGAACAACTATCGATCGAATTAAATATGCCCCTGCAGAGGTTATCGTTGATAAAAAACAAGGAACAAATACTTGGATTACCATCACCCTTCACGAAGGCAAAAATCGTGAAATTCGCAAATTGATGGAAGCTTTTGGATTGAATGTTACACGACTAATTCGTATATCCTACGGCCCATTCCAGTTGGGTAATTTAGCACCAGGTGAAGTATCCGAAATTCGTGGCAAAATTTTGCAAGACCAAGTCGGTGCTTTGACAGGGTATACCGTCGAAAAGCAATCCGAAAAGCGCAAGGCAAAACAAGAATAAAAATATATTATCCTTTTAATTTCCCATAACACTTCCCCTTTAAAAACTTAAAGGAGAATAGTCAATGATATACAATATGTCAGTTGTGTTCCATATTTTTTAACTTTCTCTGTAAGAAGAAAAAATCTATATTATTTTTAACGTCTGTTAAATTTATTAAATAAATATATTCATCTTCACAAATTTTTGCATTGTTGAATATGAAACTTTATATTTCCTTGCTAACTTTACCAAAGTTTCTCCTTTTAATAAATCTGCCTCGATTTTGTCTTTTTCATCTTCTAATAATCTTTTGCGATTTTTACTACCAAAAGGTCTGCCAATATGCTTTCCAATAGATTTACGCATACGCAAAGCTTCTTGAGTTCTTTGACTGATTAAAACTCTTTCAATTTCTGCAGCTAAACCAAATGCAAAAGCCAATATTTTACTATTCAAATCTTGTCCTAAATTGTATTTTTCTTTGACTGTTTGAACTAAAATCCCCCTTTCCATACAAAAATTCAAAATAGTCATAATGTCCATAATGTTTCTGCCTAATCTGGATAATTCTGAACAAATCAAAATATCGCCTCTTTTCATTTTATTCAGATAACCACCTATTTTTCTTTTTCTAAAACTGACTTTTCCACTAATTGTTTCGTTAATCCATTCTGAAACTATCATATCTGCCAATTTTAAATAATTTTGTATTTCAAAACGCTGATTTTCTGTTGTCTGTTTATCTGTTGAAACGCGTATGTATCCATATATCAATTTAACATCCTTTCTATATTTAATATTACGTATCTACGTTCATAACGATTTTTAACAAATATCAGAAAGGAAGGTGAAAAAAATTAAATACAGTGCAGATTATCATTTTTGTTGTAACACATCACTATAAATTATTGTCAATATCTTACCCACAAGAAGAAAAAACAAAAAAAAGATTTACCTACCTTTTGACTTTTTGTATGATGAAGCAAATCAAAAATTAAAACAGGTAAAAAAAATGCGTATCATTTCTGGAAAGTTTAAAAACAAAAACATTATCGCCCCCGAAGGATTAAATACTCGTCCTACTTCTGACAAAGCGCGTCAGGCAATTTTTAATATACTTGATTCATTGTTTATCAAAGAACAAAAAAATTGGACGGATTTTATTGTTTTTGACGCATTTGCTGGAACGGGAGCAATGGGAATGGAAGCTATATCTCGAGGAGCAAAAAAACTTTATTATGCTGAAAATAATCTGGAAGCAATTAAATGTATCCAAAAAAATTTATCAGCTTGTGAAAATACTACCCATTTACATGACGCAACACACTTGCCCCCAGCAACAGATCACATTGATATTTTGTTTATGGATCCCCCTTATAAAAAGGGATTGGTCACTTTATCCTTAACAGAACTTCTTCAAAAAAAATGGATCAATACAACGACAATTTGTGTCATCGAGACTGAAAAATCTGAACACGATTTTTTACCTGATGGATTTGGAATCTTTAACGAAAGAACTTACGGTATAGCAAAAGTTTCTTTTGTAAAATTAATCGAGAATAATCCCACTAACTGATAAAAAAGCTATTCATCCAAACATTTTCTAGTGGCAAATTTCATAAACAATTTAATTATGAAATTAATCACTCTGACTGGCAAAATCCATGAAAGGAACATTGTTACTTTTGAATCAAAACCAATTGTATAAGAAAGCGCCGGATATTTTTTATTGAAAATTTTCCAAATCAATTTTGCAACGCTTTCAGGTTTTGTTCCATGAACTGAATTATGTTCTGCATTTTTTCTTAAAAAGATTTTTTCTGCTTGATATTTATCAGTTTCAAAATTTTTCATATTTAAATGAACAGATTTTTCCCAAAATGGCGTAACTATACACCCTGGTTTAACGGAAATAATCTTTACGTCTTTATTTTTAAATTCGTTCATCAAGCTGTTTAACATAATATCTGTTGCTTTTTTAGAAGCACAATACGGAGACAAGTATGGGAAAATACCACTAGCTGCCATCGAACTGATATAAATAATTTTTCCCATTTTTACCAAAGGCAAAAATTGACGCACAACATCCATTGTTCCAAAAGTATTTACATTAAATTGATCTTTGATTTTTTCCACGTTCAATATTTCCATTGGTCCAGCTACTGCCATTCCTGCACAACAAACAACTGCTGATAATTCTTTTGTAACGCGTTTTATTTTTTTGACGGCCTTTTCAATTTCATCACTATCAGTCACATCCATCAAAACACCTTTGATATTAGGTGAATATTCTTCTAATTTAATTTTGTCTGCTTTTTTTCTGACACCAGCAAAAACAAATATTCCTTGATCTGCAAATAATTTAGCCGTTTCAAATCCAATCCCAGAAGATGATCCCGTAATCAAAACATACTGCGTCATACTTAAAATCCTTTTTATGCTTTTTTTTCTAATTCACTATGTAAACTATCTAAGACGTGTTGTACCAAATCAGCATCACTCATCGCAGAACTTTTTTCATCGTTTTTTTGCTGAACTTGTAAAACTGCATTCCTGACACAATTTAGCGTTAATGGGGGGTTACCATCTGCAGACTGAACTGCCATTTTCCAACCTTCTTCAAAAGCATGGGCAAATTCTTCATCAGTCAATACGTTTTCTGTTCCCATTTTTTCTTTTAAAGCAACACAAACAGATGTTTTTAAATTTTTATTCATAGGCACCTTTACATATTTCTTTGAGCAAATTGTCTTAGCATATGACGATGTTTAATTAAATTTTGCATTTTGTAATACTTGATTAAAACACGCAAAGAAATAATCGCCCCTAAGATGGATAAGGCTAATCCCCAACGAACGTTAATTCCAAAATAAGTCATAATCCCAATAAGAACCATTGATGATATTGCCCCGATATCCCAACCTAATTCAGTATAATAAGTAAAATAAATCGGATGTTTTGATGATTTAGTTGCATTATAAATAGCTGCCATTAATCCCGTCATAGAAAAACAAAAAGCGCAAGCATAAACGAAATCGCATGCGATAATGACTGGAACTGTTTGAGCAAAAAAGCCTCGAACTGTAAAAACAAGCATGTGAATTCCATACCCGATACAACAAATTAAAATGCCATTTCCTTTATCAATTAATTTTCCAAAAACAATTGAACCAACAGCTCTAAAAACAGCAGCTAAAGCCATTAAATAACCAAAATTTGAATAACTTTCACCCAAAATCATAAAAACGATTAACGGCCAGATATTTCCCGCTTGGAAAAACAAACCATCACCAATAAAAGCCCAAAAGCCAAATGGACTAATTCTTTTAATTTCTTGTTTTGTTGGTTTAACAGGACAAGGCAAACTTGGTGTTTTCAATAATGGGAAAATCCCTAAAATAGCTAATGCAAATGGAATAGCAAAAGCTATCGTTTTATCAAACGCTAAAAACAAGCCTCCTACGAGTGGTCCCAAAACGGAAACCATTGTTGAAATTGCTTCACGCGTACCGACACTAGCCCCTCGATCATCAGCTGTTCCAATTGATGCAAAATAATTGTGATATGGGACCCAATACATCACGTCTGCAATTCCTGAAAACAGGATAAATGGCAATAATTTCAAATTGAAACCATCTACGCACAACATCGATGGATAACGCAAAGCAAAAGCAAAAGTCCCCCAAATCAGCGTCCAATGCACCCCTTTTCGCAAACAAAAAAACATGGAAATAGGTCTTGTCATCGTACGAACTGACAACATAATAGCATAAACAAAAAACACGTTATGTAAAGGAAGTCCTTGATTATACAAATATGCCAACGTAAAAGTCGAACACATTTGCCATCCCATTTCACGCAAACCGTAGTGAACGTTTAATCGTGTAAGATCTTTATTTGAAAATAACGACATGGATTTTGCCTATCATAAAAATTTATCTGATTTTGTATAAATCAAAATAACATTTTTTTCAAGTGCTAACCTTAGGCAATCCATGCAGGGAACATTGCTTTTAATGACGTATAAATAAACTCAACAGCCAAAGCAGCCAACAACATACCACATAAACGACCGATAATATTCAATCCTGTTTGCCCGAGAATACGAGCCAAAAAATCAGAGATATGTAATAAAAACCATGAAGCTACACCAACCGTCACTGCTGCACAACAAACAGCAATAAAGTGGGAAAATGATTTATCCAATTGCGTCGCAATAATCATTGCTGAAATGGAACCTGGACCAGAAATAACCGGAATTGCCAAAGGCATAACCCCCAAAGCGGTATCACGATTTTCAGCTTCATCCTGTTCTTCTTTCGTATGGCGTTTTTCATTTGCTCGCATCATTCCGAAAGCAATAGACATTAATAAAATTCCTCCGGCAATACGGAAAGAATTTAAACTGATTCCAAACATACTTAAAAGATAACTACCAATTAATGCCGCCGTAATTAAAACAACTGCAACAGAAGTTCCAGTTTGGCGAGCGACGTTTTCTTTTTCGCGTGAACCCATTCCATCCGTCAAACTGACGAACACAGGAATTGCTGATTGTGGAGCACAAACAGCCAACATTGCCAACGAAAAATGCAAATAATCTACAACCCACGCGCTGATAGACATATCACTTACCCTTCTATAAGTACATTATATTTATACTACAAACTAATTATGAATAAAAGATTAAATTTTCTTGCTTAAAACAAGGGCTTGTTCTAATATGTCAACAGTTTAAACTAAAAAAAAGGAAACTTAAAAGATGTCTGATAATCCTTGGGATAATGACAATAACGAAAAAAATCCGTGGTCTGGCACACGCCAAAATGATGACGTTGAATTTATTTTGAAAACCGTCAAAGAAGATTTAAAAAAATCAACTGGTAAAAAAGGCAAAAAAAGTGTGCCTCCAAAAGCTCCTATTGTTATCAAAATTCATTTACGCTACGTTTTAGGCGCTTTCCTGTTATTATGGCTTGCTACTGGTTTTTATCAAGTTCAACCTCAAGAACAAGGCGTTGTCTTGCGTTTTGGGAAATATGCGTACACGACTGAATCTGGTTTGCATTATCATTTACCTGCACCAATTGAACGCGTTCTATTGCCAAACGTTGCTCGTGAAAATCGTATCGAAATTGGTTTTAGAACAGAAATGCCAAACCGCCGTCGTTTATCAGGCAAAACCGTTGACGTTCAATCTGAAAACAATGCGTTAACAGGTGATGAAAATATTGTTGAAGTTAATTTCACAGTTACTTGGAAAGTCAAGGATGCTAAAGATTACTTGTTTAACATCCGTGATCCAGAAAAAACTATTCGTGTAACAGCAGAAAGTGCTATGCGTGATGCAATTGGAACTTCTCCAATTATGGAAATTTTAGCCGATGACCGTCGTGGCGTTCAAGACAAAGCTGAAAAAACGTTACAAAGTGTTCTTGATGAATACAAGGCTGGGATTGCGGTCACTTCCGTTCAATTAACAAAAGCTGACGCCCCTGCACAAGTAATTGATGCATTCAATGACGTTCAACGTGCAAAAGCTGATAAAGAACGTTTATCCAACGAAGCTGAAGCTTATCGTAATGACGTTTTACCTCGTGCAAAAGGTGAAGCTGAACAAATTTTAGCTTCTGCTGAAGCATACAAGTCGCAACAAATTGATTTGGCAAAAGGTGAAACTGCTCGTTATAAAGCTGTTTTAGATGAATATAAATTAGCAAAGGAAGTCGTTGCCCGTCGTTTGTATATTGAAACAATGGAATCTGTTTATAAAAACGTCGATAAAGTCATCATCAATGATAAATCTGGAGCTGTTCCATATTTACCTTTGAATGAATTGAAAAAAGACAAAGCTGAAAAAACAGAACAAGGAGAAAATTAATGAAAACTGAAAAATTATTTGGCGTAGGTATTTTACTTGCCGTCCTTTTCGTCGTTCTTTCTTCTGCTCTGTTTATTATTGATCAAACGGAACAAGCTATCGTTTTGCAATTCGGTGAACCTAAAAAAGTTATTCAAGAACCAGGATTGAAGGTAAAAATTCCATTTATCCAAAACGTAATTAAATATGATAATCGTATTCTCAGTTTGGATCCACCAGCTCGTGAAGTTTTATTATCTGATAAAAAGCGTATTGTTGTTGATACACTTCTCCGTTTCAAAATCGTCGATCCTTTAAAGTTCTACAAAGCTTTACAAAATGAAGAAATGGCACATTCTCGTTTAAACGATGCAAACGTATCTTCCTTGCGAGACGTCTTAGGAAAACACGATATGAAAACGTTGTTATCCGACAAAAGAACAGGTATTATGGCTCAAATCAAAGATGAAGTTGATACAAAAGCAACAGCTTTTGGTGTTGATGTTATTGACTTGCGTATTCGTCGTGCTGATTTACCTGATGAAACGTCTCAAGCTGTTTTCGCCAGAATGCGTTCAGAACGTGAACGTGAAGCAAAGGAATTTCGTGCTCAAGGTTTACAAAATAACCAAAAAATAAAAGCTGAAGCAGATCGTGATAAAATCAAAATTCTTGCTGAAGCTCAAAAGCGTGCACAAATTATCCGTGGTGAAGGCGATAAAGAAGCCACTCATACTTGGGCAAAAGTAGCAAATGAAGATCGTGAATTTTATGCTTTTTATCGTTCTTTAGAAGCATACAAAAAATCAATGAAAGATAATAATACATCTATGGTCATTGATCCAAATTCCGAATTTTTCAAATTCTTTAAAAAATTACCTAAGTAACTATAAGGACAAAAATATATGAAGTTCAGCCGTTTTTTGACAGTTGCTTTATTTGGTGTTTTATTTTTATCAAATGCTGAAGCTAAACAACCCACAAAAGCAAAAACTGCAACAACTCCTTCTGTTGCCCCTACTTTAGCCGATACGGTTGAACGATTATTGCCAAGCGTTGTCAGTATTTCAGCCACACAAACAGAAGAAGCTCTGCCGAATTCTGCCTTGCGTGGATCTCCTTTTGAATCATTTTTCAAAGAAAATGACGTTAATCCGGAAACAAAAAAGAAAATCCTTCTTGGATCAGGATTTTTTTATGGTGAAAACGGTTACATTTTAACAAGCTCCCATATCGTTCAAGGTCTAAAAAAAGTAAATATCATCTCAAATGATGGCTCCGTTTCCAGTGCTGAAGTAATTGCGATGGATAAAAAAACGGATATTGCTTTATTAAAAACCGAAGGAAAACACCCTGCCGTCAAGTTAGGTAATTCTGATAAACTTCGTATCGGAGATTCAGTTATCGCGATTGGAAATCCTTTTGGTTTAGGAAATACCGTAACAGCAGGAATTGTTTCAGCTCGTTCTCGCGACATTCAGGTTGGACCTTACGATGATTTTATCCAAACGGATGCGGCTATTAACAAAGGAAATTCTGGTGGTCCATTGTTTAACTATGCTGGGGAATTAATGGGAATAAACACTGCTATATTTTCACCATCTGGTGGCAGTGTCGGGATTGCTTTTGCCTCACCTACAAAAACGGTCAAATACGTTGCAGATAATTTAATCAAATACAAAACCGTTCGTCGCAGTAAATTAGGATTAAAAATCCAAAAAGTGACAGATGCAATTGCAAAAGGTTTGAATTTACCGAAGAAAACAGGTGTTTACGTTTCTCAAGTCAATAACGTTGACACAAAACTCAAAGAAGGCGACGTTATTTTAGAATTCAACAAAACCCCTGTTACATCTTTAAAACAAATTCCAAAAGTTGCTTCTACAATGCCTGTTGGAACAGTTGTTAATTTAACTGTATGGCGTGATGCTAAAAAAATTACACTTCCATTAAAACTGATGGAACTAAAAGATGAACAAGAATTGAAAAACGTTGAAAATGCTCAATGGTTTCCAATTTCCTTGTTGGGATTAAAAGCAAGCGAATTAACGCCTGAAATACGCAAAAAGAACAATATTTCAAAATCTGTTTCTGGCATTATGATCACAGAAATTGATGAAAAATCCGATGCCCTGGCAAAAGGATTAATTCCTGGTGATATCATTGTAGAATTAGATAAAATTCCACAAACAGATGCACAATCCGTAGCTCATTGGTTTTCAATTGCCGCCGAAATGGGGCAGGATTCAAGTTTCATTCAAATAAACAGAAATGGTGAATTGTTCTATGTTCTTGTCCGTTTTCAATTAGAAGGGAAATACGGTGCAGATTGATTTTTATCACCTTCAAAAAACAGCAAAAGATACCGTTTTAATCACCTTGGTTGAAAAAAGTATAGCCATTGGTAAACGCATCTTTATAAAGGCACGAACTGAAAATATCAATCATATAGATGAATTATTATGGTCATACAAAGATGATTCTTGGGTACCACACGGGGCTTTTGGTAATGGTTTTGAAGATAAACAACCTATCTTAATCGGTGATACTATTAATCACGCAAATCAGGCAGAATATCTTATTTTGACAGATGGAGCCGATATTTCTGAACTTGATGGGTTCGAACGTTGTTTAAATATCTTTGATGAAAAATCTGAAAAAGAATTACAAAATGCCCGTGCCCTATGGAAAGCCCTTCCAACAGAAAATAATAAAGTGAATTACTGGAAACAATCTCCCGAAGGAAAATGGGAACTAAAGCAAAGTAAAGCTTGAATTAAATTTTTGATTTTTTAATCAAGTATGGCCCAATAAAAACAATATAAAATACAATTAAGAAATTATCGAAAAACTTTCCGCACATTCCCAATGGCTTTAAATAATTTGCTCCAATAAAAAGAACTAACGCTAATCCAACAAAACCAATCAAAATACGCAAAATTCTTTGTTTTACAGATCCTTCCGTTGAAAAATTGACGAAACGACGTTCTAACAACCAAGCAAGTAAAAAACCATATTGGTATGAAGAATAAATGATGTATTTTTGAAAATTTTTATAGGAATCTATAACAACATCTCCTGCCAAAGAATTTGCTCTCAAATAAGTCAAATATATCAGTAACGTCTGACACAACAAAATAATACAGGCAATCAAAATATCCCTTTGGGGATTTTTGTAAAGATAATCCAAAATTTTTAAAGATACATAAACACCACCAACAGATATCAAGGCTCCGACTAAAACATCTTGTGGAGTGTGAACGCCTAAGTACATCCGGCTAAACATAATCAGCAATACGATTAAAATCATACTTATTCTAAACCAAGTTTTGCCAAACAAACTTAAAACACCATAAATAGAAACAGCCCCAGTTGAATGCCCACTTGGGAAAGAATATCCCCCTGCATGCTCTATCGCACCTGCCACTGGATGAATATCAGTTGAACGCATCCATGGACGATGAACTGCACACATTGCTTTTACAAATCCACAAACCATAAAATTGATTGTTGATGACAAAAACATCAACAAGGCTGCTTTTTTACTAATTCCCCAATAAATCAAAGCAGGCAGAACAATAGCCATATATCCAACAGATAAATCAGAAAAATGTAAAAAGAACTTATCAAATATACCATTCAAATTTTCACGAAAATTTTGTAAAAAAAGTAAAAATGATATATCCATAAATGTATCTCTTAATTCTTTAAACTAGCCAACTTTTTCTTTAATTAACTGAATCAAATCAGCGACTGGTCTTGCACCATAATGTGAAATCATTTCAGCAGCAGAAACAGCACCCATTTTGATACAATCTTTTATAGAGCGATTTTGAGAATATCCTGTTAAAAATCCAGCAGCAAATGAATCCCCCGCCCCTGTTGTATCAACAACTTTTTCAATTGGTTCTGCAGCAATTTCAAATTTATTTTCACCACTGATAGCAATAGCTCCATCTGCACCTCGTGTAATAACACACAATTCGCATAAAGTTTTGCATTTTTCAAAAGCTTCTTCAGCACTATCTGTATCAAATAAAGCTTTGATTTCATCTTCATTACAAAACAGAATATCAACACCTTTTTTAATCAAATCTAAAAAGCTATCACGATGACGATTTACACAAAACGGATCTGACAAAGATAACGAAACTTTACGATTATACCTACGTGCTATTTCTACAGCGTAAGTAATTGCATCTTTTGATTCATCTCGATCCCATAAATATCCTTCAATATATGTGATTTTAGAAGATTTAACTAAATCCTCATCAATATCACTTCGGGATAAACGAGCACAGGCCCCCAAAAACGTATTCATCGTCCGTTGAGCATCTGGACTTACCAAAACTATACATCTTGCCGTTGGTTTCTCATTCAACAAACACGGTGTTGAAAAATCAACGCCAACTGCTGTAATGTCATCACGGAAAATATCACCTAGCTTATCACAAGCAACTTTACCTATAAAAGCTGGTTTTCCCCCCATTTTTGCAATTCCAACAGCTGTATTTGCTGCGGAACCACCACTACATTGGACTAAATTGTCTTGAGATAATTCATTGTATAGCGCTTCTGCTTGATCAGCATTAATCAAAGTCATCACACCTTTAGACATATTATGTTCTTTGAAAAAATTATCTTCTTTGTTTGTCAAGACATCTACAATAGCGTTTCCGATGGCAACTACATCAAAACGTGTTTCGGTGTTCATAAGCATTCTCCTGTTAGGGATTTTTAAAAATACGTCGCTAATATAAATCATCTTTTCATTTTTGCAATAATCTGTTAAAAAAAATTAAGAATTAATTAATAGAGGTCACATGCTAAAACAACTGTTCTACTCGTTTAAAGACGTTTTTTTGGGGAATTTAAAAGGCTTAATTCTCTGGACTTTGGCAATCACTATTTCCATCTATGCTTTAATTTTTTCAGGAGCTATCCTATTCATAAATTGGCTCGTAAAAATGGATACTACTTGGCTTCAAAATACTACGAAAGTGTTCTCTTTTGTGGGTGTTGTTGTTATTTCAATATTTATGTTTCCAACAATTGTATCTATCGTTTCCAGCTTATTTATGGATAAAGTCGTTGAAAAAACTGTCCCAAACAGAAAATTACGAGAACTCCCCTTTTCAGAATCTTTAAAAATGAATGGAGTCGTAACAGCAAAAAGCATTTTAGCCACTTCTTTTTTAACACCATTAACTCTTTTGCTCTGTTTTATCCCTGTTATAAACGTCATTCCACCCGTTTTGTACTACGCTATTAATGGTAAATTATTGTCAAAAGAATACTTCCTCGCTGTTGCTACTCGTTTTATGACCTATGATGAAGCAAATAAAAAATATGGAAAAAATAAATTTTTTTGGTTTAAAGCCGGAATTGTTACCGTTTTTTTAATGACTATTCCTGTATTAAATATGATAGCACCGTTAATTTCTACGGTTTTTGTCAAAAGATTGTATTTAATACAGGAGGATCAATGAAAAAACTTTTACTCGCTCTGACATTTTTAATCATCGGCTGCACCCCTGATACTTTGCCAATCAGCGAAGAAAGCATTGAAACAACCTATGAAACACAAGCTCGCAAAACACCAATTTTGTCTTCGGAATACGTTGTAAAAAAAATTGGGGAACCAAAAATTAAACGCAAAGAAAATGATGCTCAAGTGTGGATTTACCCAGAAAATCAATGCATTTTATTCATCTATGTTGGGGATGATGACCTTGTAAAACACATGGAAATTGGTAATCCTACAATGGATACGGATGAAAAAGATCCGCTACCTTGTTTGAAAAAAGCTGGAAAACTGCGTTAATTTACTTTTTTTCTTTAATTTAGACAAAAAATATATTAAAATGTCTCCAATTAATTTTTATAGGAGATAAAAATGCAAAAACTAGAAAAACAATTCCACATTCGTTGTGTTGAAGGTGATGTTGGTCGTTACGTGATTTTACCGGGTGACCCAGGTCGTTGTGAATCAATTGCCGCTTTATTCGATGATGCTCATCACGTTGGACAAAATCGTGAATATAACATTTACACCGGAACGTTATTAGGTGAAAAAGTTTCTGTATGTTCAACTGGTATTGGTGGTCCTTCTGCTTCTATCGCAATGGAAGAATTGCATAACATTGGTGCTGATACGTTCATTCGTACTGGGACTTGTGGTGGAATTGATTTAGACGTTCAATCAGGTGATATCGTTGTTGCTACAGGCGCTATTCGTTTTGAACATACTTCTATGGAATATGCTCCAATTGAATATCCTGCTGTTGCAAACCTTGATTTAACGATTGCATTGCGTCAAGCTGCATTAGCTTTGGGAAAAACAACCCACACAGGCGTTGTCCAATGTAAAGACGCTTTTTACGGACAACATAGCCCAAATAAAATGCCAGTTTCCTATGAATTATTACAAAAATGGGAAGCTTGGAAACGTTTAGGCGTTAAAGCAAGTGAAATGGAATCAGCTGCTTTATTCGTCGTTGCTGACGCTTTGAAATGCCGTTGTGGTTCATGTTTCCACGTAATTTGGAACCAAGAACGTGAAGCTGCTGGCTTAGACCAAAAAATGAGTGAAGATACCTCTTCGTCAGTAAAAGTCGCAGTTGAAGCTTTGAAATTAATCATTGCTCAAGACAAAGCATCCAAGAAATAAGGACTGAGAAAATGGAAATTGAAAACAAAAAAGTTGAATCAAAAGCTGATTTAGATTTACTTGAAGGCTATTTATATGGTGCCAAGATGATTACTCAAGGCATGCCAAAGAAAGAAGCTGAAAAAACGATTGAAGGTTGGTATAAATCTTCAAAAGATAGAATTAAAGTAGCAGAATTCAAAGAATTTATGGCAGCTCCTGATGCTTGGGATGCAGTAACAAATGCTGAAAAAGCTTTGAAAAAAGAAAGCAAAGAATTTGGTTTGCGTGAAAAAGTTGCTTATGCTGTTGATGCAAATCACAACAAATCAGATGATTATTTTATGAACGCAATGATGGCTACACTTGCAACGTCTACGTTAATGCCTTTAACAGCTTCCGATCCAAACAGATTATCAATCGGAATGTTATCAATCGCTGCAGCTACAACGTTGAATTTTGCAACCAAATCAGCTTTAACACATTTTTCTCGTGCAAATGATGAACAAGAAAAATCAGATGCAGACAGATATGCAGATTTGAAACATGCTCAGTTCGCATTGAAATGCTTGAAACGCGATTTAACAAAACCTGCAACAGAAACAGAAAAGTTAATGGCAGCTGGTTACGGCCAACCAAGTGGTGGCTTAATCCAAAACGTTGCATTAATGCAAGCTGGATTTAAGTGCAGATAAAATCTATTTGATACACTATTTAAAACGGCAAGAAATCTTGCCGTTTTTTTGTCTTCCAAAAATCTTTTTGCAATGTTCACCTATTTTTGATAAGATTTTATCCGTACCTTTGTTACAAGGTGCGGGGTGTCGAAAAACCTCTTACACAATAGGAAGCATTAGATGAATATGCTTTAAATTCGTGAATGCACGAAAATTTGTCCCTGACTTTGAGGTCGGGGGTGTTTTAGTGTATGAAACAATTCCCACTTCCTTTGGTTTTGGGAATAAAGATTAAAACAATCATTCCTATTGTGTGATTATTTTCGAATCCCCGACCACCTTTTTCAATGGTGGTCACAGGGA
>JAKSVU010000025.1 GCA_024413465.1 Alphaproteobacteria bacterium
CATGGGGCAAAAATAAAATGGAATATTGGCTAGGTTCAGCAATGGTTGTTTGCTCGCTTCGCTCGTCCCTTCGGGACCGCCTATCGGCGTCGTAAACGTTGTTTACCTCCCTAAATGGAGAATAATTAATGATTACAATAAGTTAAGTATTTTTTTTATCAAACGAGTGAAGGTTTGTTGCTTGATGCAACGGAATTTCCAGCTTTGATGTAATTTGAAAAGCTTTGTTCAGAACCAGCTATGATTGTTGACATTTCTTCTTCGGTTAATTCTATAACCGGATTATTTTTATTTTTTTCAATGTTCTTTTCTACAACATTATTCATCTTGTTTCACCTACTTGGATACGTGTTTTACGCAATATATCTCAAAAGTTAAAATTTAGTTAAAATTATTTACTTCTTCAATAAATTACATTGGATATAATGGCGGTAAAAGGGATTTTTTTTCAGCTTTTACTTTCTTTGGTTTAATTTTTTTATAAATTTTGTAAAAATCTTTTCCATCAAATAAATGCTGAGTTGATGAATAAAGAGCTTCGTTTAATAAATCAATCTGTTCATCAAATTCAGCTGAATCATACAATCCTTTAATATCTGTCAAAGTTTGGATATTTTTATCTGGGAATTGTTTTTTTGTTTTTAATAACAAAATTTCAGCTATTTTTTTCGTGTTCCCAAAAGCACAGGCGGTTTTAATGTTTGGGATTTTTTCCCGATTTTTCATTTTTTCATATTGCTTTTTGATGAATAAGACTAATCCGAACAAGAAAAGAGCAATTAAAAATCCAACTCCGGCCCCATAAGCTAACATTTTTTTAGCTGAAATAGGTCCTTCCATTTCTAAGATGGATTTAGGTAAAGTAATATCAGTTGTTTTTGTCTGTTCTGTTGTTGATACGTCTGTTTTTTCTTCAACAGGTTCTTTTGATAAGACGCGAATTGATTTAGCAGGTAAAACAGCTTGCTTTACTTTCCCAGTTTTAATGTCTAACCAGTCAATTTTTAATTCAGGTAAAGTTAAAGCCCCTGCATTTGTTGGGATGAAAACAATCTGTTTTGTTTTTACACCGACAATTCCACGATTATCTGTCAGTTCTTGAGTGTTTGATTGTCCAGGATATTGTTTAAAATCTTTGAGTGGTGCAAAATTGATTTCAGGAAGAGCACCACTATGAACACCAGAGGCCTGAATAGTAATCGTTCTGGTGATGGCGTCCCCTGTGTAATAAGTATCGTCTGCATTTTGAGGAGAAATCGTTTCTTCAACGTCTACTTTATATGCGGGAATATATTTTGATTCAGCAACATCAAGTGTAATTTCTTGTGCTTTTAAGACGACTTCTTTTTGTCCGAAAATTTGGGAAAATGGATTTGAATAGCCAAATAAGGCGTCAACGTTATTTTGTTCAAAAGATTCCGGATCAGAAATGGCTCCTTTGAACGTTGGAGCTGATAAAACAACTTTTCCTGCGCGTTGAGGGAAGACTAAAAATTTATGTTCATAAACGTTATAGGCTTGGCCTTTATATTGTTCTTGATAATGGGTTGCGTCTCCAAAGGCTTCAACGAAAGCACCTTCGGATTGTGGAGGAACAATCATACCGTCAATCAAAGCGGAATCAAGAGTTAAATAAAGTTTGACGGTATAAACGAGTTGTTCAGAAACAACGGGATTTTTTTTGTTAATAGATGATTTTACAAAAAATAGCGTTTTTGTTTCTCCATTTTCAGACTGAACAGAATCAGTTGCTGGAGAAACGGTAATCAAAACAGGTTTTGTGTGTTGTGTTTTCGTATAAATCGCAGGAATTTCAATTTTTCCCGTTCTTTTTGGAACGAGTGTTAAAATTGTTTCGTAAACCCGTTTAATGTTTCCGTTAATATTCGTAATATTTTGACTTGTTCCTTGGGAAATAATATGAAAGTCATCATTAAATTTTGTTAAGTCGATATCTTCTTTTTTATCTTGCTGACGCAAATAAACTTTGAAGCCTTCCCCTTCTTTCAGGTTTGTTTTACTGACTGTAATTGTAAATTCAGCAAAGCATGGGGTTGTTATTAAACAAAATAAAATAAAGAAAAGAAATTTTTTCATTTTATTACCTACGATTTGTTTTTATATTGTGATAACGGATTCTGGCTCGTAATAACGCAGATGGATCATCTGGAACGAGATTTAACCACTTTTTTTGTTCATCATCCAAGGGATCATCTGTTTTTTCACTGCTGGCAGAATTTACCTCTTGTCTGTTTTCATTTGATTTATCTTCATCAGGTTCTAATCCCTGTTGTTGAGCTTGATTTTTTCCGTCTTGTTGTTCTTCTGGTTGAGCAGAAGATTGATTTTGTTGTTGTTGAGATTGTTCATCGTTGTTTGATGAATCAGATTTGGAATCAGCATTTGACTGATTTTGCTGACTTTGATTCTGTTGATCTTGATTTTGAGAATCTTGTTTGTCGTTATTTTCTTTGTTTTCGTTGTTTTGATTATCGTTCTTGTCAGACTGATTATCTTGGTTTTTTTGGTCTTGCTTGTCTTTTTTATCCTGTTTGTTTTGATCGTTTTTCTGATTTTGATTTTGTTGATTCTTTTCTTGTTCTTTCAACAAATCTTCGACTAATTTTTTGTTAAAAATAGCGTCTTCATGATTTGGAGTAATTGATAAAACACGATCGTATGCTTCAATAGCTTCTTTTAATTGTCCAGATTGTGCAAGGGCATTTCCTAAATTATAGATATTTTCAGGATTTGTTTCATCTTTTAAAAGTTCAATGACTTTTTGATAATTATTCCATCTGTACCAAGCAACACTTTTCCAATCATTTTTTTTGAAAATTTCAGGGTTTGTTGGATTTTGTCCTTGCTGGATGTTTTGAGCTTCCGTGTATTCCGGATTAACGAGAAAGTTTGCTTTTGCCGGTGTGCAGAATAAAATTAGTGAAAACAGAATACCTTTTCTGAAAAACAGAGCAATAAACGGTAATAAAATTAAGATGATATAAACGCCTAAATCTTGCCAAATATCAGCTTTAAGATCATTATCAGCTAATTCATGAGAATTTATTTTTTCATTGACGATATATGCAGAAATTTTATTCAAATCCGTTTCGTCTTCCGTAATGGAAACAAAAATTCCTCCTCCAACAGTGGCTATTTCCATTAAATTTTTTTCATCAAGAGCTGATAAAACGGTTTTTCCATTTTTAGTTAGAAATTTTCCATTCTTTTTCAGTAGAGGTGTATTTTCTTTCGTTCCAACGGCAACAACAGAAACTTTAAATCCTTTTTCAAATGCTTTTTTAGCCGTTTCAATGGCACTTTCATCATTTGAAGATGCAAAAATAAGGATATTTCCCCCAGAAGATTGTGCCTGTGTCAATAATTCAACACTTTGATTAATTGCTGTTGAAATAGAAGCAACACCTTCTCCCATAATGCCAGACTGAACTGTTGGAAGCAAAGTTTGTAGCAGTGATTTATCCGGAGTAAGAGGGATAGCAGTAAAAGCCGTATCAGCATACAGAACTAATCCCATTTGAACGCCTGTTAATTTTTCAGATAAGTCATGTAATTTGAATAAGGATTTTGTCAGACGAGAAGGCGTAATATCCGTTAAAGAGGAAGCTAAAGAGACGTCTAATGCAAATAGAACGTCTTGCCCTTTATGATAAATTGGTTGAGGGAGTTTTTGAAAAGCTGGTCCCATTAACGATAATATAACGAGTGAACACAAAACGATAGGAAAGAAAATTGATTTTTTCTTGGTTGGAAATTTAATAAGAATGGCCTCTAATAAATCAGGATCACAAATTTTTTCCCATCCTGTTTTTTCATTTCTGATTTTTTTTAGGATGAAAAAGACGAAAACGAGAACAATAAAAGCAAGGGCCCACCAAGGACGAATAAAGTGAATCATTCTTCCCCCTTGTATTTAATAACGTAAAAACACAAAATAGTCACAATGACTAAACCAAAGGCAATCCCCAATGGAATATAAAATAATTCCTTTGTAGGACGAATAAAAATATCATCGTTTTTTGCAGTTTCAAGTTTATCGATTTCATCGTAGATTTCGATTAATTCTGTGGTGTTTTTAGCTCTAAAATATTTACCGCCTGTTTGTTCAGCGACTTTTTTTAAAGTGGCTTCATCAATTTCATTTTCTCTTGAAATAACGATATTACCAAATAAACCGTTCATTTCTTTGATGTCAGAACCTGCCCCAATCGTATAGATTTTAATTTTTGAACGGTTTGCCAATTCGGCAGCTTTTAAAGGTTGAAGAATACCTGCATTTGAAATCCCGTCAGAAAGTAAAATAATAACACTTGTTTCTGCAGGAACGTCAGCAATGTTTTTAATGGCAATTCCTAATGCATCACCGATTGCAGTTTGACTTCCTGCCATACCGACATCTGCTTCATTTAACAATATTTTTAGCGTTTTTAAATCGTAGCTGAGAGGAGCGTAAAGATAAGCACGTTCACCAAATAAGACGACACCAACACGATCACTCGTTCTTTTATCCACAAAATTTTTAGCAACTGAACGAACAGCATCCCAACGACGAACAGGTTTATTTTGTAAAACAAAATCCATTTCCCCCATTGAACCGGATAAGTCAAGAACGAGCATAAGATTTCGACCTTCGTTAGTCGTTTTGATTGGATTGCCTGCATATTGAGGGCGAGCTGCTGCACAAACACATAAAATCCAAACGAGAACAGAAATAATTAAACGAAGATAAGACGTTCTTGAAACGGTATTTTGATTTTGAAGAGATTTTATTTTATCAAACATCGGAAAATAAATAGCACTGCCAATTTGTTTTTTCCATGCAGGCAAGATCCACCGCACAATAAAGGGTAGAGGTAAAAATAAAAAAACAAATGGATTCACAAAATGAAACACGTTTATTCAATCCTTGTTAATATGAATATAAGAAAATTTTTAATTAAAACAAGGAAAGAATTTAGAAAATTCCTCCTAATTTTTTTCTTGATTTAAAAATAAAAAGGGATAATAATTCTTTATTAGGAAAGATTCTTAATAAGAGAATATATGAAAAGAAGAAACACTTTACAAAAAGAAATTGTTTTGAATGCTTTTCAAAGTTTAAAAAATCACGCAACAGCAGAAGAAATATATACTTTTATCAATAAAGAATATCCAAATATCAGCAAAGGAACTGTCTATCGCAATTTGAACGTCTTATCTAAAGACGGCTTGATTCAGCGTGTTAAAATTCCAAATGCTGCAGATCATTATGATCATAATTATTCAAAACATTTTCACGTCCATTGTATTAAATGCAATAAAGTTTTTGACGTTTTTTCAGACGATTTACCTAATATGTTGCATCTTGTTCAAGATACGAATGAAATTCATTTTCTAGATTATGACATTATGTTCAAGGGAATTTGTCGTCAGTGTCAACAAAAAATGGAGAAGAAAAATGGACGAAAAAACACTTTATAAAATAAGTTATGGTTTGTTTGTAGCAACAACTCGTTTCGGAGATAAGGATAATGGATGTATTGTGAATA
Organism: Alphaproteobacteria bacterium; assembly: GCA_024413465.1. Taxonomy (GTDB): domain Bacteria; phylum Pseudomonadota; class Alphaproteobacteria; order CAAGCB01; family CAG-977; genus UBA2903. The sequence continues at coordinate 5,550 of JAKSVU010000025.1, forward strand.
CAGTCCAACAGGTTGCTTCAAAACCGAACCAATTATGCGTTTGCGTGAATAAGGCTAATTATACGGCAGAATTGATAGAAAAATCAGGGGTATTTAACGTTTCTGTTTTAAGTCAAGCAGCAAAATTTGAATTATTTAAACGTTTTGGTTTTCAATCAGGAAAAAGCGTTGATAAATTTTCAGGATTTTCTGGATTCAAACGCAGTGAAAATGGAATTATTTATTTGACGGAAGGCACGAATGCGTATTTTTCCGTTAAAGTGAGTAAAAAAGAAGATTTGGGATCTCATTTGATGTTTATCGGTGAAATCACAGATATGCAAGTACTTAGTGAAGAAAAATCTGTTACTTATGAATATTATTTGCAACAGATTAAACCTAAGCCAATAGGTACAGGGACAACAAAGGGAAAAACAATTTGGCGTTGTAAAATTTGTGGTTATGAATATGAAGGCGACGAATTACCTGCCGATTTTATTTGTCCTGTATGTAAGCACCCTGCATCTGATTTTGAAAAAGTAGTTATAGTTGAGGAGAAAAAAGTAATGGCTAATAAATATGCTGGAACACAAACAGAAAAAAACTTGGAAGCAGCTTTCGCAGGCGAATCTCAAGCAAGAAATAAATATACTTATTTTGCTTCTGTTGCTAAAAAAGAAGGTTATGAACAAATTTCAGCTTTATTTTTGAAAACGGCAGATAACGAAAAAGAACACGCAAAATTGTGGTTCAAAGAATTAAGTGGCTTGGGTGATACTTCTGCAAATTTAAAAGCAGCTGCTGATGGCGAAAATTTTGAATGGACCGGTATGTATGAAGGCTTTGCTAAAACAGCAGAGGCAGAAGGGTTCCCAGAATTGGCTGCCAAATTCCGTAGTGTTGCTGCAATTGAAAAACACCATGAAGAAAGATATCGTGCTTTATTGAAAAACGTTGAAACAAAACAAGTTTTTGAAAAAAGCTCCGTTAAAGTTTGGGAATGCAGAAATTGCGGTCATATCGTTATTGGTGAAAAAGCTCCAGATGAATGTCCGGTTTGCAAACATCCACAAAGTTATTTTGAAGTTCACGCAGAAAATTTCTAGAATTTTAAATCAAAATAAAAAAATGGCGAGAATGTTCTCGCCATTTTTATACTAAGGAAAATTATCTTTTTTTTTAGAAATTTGAATCGTTTTTTTCAATCTTAAAATAACATTTATAAATTTAAGAATGGCTATGATGATTAAAAAAATGACGAAAGCAGTCATAACGAATTTTCCTTGTAATTTAATTATGTGATTTAATGTAAAACTTAAAAAATGAAAATACTATCGTTATTTTAATTTGCGTTGATAAGTAAAATTATGACAAATAAAAAAACTTGATATTTATATCTTCTTGAACGACACTGCTGTCAAATTATTTTTAGGAGAAGGTGTGTGATGGAAATAGTTAAAGCATTTTTTATGTTGTTTAATAATTTTAGCGATTTGCAGATTATTTTGGTTTCATTACCTTTTTTGTGGGTTCACAGAGCAGAGCCAAGAGTTCAACATTTATTTGCTTCACTTCTATATTCATTTTCTTTGCTGGTTTTGATGAAAGGATGTTTTAGAATTCCATATCCTCAAAGACCGGACACATTTTCTTTTCCTTCTGGGCATTGTTGGATGATTTTATCGACCTCTTATTTTGTTTTTAAAGCCCTGTTGGTTGAAAAAAAACAATATCTTTTTTGGACTTCATTTTTTGTTTTGGGAGAAGTCGGTATTTGTCTTTGTTTGGGCTATCACACTTGGTGGGATTGTTTGTGGGGAATTATTTTTTCAATATTATTTTTGTTCCCGATTGATTTTATGAGTAAAAAAATATCGAATTTTAAATTAAATTCATTGATTAGTATTTTATTTGCCATAGTAATTTATTTTATTGTTCTGCGACTTGCTCCGGCCTATGCTGTCAAGTCTTTTTCAATCATGACGTATTATTTTTCATTTATAATTTTGACGTTTTTTGTATCAAAGATTCATTGTAAAAAATAATTCAATTCTGAAAAATCGGAACAAACTATAAAATTTCGGACTTGAAAAGCAAAAAGCTTTTTTTTGATAGACAAAAAACAATTTTCATATCATTATAAGATAAATTGAAAATTAAGGTGAATGAATGTCAATATTACCAGCACCATCTCGAGTGGATAAACCTGCTGAATTGCAAGATCAGCAAAAAAAGTATGCTAAGTTGGAAAACGTTCCAGCTCGGTATAGAAATTATCCTAATTTTGAAGATTTAATTGAAGATCCTGCTCACCGTGGACATCCTTGTCGTAAAACAATTTGTGAAGCGATGGCTGCTTGTGAAGCGGATTTAAGCGGAAAAATTAAAGGACCCATTTCAAGACCAAATGAATCTTATATTGATTTTTTTGATGGTGATGGTCATCCTTTTGACGTGAAAACTCCACTTTCTCCATCAAAAGGGGATAAATGGGAGTTTGATCCTTATTCAAATGCCGATACGATTATCAGGCAGTTAGGCATGGATTATAAAAATAAGGTAACAGGTGAAACTGAGCCTGTGGCTGTGTTGCTAGATACCTCCTATATGAAAACGCAGGATCGTATTGATTTGTGGCACCAATTGATGAAAAAGACAAAAGAAGATCGTTCTGTTTTGAAACGCATTTTTGAAGTCAATATCAAACCTGAAGAAACAAATCAGAAAGTTAATCCAATTCTTTTAAAGAAATTAGCTCAAAAGGAAATGTAATGCGTCGGTTTTTATTTGCATTTTTATTTCTGCTCAGCGGTTGTCTGTTTATAGAAGATTTTGATTTTCCAAACATGGACAGAACTGATTTTAGTCTAGGTAAAGAATATTTCGATCATGCTGATTATTATACGGCAAAATCTTACTTGGAAAAAGCTGCTAATAAAGGTGATCCAGATGCCCAATATATGGTTGGTATCATGTACTTATATGGTTTGGGCTGTGAACGAAATTTGTGGAATGCCCAAAGCTATTTACAAATGGCGGCATCAGCTGGTCATTTATGGGCTCAGGAGACTTTAGGTCGTATTTATCAAGACAGATATACACCTTTGTATAATCCAATAGATGCTTATTATTGGTTTTCAACGGCAGCTAAACGGAACCCTGGTTGGTATGATGCTGAGCTAAATTCATTACATGAAAATTTGGCTGCAAAAGGATTACTTGAACAGTTGGATGCTATGCCTCCTATACGCGATGCGTATTATAAAGGTGTCAATTACAATTCGTTATTCCCATACAGATAAGTTTTTAATTTAAAGCAAGAAAAGGAAGAAAAATGGTTGCTTATCAATACATTTATGTCATGAAGAATCTGTCCAAAACTTACCCAGGTGGTAAAAAAGTTTTGAACAACATTTGGTTGTCTTTTTTCCCAGGTGCTAAGATTGGTGTGTTAGGGCCAAACGGTGCTGGTAAATCAACTTTGTTGAAAATTATGGCAGGTATTGAAACTGAATTTAATGGTGAAGCATGGGCTGCTGAAGGGGCATCAGTTGGTTATTTACCTCAGGAACCTCAACTCGATCCTACAAAATCCGTTATGGAAAACGTGATGGATGGTTGTGGTGAAGTTCGTGATTTGTTGAAACGCTTTGAAGAAATTTCTATGAAATTCGGCGAAGAAATGTCAGATGATGCGATGAATGCATTGATTGCTGAACAAGGTGAATTACAAGAAAAAATAGATGCTTGCAATGGTTGGGATTTAGAAAGAACAATTGAAATTGCAATGGATGCTTTGCGTTGTCCTCCAGCTGATGCTGATGTTACAAAATTATCAGGTGGTGAAAAACGTCGTGTTGCTTTGTGTCGTTTATTGTTAAGCAAGCCAGATTTATTGTTGCTTGACGAACCGACCAACCATTTGGATGCTGAATCAGTTGCTTGGTTGCAACAATTCTTGCACGATTACGAAGGAACAGTTGTGATGGTTACCCATGACCGCTACTTCCTTGATAACGTAACAGGATGGATTTTGGAACTTGACCGTGGGGAAGGTATTCCTTACGAAGGTAATTACTCTTCTTGGTTGGAACAAAAAGAAAAACGTTTGGCTCAGGAAGCTAAAGAAGAATCAGCTCGTCAACGGACAATTAAAGAAGAATTGGAATGGATTCGTCAATCTCCAAAAGCTCGTCAAGCAAAGTCAAAAGCTCGTATTCAAGCATTCGATGCTTTGGTGGCTGAAGCTGATAAACAATCTATTGAAACAGCTCAAATCGTTATTCCACCTCCACCTCGTTTGGGCGATTTGGTGATTGAAGCTCAACATTTATCAAAAGGTTTTGGGGACAGATTGTTAATTGATGATTTGTCATTTAAACTTCCTCCAGGTGGTATCGTTGGTGTTATTGGACCAAACGGTGTTGGTAAAACAACATTGATGAGAATGATTACAGGGGCTGATAAACCAGATTCTGGAAATTTCCGTGTTGGTGATACCGTTCAATTAGGATACGTTGATCAATCCAGAGATAACCTAGATCCAAACAAAACTGTTTGGGAAGAAATTTCTGGGGGCAATGATGAAATTATGCTTGGAAAACGCAAAATTCCATCTCGTGCTTACGTAGGTCAATTCAATTTCAAAGGAACAGATCAACAAAAGAAAGTCGGTTTGTTGTCCGGTGGTGAACGCAATCGTGTTCACATGGCAAAGATGTTAAAATCTGGTGCAAACGTAATTTTGTTGGACGAACCGACAAATGATTTGGACGTCGATACATTGCGTGCTTTGGAAAAAGCATTACTTGCTTTCCCAGGGTGTGCAGTTGTAACATCCCATGACCGTTGGTTCCTTGACCGTATTGCAACACATATTTTGGCATTTGAAGGCGATAGCCACGTTGAATGGTTCGAAGGAAACTATGAAGAATATGAAGCCGATAAAAAACGTAGACTAGGGGCAGAAGCTGATCAACCACATAGAGTAAAATATAAACCTCTGACTAGAAATTAATTTTCATAATGTAAAAAAGGGAGAACAAAAGTTCTCCCTCTTTTTGTGTGTGCGATTAAAATATCTTATAAATTTTCTATTAGTTTTGGAAGTTTTGTAAAATCATCAAATAACAAATCTGCACCGACCTGTTTCAGTTCAAGGCATCTTTCTGGTGTAACATGAGATGCCCCTGTAAACCCGAAGGCTGTCATTCCTGCTGCTTTTGCCCCGATAATTCCGGATCGGCTGTCTTCAATCACGATACAATTTTTAGGTTCAAATCCCATTTTTTCTGCAGCATATAAGAAAATATCAGGAGCAGGTTTGCCATGTTTGACAAGACTTGAACTGAACATATTTGAATGATTGAAAAATGCTTCCATGTGGGTAACTCGAACGCTTAAATCAAGTCTTTCCGTACGACTGCCCGAGGCAATACACATTTTATTTTTAAGCAAAGGCAATGTTTCACAAACACCTTTGACTGGTAATAATTCTTTTTCCATCCTGCTTTCAACAACAAGATTGATGTCATCAAGAATGTTTTCTGGTAATTTGCAATTAAACTGTTTTTCAATCGCTTGGCAAATGTCTGGTCCAGGACGACCTGTCAATCCAAGAATATCTTTCATTGTCATTGGAGCATAAGGAGCAATGCAATCAACCCAAATACGACAACCTAAAAGCTCGCTGTCTATCAATACTCCATCACAATCAAAAATAATTAGCGTTGAATTCATCTTGTTCATCCTCTGAAAGTTGTAATGCTTTTATCGCAGTATCATAAGAAAAACCAGCTCGTGCTAAGACCCCTAAATCTTTTTTAAAGTATTCTTTTCGTTGTTCGACAGGTCTTAGATAACCTAGTTTTTTCTTTTGAACTAATCGAATAGCTTGTTCTATATCAGATTTTAGTTCATCAGTCGTTAATTCTGAGATAATTTCATCAGAAATTCCTGCCGTTTTTAATTTATTTATTACGGTGCGAAGTGATTTTCCTGTGGATTGAAGTTTATAAATTAAATTTTCTGCGTATCTTTTGTCATCAACGTATCCTTTGTTGACAATTTCTGTGACAATCTGATGCACCCAATCTGTTGATTGTTCAGGAACGCTTCCTCCTTTTATTTTCGTTTGGTAAATTCTTTTATTCAAAACCCGACGAAGCATTTCTGCTGAACATTCGTATTTAGAAATATAAAAAAGGGCAATATTTTTTAATCGAATTTGAGTAATTGGTTTTGGAATTTTTTTTACTTGATTCGTCATTTTTTTTATAAATTCCCCAAAATGTTAAACTTTTTTAAACTTTATTGCGTCATTAATTGTAAGGTTAGGAGTATTGTATGACTGAAAATAATGTGATTCAACCTTTTTTAATTGATGCCGGAATGTCCCGCGGACAAGCCGTAAGGTTAACATCTGTGTTGGATACAATGATCAATCAACATCAATATCCTGAACAAATTGGAAAGTTACTGGCAGAAGCGGCTGTTTTAACGGCGATGTTAGCTTCAAGCGTCAAGTATGACGGTGTTTTCACCTTGCAAATACAAGGTAAAGGTGCAGTTACAGGCTTGGTTGTCAGTTTGACTACTTCCGGACAAATGCGTGGTTATGTTCATTTTGATGACGCTATGTTGCAGAAACTAGATTCTATTAAACAAAAGAACATAACTGACTATTTTGGTAAAGGTACTCTTGCTTTTACGGCCGAACAAGCTGGTCAAACATATCAAGGAATAATTGCTCTGGACAAAGAAACGCTGACGGATTGTGTTCTAAGTTATTTTGAGCAATCTGAACAGATTGACACACAGATAAAAGTTGCTATCGTTCCGCCTGAAAAAGAGCATGGATGGATTGCCGGGGCTGTTTTGTTACAAAAGATGCCTTTCGATTCGAAATTAACAGAACAGCTTGGGACTGACCAATTAAACGAGTTGTGGCAAACAAGCGTCATTTTATTGAAGTCTTTGACAGATTCAGAAATGACAGATTTGTCATTAGATTTGGAAAAAATGTTATATCGTTTGTTTCATCAGAATGATTTACATTATTTCCCGAAAAAATCTTTTAATTTTGGTTGCCATTGTTCAAAAGAAAAAGTATTAAATATGTTAAAAACTTTTTCTAAGCAAGATTTGGATGAAATGACTGTTGACGGAAAAATCAGTATAGATTGTCAATTTTGCGGGAAAAGTTATACCATAACTCCCTCAGAACTAGGAGCATAAGTAATGAAAAAAATAAATTTGATTGCACCTGTATTGGCATCGTGTTTGATCGGTGCTTGTTCGTCTAGTGAAACAAAATACTACACAGGGAATGAAAGTGCACAAGCGTATAATGATGCTGTGTCAATCAAATCGTCCCCTGCTGAAAATTACGGTGTTATTCCAGAAGGTCAAATTGTCAAATTAAAGGCTGAAAGTATTAAGTTTATTTCCGGTTACAATGCCCCAAAACGTTTGCCAAACGTTGACCATTTAATGTTAGTTCATCCGGAACAAATGTTATATCAATGGGCTACAAATCGTTATGGAATTCATAGATCTGAAGAAACGGCAGGAATGTTCGTTCGTTTCTTGATAAAAGATGCAAGTATTGTTGGTAGAAAAATCGTTACAGGTGGTTCTATGAGCAAGAAGGTTCACGATGAATATTCTGCTAAAATGGATGTAACTGTTCAATTAGTTGATCAAGATGGAATTGTTCAACGCGAAATTATTGAATCTGCTTCAGATAAAGTTGTCGTTCCTCAGGACGTTTCCGATCGTGAACGCGAAAGCGCATGGTTAAACTTGACAATAGATACGATTCGTCTATTATCCAATCGTTTGGATCAACAATTGCAAAGTCCAACCTTTAACGATTTCTTATTCCGTTAATTACAAAGGATTGCGGGTGTAGCTCAATGGTAGAGCAGCAGCTTCCCAAGCTGAATACGAGGGTTCGATTCCCTTCACCCGCTCCAAATAAAAACAACCCCGAAAGGGGCTTTTTTTATTTGGAAAAGCATCTAAGCAATCGTAACAAAAATGTTACGATTGAAATGGCTTTTTATCCATCTTCCTTGTGGAATAGACGGGCGACGGCAACGAAAATGAAAATAAACGGTGGCGCCCAAGTCGCAATCACAATTGGTAAATTGGTTGCATATCCCATTGCATAGGTGATTCTTGATAAGAAGAACAATAAGAAGCCGAACATAATGGCTGCTGTGATTCGTAATGCACCACCACCACGCTGTTGCAATATGCTTTTAGTCATTTTAATTGCTTTACCGATATTTATTTGGTTTGGATGAAGAAGTATTTTTAAAAATATTTCTTCTTCCAAAGTCGTTAATGCTGATTTTTTAGTTTTTTCACCAAATGTGTAACCGTTAATTAAACAATGCCAATCATCATTATTAATGCTTAATTTTTTATGCCATTCATAAATAGTTCCGATTGCAACTTTGCCTATGATATTAAACAGTTTTTCGCAAATAAATTTATCGTTATAGGACTCAAGAAAAATTTTACCTGCTTCGGTTTTATTTTTGCCTTTGTTTTTATATGCTTCCCATTTCTTAACTAAATCATATTTTGCCAGTGCTAACTTCTTTTGAGGTTCAGGAACTATATATGATGTTTCTTGAATTGGTGTTAGATTTTCTTTTTTTGTTGTTATTTTTTTTCTAACATTTTCTTCCAAAGATGTTACTAAAATTTCATAAGTTCTTGAGCATTTTCTTATAACATACTTGTTTTTGCTGATTGCTTTTCTAACTGCACGTTCCGATATTCCTTTAATTTCAGCAACTTCTTTGGTTGTAATCCAGTCTTTACTTGTATTTTGCATAATTATCTCCTTTGTCACATTAACTCTGACTTCCAGAAAAGTGTAGCCAATGTATCTATATCGAAACATATCGGTTTTTACTTTTTCAATGCTAAAAAATCACTGTTTTTGTGATATTGCAAAAGCAAAATGTTTGTTGTATTTAGAAAATTTTTGCAAACGGAACTTAACGGAACCTAAAATGGTTCCGTTTGTTATATAATGAGGGAAAGGAGTAATAATGGCTATAAAAATAAAACCTGAACCGTTGTGGGCAAAATATATAACTGAAGATAATCTTCCAACAGATGATTTAAAATTTTTATGTGAAATCATTGGTTTTGAAGCTACAAAAAAATTAATGATTAACCTTCCGGGGTTTAAGTTTTCCGTCCATGCCCATTGTAATCAGGAATACAAAAACAATATATTATTGATAATTATTTAACCGACAAAACTCATAACCAACTTGCAATAGAATGTGATACAACCACAAGATATGTTTATAAGGTGATTAAAGAATACCTTGAGGGAGTCCGAAAATAGTTTACTTTTCTTTGATATGTTATTATTTATGTGAGTATTAATTATTTACGAGGTTATTATGAGTTATACAGCTACGACAATATATAAAATGGTAATGGGAATTTCAAAAAATGAGTATGTTTTACCTATTATTCAAAGAGAATTAGTTTGGTCAACCGAACAAATTGAAAATTTGTTTGATTCAATAATGTCAGGTTATCCAATCGGTTCTATGCTATTTTGGAACTACAATTATAATGCCAATTGTAAATATAAATTTTATGAATTTTTAAAACAATATGATCAATATAGAAACAATCATAATATTGAATTTGATACAACTGGTACGCAAAAGATTATAGCAATATTAGATGGACAACAACGTTTAACTTCTTTGTATTTAGGGCTTAAGGGGTATTTGAATTTGCATATTCCTCGTACACATTGGGATAAAGCTGAAAATTTTGAAAAAAGATATCTATACATAAACCTTTTATATAAACAAGATAAAAATTTTGAAAGCACATCGTGCAAATATGAATTTAAATTTAAAACAGAAGAAGAAGTTGATAAAGATAATTCATCTGGAAAAAATTATTGGTTTCTTGTCGGAAAAGTATTAGATTTTGAAACAGATAAAGACTATCGGGAACTCTTAGGCGGTTTTTATGAGAAGGCTGATCAAAATTTAAAAGATAAAATTGCTGATATATTTCAAGATTTGTTTTTTAAATTAAAAACAGAAAAAATTATAAATTATTTTGAAGAAGATACTTCATCGTTCGATAAAGTTTTACAAATATTTGTAAGAATAAATTCCGGAGGTACTCCATTAGAATATACAGACTTACTAATGTCCATCATATCTAATTTATGGCAAGATGGAAGAGATGAAATAAATAATACTTTAGACTCTATAAATACAGAGTATAATTTTAATATTCCTAAAGATATATTTTTGAGAGGTTGTCTATTCTTAACGGATTTACCTTTAGCTTTCAAAGTAGATAATTTTGAAAATAATAATTTAGAAAAAATACAAAAAAGTTTCCGAGAAATAGTTAAGTATATAAAAGCTGCCTGTAGTATTTTTAAAGACTTTGGCTATTCAAAAGAAAATTTAAGATCCAATTTGATTGTTTTGCCACTGGCTTATTATTTATATTGCCAACAAAATATCAATATTGATGAAAATAATAAAGAAAAAATATTAAATTGGATACAATTATCAATTTTGAATGGGGTTTTTGGAGGACAAACAACACAATATTTAACAAAACTAAGAACCATAATAAAAAACAAAAATCAATTTCCTTTATCTGAAATTCAAGCAGAATCAAGATTAATGAATAAGCGTATGACGATTGATAAAAATATTCTTGAAGATTTTATAGAAAAGGCAAGATATGGAACACAAAATTCTTGGACAATATTAACTATGTTATATCCATCGTTAGCATATGGAGACAAAATTTTCCATGAAGATCACATTTATCCTTCTTCTAAATTATCAAAAGAGCAACTTGATAATGGTGGAAACTTTGTAGCAAATTTACAACTTTTAGAAAGTAAAAAAAATATAAGGAAACAAGATACTATGCCAGAAGAATGGTTAAAAGAGTATTGTTCCAAAGTTGATAAAACAGTTAATGAATATAAAAAAGAAAATTATATTCCTGATATTGAACTAACATTAGAAAATTTTAATGAATATATTCAAAAAAGAAAAGAAAGCATTAAAATGGCAATTCTTCAATCATTTAATAATATATAGGTTCCGTTTAAGTTCCGGAAAAAGTTCCGTTCAGGTTCCGTTTGTGGCAGAAAAATATTTTTTACGGAACCAAAGTTACTTTTTAAATTTTCAAAAGTCCGATTTTGTCATGGCCTAACATCTTAGAAAAATGCGAGTTTGTGGCATATCGTTATAAAATATTGGTCATTTTCAGGACACAATTATGATAGCAAACGGACTTTTCGGACTTTTCTGTAACCCTAATTTTTTACAAATTGTCTTGTGTTCTTGGGGCTTTCAGGCTGGTTCCCTTTTTCTGTATTGTCCTGTTTCTCTACAGACAAAGTCCCGAGCGATCGGCAAGACCGACGATTTTGAAGAAATCGCAAGCCCTTCACCCGCTCCAAATAAAAACCCCGTAAGGGGCTTTTTTTATTTGGAAAAATGCAATCGTAACAAAAATGTTACGATTAATCTTGTGAAATGTTACGATTAAAATGGTTTGTTAACCGTCTTCCTTGTGGAATAGACGGGCGACAGCAACGAAAATGAAAATAAACGGTGGTGCCCAAGTTGCAATCACGATTGGTAAATTATTTGCATATCCCATTGCGTAGGTAATTCTTGATAAGAAGAACAGTAAGAAGCCAAACATAATGGCTGCTGTGATTCGCAATGCGCCACCACCACCACGCTGATTCGGATCAATTGAAAATACTGCTGCAATCAATACCATTGCAATCAATGTTAAAGGTGTCACGAGTAATGAATGAAGTTGCAATCTTTGTGAATGTGAAGAGAAGCCTGATTTGTCAAAAAATTCAATTAATCCTGGTAAATCCCAAAATGAAATTGTTTCCGTTGATGCAAAATTGCTTTGAATTTTATTGACTGTTAAATTTGTTTTGAACGTTGACGTTGGTAATTTTTTAATTAAAAAACCAGCTTGGAAAATTGTAACATCATTTAAGACGAATTGTCCGTTTTCTTCATCTAACCAAGCAGAGACAGAATCTGTGCGTTTTGTAAATTCATCTTTTTCATCAAATTCAAGAATGGAAATGTCTTTAATTGTTACGAGTTTTTTGTCTTTGATTTTTTCTTGACGGATTCGACCTGCATGCAATACGTACATTTTGCCGTTATTATGTTCACGAAGCCATAAATCCGATTCTTTCGTATTGATATGAGCTTCACCGCGTCTTTGATCATTTAATCTTTCGAATTCTGTATAGAATTTGGCTGATAATGGATTGAAAAGTGAGAAATTGAGAATACCGATGATTCCCGAGGTAACTAGAATCGGCATAATAAATTGCCAAACGGATCGACCGGAAGCACGAATAATCACGAGTTCTGAAGTTTTTACCATACGGCATAGGCAAACGATAGTGGCAATCAAAACGATAAATGGAAGAATGATTTGTAACATGTTTGGCTGTTTTAACAGGCAAACAAGCAAGACGCTACCGAACCCGAAATCTTGATTCGCAAATTGGCGTTTCATATAATCGACAACGTCAAATACATATATAATGAATCCGAGTGATAAAAATACGGCAATAAATGATGTTAAAAATTGGCGCAAAATATAGCGACTGAGTATTTTTGGCGTTCCCATGTTTCACCTGTTCTGATTCTTTATTATAATATAGATGTCATATCACGATTAAAAATACAATAAAATAGTAATTGTCATTATTAGAATAATAAAAAAACATAATAAAAACAGATAGATACAAAATAAATGACAAAAATATGAAAAAAAAGCAAAAA
>JAKSVU010000026.1 GCA_024413465.1 Alphaproteobacteria bacterium
AAACAGTTTTTAACGAGCAAACTTGTTTGCGATTATAAAAACTGCAAAGGGGATGATTGGGTTGATTATTTTTAATCTAATTTACATTTCTACCCCTTTCAAATTTCTAAGCTCATTCTTCGCTAAGAAATTTCGTTTCCCCTAACATGGGGCAAAAATAAAAGGGAAGATTGGCTAGGTTCAGCAATGATTGTTTGCTCGCTTCGCTCGTCCCTTCGGGATCGCCTGTCGGCGTCATGAACTTTGTTCATTCCCCTATCATGGGGCAAAAATAATAGCCTATCGGCGTCATGAACTTCGTTTATTCACTACATGGGGAAATAATATATGGCGAGGTGAGATTGTTTGATAAATCCTTGTTTAATAATATATTATAGACTATAATTTTCGCCAGATAGATAACAGGGATTTCACAAAAATATGGATACCTTTTCATTTGATGAATATGTAAAACAGCAAAAAGAATTAGATAAGGTTGAACGGGCTTATGCTTGGAAAACTGCTATAGGTTTACAAGCTGTTGATGGCTTAAAAACTTCTGATTATTTGCGACAAACTGCAGTTCAAAATATTGAAGGTAACATTACGTTAGATGAAGCTCAACAACTAATAAATTCATATTATGCAACAAACAGAAAAAAAACAGATTCATCGCGAACAGAAGAAGCTGATAAAGTTTCATCTCGCATAACGGAATTATTATCCGAAACAGCTTTTTCTTTTACTCCTAATCAATATATTTCCATTCACAAAAAGTTATTTAAAGACATTTATGAGCATGCTGGAAAAATCAGAACATACAACATAACAAAAAAAGAGTGGGTGTTAAATGGAGAAACTGTTATTTATGGGGGTGCTTCCGAAATTTTACCAACATTAGAATATGATTTTTCTACAGAAAAAAATTTTTCATATAAGAATAAAACAGTGTATGAAATTATTCAACATCTCGCAAATTTTGTATCTGGATTGTGGCAAATTCACTGTTTTTGTGAAGGAAATACTCGAACAACAGCCGTTTTTTTTATCAAGTATTTAAACACACTTGGTTTCAAGGTTGGAAATGATATATTTGAAAAACATGCTTGGTATTTCAGAAATGCTTTAGTTCGAGCGAATTACACAAACCTGAAAAAAGGTATTCATTCAACGATTTACTTTTTAGAATTGTTTTTAAAAAATTTAATTTTAAATGAGCAGAATGAATTAAAAAACAGAAAAATGCACATAGATTTTTCAAATGAAAAACAGGACATTCAACCTAAAAAACAGGATATTCACTCTGAAAAACAGGACATTGAGAATACAAAACAGGACATTCAAAATCATTTTTCTAAACATATTTTGTTACAAATTGACAAATTGCGTACAGAATTTGGGAATAATCAAATTTTTGGCAGAATTCAAGTAGCTAACGTTTTAAACATAACGTCTTCTCCAACATCAGCTTTAATAAAAAAATTGTTAGAAAATAAAGTTATCATTCCTGTAAAAGGTTTTGGTAAAGGAAAATATAAATTTTTTCAGTAATCGCTAATATTTTTTCTCCATTTAGGGCTAAGTTTTTTTTATTTTTGCCCCCTCACCAATCTTTTGTAAGGTTCATTTTTTTTAGGAAAAATTCACCAACAAAAGATGTCCTCTCCCTACAGAGCGAGGTAAAATAATGAATTGTTCAAGTAAAATCCCCTTTAGTTTTTTTCTAAAGGGGATTTTTAGGAATCTATTTTTTTACAACCTGATCTAGTTCTTTTAAAATTGCTAGACAATCATACAATTCATTGAGTGGAATCATATTTGGACCATCGCTTGGAGAACGAGCAGGATCTTCGTGCGTTTCAATAAATACGCCTGCAATTCCTGTTGCAATAGCTGCACGGGCTAAAACAGGAGCAAATTCATGTTGTCCACCTGTGGACGTTCCGTTGCCACCCGGTTGTTGAACAGCATGTGTTGCATCCATAATGACAGGATAACCTGTTTGAGCCATAATTGGGAACGTTCTCATATCAACGACAAGCGTATTATACCCAAAAGAAGCTCCGCGTTCTGTCAATAAAATGTTTGTATTCCCAGCTTGTTCTGCTTTGCCAACGACATTTTTCATATCCCAAGGTGCCAAGAATTGACCTTTTTTGATATTCAACGTTTTTCCTGTTTTAGCTGCAGCGACTACTAAATCTGTTTGTCTGCATAAAAATGCAGGAATCTGCAAAATATCGACGACTTCGGCAGCTTCTGCACATTGTGATGGTTCATGGACGTCTGTAACAACAGGGCAACCAAATTCTTTTTTGATTTCAACGAATGCGTCAAGAGCTTTTTCCATCCCAATACCGCGTTTGCCATTGATTGACGTTCTGTTTGCTTTATCAAAAGAAGCTTTGAAAACAAATGGAATGCCTAATTTTTTTGTCATTTCCATAATTTCGCCACATAAATAAATGGCGTGTTCTTTGCTTTCCATTTGGCATGGTCCAGCAATCAAAGCAAAAGGCAAATCGTTACCAAAAGTAACATTTCCGACAGAGATATGATTCATAAGTTTTTTCTTTCTATAAAAAAACTTTCGGCATACAACATGCCGAAAGTCTGTTAAATTTTAATAATTATTTTGCAGTTGGAACAGTTGGAACTTGAGGAACTGCAGGCTTTTCTGTTTTTGCTGGAACTTTCTTTTCAGCAGAGACTGTTTTTTGAGCCATAAATGATTGATTTGATTTTGCAGCTTCATTCTTGCTCATAATAGCTAAAGTTAAGCTAGTAATCATAAAACACGTAGCTAAGATTGCTGTTGTTTTTGTGAGTAAGTTTCCAACAGAACGGCCTGTCATGAAATTTCCCATTCCTTGACCGCCTAAACCACCAAGAGCGCCACCTTCTGATTTTTGCATCAAAATAATACCGACGAGGCAAACTGCTAAAATTACGTGTATAACTAAAACTAATGTATGCATTTTTTAAATCCTAAATTATAAACAAGCTGAAATAATTGCCCAGAAATCGTCTGCTTTCAAGCTAGCACCACCAACTAAAGCACCATCAACGTCAGGTAATCCCATTAATTCTACAGCATTTGATGGTTTTACAGAACCACCGTATAATAAACGCATACCGTCAGCAACTTTTTGACCTAATTTGTTTGCAATTTCTGCACGAATAGCAGCATGGACTTGTTCAACGTCATCAGCCGTTGGTGTTCTGCCTGTTCCAATAGCCCAAACAGGTTCGTAAGCGATAACAACGTTTTCTGCAGTTGCGTTTTCAGGAACAGAACCTTGAATTTGTGTTCTGCAAACTTCGATTGTTTTTCCTGCGTCGCGTTGAGCTTCTGTTTCCCCAATGCAGATAACTGCTGTTAAACCGTTATCAATGATTGCTTGTGCTTTTGCTTTAACGTCAGCATCTTTTTCAAAGTGATCTGTTCTGCGTTCAGAATGGCCGACGATTGCATAGGTTGCACCAACGTCTTTGATCATTTCAACACTGATGTCGCCTGTATGTGCACCTGATTTTAAAGCGTGAGCATCTTGGGTGCCAACTGCAATTTTGTTTGCAACTTTGTCAGCAACAGCAGATACGATTAAAGCTGGAGGGCAAACTAAAACATCACATGCTGGATTTTTTACAGCGCTGTATTTTTCAGCAATGGCAGCAGCTAATGCTGTTCCATTCTCTTTAAGCATATTCATTTTCCAGTTGCCTGCAACTAATGGACGTCTAGACATAATAAAATCTCCTAAGTACTTTTAAATAGAAATTAGTGCTCTTTTACCACAATTATTTTATTAAAAAAACATTATTTTTTTTATTTTGATGCTTTTTATTAAAAAAGTCTGTTGATATTCGCTTCGTCACTCTTTATTATCGAGAAAAATATTTTTAAAAATGAATAGGATTTAACATGTTAAAATTTTTCCGTAGTCAAAAAGATAGTTGGTTCGTTAAAGCTATTTTGATTTTGACGGCACTTAGTTTTATGTCTTTCTTTGGAATTCAAGGAATGAGCGAAATGCGTATGCGCAACAGAGCAATTATTTCTTTGAAGGGACGGACAATCACAATTCAAGAATATTTGAATGAATACAATCAACGCGTAGAAACGTTGCGTCGTTTGATGAAAGGGGACTTTAGCGCTGCTGATGCGGAAAATAGTGGATTGATGGTAAAAACATTGAATGAATTGGGATCAAAGGCCGTCATAGAACGCCTTGTCGATCAATTGCATTTGATTGTGACAGATGACGAAGTTCGTCAAATGGTTCAAACTATGCCAAATTTCCAAGGAATTGACGGTAAGTTTAACATTGGTTTGTTCAACGAATATTTGCGTACCATTGGACAAAGTGAAAAACGTTTTATCTCTGAATTTTTCACAAGTATGAGACTTTCACAATTGCGTGCTGGTATTTTGGCATCAACAATCGTTCCAATCGATATTGCTAAAATGTCTTATCGTTTGAAAAATGAAAAGAGAAATATCGATTTATATCGCGTTGATCCTGCTCAAATCGTTATCAAAACAAAACCTACTGCAGAAGAAGCAAAGAAACTTTATGAAGATTTAGCTGATTCTTTGATGGCTCCTGAATACAGAGATTTGACCGTTTTGAAATTAACGTTTGATGACGTTATGAACAAAATCAAATATACAGACGAAGAATTAAAAGCTTATTTTGATGAAAATAAAGCTGAATTTGAAGTCGAAGAAGTACGCGACGTTGATCAAATGTTGTTTAGCGATCAAAAGACGGCTAATAATGCTATGGATGCTTTAAAAGCTGGTCAAAGTTTTGAAAAAGTTGCTAAAGACATTGCTAAACAAACGGAAGATCAAACACATTTAGGTGGATTAACTTTATCTACAGCAACTTCAGATTGGTCCGAAGAAGTATTCAAAGCTAAAAAAGGGGAAATCGTTGGGCCAGTTCAGACAAGTTTTGGATGGCAAATTATTCGCGTCAACAAAATTACGGCAAAAATTGAAAAATCATTTGCTTCAGTTAAAAATGACATCGCTGATCAGTTAAGAAAAGCAGAAGCTTTTGATAAAATGGAAAATTTGTCGATTGAGTTGGATGAAAGAATTGGTGCTGGAGAAAGTTTGGAAAGTATCGCTAAATCCGAAGGTTTGGTTTTAACAAAATACAAAAATATAACAGCTGACGGCGTAGATAAAAGCGGTAAAAAAGTCGTTTTGCCTGGTGAAGTTATTTCTACTGCATTTTTAGGGTCTGTTGAACAGGTATCTCCAAAAATTGAAGAACAAAATTCAAATTATTTCGTTCGCGTAGATACGATTGTCGATCCAGCATTAAAAACGATGGATGAAGCAAAGAAGGATATTGAAGAAGTTTACGTCCTTCAAAAACAACAAGAACAAGTCCAAAAGATTGTCAAAAATTTAGAAAAAGATTTGGCAAAGGGTGATGCTGATTTAACAAAATATCCTTCAGTTCGTTTGGAAAAATTGGTTGATATCCAACGCGATAATTCAAAAATTTCTTCATCTTTGACATATAGCTTGTTTGCTAAAAAACAAGGTGAAGTCTTATCAACTTCTGAAAAGAACGTTTATATCGTTGGCAAAATTAAAAAGGTCAAAGTGGCAAATCCTGAAAAAGACGTTCTAGGTGTCAAAGAATTACAAAAAGAAATGGCTGTACAAATGGCAGAAGATAAAATGGATACTTTGCTGACTGCTTTTGGTGAAGAATACAATTTGGAAATAAGCGAAGACGCCACAGAAAAAGCCTTTTCATTAATCACAAGAAATAATTCTTCTGATGAAGAATAATTCATGATTCGATTAATCTTTGTGGCATTGTTGATGTTTTTTAATCCTTGCTTTGCGCAAGAATTTAAAATGTCTGCAATGACAGTAAGACAAATGGAAAAAATGGAAAAAGATTTTTTCCGAGACGTTAATTTGTTTGCTCTACAAAATGATTTGAAAGATTTGGTTCCTCAAATAAAAGATTGGGTTGAATCTATCAAAAAAGAAAGATTTTTGAGAATAGCTAAAATTGACAAATTATACACCTTATACGACGTAACAAATCAGCGTTATTCTTTGGTGACGGAAGCAATTAAAGATGAGCTTGATTTACCAGCTATTTCAATGATGATTAAAGCAGGGGCTGATCCTAATGAACGAGATGAACAGGGAACAACAGCCTTGTTGTGGACGATTGACTCGTTGCCAGAAGAAACTGAAATCGTAAATATGTTGCTGGAAAATGGGGCTCACGTTAATCAGATGAATAATGATTTTGTTGCTCCGATTATGATGGCTTTGGAACGTTATGAAAAAAATCCGGAATTGGTTCCTATTTTGATTAAGGCCCATGCAAGTGTTGACGTCAGAGATAAATATGGCAGAACACCACTCGTTATTGCGATTAGTTTGATGAGAGAAGGTGTGGAAATTCCGCCAAAAGTTGTTGATAGTTTAATTAAAAATCGTAAAGACATCGAAGTTGTTGATACCGAAGGAAGAACACCGTTGAGTATCGTTTTAACTAACGATATGGATGCCGGATTGGTAGATTTGTTCATGCGGTCTTCAAAAGTGATTAATTTGCCGGATAATTTAGGAAATACTCCTTTGATGTATGCTATGGCTTTTCATGATGGAAGTGTCGTTAAAAAATTATTAGATGCCGGCGCAGATATTTTAATGTTGAATAATGAAGGAAAATCAGCATTAAGTTTTGGAAAAGCTCGACCAGAATTTCGAGACCTGTTAAATCGTTATTTTGATTCTTATATTAAAAAATTTCCAGACGACGATATTATTGCCAATATAGCTCATCACGCTAAGGATCCTGTTTTGTATTCGAATCCTAAGGCATTAAAGGATTATCTTAAACGAATTACAAAATTTTTAAATCGTCATCCAGAGTATAGAACACCAGTTAATCAGCCAAATTTACTGTTAACGGCCGTCAATTATGGTGCTCATATAGAAGTGATAAAAACTCTGATTAAAGAAGAACATAAAATCAATGCGTCCGTTGAAGGGTGGAATGCTTTAAGAATTGCAGCTTTGGATCATAATTCAGAGGAACTTGAATTGTTGTTGGATGAAGGGGCTTTTATAGAGCCAGATGAAGCAACAGATTTCTTGTTTCAAGCGTATCAAGATCCAAAAACAATTACCCGAATTGCCAGAGCACATGGTAATTTAAAATACGTTCGTGAAGAAGATGGCATGACTCCTTTATTTTATGCTGTAAAAGAGGGAAGTTCTCTTCCAGTTATTCGTCGTTTGATTAAACTTGGAGCTGAAATAAATGCAGTCGTTGACGGAAAAACAGCTTTGTTCGTTGCTTTGACTGAAACAAACAGGGCTGACGTTGTTGAATCTTTGTTGTCGGCTGGTGGAAAAGCATATTTACCAGGAAGAACAGATGAAGCAGAGCCAATTATTTTTGCGGCAATGAATCCAGATCCAACGTTGGTTTCTATTTATTCGAAAAATGCTGAGTTGGTTAATATTAAATCGTTTGGTGTTTCCCCATTATTTGCCTCTCTTTCATCTTCAAAATCTGTGGAAAGTGCAAAGGTTTTAATTAAAAATGGAGCTCGGTTGGATGATTTTGACAAGGATGGAAGAACAGCGTTAATGGTTGCAGCTCAACAAGGTGATGCTATGTTAGACGTTGTTCAAACTTTAATTAGCCAAAACGTCAATATCAATCAAGAAGATAAAGAAGGAAATACAGCTCTTTTCTATGCTTTGCGTTCAGCTGAATCAAGTGATCAGATTGTTCAAAAATTAATTGATGCCGGAGCTAATGCACATATTTTGACTAAAAAAGACGAGTATCCGTTGATTTATGCTTCAAAAGTTTGTAAATCTCCAGAAGTTATTGCTGCTTTGGTTCAAGGAGGAGCAAACGTTAATTTCGTTGAAAAAGAAATGACGCCTCTTATTTATGCTGGGATTGCAAACGTTGATGAAAGATGTATTGATACTCTTCAAGCGTTGATTGATCAAAAAGCAAACGTCAATTATGCCGAAAGTAATTATGTAACGGCGAGTATGATGATTGCTGAAAAAACGCATTATCCAGAAATGTTACGCCGTTTAATGAAAGCAGGGGCTGATATTCATAAAATTGATATCAGTGGGATGACGTTGGCACAATATGCGTATAAAAATACTTTTGTTCAACGGGATGAAGTATATAGAGACATCAAAGTCGCTATCGAAAATAGAAATTAAAAAGGAATTTATTTAGCCCCCTCACCAATCTTTTGTAAAGTTCGCTAAGGCTCATTAACAAAAGATGTCCTCTCCCTACAGGGCGAGGTAAAAATATTGGATGCTACTCGTTCAACTCAACTAAAATTTGATTTAAACAAGCATTTATATTTTTCAAAACATCATTGTCCCAAAATCTGATTATTCTGTATCCCAAATTATTCAGGTACTTTGTTCGGAGAATATCTTTTTCATTGTCAATATGCTGACTACCATCAACTTCAATAATTAACTTCTTTTCGATACAAATAAAATCAACAATATATTTGTTATCTACAGGATATTGTCGTCGAAATTTAAATCCAATTTGATTTCTTGATAATTTTTGCCACATTTTATGTTCTGCGTCAGTTGGTTTTTGTCGCATTGTTTTAGCAAAATTTAGAAGTTGAGGGTTGTTTTTTGTGTGGTGAAAATTCATAAATTTTCTCATATTTTATTATTTTTAAGTAGATTATAGTCTCTCACTTAAAAAAATCAAATTATCGAATATACCACTTCTCCATTTAGGGAGAAGACGATTTTCAAGGAGTAAATTTATTTGCGACTATAAAAATCGCGATGAGGGGGCAAGATATTTTGAAAAATGTTGAGATATTTAGAAATACCCCTCACTAATCTTTTGTAAGGTTCGCTAGGGCTCACTGACAAAAGATGTCCTCTCTCTGCAGGGTGAGGTGAAAAAAGGAATCCTTAAAGAATTAACTTCTGTTTCCTTTTTTAGTTCTGTTTGAAGCCGTTTTGTTTTTCATCTTCTTCTTTACAGGAGCTTGATAAGCAAGTTTTCTGACTTCTGGAAGGGCTTCTGCAAGCTTGAATTCTACGTCAGAATCCAATCTTTTACGGAAAGCGACTTGCATGTCCTTGTATCGATTTAATTCTTTGCCGGTTAATTTACGATTTGAAGTAATTCTTTGACGATTGGGATCGATCTTCTGACCGTTACGAATTAATTCCCAGTGTAAATGAGGACCAGTAGAACGACCTGTATTCCCAACGTATCCAATAATATCGCCAGCTTTTACTTTTTTACCTTTGTAGATATTAGGATGAATTTTGCTCATGTGAGCATAACCAGTTGAGTATTCAGAATTGTGTTTAATTTCGACTAATCTGCCGTAGCTGCCACGACGAGCGGTTAATGTAACAACACCATCACCAGGAGCGCGAACAGGTGTGCCGATTGGAGCCCCGTAATCATTTCCCCAATGCATCAATCTGTACCCTAAAATAGGATGTTTTCTTTGACCGAATCGTGACGTTAAACGAGGTTTTGCCAATGGATGCATAACGAATAATTTACGCGCGATTTTTCCATTTTCATCGTAATAGTCGTCTTTATCGTTTGAATCAGTATATTTAAAGCGTTCATGAGTTTCCCCACGAATTTTAAATGATGCATATAATAAGTCGCCATTCCCGGTTGGTTCATTGTGTTTGTTATATTCTTTTTTGAAAACAGCTGTAAACGTATCATTTTTTTGAATATCTCGATTGAAGTCAATCACACCATCAAAAGCACTGATAATCTGTTGAATAACATTCGTTGGGATACCAACTTCTTTTGCATTTTTAATAAATGGTCCTGTGATAGAGCCGTATGCTTTTTCAAGTTGTGTTGAAGTTGTTGGTTCTATCATTTGAGCTTCATATTCGTTTTCAGCTAGTTTATGAGTTTTATATCTGTTGCCCTTACGATCTTCAATGATGATACTTGTTGCTTGTTTTAGTCCTGCATCATCTGTGTTTGAACAAATTTCAACTTCATCACCTGGTTGGATTTTGCGTAAATCATAAACTTCTTGAAGTGATTTTGTGATTTGATAGGCATCTGCATTTGTAATTTCAGCACGTTTTAAAAGAGAAGAAATCGTTTCATCAGGTTCAACGACGAAATTTTCTGTCTTTTCGCACAAAACAGGAAGGGTTTTTGTGATATCCAATTTTGCTAATGGAATGATTTTCTTGATGAGAGGAACTTCTTCAGCGATTCGTTCTTCAATTTGTGGAGTAACTTCTTCTGAAGCAATAACGGATGTAGAGATTTCTTCATTTGTATGATGGAAGTGAACAATTCCCCAAGTTGCAAATACACCGATGCCTGCACCGATGATGAAACCATTCAATGTTCTTGAAAATGGTCTTTTGTTAGATTCGGATTCATTAGAAGGCTCATTTTCAAAAGCAAAATCGACGACTTTATCGCCTAAATCTTTTAAAAATAAGTTTGTTGCTGCTAAGATTCGATTGATGCAGCGTTCTTGAAGAATTCTTTCTTCATCTAAATCAGACATAATCTACCACTCCGTGTTTTCTACAGGTCTATTCTGACTCTATACACCAAAAGATTAAGATTCACTTAATCTGCAAGAAATATCATACAAAGCGATGGCGCAAGCATTTGAAACATTTAAACTTTCAACCTGACTTGAAATAGGTAATTTAACCATAAAATCACAGTTTTCAGCTGTTAATCTGCGTAATCCATATCCTTCTGATCCCATAACGAGAACGATTTTTTTCGGTAAGTCTGTTTCTTTGAGTGTTTTGGGAGCAGTTCCATCCATGCCAACACACCAGTAACCTCTTTTTTGTAAGTCGTTCATCGTGCGAGCAAGATTTACGACGGAAATAAGAGGAAGCAATTCCAAAGCTCCAGATGCAGATTTTGCTAAAGCCCCCGTAGCTTCTGGAGCATTCTTTTCCGTAATTAGAACGGCATCTGCGTTAAAAGCTGCAGCAGAGCGCATAATTGCTCCGATATTATGTGGATCGGAAACTTGATCTAATAAAACGATTAAAGAAGAGTCTTTTTCTGGAATATCTTCAATGAATTTTTCAGGTAAAGGTTGCGTAAGGCAAGCGATTCCTTGATGAACGGAATTTTTTGGTAAAAGTTGTTCCAATTCAGCTCTGCCAACAATTTCATGAACAGGCTCTTCATTTAAGGTCAGAGTCAATTCAGGAAGCGTTTCGCGTGTTACCAATAAGCGATTGATTTTGCGTTCTGGATTTTTTAAAGCGGCGACTACAGCATGAAAACCATACAACCAAATTTCGTTTTCCTTTGACTTTTTGTTTTGTTTTGAATCATTTGTAAATTTTTTCATCGATTTTTGCCTTGTAGAAATGTTAATTTTTCTAGCTTTTTATCATATTTAAAAATAAAGAAAAAGTATTTATTAAATTTTTAGTTGACATTTATTCAAAAAAAATGTTTATTCATCATACGTTGTAAGTACAACGCTGTCTGGATGGGTGGCCGAGTGGTTAATGGCAGCAGACTGTAAATCTGCCCACGCAAGTGTACGCTAGTTCGAATCTAGCCCCATCCACCATAATGCGGGTGTAGCTCAATGGTAGAGCAGAAGCCTTCCAAGCTTACTACGTGGGTTCGATTCCCATCACCCGCTCCAATTATTTGGAAAGGAAGGCTTTTATATTTTATAAGAACTTCCTTTTTAAGTAAAAATTCGTTTGGCCACCGTAAGGGGGCTTTTTTGTATCACAAGCTTAATTTTTATTGTCAAGGTATCAGGAAAAATGGCAAAAGAGAAATTTGAAAGAAATAAACCACACTGCAATATTGGTACA
>JAKSVU010000027.1 GCA_024413465.1 Alphaproteobacteria bacterium
GACGAGAGAAAAACTCATTGCCGAAGACCCCAAGAGCGAAGAACTCATAAAGCCCCTGCTTCGTGGCCGAGACATTAACGCATGGGTAACGGAAAGCGATCAGTATCTAATCAATCCGCATAACGGAATAAAAGAAAGGAACATTGCGCCCATCAATATTGATGAATATCCTGCAATAAAAAAGCATCTTGATCAATTTATAGATAAGCTGGTTAAACGTGGGGATAAAGGCGCGACTCCATACAATTTACGCAATTGTGCTTATTTAGAGGATTTTAGCAAACCGAAGATTATTTATCCCGAAATCACGTCGTTGTTTTCTTTTACTTATGATGAACTGGGGATGATGTGCAATAACAAAAACTACATCATCTCTGAAAAAGAAAGTTTTCAGATCTTGCCGAAGGGAACGTTCCTCAAGGCGCTCCTCGCCATATTCAATTCTAATCTCGTCAAACTTTGGATTGAGTATAACTGCCCAGTCCTCAATGGCGGCGCGCGAAATATAAGCACCACCTACTTTGAAAACCTCCGCATCCCCCTGGAAAACACCGAAATCCTTTCGCAACTCGCCACCCTCGCCGATGAAATCATTCGCCTGAAAAAGGAAAACGACGAAGGCTCCCAAAAGCAAATCGCTGACCTCGAAACCCAAGTCAACACCCTCGTCTATCAACTCTACGACGTCACCGATACCGAAGAGATAGAAGCCGTGGAGAAGAGGTAATAACTGGGAAGAATTAAGGAAATCTATATGACAGAAATAATAACATTTGTTATAGGTGCTGTTCTCGGTCTTGTTGGTGGTGTCTTACCAACAATTCTTTCTAATCGTCGTGAAGAAAAATGCTTGAAAAGAGAAAAACTTGAAGAATTGTATAAGGATATCACGAAATGGTATAATAACGCCAGTTCCATAGTGATTTTTCTGATTCCTGTTTTTGATAAACGTTATGATTGGAATACATATTATGATCAATTTACATCGAGTATAGAGAATAAAGGGGAACATATAAGAAGTGAGATAATTATTTCTTTATATTTTCCTTCTATGCAAGAGTCATATGATATGTTGAAAAAATCTGTTCAAGAATTAACTTCCTTCGTGGAAAAAGATCTGAAACATGAATATACGCAAGGTCATGACATTTCTCGATATAGAGGTGTTTGTGCCCAAAAATTTGACATTTGTAACAAGAACTTTGATGAATTGACGACGCTTCTAAAAGAACAAGCGTCTAAACTAGGGTGATTTTTTTTGAAAAAGACGGATCCCGAAGAAATCAAAATCGTGGAAGTGAAATAATGAAAAAACTAAGCCTTTTTGAAAAAATTTTAGTTGGTCTAATTACTTTTGCAGTTTTTTATATTTCGCCTTTTGATATAGAATTTAAATGTCTTTGCCTAGCAATTTGTATTGTTCCTACAATTATTATTGCTGTTGTTTTTGCCGTCCCCATTGCGATAATATATGGGCTTATTTGGCTTTGTTTGAACAAATGGCATTGGGTGAAAAAAGTATCGCCTGCAATCATAACTTTTGTTGTTTCGTTTATTTTCTTTTTACAAGATAATCGCTGGAATAATGTTTCTATCAAAGCGTATCTTGTTATATGTTGTGGTTTTTTGTTGCTGTGTTCTTCTTTATATAAATTAAGAAAAAATGAATATTTGTACATAATTTTTACGCAAGTTGCGATAGCAAATTCTTTAGTTCTATTTGGATTGAAATTATATAAGAAGATTCTGTCCTTACAGTTATTTTCGTTGTATCTTTTTGTTCTTATTGGCTCTGTGATGGCATATATTTTCTATCTAAAAAAAAGGAAAAATAATCAAAGAACGGATGATGCAAAACAGCTACAAAATAAGTTCAAAAAGAGAGACTTTGATTTTGATAGAATAAAAAAATACCTATTTAATGAAGAGTTAAAGGATAATCGAATGGGAATCGTTGGAGAATGGGGCAGTGGAAAAACTTTTTTGTTGAATATGCTCCAGACTGATGATAGCGTTGCTAGGGAATACAATATTATAATTATAGAATCTTTGTCTTTAAAGGTCGAAAAAATTCAATCATATATAGTATTGGAAATAAAAAAGATTCTTCAAGAAAACGGTATATATTCCAAAGCATCTTCAAATTTGTATGATATATTGACAAAAGACTACTGGTATTCTTCAATTTTAAGATTTTTCTTTCCTCGAACAGAATCCTATACAGAATCTTTGAATGAATTAAAACAAGATCTTCAAAAACTTGATAAGAAAATTTTGCTAGTTGTTGAAGATATTGATAGGCTTAATGAACAAAAAGATGTTCGTCTATTCTTTGATATTGTAGAAAAATTAACGAGTGAAACAAAATTATTAAAAGCTCTTTTCCTGTATTCAGAAACTAATCTTGAAAAGATAGATAAAACGTTTAACCATGATTTTGTTGAAAAATATATTCCCTATCAGGTTAAACTGTCAGAATTGAGTTTAGAATCAATAATTCGAACGCTGATTAGTAAAAATGATAAGTTGAAAAATAAATTAAAATCGTCAGATTTTTATTTTCTTTTTCGGGAAGAAATAAATTCTGGTTTGTCATTCAATTTTAATAGTTTGAAAATAAAAAACATTTTTGAGAAGATTCATATAACATGGTCAATTAGACGCGTTGAAATCTTTTTGACAGAGTTAGCTGCCTGTGAATTATTAGATAAGTTTGAAAAAAACAGAGAAACAATAGTTACAGTATTTTTTTTAAAGCATTTTTGCCATAACATTTATACAAAGATTGATATTTTGCGGTCATTAGTCAATCAATTTATGATAAAATATGATGAAAAAGAATTCACTGTATATGAATTGATTGATTATCAAAAACAACATCCAGAAGAAACAAAAATATTGTCTATTTTGGATGATGAATGCAATGCAATAAATTTATGGATACTTCATTGCTTTGGAATGAATATATATTTTGAAGAAGAGAAAAACGATAATAGAAATTTAAATTCTATTTTAATAGAAAATATTAGAAATGTTCAAATAAAAAATTATAATGAAAAAATTGAACGTTTAGTAAAAAATATAATCAATAGTGGTGTGGCTGTTGATACAGATAATAAGCAATGTGTAGATTTATTAAAATCAATGGTTCTTGACAAGCCTGAAGAAAATCGAATAGAGGAATTTGAAAAATATGACCATTATTTACATGATTTGATGGAAAACAATCCAGACTTTCATTCTGTCATACATCATATAGGTATATCTAGATGGATTGATTTATTTAAAGCTTTTCGTTCGGTCGAAATGACAGATGGTTTATTAATCAGTAAAGGAGATGAACAACACTCATCAGATTATTGGAAAGCTTTAATAGATTTATTTTTCGAATCAACACAAAATAAAGTCATTAATGAAGAAGTGTTAGACGTTCTCCATTATTGTAATTTGGGCGAAAAAGACGTTTTTCTCCATGCGATTAAGCGCTTTTGCGCTCTTGATATTGAGGTTAATTTTAATAGAGAAAAATGCTTTGCAGTTTTTTTAGATGATTATTTTTCTGCTATAGGATCTTTGGGCTTTGCAACGATTAGATCGTCATTTTTTATGGCTGATTTTCGAGGGACAGGCAATGTTAAAACCTTGTTGGAGCATTCTATAGAACCGACTATCAAAAGCATTGTGGAATATAATAATAAAAAAAGATTTCTTCCATCAGTAAATGCTGAATGCACATTGGTTATTGATTTTTTGAATAAAATTAAGGAATTAATGCTAAAAACAAAGCCTTCAAAACCAACAGGTCGACCGAATGTAGGGGTTAATGTTTCGTCGCATTATATACATCAAGATGAGATCGATCGTATAAAGAAACTTAACTTGCCATATGAAAAATTATTAAAAGAAGTAGATGATTCTTATAGGAATGGAAAAATATACGCTATAGAAGCGGATGTAATTTTAGAAGAGAACCAATCAAAAGAAATAAAGCGAGAAAAAGAATGACATATCAGCAAGCTTTTTTCTGAGAAAATGTGATTTGTCATTTTATGACATCTAAATGGTAGTATATTTGTATAATATGGTAAATTATATAGAAAAAGAGATTCAAAAAATGAAAGCTCTTAAAGATATCATCGCAGATTACGCTTTCTCAAAAATGCAAAACCATGGGCTTTTGCTGTTACCGCTCCCGACTGGGGCTGGAAAGAGTTATACAGTATTCAAATTCATTCACGACACTCTTGTTTCTGGTAATTGCAAAGAGAAAATCATTTTTATAACGTCGCTAAAGAAAAATTTACAGCCGGAGGAATTAAGGGAGCTTTTTGAAGAGAACGAACAAGAACTTTTTGAAAGCAAAGTTCTTTATTTAAAATCGAATTTTGATTGTGTCTTAGAAAACTTGAAAGCTTTGGATGACGGGAATGCTGTTCCAGAATCTGTAAAGGACTTGAAAGAATATAGAAATCTTTGGTTGGCAACCAAATTTTGTCTGGATATGGCTGATAATTCTAGCATGGGCGTTCAGGATGCCGTAAAAACAAAGAAAGATGAAATCCAGAATAAGCATGAAAGAGTTTTTCGACAAAAGATTAGAAGGCTTCTTGATTCGGATATTAAGAAAAAAATTGGCCCTAAAGTCGGTTATAAACAAAAAATAGAGTTCATAAGAAATCCTAAAAATAAATGGGATTGGCTTCTGAAATTATATCCTCAGATTTTGACAAAAGAGCGGCAAGTTTATCTAATGAGCATGGATAAATTTTTGCTTCGCAACGATCCCATTGTAGAAAAGAATTATTTTATTTATAAGGAACTTGCAAAAGATGCTATTATATTTATCGATGAATTTGATGCAACAAAGGAAACTGTATTAAATAGACTTATAGAAAATGCAGTCAAATCTAAGATAGATTATGTATTAGCATTTAAACAGATTCACGATAGGCTGACGCAGGGCGAATTCCCCTTAGAACTGACAACAGCATCTGATTTACAAATAAAATCAGAATCGCAAGGCTATGGGCAAGAAAAGTTAAATTCCGTTATACCTGGATGGAAAAAACGCTCAGATGATATCTGTGATCGTTTTAATATGAATTGCGTGTTTAAAAATGCAGAATCTGAAGAAGATGCCGTATTTCTTTTTCAGGATATCCATAGCATGGCTATTTCAGGAAATGAAAAGTCTAAAAATATATCAATAAAGAATTCTCCAACAAAACGTGTAAACGAAATATTGTATTTGTACGAAACTGCGGAAAAGGATTTAAATAATAAAGACTTTAAGTTCATGATAAAGGATGTTCGGGGCTTCTTAAAGTATTTCTGTGGTGGAGTGCAAATCCTTGCAACAAATCTTGTTCAACTGAAACATCAAAATGGTGATGAAGAGTATTCCTATGAGGATGCCGTAAGTTCTGTTCTAGATAATTTTATTCCTGGTGATTCTCTTGGGGACATGAAACAGTATTTCGTGGATGAAATTCTTTTGTATCATCGTAATAAAGAGGAAAATAAGAAAAAGGAATTTGATGGATCATTTTTTGAGAATGGTTTTACCTATTTTGCAATAGAAGACGATAATCGTCACTCTCTTCGCTCTTCAATTATGATGACTGCTTTGGAGTCAACTCCAGAAAAATTGTTGTTGGAAATATGCCAAAGAGCAAAGGTATTTGGAATTTCAGCAACGGCAAATTACAATACGATTATTGGCAATTATGCTATAGGGAATTACTTAATTCCTAAGTTGAAAAATCATTATTATGAGTTGGATTCTGAGGAGTGTCAAATTTTAAAGGCGCATTTTGAAAAGTCTATCTCTCACTATGACAAGGTTAATATAAAAACTGTGTCCATCAACGATGCGGAAAAATATTGCCAGGATTCATGGAAAACTGTTTTTTTGAATGAGGATGATTGCGAGGAAATATATAATCGCATAAATCAATGCTTGAGTGGCAATAAGGAAGATGATAGCGATTATAATAAAATTAGGTATTTGAGAATAGCGACTTTGTTTAAGCATTTTGCTGAAACAGAAAGTATTAAATCTTTATTGTGCCTTTTAACGAGATTTCCGCATACAGATGGAGTCCTGAATAAAGATATTTTAAGGGATATCTTTGATTTAGTCGCGGACAAGCAAATGTCTTTTGATAAGAATGTTTGCATTTTGCGAAGTGGAAATAACTATGAAGTTGAAAAGAAACAACTTCTAGAAAAACTTGAGGGTGGTGAAAAAATGCTTGTAATATCCACCTATCAAACAATCGGTGCCGGGCAAAACCTTTTGTATAATATTCCGGAATTTTTAAGGAACAAAGAAAATGATGATAAAGATTCCTTGATTCATGTTAATGATTTTACCGTCTCTGAGAAGAAGGACTTTGATGCGGTTTATCTTGACAAACCAACGAATCTGCTAACGCAACTTTCAAATACAAGTGATGAAAAAGACTTTGTCAAATTTATTTCGCAGATAGAGTATTTGAAGGAGTCAGGAGAACTTTCTATAAAAGATTCAAACCGGCTTATAAAAGAGGCTTTCCGTCTTAGATATTATGGTGGCAGGGATTTAAAAATTGCACAAAATGAATTGGATAGTTTTTCTTTTTACGCAACCAAGGTTCTAGTACAGGCTGTTGGTCGAATTTGCCGTAGAAATGTTAAGAATCCCAATATATACATTTTTTATGATGCGTCGATAGCTAATGTATTGAATAAGAATGCTTGTGGAACAAATCTTTTAAATCCTGAGTTCGAAACCCTGTTGAGCAATGTTAAAATTAGGGAAAAAGAAATAGATGCAGTGAAAAAATTTGTTAATGAAGGAGTCAATAAATCAGACGAAGCTTTGACAAAAATTATAAAATATGTTTCCGATGGAAGAATGGGATGGAAAGAAAATGCCATGAATGAATGGCAACGAATTCGAAAATTTGTTTTGATGCATCCAACTTTGTCAGAAGAAGAATTTAACAATAGCGATGATCTTTATCAACCTTTCTATATAAATCTTCCGAAGCCTAATAACAAGTTGTGGTTTAAACGAATTGGCGATTATGACGACATTTCGATATCGTTCTCTGCTCAAGACGGATATGAATGTGTGTCTAGTCAGGCGGCGAGATTAGAGAAATTCCTGCAACTACCTAGCGTAAAAGAATTGTTTGATGAAGAAAATTTTGCTAAAGAATTTGAACAAAATGACTATATCCTTTGTCCTCCCGTATTTACGAATATCTATAAGGGGGCATTAGGCGAATATGCTGGGAAAAGAATTTTGGAGTCTTTAAATATAAATCTTGAAGAATTGACGGATCCAGATGTCTTTGAATTGTTTGATTACAAGATTAAAGATAAAAATATATATGTTGACTTTAAGCATTGGAATCAGTACTCGGCATTTCTTCCTAAAAATGTAGAGGAACTCCATAATCATATTTTTGAAAAAATGAAGAAGTGTGGCTGCAAAAAGTCGTTTATCATCAACATTTTTGCAGAAGAAATAAACTTGAGAAAACTTCTTAATGCAAAGCAGGATGATGCAGAAATTGTAGAATTGCCGTTCTTATATGATGAAAATAACTTTACGATAAATGAAAAAATTTACGAAATTTTCAATGAGGCTAATGTATGAGTCGAATTTTCATGAACAGAATTGATATTGACGCGTCAAATATTGATTACCCGTCAATCGATAGACAATATGATTTTTATCTCATTGAAAATCATGGTGAAAAATTTAAGCCAAATGCGAGGATTTTTGATGAATCGTTGGCGTCAAAAAATGTTGTTGCGGTTCAATATACATTTGGGCCAAGTTTCATTCTGATGCTAAAAAAAGATCGGATGAATGATGCGATTGTGGCTGAAATAATAAAGAATGCAAGAGATGAAAAAAATGACATTACAAAAAAGAAGCTTTCTGTTCCATTTGAAAGTTATCCGCATTCGCTCATCCAGATTATGTTTAACGGACTAGCTAAATCTTCGAAGAATGAAAATGTTAGTAATTTAGGTGGAAAACTCTACTACTTTTCAGAAAAATCAAAAGATGGACGCCAAGTATTTTGCGTAGAAGTCAAAATTTCGAATGGTTATGCAATAAGCCTCTCTGGAAAGACCTTTACAAGAACAATAATGTCAACTGGAAGGCCTGAATATATTTTACAGGCGAACAACACATTGAAACTTCGCTCGAAATCAGATGGTGCGGTTGATTTTTATACGCCGTATCAATATCAGGATACTAGACATCAGGTCACTTTTTTGGATGTTTCCGGTATTTCAAAATTTGAATCTTCTAAAGTTGGAATTTTGTCAAGGCTTTTGGAAAAATTCATAAAACAGTATGGAATACAGTTGAAGATTAAAGAAGAAAATGATTGGGAAAAACTGGATGTCAAATCAGCGACGACTCAAAAAAGAGACCATCTTCGACGAATAAAAAACACCCTTGATGGGAAAAAGATAAATATTGTTAATGCCATAGTTGGTGATGATAATGCAATGTCTTTTTGCCAGAAATTGAAGGATGTTATAGAACGGATTTTTATTGATGAAATGTATTTCTTAAAAGGTGATAGAAAACTCAATTTTTCAGTTGAAGTTTGTGAAAAAGAAGACGAAGGAACTTTAAATTTCCGTATAATACATTCGAAGAGTTATTATGAAAATCAAAAGGAAAAAGATGCTTATAAACTTTATCCTAATGTTCCTGTTCAGCACATAACAATAGACGATTTTCCGAGAAGATCGAGGGATTCCAAGGATGGAAAAAGAAAAAAAGGTGATCCTGAAGAATCCGCTTGCATAGCGGCATTAAATGATTTGATTGTGAAATATGATTTAATTGCAAATAGAGAAAAATCTATTTCTATTACGGATTGGAATTCATATCATTACGAAAATGATTGGAAGTTCTATTTCTGTTATGAGAAGGAAATAGAAACTGAAGAAAAAAAGACTGTTAAAGAGAACCATTACTATTTAATGCATATAGAACCGAATGGATGCTTTGGTGTAAGAGAAATTTGTGAAAGAGACGCTGAGTATGCTCAATATGATGAGATTTTCTCTATGAATAATATGAAAGCCGAACGTCATAACAGATCTGATGAAAAATACAGTGGGCTTGTAATGGATTCCGAAGGTAACATAAATATTATTCAGGAATCACCCAATTTTATGTTGCCATCTATTTTGGAAATCAACGATGCTTTAAAGAATGAGGGTATAAGTCGTAAAAAAGATGACTTAGAAAAATATTTTGGAGCGTGTCTTGATATTTATTATCGTAATTCAATAGAAGAAAAAGACGAGTTTTATTCTGTTGGTCAAATTGGCAGTGGAATGAATACGACTGTGGAAAGGTCTGCAAAAATACGAAAAATAATTCCGTATAAGAATTCAAAGTTGTTTTTTAGAAATGTTCTTGATACCATGAATGTGACTTTTGTAAGAAATGGACAATTGACAATTATGCCATTCCCGTTCAAGTATATTCGAGAGTGGATTGAATTGAATGCTGATAAGTAAAATGATGAAGAAAATTAATTGAAAATAACGGTACACCCCATGCTTTTCACTCACACAGGTTCATTCTATTCCAAGGTTCAATTCAAGACTGAAGAAGAGGTCGAGAAGGTTGTCGTTAAGAACTTCAAGCTTCTCTTTGGCGACTATTCCATCTTGCTGCCGAAAAGTTTGATTCGGACTTCTGGCGGCAAGGGGACTATTCCCGATGGCATCATTGTGGATTTCAAGGGGAACCGATGGTTCATCCTAGAGGTAGAACGCGGTGACCACGAAACGTGGGGGCACATCGCTCCGCAAATCAGCAAGCAGCTTGTCGCGGTGATGAATCGCGAGACGAAGAACAAGATTGCGGAACTTTGCATTGCAGAA
>JAKSVU010000028.1 GCA_024413465.1 Alphaproteobacteria bacterium
TTTACATTTTCTAATTAATAAAAAATTCTCATGTATTAGTAAATTATATGTTGACAAATAAATTCAAAGTGCTATAATAGAACCATAAACAAAGGAGGTAAATAAATAGTGAACAAATTAATCAAAATTAGGTCGCAAACTAACGAAGTAGAGTTATCTTCATTTTGTTTCTTTAACGAAAAGGAGTTAGAACAAATAGGAATAACACTCAACACACCATTCAATCAAAACGGAATTACATACGAATATCAATTAATTAAAGGAGAAGAATAAATGGCTTTAGAAAACATCACAATTCAAGGAATGATTACAACAACTTCAAACAAAACTAAAGAGAATTTTGCACCACGTAAAACAGCTTTCTTAAAAGTAGCGGAAGAAGATAAAGGGCGCTTAATTACTTTCGGTATTCCCGAATATACTAGTCGCGAGGGTGAAACTTTCTTCTGTGTTAAGCTAACAGATTCTGTAAAATTATGGGATAAAAATGGCGGGTATCAAACAATTGACACAACAGTAAATGCACCTAACTTTAAAACTACTGAAAATGTTATGTTGCGAATGAACATCGTTAAAGGCAACAAAAATCACAATGATTTTTATAGATTAAACGCAATCCAATGCGAGGTTGAAAACATTGAAACAATCAAAGAAACAAACCCATTTGAGTAACAGGAAAATGCTCAAAGAAATAGGCTTACACTTTAAAATGAGACGGGTGGAATTAGGTTTAAAAGCGGTAGACGTTGCTGACAAGTTGGGAATATCTAAACAACTGTTATCAAATTTTGAAAATGGTAAGTCTAATAATTTAATACTAGCAATTCAATACACCGAGGTTTTAAATTATGAAGATGACAAACAAAGAATTAAATCAAGAGCTGAACCGCCTGAACAGTTTGGCGAATAAACGTCTTAAAAGGTTAAAAGATAAGGGGATACAATCCCCTGCCCTTAAGGGCGTACCCGAAAAATTCACAAATAAGGGGCGTACAAGAGCTGAAAAATTAAAAGATTTTCACCGTGTTAGTAAATTTGTAAATTCCGAGACTAGCACCCTTAAAGGTGTGAAGAAAACTTACGACAACATTTTAAATAATACAGGTCTTAAGGATGTTATCCTCGAAAAGACTTCAATAGATGTAAAGTCGTTAAATTCATCTCAAATTATAGACTTGACTAACGAATTTTTCTCACTGACTTCAATGGTTGATGATTATTTAACAAGTCAAGGGGATTTTCTTTCATACGATAAGGTATGGGACTATGTTAGGAATGAGATGAAGTTAAGTTCATCAGATGAAATTGACTTGAACGGAATGAACCGAGATGACGTTCTGCATAACATTATCAGAAAAATACACGATGATTATTTAAAACACACTCACACTTCTACACTCTTATGATTGAAATTAAATATAACGAAAATGACTTAATAAAATCTAAAAAAGAATATTATTTAAATAAGCCTTTGGCTTTTGACATTGAAACTACTAGCACTTATGTAAACGGTGAAAAATTTTCTTTTATGTATTGTTGGGCTTTGAACATTGATGACACCGAAATAGTAAGGGGTCGGACATGGGAAGAGTTTCAAGATATAATAAAAAGTTGGGAAAATTACAACTTCAATATTATTATATACGTTCATAACCTGCCTTACGAGTTTCAATTCTTACGAAAACTATTTAATATAACAGATGTTTTTGCTACTGACATTCGAAAAGTGCTTAAATGTAAAATATCTAAAAACGTTATTTTGAAAGATAGCTTAATTCTTTCGGGTATGAAATTAGAAACACTTGCTAAAAACTTAACAAAACCGATGAAAAAGAAAGTCGGTGACCTTGATTATACTTTAGTACGAACACCCCTAACACCCATGACCGAAACCGAATGGGGTTATGTTGATGAAGATGTAAATATCGTAGTGGAATACATTAGGGAACAGATTGAAATTTATGACAACATCACTAAAATACCCCTAACAAATACGGGGCGGGTTCGTAACTATTTGAAAGAATTGTGTTTATACGGTGGCAAAAAAGCTCATAAACGTTTAAGTAACTACGCTAGGGAATATAAAAGACTTATGAGCATTTTAACGCTAGATACTGAAGAATTTAGGTTATTAAGAGAAGCTTTTCAAGGTGGATTTACACACGCAAATTATAACTACACTAACGAGGTTGTAAGTGATGTTTATTCTGACGATTTAACATCTTCATACCCTACTGTTATAGTTTCCGAACAATTCCCGATGACAAAAGGACAACGATTTAACCAAAAAACCTTACAAGAAATTTTGGAAATTAATAAACACTATCTAACAGTGTTCACTGTTAGAATGACTAACGTACTATCAAGAATAGAGTTTGAAAATTATTTTTCAGTTTCAAAAGTTAAAGGGACTAACATCGTTGAAAATAACGGGCGGGTATATAGTGCTGATGAAATAACAACGTCTTTTACTTCAATAGATTTAGAAATTGTTTTGAAGTGTTATACTTTTGATACTTTTGAAGTTTTGGGCGGATATGCTTATAAACAAGACTATTTACCTAAAAGTTTCTTGGAAGGTGTTTTAAAACTATACAAGGATAAAACCGAATTAAAGGGAATAACAGGAAAAGAAAGAGAGTACCTGCTATCTAAAGGAATGTTAAATAGTACTTACGGAATGATGGTAACTAACTTTGCTAAAAGGGACTATATTTATAGCGATGACTGGGCGCAAGATTTTTCCAAAACGCTTGAAGATAAGATTGAAACTGAAAACACATCTAAAAGCCGTTTTCTTTTCTATGCGTGGGGTGTGTTTGTAACAGCATATGCTAGGCGCAATGTGTGGTCTGCTATATTAGAGTTAAAAGATGATTATATCTACTCGGATACTGACAGCGTTAAATACGTGAACAGGGAAAAACACCTTGATTATTTTAAACGTTATAATGAAAACATCAAAAATAAATTGATTAAATGTTTGAAGTATCGTAACATTCCAACAGATTACCTACACCCTAAAAATAAACACGGTGATGAGTGTTGGTTAGGGTTATGGGACTACGAGGGAAAATATGAAAAATTTAAAACCCTAGGTGCTAAAAGGTATTTGGTTCAAAAAGCGGGTAAATTTATTTTAACGTGTGCGGGCTTGTCTAAAAAACAAGGTGTAGAATATTTAGTAAATCATGGGAACCCTTTTGAGATGTTCAATGATGATATGTATATACCTAAAGAACACACGGGAAAAATGACACATACTTATATAGATGAGTATCAATCCCACGATGTTACCGACTATTTAGGTCAAACAACACACGTTACAAGCTATTCTTCAATACACTTGGAGAGTTGCGAATTTACTTTATCATTATCAGAAAAATATGTTGATTTTATAAAAACATACGTTAAAGGTTATATAATTTTAAATGAACAAAGAGAGGGAGTTTATTAAGTGGGTAAATATTATTCATTGACTAAAATCTTAAGAAATAAAAGTCAGTACAATGTGATTTTCGGTGAACGTTCCAACGGGAAAACCTACGCTTGCTTGAAATATGCTTTAGACAAATTTTTCAAAACAGGAGAAGAATTTGTTTACCTACGCAGGTGGACTGATGACGTTAAAGCCAAGCGAATGCAAACACTTTTTACACCGTTTAAAGAATATTTAGAAAAACGAAACAGAAAAGTTATTTTCAAGGGCGGTGTGTTTTATTTAGTTGATTTAGATACCGATGAAGAAACAATACTAGCTTATGCGTTATCCATAAGTGAAGTGGAACATATGAAGTCTTCATCTTATGAAAATGTAACAACAGTTATTTTTGATGAGTTTTTAACAAGACGGGTTTACCTTGTGAACGAATTTGTTTCATTTATGAACGTGTTATCTACGATTATTCGAAAACGTGAAAACGTTAAAATTTTCATGTTAGGGAATACGGTCAATCGTTACTGCCCTTACTTTTCAGAAATGGGCTTGAAAAACATTGAACACATGAAACAGGGTACAATTGATGTATATAAGTATTCAAGCGGAATGACGGTATCGGTGGAATACTGTACTAGTTTAAACCGTGTTAAAAAAGGTAGCTCATATTTTGCATTCGATAACCCCGACTTGAAAATGATTACCGAGGGAAAATGGGAATTAGGTATTTACCCACACGTATCTTGGAAACTTTATCATGAAAATATCGTGTATAGTTTTGTTATCGTTTTCAATAATAAATATTTTCAAGGTGACATCTATAACGATGAACAGGGTGTTTACATTTATATTCATGAAAAGACAAGTGAAATTAAAGATGACACGTTAGTGTTCAGTCTTGAAAGTGTTCCGAATAAGTTGTATAATGTAAGTGTCTACATCGGAGGGAATAAAGTACTAAACCTTATTAGAAATTTGTTTCTTAATAATAAAGTTTTCTACCAAAATAATTCGGTGGGTGATACAATAAACAACTATCTTAAGGGGGTGAAATATGGCTAGCCAAGCTATTATTGAACTAATTCAAACAATAGGGTTGCCAACATCTTTAAGTATATATCTTTTAGTATCCAACTCAAAACAAACTGAAAAATATGAAAAACTTATCGAACAAATTACAGGGGAGCTAGTCAAATTAAATGAAAACATCAAATCTTTCTCACAGTCTAAGTAGGCTATATTTTGACCGTTATCGTTGGTCAGATGATGCCCCAAAAGGAATTGAAAACATTATTTTGAACTCTAAAAATTTTGTTTTGGTTGTTAAAGATGAAGAATGGGCTTTATCGGAATGCTCAACAATTGGCAACAATGGTTATAACTATCCCGAACAGGTTAGAATTACAAATCCATATCTAAAAAACTTTCAAGGTACATACGATTTACAAAAAGACAATGTTTTATATTTTGAGAACAAAATCACACTTGATGAAATTGTTGATTATTATTCGGAATTTATTCAAGAAAGTGACATCACTAATAAAAACTATCTTTTCAATTTACGTATTCCATTCATTTTAGTTTCTCAAGATAACAAAACAGTAAACGAATTTAACAACTTTTTGAAAAAATTAAAAGACGGTGTTTTATCTATGATTACAACAAAAGATATTTTAGCAGATACTAAAGTCTTTCATAGTGAAACATCTAAGAACGCTTTGGAAATTAGACAATATTACTTATCAGAATTTTATAACCTGTTGGGTGTTCAAGAAGTTAAAACAATGAAAAAAGAACGTCTTATCAATTCTGAAATACAGGCGGATAGTGACGGAAAAACCTATTTTCTTGATTACCACGATGAAATTAGGGAAGAAATTGTTGCTTTTCTAACCAAAAACGGTTTTGAGACAACCTGCGAAATTCTTGAAAGGGGTGATTTTAACGCAATCAATCAATCTACTGATGAAATTAAATGAAAGACAAGCTTTTGATTTTATCACGGAAAAACCTAAAAATTTTACAGATGATTTAAAACAGCTAGAAACTTATGTGTTTTCCGTTTATTCTGCTGATTTATGGGACTATGAACCGCAAGCCCAAACAGAAGAATTTATAACTTATTTGGTATATACCTATAAAGATAAATGGAATAACATTTATAAGAATGAACTGCAAAATTTAGGGACAAAATTCTCAATCTCACAAAACAACAATAAAGAAACCAACTCAGACTACATTCTAACTGCTGACGGTGTTAAAGCTACCTTGAACGGTACTGACAAAGACACATCTAAAACTATCACATCAACAAAATCATTAGATATTAATGATTTAAAATCATTTTTCACTATTGTCATTGATGACATTAAAAAGGAAATTTTAATTTATAAAGGAGAATAATTTATTATGCTAATTACACAAACCAAAGACATTTTAAAAACAATCGCTACTGAAATGCTCGGAGAAGATAACACAATCGTAACTGAAGACCTTGCTAATCTTCAAGACATCGGGAACGAATTAATCACGCAAGCGAACGTAGATACATACGTTAAAAAATTAGTTGATAAAATTGGTAAGGTTGTCTTTAAAAATCGCCTTTTGAACTCAACAGCGCCATCTCTATTGGTAGACTCATGGGAATATGGTGCTATTCTTCAAAAAGTACGTATGAAACTAATTCCCGCAGAAGAAAACAGTGCTGTTAATTTAGTAGACGGTCAATCTTACGACCAAAACGTCTTTCATCAACCTACAGTAACAGCAACTTTCTATAGCAAAGAAATTACTTTTGAAGTGCCTATCTCTTATACTACAGAACAATTGAAAAGCTCATTTAATTCTGAAAGTGAGTTAAATGGATTTTATAACCTACTAGAAACAACTGTTCAAAACTCTCTAACAGTTAAAACAGACGCTTTAATTATGCGAACAATCAACTATCGAATTGGAAAAACTTTCACAAGTGGGCTTGAAAGTCAAAAAGTTAACTTGCTAGCGGGTTACAATGCTGTTAGTGGAAAATCTTTAACAGTAT
Source organism: Alphaproteobacteria bacterium (assembly GCA_024413465.1). Lineage (GTDB taxonomy): Bacteria > Pseudomonadota > Alphaproteobacteria > CAAGCB01 > CAG-977 > UBA2903. The sequence continues at coordinate 6,477 of JAKSVU010000028.1, forward strand.
CTAACTGTTTCCAAGACGAAGGATTTTTGAAATATGCTATCGCAGAAATTAAAAACTACCAAGACCGATTGAAATTGCCTTCATCAATCTTTAACGATAAGAAAGAAGAAGCTTTCACACCTGTTCAAAATCAAAAACTCGTGCTACTTTCAGACTTCAAAAATACAGTAGACACTCACCTTATTCCTGTTGTCCAAAATAGCGAAAATCTAACACTAACAAGCGAAACTGTTCCATATTGGCAAGGTAGCGGGTCAAACTTCAATTTTGAAGACACTTCAAAAATTGATGTTACTCTTGACACACCTAAAGAAACAGCTAAAGTTGGCGGTGTTATCGGTATCCTATTCGATGACGAGGCTTTGAAAGTTGGTAACTTAACACAATACGTTACAACAAATTACAATGCTAAAGGTGATTTTTACACTAACTACTATAAAGAATTAAGTGGATTTTTTGTAGATTTAGCTGAAAACTTTATTGTTTTCTATGTTGGTTAAAGTATATACAACTAACTCACCTGTTAATAGTTTAGACAAAAGTCTGAACTATACAGGTGATTTTAGTTATATTTTGGGACAATTGGAAGACGTTATTACGCTAGTGTTATCTAAGCCACTTACTACAGATAACATTGTGAAAATTAATGACGTTTATTATTATGTATCGGACGTTGAAAAAACTTTTAACGGATTGACAAAAGTGACAATCAAGAAAGATTACTTACTGACATATCAAGATGAATTAAAAAAAGGTGAATACCATTTAACACAATCTTCAAAACCCGATGAAACAACTTTACAATATAATGTTTTGAATGAAAAAGAAGTTGTAAAAATTGATAGTGATGTAAATTTAGAACCTACCAACGATTTTATTTTGAGAACATGGGGGTAAAAATATGACTTTAGTATCTTATGGAAAATTGCCCGAAACACCCGCAAAGTTAACAGCGTTCACATCTTTAGATGATGAAAGTTATAACAATTATGTTATTTTTGACACTGAATTTGCAAATTCTGACAAAACACCCTTAACAGTTTCAAATAGTAAAGACTTCAAACCAACTTTAGGAACTATCAAAAAGAAATTTAATACAGTAGGCACCGACCAGCTTTTCACGATTGTGAACTCAAGCGGGTACACAACAGGTCAATCAAAAAAACACGCTTATTTTTGCGAATTAAAAGCTAACGAGGGTTATCAATTTTCGGAAACAAGTGAAATAGTTGTTTCTTACACTTATACAAATCCCTTTTCGGGAAGTACGGTACCAGTTACCGAAAAAATCCCAGTCACTGAAAAATCCCAAACTGTTTATATCTACGGTTATAATCAAAAAACTAGTATCGGAACACCAAAAGACATAACAGCAACTAATTTAATTGAAAAACCTGTTGAAAAACCTGTTGAAAAACCCGAAGAAAAGCCCGATGAACCTGTTGAAAAACCTGTTGAAAAACCTGTTGAAACTGTAGACCGCCTTTTAAATGTATACAGAATGAACAGCGACAAATTGAAAACGTTCAAAGAAAGTACATACCAAGATAGTAACGGGGCTGTTTTAAAATTTTCAAGTTTCATTGAAAGTATTAAACCCTTGAAATTAAATTTTGATAATTTAGACGTTGAAACAGGTGTGAAAATTGGTAACAACACTCTTACCGACTTCACTTTACCGAATTTAAAAACTATTAAAAATGTGAAAGTAGCGAGTTTCAATCTTTCAAAGTTGACTAATAAAAACGAGCCTGTTATCAGTTTATACAATCCTTTTGTAAAGCCTTTTCAATTGAAAAATGTTAACTTGGGTAGTGTTTTAGATATTTTCTTAACTTGGGACGTTCAAAAAGATTTATTGGAATTTGATTGTTATCAAAATGAAAAAATAGTTTTCACCTACGCAACTAACTATTCTGACAAAGTTAGCTTATACCAAAACGCAACAAATTCTGTTATTAATGTTAACGAAACTACAGGCACTTATGACAGTGTTTTCTATCTACAAATTGAAACAGAAAAAATTGATGAAAATCAAAAAGTATTTAAAGTTGATAGTTATAAACATTATAATGAATTGCCTAACTACTTTACATGTGACAATGTTGAAAACGTGAATATACCTGAAGATGATTTTGACATCGTTAAAAGAATTTTGAAAGAGGGTGTTTACCGTGAATAAAAACGATTATTTTATTGATGTATCTGCTTATCAGACCGAGACATTAGAAAAAGAAAAGCAGGCTAGCGGAACAGATAAAACCATTATCAAAGTAACCGAGGGAACAACTTGGACTTCACCTAAAGCACAAAAGCAAGCTGAAAACTCAAACCCCATTGGTTACTATCATTTTGCAAGGTTCGGTGGTGATGTGGAACAGGCAAAAAATGAAGCTTTATTTTTCATCAAAAACCTACCAAGTAAGAAAGTAACTTATTTAGTATGTGACTATGAAACTGACGCTAGCGGTGATAAAACAGCGAACACGCAAGCCGTACTAGCTTTTATGAGAGTTGTAAAGGAACATGGGTATACCCCTATTTACTACAGTTACAAACCCTATACACTTGCGAATTTAGATAATTATCACAATATTCTTGCCGAGTTTCCCGACTGTTTGTGGATTGCAGCCTATCCCGATTACCAGATTAGAAATAACCCTGTTTGGGAAATATTCCCGTCTTTAGACGGTATTAAATGGTGGCAATTTACTTCAAATGCCATGTATGGGGGTTTGGATAAGAATATAGTGTTGTTAAGTGACGGTGAAACATCACCAAAAGAAAATACAATTGAAGTTACTAACGAGGAGGAAGAAGATATGTTAAATTTTGTAATGCGTTCAAAAAGTGGAAAACAAGGTTATGTGGGTTGTGTTAATGGTGCTGTTTTTGGTATTGGACACATTGACACGGTGACAGCTTTACAGAATGCAGGGTGTAAACACTTGACCCTTGATGACGGTGATTTTGACCGTCTAATCGGTTCACAGAAATTAGATGATGAAAAACGTAACGAAGTTTTGAAAGTTGCGCTTGAAAACGTAGCGAACACAATTAAAAAATAAAACACATGACTTTATTCTTATTATATACTCTTGCATTTATTATTTGTTTTATCACAGTTTTATTATTGGTGTTTGTAACATTATTATTTTTATAGTAAGTCAATTTAATTGACTTGCTTTTTTTGTGAAAC
>JAKSVU010000029.1 GCA_024413465.1 Alphaproteobacteria bacterium
CATAAGCCATATTGAGATTTATCACCACCACTTTTGCCTTGAACGTTCTTTTTACTGGAAACAGAACTAAATGGTCTGGATTGATAAACCATTCTGTTTGCATTGATAACGGAAGAAACAACAGTATTTGTTGAAACGGATGAAGCAACCCCGTTATCTTGAGTTTTTTTGATCGGGGTTGGTAGAGCAGAAGTTTTTGTTAAAATTAAACGACCTGTGTAATAGTCGTATGAAACAGAATAATTTTCACCGTTATAAGAAATATTATTTATGGCTGAAGAAACAAACGTTTCTGAATTGATAAAATCTAAAGTCAACGAGTTTTGTTGAGTTGTTCCCATCAAATTTATATTTTTAATCAATATACCACCATTATTTGTGGTTATATTTATTTTATCCATTTGCGAAGCGGATAAATCAACGTCAACCAATACGTTTAAAGTTCCGGTTAAATTACTCATTGTCGTTGTTGTAATTACGTTGTTTTTTAAATCCAAAGTTCCTTTAGTCGAATGAATAGGTGCTGAAATTGTAAAATCACGAGCAGCTGTTTTTAACGTTCCATTTTGAGACAAATTTAACGTGTTGTTTTCAATAGTATTGTTTAAAATGACAGAGCCATTCTTAATATCGATTGTTCCAGAACCATTTCCATTTACTTTATTAAAAATAGTTGTGCCGCCATTAACGTAGATTTTTCCAAGGTTATCTAATTTTTGTAATGAAATAACGGAATTATGCGTTCCACCGATGTTGATAATTCCCTCATTATAAATGGAATCTGTTTCTGGATTAGAGTTGTCACCAATAAAAGAAATACTTTTTCCAGATTGAGCATACAAGCCAATCGTTCCTTTATTATAAATTGCTCCACCTTTATTAGCCGTATTTCCTTCAAATTTGATATTTTTATCATTGGCTACGATATGAACGGTTCCTGCATCATTATAAATCGCACCACCATTTGTAGCAGAGTTAGAAATAAAATCTCCTGCAAGTGTATCGATTGTAGCTGAATTTAGATTATAAATCGCGCCACCATTTGTAGCAGAGTTTGAAATAAAATCTCCGGTTATGCTACCGATTGTAGCATAACTTTCACTAAAAATCGCGCCACCATTGGTACCAGCAATGTTAGAAGTAAAATTTCCTGTAATAGAGGTTATTTTTCCTTGAAGATTATCAATTGCGCCACCATAGCCAGCAGAGTTAGAAGTAAAATTTCCTGTAATATTTCCTAGTGTTCCGCGATCATTTTCAATTGCGCCACCATGGGTACCAGCAGAGTTTGAAATAAAATCTCCTTCAATTTTTTTTATCTCTCCCTGATTATTATAAATCGCGCCACCATGGTATGTTGTTACAGAATTAGAAATAAAATCTCCAGTTATGTTCTCGATTGTAGCTGAATTTAGATTATAAATCGCGCCACCATATTTAGCAGAGTTAGAAATAAAATCTGAGTCTGTTATATTAAAACTGTTGGTTGAACTATTATAAATTGCTCCACCGTTTTCGCTACCACTTATTTCTTTGAAAGTTTTTTTCTCAACATTTCCTGTAAGATTCTCCAACCTAGTTGCTGTATCATAATGTTTTACGATGATATCTGCACTTGCAGAATCTGCTCCCACTAATTTTTTATCCGAAGTATTCCATTTATAATAAGCGATATGGTCAGCATCCTCATTATGACCGAAAGTTCCTTTAATAACGTAATATTTTCCATCAAGGGTAACGTGTCCGTATGCAATCGTTCCAGGAACGACATCGCTTATTTTTTCCAGATAATATCCATGAGCAGGAGCAGGGGAAGGGATTGTTTCCGTTTCAGCCAAAGCAGGTCGAACAATTCCCAAAGCCATACTCATCAAGAGACAACGATTTAAAACTGCACGATATTTTCTTGATAATTCTTTTAAGGTTGTTCTGGTCAGACGCATATCCGTTTCCTTCGAAAATAAATATTTTTCAGGCATTTTATCAAAATATGGTGAAGAAATAGTTACAAAAAGGAGTAAAATGAAATACCCCCTCACCAATCTTTTGTAAGGTTCATTTTTTAAGAAAAATTCACCAACAAAAGATGTCCTCTCCCTACAGGGCGAGGAAAAAAATAAGATTTTTAGATTTAGACAAAAATGATTGACAAAAAAGCTGTTTGTCGTGTAGAATTGTAACCAAATATTTTATAGGATTTGACAGCTATGACATACGAAGATTTTTTAGATGCAGACAGCGTAAAACACTTTGAAAGTGGGCTCCAAGCTAAAAAAGGCAAAGGTAAAGGGAAAAACAAAGGTGTTAAACAGGCTTTTGAATCCAAACCGGATATGTCTCCTGAGCGGATGGAACGCTTGAAAAAAATGTTGTCCGAAAGTAAGACTGGTCGTCAAACTCTTGAATTTTTGGCTGAAAAAGGGTCCGATATCATTTTTGAACCAATGAAATACTATGGTTATTTTTCACCGGATAACAATCTTGTTGCTTTAAATCCTGCAAAATCTGACGAAGATTTAGCAATTACTTTCGTTCATGAAGTTCGTCATGCTTGGCAAGATTCTCAAATGGAATCTACTTCTCCTGAATATAATCCAAAAACGTTTTTGGTAAGTGGATTTGCGATAGAAGCAGATGCTTGCGCTGCTGAAGTGATGTATGCTCATGAAATGCGTGAAACTCACCCTGAAATTTGGGAAGCCCATCAAAAAACGCGTTATGCCGGAATGAGTACGGCTTTTGATAAAAAATTGCAAGAAACAGGCGACGTAAATCAGGCACGAGCAGAGGCCCTATTAAATTGGTATTATTTGCCGGTGAAACCTGGATATACTTCCGATTACGTTGATTATCTTTCACAAGTTGGGCGTGAAGCTGCCGACATGAAAGAAGCAAATGAATCAATTGAAACAGCTTCCTCTCTTTTATCGAAAGAAATAGATACTCAAGTTATTTGTGATACCTTTTTCAAGGATTATGACGGCAAACAATTTTTGTCAGATCCTAAGCCATTAGAAGAATCTTCTCGTTTGCAAATAGATAATAATCAGGCTTACGTTTTAGCAAAAGGAATGATCCCTTATATGAAAGCATTTGGTAAATCTGCTGAAGATTTGGGGTTAGATAAAGTGACAGTCAAATATTCTTTAGGAACAGAAATGTCTTGTGCAAGATTTGTTGAAAGTTACAAAGAACGGACAGATCCAAAAAATCAAGCTGCCTCTAAAGCAGCCCTTAAAGCATTTGCTGGCAGAAATCAAGGTAGATAAAACATGAATAAAACAATTTTAAGTTTATTTTTTTTAGCAATAATCGGATTGACAACAAATGTTGAAGCAAGGACGGAATGTGCAGCTTTGTCATGTTCATCTTCATTTTGTGGTACGGGTATTTTTCTAAGTCAAGACCCAAATATTACTGGGTGTACTCGTTCTGAAAAATGCTCAGGTGCAGGATATGTTTGTGCAGCTGCTTCGAATGGTTATCGTTTAACAACAAAATGTGCTGTTATGGAATGTCCAGAAGGATGTAAATCTTGTTGTTCATCTACGAATGGAAAAGCTATTTGTACACGTTGTGAAGAAGGATATAAAGCTTCTGGAGATGACTGTGTTCCAATTCATGGTGATCTTCCAAGGTGTGATATTAATGAAAATACTTATCCAACAAAAACAAAATGTTTAGCAAATTGTACTTCAGGTGTATGTAAAAATTGTATGGACATTGAAGTAATGACAAGTGCTTGGCAGTGTGAGGAACATGAAGTCCTTTGTACTGTTTCAAATTGTAAAACTTGTTTGCCAGGAAAAAATGAGTGTGCAACTTGTGATGAAGGATATTTCCGTCCATCAGGAGCAACGTCATGTGTGATATGTCCAAAAGGACCTTATTGTCCAGATGGAAATGCTACAGCCCCAACGGATTGCCCAGCAGGAACGTCAACTCAAACGACAGGAGCTAAGTCCGTTTCCGAGTGTGTCGCTCCTTCAACGTGTCCAGGTGATGCGATCTTATATACGTCTTTCCCATCTTCTATTTGTGCAAAGACTTTAGAATGTATGCAAAATGGAACAAAAAAATATTATTGTGATGGTTGTAAAGATGGTTATACGTGGGTAACAGGGCCGAATGGTTGTTCACCAATTACTTGCCCAAGTGGAAAAACACTCTTATCATCAAAACCAGCAAATTGTTCAAACTATGGAGCATGTGTTTCAAGTGGGAACGTAAAATATTATTGTAATTCTTGTGATGACGGATATGAATGGAATTCATCCACGAATACTTGCCGAATGGTAGCATGTCCTCCAGGAAAATACTACGATTCAGGTGTATGTAAGCTTTGTCCAGCAGGAACTTATTCCAATACAGCTGCAGCAACTTCTTGCACGAATTGTCAAGCAGGATATTGGTCAGAGGAAGGGGCAAGTGCTTGTACAAAAGTAGATTGTTCTGAGTTTGATCCACAACATGGCAGATGTGTTTTGTGTACACATTATGGTTGTGATGAACTTGAATGTGATGAAAATTACGAAGCAAACTATTTGACAAAGACTTGTGAGTCCTCTTCGACGGTTCAAAGTTGTATGCCTCCATTCGTATTTGATGAAAATCAAAAGTGTTGTATTATTCCTCCACCTTCAGAACAAGGAGAAGCAGGATAAAAATCTTACAATGAAAAAAGACGCCCCTTGATTTAAGGGGCGTTTTTGTTTTTGTTAAATTAACTGATTTGAATGACGTGCTTGTAAAGTTGATATAGCTTTTCAGCTTTTTGTAAAGCAAACATCAATAATTCGCGTTGGGAATCAATTCCATCATCAGGATTCATAGGTGGAATAGTGATACGGATGACAGCTGCTTTTCCACTTTCTTTAATAGACATATCGGAATCCATAAAGCGTTGATATGGCGCTTGAATCATTTGAACTGTTGCCATAGCAAACGTTAAATCCATATATCCTTGTGGCATTTTGTGAATGATCTTGACTTCCTTTGGGAATGCAGAAGGATTCATTTCTGCCCAGCCAGCTTCTTTTGCACTTCCAGTTGGTTTTTGCCAATTTAAGTGAGAATATTTTTGGGTAGCGATCGTAAAACAATCATTCCAAAATTTGCCAACAACGGAATCTTCTGCTTCGATATATCCTTTTGGTAAGTTAAACACACCCCCAGGGAAAACGCGGAAGTCTGACATTGAAGTTTTTGTTTTTACAGCAGGTGCAGGTTCTTCTAGCACTGGTTCTGATAAAACGGGAGCATCTGTTGTAAAGGATGGCAATGGCGTCTGCATTTGTTGAACGTTTGGAGCAACAGGGGCAGGGGAATTCATTACTGGTTGAGCAGTTGGAACAGGAGCCATTCTTTGTGTCGTTTCCTGTGCAATAGCTTGTTGAACAAAACGGATTTTGTATCCTGCTCGATCTGGCATAATGGAATGATTCATCACACCATTTTGAAACCAAACGCATAATTCTTCATAACTTAAATAACTGGAAAAATATTCAGATGGTTCCAACGTTGAAAAATAGGCTTGTGGGGAAAATAAACAAGTTAGATATTCATCCCATCCGCCTTGTTGAATGCCTGCTTCGCCAAATTCGAAATAACGCTGAGCTTGTAAATTTTGTTTTGGTTGGTCAATTTTATTTTCAACTAAAATAGCACATTTTCTGCCGGAAACGTCTTTGAATAACATTAAAATATCGACACTTCCTAATGGGGCAAGTTCAAAACAACGGAATACACCGATAAATTCTCTTAATTGACGTGTATTATTGTAAAGTTTTGTGACTAGCCAATCTCTGAACGGTTTGGAAGACATGATTTCTTCGATAACCAACAAATCCATGTCACGCTCGGATAATAGAGGAAATGGGAATTTAGAACTGGATAAATCTAGCATAAAAGACCTCTCTTTTTTTATAAGCATAACATAAAATAGTTATCAAAGTAATAATATGTTTAAAATAAATATTTTTTTTGTATAATCAAGGCATGACAGAAATAAATTTTACAATAGATGATTTTTTAGGTGGAGCTGTTCGTTTAAAACAGCTTAATGATGGTTATCGGGCAACCAGTGATGCCGTTTTGTTATCGGCGTCAGTTTCTCCTGTTAAAAATCAAAAAGTATTAGACGTAGGAATGGGAACGGGGGCTGTTTCTCTTTGTTTGTCTGCCCGTTGTCCGGAATGTCAAATTACAGGACTTGAAATTCAACCAGAAATGGCAGAAATTGCCATAGAAAACGTTACTTCCAATCAGAAAAATATACAGGTTGTTTTAGGGGATATTACAAAGCCGACAGGTTTGGAACATGGGGCGTATGATTATGTGTTAACTAACCCTCCGTTTATGACGGAAGATCAAGTTTCACCGAATAAAACCAGAGATATTGCCCATCGTGAAAGTAGTGTAAGTTTGGCTGATTGGGTAAAAGGGTGTTTGAAATACGTCGCAAATAGAGGGTATTTCGCCATGATTAACCGAGCAGATCGTTTACCGGAAATTTTGTCTTTGTTATATCCTAAAACGGCAGGTATTCGGATTGTTCCTATTTTTACAAAAGAAGGGGAACCTGCAAAACGCGTGATTGTGATTGCCAGAAAAGGATCAAAATCTCCAGCAATTTTAGAACCAGGAATCATTTTGAATGATAAGGCGGGACATCGTACGGAAGTTGCTGAACAAATTATGCGTTACGGAAAAGGATTATTTGATAAGTAAAATCAAACTTATCGATGAAATGAAATTTATATTGCTGTTTATGTCTCTAAAAGTGTGACTTTGGCAAGCTGATATCCTGTCTTGCTTCCGACATGCCCATTATTGTGTGTTTCTGAACCAGCAGTAATTGTTGACATATCTTCGTCTTTTAATTCAACAATTTCGTTATCTTTTGTTTCTTTGGTAATTTTTTCTTCTGTCTTTTCCATGATTGTTCTCCTATGAAGATATTCCTTACATTAAATATAACGGATGAAATGAAAAATGGTTACAGAAAAAATGGAAAAAATTTAAAGCCCCCTCACCAATCTTTTGTAGAACTCACTTTTAGGAAAAGTTCGTTAACAAAAGATGTCCTCTCCCTACAGGGCGAGGTGGTAAGGGATGTTATCATTTTATTGTACCAAATTAAGAGAGGGTTTTTGTATTTTTTTATTTTTTATGCTGTAAAAATAAAAAAAATAAGACTTTAAAATTATACGTAAACCTTTTCATTTATTTGTTCAAATTGCAGTGGGGATAAATATTTTAAACAAGCTTGAATGCGCACATTATTGTAAAATTTATCAACGTATTCATGTAAAACTTGTTTAGTATGTTGGAGTGTTTTTAACTTCATTAAATAAACTTTTTCTTTTTTTAATTGGGCATGAAAGGATTCATGTATTGCATTTTCATCACATGAATGATCTAACGATGTATAACTGTAAATAAAGTTATATTTTCCTAAAAAATCTCTATACATTTTAGAACGCATTTGTGAACCTTTATCTGAATGTATTATTAATCCAGGCGTAGGTTGATTATTTTTGATAGCTTTCTTTAAAACAGATAAAATAGTGTCTGTTTTTTGATTTTTACAAACATCCCAAGCAACTACTTTTCTAGACCATAAATCAATAAAACTTATAAAATATACGGTACCATCTTGTGTTGTTTTTAGATAACTTATATCCGTTGTCCAAACTTGATTTTTCTTGGTAATTTCTAACTCTTTTATTCGATTTATAATTTGCTGCCTTTCTTTTTCTGTCATTGATGATTTCCTTTTCCTAAAGAACGTTTTTACTACGCTTTTTATACCTAATATATTCATATATCTGGATACTGTACTTCGAGATATATGTTCATTTTCTTTGGCAAGTAATGCCTGTATCTTTCCGGCTCCATATAGTCCTTTTGATTGCCTATAAATTTCTAGTATTTTTCTCAAAATTTCTGCTCTTTGTAATTGCTTACTTTGAGTTTTATTCTTCCAATAATAGTAGGAATTTTTTTTCACGCTCAACAACAACAATATTCGATTAATCGAATATTGTTGTGATAACTCTGTTATGATTTGATATTGTGTTAATTCGCTTTTGAAAGCAAAATTAGAGTTTTTTTTAAAATTTCTAAATCTGTTTGACTTCTTTTTAATTCACGCTTCAACCGTTTTATCTCTTCTTCTTGAGACTTTGTTTCCTTGTTAAAAACATTATGATCTTTATTGTATTGCGTTATCCATTTTTCAAGCGTTTTTATTGGAATTTCATATTTTAATGAAATTTCTTTCCTGGAGACGCCGTTTTCTTTTATCTGTTTTAATACCTCTGATTTTAGTTCTATTGTATATTCTTTCATTTTATTTGTTCCTCTTCTTTTTCTTGGATCTTACACCCTCTCTTAATTTGGTACAATAAAATGATAACATCCCTAAACGCAGTTTATGACGCTGATAGGCGGTCCCGAAGGGACGAGCGAAGCGAGCAAACAACCTTTGCTGAACCTAGCCAACTTGAAAGGGGTAGATTAAAATTGAAAACAATCTAACTAAAATATCCCCTTTGCATTTTTTTTAATTTTAATTTTTTTCTACCCCTATGCAGATTGGCTAATCTCGACTGATAGTCTCGATAAGCAATCTGTTCCCCCTAGCATGTGGGAATAAAATCGGTGTCATGAACTAAAATAAATATCAATTTATGACTCATTTTGTCGATTGTGGGTGTTATTCATAAATTACGTTCAGAAAAATCTTTTTATATGAGGGTAAAAATAATGCTTAAGATAAAAAAAATGATTTCGTTTAAATGTCCGACTTGTGGAAGTGATAATATTTTGTTCCCTGATGAAGATTTTTGTGAATGTAAAAAATGTCAAGAAAAAGCTGATGAGATGTTAAGATTCGAAGATATACCTTTTCCCAAGAAATATAAAATTGTCCCAACAAAGTATTACAGAAATCCGTTGTATGAATGTAAAGATGGAACTTTTTTAAAGTATGAAGATGCAGTAAAAAGTATTGGTTGGTTTGAGGGTGGTTATCCTGGTACAACAAGTCAGTTAATTATGAGAAGAAAAAACGATAAAATAACAGGAAAGATAGTTATTTCAGAAGTTAACAATCCCTTTATAGAGAAGACATGTACTGAAGATAAGATATATACTTATAAAGATGAACAGAAATTGTGGAACAGAATAATCCAATATCTTTTTTATAAAAAACAAGTTCAATCGTTTCAGAAAATGAGTTTTAATTTTGTTACAGATGTTTGGGGTGCTTTAACGGTAAAATTTGTTGATGGCCGAAAATTGTATATCGATATTCAAGATATCTTTTGCAGTCAATCTTCTTCAATAGGTAATTTAGAGTATTATTTTGAGAAAATTATAGAAGAAAAAATAAA
>JAKSVU010000003.1 GCA_024413465.1 Alphaproteobacteria bacterium
AACAAGGTACGCGCTTCTCGTCGCCCTCCATTTGTTCTCCTAAAATCAATTATTGTGCAAATGGTTTCTCGTATTTCATCTCACTAAAATTGATTATTGAACAAGGTACGCGCCTCTCGTCGCTCTCCATTTGTTCTCCTAAAATCAATTATTGGGCAAATGGTTTCTCGCGTAAATAATCTCACTAAAATTGATTATTGAAAATTATTTTAAGAAATGTTTTAGCCCCCTCACCAATCTTTTGTAAGGTTCATTTTTTAAGAAAAATTCACCAACAAAAGATGTCCTCTCCCTACAGGGCGAGGTAAATAGGGATAAAAAACAGGGAGTTCGTTCTGAACTCCCTTTGTTTTTAATGACTTTCTGTCGAAATCACGTTCTGCGAAAAAAAACGTTCTGTTTGATTATCCTTTTCTGGAATAAAAATATCCCTTCTGGTTTGTTTATTCCTTTCTGGAATCAAACAATCTTTCTAGATTGTGTTTCGACGTTCTGTCATACGCCTTACTAGGCCATCTTTGAATAGACGTTCTGTCTGTTCGGCTTTCTAAAAATTTTTAAGTTCCTTATCTGATGATATTGACCAATTCTTCTAACATGCTGTCTGCAGTTGTAATGATTTTTGATGCAGCAGAGTAAGCACGTTGTGTTGTGATCATATTGGTAAATTCATTTGCAATATCAACAGTTGAATCTTCCAAAGAGTTGGATGCAATTGTTCCAGAACCACCTTCACCAGCTGTACGCAAGGTTGCAACACCTGAACCGGTTGTTTCAATCCAAATGTTTCCAGTTAATGCTTCCAAAGAGTTTGGATCAACAAAGGTTGCTAATGGAATTTGAGCGATAGGGCGTGTTTCACCATTATCAAAGATAGCTGTGACAACGCCGTCTTCTGAAACTGAAACACCCGTATAGTTACCAAACTTAGCACCGTTTTGTGTGATATAGTTTGTTGCATATTGACCTGCAAATTGTGTCAAGCCTTGAGCAGTGTTTTCATTTCCGAGGAAGAAGTTGATTTGAGAACTTTCATAATAGTTGCCTGAACCGGACATATCAGAAGCCCCATTGCACCATTCAAATGCCAAATTATTAACGTTGACAGAGCTTGGTGTTCCATCTGCGTTGAATGCTACACCGGCAATGATAGAACCTGTTTCAGAATCAGCAATGTTGTTGAAGCTGAATTTGTTTGTCAAAACGAGTGTTCCATCTGTGTCTGGTTGACCTGCTTGAGATCCATTGTCGCGACCAAAGACTTTGACAGCACTGTTCAAACCGTTTGCCGTTTTAGCTGTAATTACGTCAGCCAAGTTAACCGTACCACCATCTGTGTCAATGGTTGCAGGTTTAGAATTTGTTCCTTCAAAAGGTTTTCCTTCAACAGATTTCAAAGTCATAATGTTTCCGGCAACGTAGTCTTCTTTACCTGCAAGTCTTGCGAGAGCTTCCATTACAGAAGAACTTGTCGTTGTGACTGAGTACCAATTTTCATCAGTAAATGGAATTGTCGTATTTGTCGAAATATCGATGCAATTGCTGTCTGTGTAGGAAATCTTCCCATTTGCGTAGGTACCACCAGTTGCAGCAGCAACGTATTCAAGACCGGCATCCATATATTCCGTAATGATAATATCACTATCGTCTTTTTCTGTGATTTCACGCAAACCTGTTCCATTTAACGTTAACGTTGAACCACTGAGTGTTCCGCCTACTTTGTCTTGTAAGTTTTTCAAAGCAAGGTTTGGTGAACCACTGTCCAAGCTAACCCATGTTGGTGGGGTGTAGGTGAAGGTGAGGGCTGTTGCACCAACTGATGGTGTGCCTAAACCACTCGTTCCTGCAATTTTGTTTGCTAAACCTGTAAGAACTTTTCTTGTTTCAGCATCTTTTGAAGCATCATCGCTTGCACCAGAATAATTATAATAGATGGTATAGGTGTTTGTAGCTGTTTCTTCAACTGTTCCAGAGGTTTTGCTTTCTCCTGATCCATCAGCAAAATTGAAGGTAATTGTCCCCGATCCATCTGCTGTTGGAATTGTGTACGTTGTTAAAACATCTTGAATAAGTGTTCCAGACGGTGTAATTTCAGGAATATTTTTAGAATTCATAGCTGAGAGAGCTTTAAATTGATATTTAATCCCCTGAATATTGATGTGTGAATCTGCGTCAATTGAACCACTTGGGACAGAAATCGTTTGTTTGTTTACCAAACCAACGTTTGTTTGTGTTTGATCCCCATAACGAGAGAAGTTAAAATCAATTCCCTTTAAGGTAACCGTTGCTCCGACTAAATCCGGATTATAAACGGAAGAGTTTGGATTACTTGCTCCGGTAGCTGTATATTGAAAGTCTACAGTTTCGCTAGCAACTGCTCCACTTTCGAGTAAGCTGATCGTGCTGGCTTCCGTACCTGTTCCTGTTTTTGTTGCGCCAAAGACAGTGAATTTGAATTTATCCCCCATAATGGTAACTTCTTCACCTTCATAGTCTTTTGCATTGGAACTGCTGAACGTCAATTTTTGAGTTGTTTCTTCAACAGTTGCTTCTTGAGAAATGAGGTAGTTGTTTGTTGAAACCATCGTTGAGCCAGAAATTTCAAAATAGTTTGAAATATCTTCTAAATCTTCGTGGTTTTTATAGAAGGTTTTGATGGCATTATTCAAAGAATTCATGACTGCTGTTGGTAAAGCATTTGAATAGTTCAAATCTTTCAAATCTGAAAGGTTAACAACAATGTTTCCATCATTATCAAGAGAACCTGTTTTACCATCTGTGTTTTTGTCATAGAATTTGTAAGTTCTTAAATTACCCATGCCGGAACCAAGAGAAACTGTTGCACCAACGTAAGCAGCAAGTGTTGTGTGTTGGAACGTCAAAGCAACACTGTTTCCTGTGTTCACGAGAATGTTGTCACCTGTGGCAGATGGTTCGATTTCCAAAGTAGAACCACTTGCAAAATAACGGCTGTAATCTGGTTCAACGTTGTTGATTTTATTTTTCAACAAAGAAACGACTTTTACTGTATCAACTGTTTTATTGACGTAGTCGATTGCTGATTTAATGTTGACTGTGATTACACCTTCACCATCATCTCCGCTTTCAGCATCACTGAATTTATACGTATTTTTACCAATGGTAATCGCTTTACCAATGTAATCTACCATTTTGTTTGAGGTAAATTCAAGACGAGCTGCATTTTTAACGTCCCAATCGATTTCAGGCATTTCAAAGATACCTGTTGCAATGCCTGTCGTAGGATCAGGATTTGATTGTGATTGCATACAAGCAAAGCAGTTGGAGCAGTTGAATTTAACAGCAGCACCGGCTGTAGATTGTTGAATTTGAACGGATCTGCCATTTGTGCCTAAGGTAAATCTGTTTGCCCCTGGAAGAACGAGTTCCATTTCTTTGTAAAGATTTTTGACAGCATCTTCGATTGTAACAATCCCTGCTGAAATATCTACGAGATAAACTTGTTCTTTTGAGGTTGGGGAGTAGGCTTTTGTTCCGTCTGTTGAAAATTCAAAGACGTAATTTTTACCAGCAATTTCAATTCCGATTGTAGAATGGTTGACTGGAATAGCATCAAATTCTAGTTGAGCAGCAGCAGCGTAAACGTCTTGAGCAGCGTCGTTTGTTGCTTCTTTGTTAGAATATGTGACAAGGTCAGACACGCCAGATGGTAATCCCATATCGACAGACCATGCCCCAGTTCCTACTTTTGTAAAGGTAACTTGAACGTTGTGAGAATTGCCTAATGAGTCATACATCAAGATTGCAGAGGTGTAACGACCACCTGCTTCTGGATTGGCTGGATCAAAAATTGGATCGTCAGCTGGCAAGTTTGCACCAAATTGAATTTCGGTTGTTTCTTGAGCTGTCCCACCGATTTTATTCAAGTTGACAGATTGCAAGTTTTCATAGTCAATGATGTTGTCATTGATATAGACAGTCTTTCCTTTTGTATCCGTATAGGATTTCATAAAGTTTTGACCATTGACGTTGACAATACTTGCTTGATCGTTGCCATCAAAGGCTTGCAAAGTCCAAGCTTGTAAATATTGCCCATTTTCATTGACCAAATAACCATCGTTATCGACACCAAAAGAACCAGCACGCGTATAGGAGTAAAGCGTGTTGTTGTCAGCTTCAGCAGCTGTTGTTGTAACAAAGAAACCATTCCCAGAAATAGCCAAGTCTGTATCGTTGACGCTGGTTGACAATAAACCTTGAACGTCAATTCCTTCACGCGTTCTGCAGAATACACCACCAGAAGAATACATTGTGGATGAAGTTTGTTTTGTTACCAACGTTGAAAAGGCAGCAGAATTTGCTTTATAGCCAGTCGTGCTGACGTTTGCGATGTTGTCGGAAATAATACTCATTGAAGATGATTGGGCAGTTAAGCCTGCAACACCTGTTTTTAATGAACCAAATAAACTCATGATTTTTCTCCTAAAATTCTGTTATGCTGAAACTTTTTCAGTTTCTGGTGTCTTTGTGTTATTAGCTTCGTACTGTTTCAAGAAACTGTTTAAGTCTGTTGAAACGGTGTCAATTTTATTTGCAATATCGTTTGTCGTTGCTGATGCTGAATAAGAAGGCAAAGCATCATTTGTATGAACGGCCAAAACGCTGTTCATATTGACGGCAACTTCACCCATACCAAGGGCAATATCTTCACCGTCATAAGCCACGCCAGTGACTTTACCAAAGGCCGTTTTTGTAACTTTAATTGAAGCACCTGTGGAATCAGTTGCAACGGCAACAATTTGATAAGAGCCATCAGGTAATTTGTTACCATTGTTATCTTTTCCATCCCATACGACTTCGTGACGGCCGGCAGCCTTGCTTGCTTCTGAGAAGTTTCTAATGTAGTTTCCAGCACTGTCGCACAAAGAAACTGTAATATTTGAAGCATCATTTTCTAATGTATAGGCAAATTTTGCACTACCGTCTTGTAATGGAACGTAATCAGAAAGGGCTTGAATTGTTTTATCAATATAGCTAACGGATTGAGCAGACATCGCATTGATGTTCTGTGTAATCATTGATTCTAAATATGAATTGGTTTGAATAGCTTGTTCGACTTCAGCATATTGAACTAACTGATTTGTATATTCACTGGTATCCATAGGATCAAGTGGATCTTGATATTGTAATTGTTGTGTCAACAAGAATAAAAATGCCTGCATATCATCAAATAATTTTGTTTTTGACGTTGCAGAATCTGTTCCGTTGGATGATGCATTATTTAATACTTGCAACCCACTTACTGAATCTGTTGTAGACATGTCTGCCTCCCTTACCTAAATTCGAACATTGACACGGTCTTTTGTGATATATTCGTTTTGTACGTCTGAAACCTCAGAGATTTCTTCTACCGAATTACTATGCAAATCGTGTGCCAAATTTTTGTTTTCAGAATCTTTTTGTTGATTTTCTTGTTTATAATTAAAGAAAAACGTTCCATTTTCCATGTTCATTCCCAGGTCAGATAAAGATTGTTTCAAAACAGCAATATCGTTTTGCAATAAGTTGATTGTTTCTGGGCGTGAAGCATTGATTTTAACAGTCGTTTGTCCATCTTTTGTTTCAACGACAACGTGAACTTTACCGAGTTCTTTCGTTGTGATTGCAACGTCAATTTTTCCTGTGTTTTGAGCTAATGCTTTTGTAATTTTTACTTTGATTTGATCGGCTAGTTCATTGACAGGCGTATATTTTTGAACAGGTGTTGCTTGTTGTGTTTTTACTGGATTTTTTATTTCTTTTGCATTTTCACCGATGGTAATTGTAGGCATAGGGGTTGATGATACGTTTTGTACCCCAGAAACGCTTTTAAAAGTAAGTGGTGAAATATCATCAGAAACAGTCTGTTCTACTTGTGCAAGTGAGAAAAGAGGTTGAAATTTATTTTCAGATTGTTCTTGGCGAGTTTCGTTAAAATGTGATTTTGAAAAGACGTTTTTTTCCAACGCGGAATCTTTTGCCTTGTGGTCGGAAGGATTGAAAAAATGTTCTTCAATATCTTGTTTGTCGGTTGTTTCAACGGGCTTTACAGCCTTTTTTAATTCGGGCGTATTTTCAGTTTTAGTTTCCTTTTTGCTGTAATCTTTGACAGAAACAGAAATTTTTGCATGCGTCTGTTCTGGAAGAAGAGAAGCTAAATTTTGTTGTTGTTGAACAATTTGTTCTTCTGGTAAATCAAATCCTGAATACATTTTTAATTCACTGGTTGATTCATAATTTTTTTCAACAAAATCAACTTGTTCTGGGCGTTCAATTTTAGAAAATTCTTGTTGTTTTTCAGGAGCAACGAAAATTTCACGTTTTTGAGTTGCTTGAATTTTTGGTTTTTCAACTTCAAAAGAAGGAGCGATGTCCGTTGGAATAAAATCGTTTTCTATTTCAGTTTTTGTTTCCTGTTTTTCAGTTCGAATAGGGGTGTCGTTTTGCTGAACTTGAAGAACGGGAATGAAATTTTCATTTTTGATTTCAATTTTTTCAGGTCTTTTTTCGGTTACTTGTTCCGGTTGTTTAGTTTCAATTTTTACTTCTTTTTTGGAAACTTCGACAGGAATATCGTTGTTTTCAATTTCAATTTTTTCTGGAGTAACGGTTTTAATTTCAACGTTATTTTCAACGACGATTTCTTTTTTTGGAGCCGTTTTTATTTCAATAGGGTTGTCATCAAAAACAACAATTTCTTCCGTTGGTTGTTTGTTTAAATTTTCAGTCGGTTCTACGTTTATTTTTATTTCTTCAGGTGCTTTGGCAACAAGTTGTTCCGTTGCTTCAACAACGACTTCTTCATCAATTTTTTGAGGTTGAACTTCTTGTTTAGGGGCGACGACTTGTTCTGTTTTGACAGGAGCTTGAATTTGTGTTTGAGGTTGGACAGTTTCTGTCTTTGGGGCTTCTGGGCGTTTGATTTCCATGCGTAATTTTACAACCTTTGTGCCCGGTTTGATGTTTGCTTTTAAATTTTTGGTTAATTTTGTTGTTTGAGTTTTTGCTCGTAAGGCTGTGAATAATGAATCAGAGGAAAGATTCATATTTCCCATTCTTGCTTTTTCAAGACATTGTAAAAATTCATCACTGTTTCCAATGGTATTTTCATTGGACGTTGTATTGTCAGGTGTAGGCATGACACCAAAGGGATTTTGTGTGTCTGTGGTCCCAATTAAGGCATTGAAAACTGATAAATCCATAGAAGTTCTCCTTCAAATTTTTATGGTATTATGCAATATTCGTGCCAAGATTTATTTTTGAAGAAGAAGTGCGATTTTATTGATTTTTTTTACCTAAAAAATAGGGCTTGTGATTCTATATTATATAAAAATATAAAAATTTAATAGATTTTTTAGACTTTGATGTTATTATGGCAATACGTATACGTATATAAATGGGGAAAAAAGTGGGTTCGTTTTTTACTACATTGAAAAATATGGGAGCATCTCGACTGGTTGCTATTGCTGCAGTTGGATTGTTTTTATTAGGCTTTTTGGTTTATTTGACAATCAGTTTAAACAAAACGGATATGGCTGTTTTGTTCAATGAGCTAGACAGCGCTGATGCTAAAAAAATTATTTCTAAATTAGAAGAAGAAAACGTTGATTATCGTTTGACAAAAAACGGAACTGAAGTTTTAGTTCCAATCGATAAAGTTTTAAAAATGCGCGTTGAATTGGCTGAAAACGTTGGTTCAGGTGCAGTTGTTGGTTATGAGTTATTTGATAAGGCACAATCCCCAGGTGTCGGTCAAGAAGTTATAAAACTTCAGATGTTGCGTGCATTAGAAGGTGAATTGGCAAGAACTATTCGTGCAATCGAACATATTAAAGGCGTTCGTGTGCATTTGGTTTTGCCTCGCCGAGAAATGTTTACAAGAGACGAACAAAAACCTACAGCTTCCGTTATTTTGAAAATGGAAGATGGTAAAACGATTTCCCCAAAACAAGTTGAAGCTATTCAAAAATTAGTTGTAGGTTCTGTTCCTAAATTGGAAACAAAAGACGTCTCTATTGTAGATAGCAAAGGTAATTTGTTGACCAAAAATTTTGAAGATGATGATCAAGCTCAAATGACGTCAAATGAAGAAATGCGTCGTGATTTAGAAAGACGTATGACGAATGCCGTTATGTCTATGTTGGAAAGAACGGTAGGGGCTGAAAAAGTTCGTGTTAACGTTTCTTTGGAAATGGATTTTGATCAACTTGTTATCAGCAAAGAATCTTACAATCCAGATGAACAAGTTTTAAGATCTTCTACGACGATTGAAGAAAAAAATCAAAGTGATGAACGTGAACCTATTGTTTCTGTTCAGGAAAATATTCCAGATGCTGAAGGTAAAAATATCAATCAAGTTTCTCAACAAGGAAGTAAGACAGAAGAAACACAAAACTTTGAAATTTCAAAACAAACAACAAGCCAAGTTCGTAAACAAGGTGTAATTAAACGTATTTCTGTTGCAGTTATTGTTGATGGAACATACAAAGCTGGTGAAAATGGTGCCAGAGAATTTATTCCAAGAACAGAACAAGAAATGGAACAATTAACAACGTTAGCTAAGTCTGCAGTTGGTTTTAACGAAGATCGCGGAGACGTTGTTGAAGTCGTAAATATGCAATTTTATAACCCAGAAGATATGTTAAATGCAGAGGATCCAATTATCTTTATGGGATTTACGAAAAAGGAAGTTATGAAGATGGTAGAAGGGATTGGTGTTGCAATTGTTTCAATTTTGGTCATTTTGCTTGTTATTCGTCCTTTAATCGCGAAAGCATTTGAACAAAGCGAAGAATTGAAACAACAGGAAGAAGCACTGATGTTAAGCCAAGGAGATTTACGCATGATAGGGAGTGATGGCAGACCAGTTTCTGAATCAGATGAATTAGATGAATTGATTGACGTGGCAAAAGTAGAAGGTCGTGTCAAAGGATCAACAATGAAAAAAATTGGCGAAATTATCGATCAACATCCACAAGAAGCTTTGGCGATCGTTCGTTCTTGGTTGTACGATAATAAGTAAGGAAAGTTAATACGATGGCTGTAAAACAGACAATTGATAATTATAATGCATTAACTGGTCCTCAAAAAGCCGCTGTTTTTATGATGAGTTTGCCGGAAGAATATGCGAGTAAGTTCTTTTCATTGTTAGAAGATGAAGAAGTAAAAGAAATTTCTGTCGTTATGGCAGGATTAGGAACAGTTACATCTGCTGTTGTTGAAAAACTTTTTATTGATTTTGCAAATGAAGTTTCTAACCCAACAGGGATGACAGGTAACTATGAAAATACAGAACGTTTGTTGTTAAAAGCTTTGCCTCGTGACCGTGTGGCATCCATTATGGATGATATTCGTGGTCCTGCTGGTAAAACAATTTGGGATAAGTTAGGAAACGTTCATGAACAGATGTTGGCCAACTTCTTGAAGAACGAATATCCTCAAACAGTTGCATTGATTTTATCTAAAATTAAACCTGATCATGCTGCAAAAGTTTTGGCTTTATTAGATCAAAACTTTGCAATGAACGTTGTGATGCGTATTATCGGTATGGATTCAGTTCAAAAAGAAGTTTTGGAACAGGTTGAAGCAACTTTGCGTCGTGAATTTATGAATAATATGGCTAAAACTGCAAAGCAAGATTCACACGAATTGGTGGCAAATATCTTCAACAATTTGGAATCTCAAATTCAAACGAACTTCTTAACAGATATGGAAGAGCGAAACGTTGAAGAAGCTGAAAAGATTAAGGCATTAATGTTTACCTTTAACGATTTGCCTCGTTTGGATGCAACGTCTATTCAAACTCTTATTCGTGCTATTGATGATACCGAAAAATTGGCTATTGCTATGAAAGGTGCTAGCGACGAAATTAAAGAATTGTTCTTTAGTAATATGTCTGAACGTAAGGTGAAGATGTTAAAAGAAGAAATCGAAGCTTTGGGACCAGTTCGTGTTCGTGACGTTGATGAAGCTCAAGCTTATATTATTCAAACTGCAAAAATGTTGAAGGATGAAGGAAGTATTAAAATTCCTGATTCAAGTAGTGGGGATGAATACATTTACTAATGCCAGAAAAATTGAAATATATGTTTGATCGAGATTTTGATACTCCGTTTTATGATACTAATACGACGGAGACGCCCGATTATTCAGAAGTTTCAGTTGATGGTATTCCATCAATTTCTCAATTATTAAATACGCTAAACAGTAAGTCAGGGATGGATATTCTTTCTGAAAATGAGGAAGAAATTTCTACAAAACCTGAAGGAGGAGACGAGGAAGATGGAGAATATGATTTAGACTCTTCTAATCCTGCTGATGAAAATGATATTTTAGGATTGGGAGATATTGCAGCCCCTGATGATGAACCTGTAGAAAAGCATTATGATGGTATTAGTCCAGAAGAATTGGAAAAACAGCTAGATCAAGTTCGAAAAGAAACACGAGAAGCCGTTGAAAAAGAAGTTTCAGAAATTGCTTATCAAAAAGGTTTTGAAGTTGGACTTGAAGAGGGAAAAGGAGCAGGTCAAAGTCAAGCTTGGTCAGAAGCTTTGGATACGATTCAGCAAAAGACAAATGATTTATTGGAAGCGATGAATGGTCATTTGGAAAAGTTAGAACCGCTTGCAGAAAAATTAGCTCAAGATTGTTTTGATTCTACAATGGAAATGTCTTTGGCAGTTGTCAAAAAAATATTACCATCTATGACGGCTGAAGCAACAGAGGAAATTCGCCAATTGTTAGAACAAAATTTTCATTTTTTGGTCAAAGAGCCTAAGATTATTGTTAAAATACATCCAGATATGGCAGAAAGTGTTAAAGAAAAATTGGCAGATTTGGCAAAGAAAAATTCTTTTAGTGGAAAGATATCTATCAATAAAGATGAAAGTTTACCAAAAACAGATTGTCATGTAGAATGGGAATATGGTGGTTTAAGTCGGTCTGTACAAAGCTTATTGGATGAAACGGAAGAATTATTGAAAACTTATAAACAAGGAAAGTAAGATATGGTTGATGAAAATGATGGATTAGGGAAAGAACAATTATCAGAAGTAAGTGGTGACGCTTATAATGAAGTGTTAGATGATAAAAATACCGTTGTGGAAAAACCCAAATCATCTACCGATTTGGAAGCTGTTTATGACGTTCCTGTTCAGGTGTCTGCTGTGCTTGGAAAGTCTAGTATTCAAGTCCATAAGTTATTAAAATTAGGACGTGGAGCCGTTGTTAAACTAGATCGTAAAGTTGGTGAAGCAATTGATATTTACGTTAATAACAGATTAGTGGCTCGTGGTGAAGTCGTTGTTTTGGAAGATAGACTTGGAATTACAATGACGGAAATTATTAAAACTGCAGAAGTCGATCAACAACAACAATAAAATATATAAGGAATAAATTTTATGCGTTTGATGTTAATAGGAACAATGAACGGTCAAATCGGTGCTGCTAGCAAAATTGCTGCAAGTAAAGGGGGAGAAGTTCTTTGGGCTGAAGACATTGATAAAGCAATGGATATGCTGTTGACACAAAAAAGTGCCGACTTGATTATGGTTGACGTTAAACTCGACGTCTTTCGATTGGTAGAAAATTTAAAAAATGCTAGAATTCCAACGCCTGTTGTTGCTTGTGGAATTGCAAATGATGCTCAAGCTGCTGTTCGGGCAATTAAAGCAGGGGCAAAAGAGTATATTCCATTACCACCAGATGCAGAATATATTGGAGCAGTTTTAAGTGCTTTTTCTTCGAAAAAAACGCCTGTTATTTTTAAAGATCCAAAAACAGAACGATTGTTGGCAATGGCAAAACAAATTGCGTCTTCAACGGCTTCCGTATTGATTACGGGTGAATCTGGAACAGGAAAAGAAGTTTTTTCAAAATTTATTCATGCAAATTCAAAGCGAGCTGATAAACCTTTCGTCGCAATTAACTGTGCAGCTATTCCTGAAAATTTATTGGAATCAGAATTATTTGGTTATGAAAAGGGTGCTTTTACAGGGGCAACTGCTCGTAAAATAGGTAAATTTGAAGAAGCGAATGGTGGAACATTATTGTTAGACGAAATCAGTGAAATGGATATTCGTTTACAGGCAAAATTGTTGCGTGTTTTACAAGAACATCAGGTTGATCGTTTAGGCGGAAAGGCTCCAGTTGACGTTGACGTGCGTATTTTGGCAACTTCTAATCGTGATATGCAACAAGCTGTAAAAGATCAGAAATTCCGTGCGGATTTGTTTTTTAGATTAAACGTCTTCAATTTAAAATTACCAGCTTTACGCGATCGTATAGCAGACGTTGTTCCGTTGAGTAATTTCTTTATTGAAAAGTATTCTGAAATAAATGAACTTCCAGTTAAACCTTTATCTGCGGAAGCAATCAATCTATTAACGGCACATAATTGGCCAGGCAACGTGCGTGAACTTGAAAATACAATTCAACGAGCTGTCATTTTATCTGTTCATCCAGATGAAATTGAGGCCGAAGCTATTATGCTTACTCCTCCAATGGATGATGATGGAAATGAGATCGTAGCTGGAGACGTTGAAGGTGTTACAATGGTTGGCAGAACAGTTGCTGACGTCGAAAAAGATTTAATCATCAGTACGTTGAAACATACTTTAGGAAATAGAACTCACGCTGCTGTTATGTTAGGAATTTCAATTAGAACTTTGAGAAATAAATTGCGTCAATATATGGATGAAGGAACAGAAGTTCCACCAGCTCCAAATGATCAAGGTGGTTAAAAATAATGGCAACACCTCCATCACTACCAAGTAACGTAAATCCTCAACAGCTTAAAGCATGGGGGATGACCTTAGCTAAGCGTAAAGATATTGCGTTAGCTGTTGGTATTGTTTTGATGATTGTGATTTTGATTTTGCCTTTGCCTACTTGGCTGTTGGATGTTGCATTGGCTGTTTCTATCACTTTTTCAGTTCTTGTTTTGATGACGACAATTTTTATTGAAAAACCAATTCAATTTACTTCTTTTCCATTGTTGTTATTGATTACAACTTTGTTCCGTTTGGCGTTAAACCTATCTTCTACAAGATTGATTTTGTCAGATGGTTATAAAGGTCCAACGGCGGCAGGTAATGTGATTGCTGCTTTCGGTGGATTTATCATGCGTGGTAATTTCATCATCGGGGTGATCGTATTCGCGATTTTGGTCTTGGTGAACTTCATGGTTATTACCAAAGGTTCTGGTCGTATTGCTGAAGTGGCAGCCCGTTTTTCATTGGATGCTATGCCTGGTAAACAAATGGCAATTGATGCGGACTTGTCTGCAGGATTGATTGAACAAAATGAAGCAACACGCCGTCGTGAAGAATTAAACCAAGAATCAAGTTTCTATGGAGCTATGGATGGTGCTTCTAAGTTCGTTCGTGGGGATGCAATCGCAGGGTTGATTATTACGGCAATTAACATTATTGCAGGGATTTTAATTGGTATCTTGCAACGTAATATGGATTTTATGAAAGCAGCCAGTACCTATATGCAATTGACGGTAGGTGATGGGCTGGTTTCACAAGTTCCAGCTTTGATTATTTCCGTTGCTGCCGGTATCATGGTTTCTAAGGCGGGTATTTCCGGTGGAACAGAAAAGGTATTGTTCGGTCAGTTATCGCATTATCCAAAATCTTTGGGAATGACGTCTTTTTTGTCTTTGATGTTGGCAACTTTACCAGGAACACCGGCAGCTCCGTTTACTTTGTTATCTTTGGTAACAGGGGGAATTGCTTATTATCTTTGGCAATCTCAATTAAAAGCTGAAGAAGAAGCAAGACAAGCTGCATTAAAAGCTCCTACAACACCTCCTCCACCAGTTGAAACACCGATTGAACAAATTTTAAAAATGGATTTAGTTCGATTGGAGTTAGGATATAGCTTATTATCTTTGATTAATGATACGACTAATCGTCGTTTAACGGATCAGATTAAAGCCTTGCGTAGAAATATTGCTTTGGAATTAGGTTTTTTGATGCCGTCTGTTCGTATTCAAGATAATATGCGATTAGAACAAAATACTTACGTTATTTATATCAAAGATACGGAAGCAGGACGGGGAACTTTGCGTCCAAATAAATTATTAGTCATGGATCCAAAAGGGCAAGAAATTACTCTACCAGGTGAAAAAACAGAAGAACCAACATTCGGTTTGCCTGCTATGTGGATTGATTTAAGTTCTCGTGAAGATGCTGTATTCCGTAACTATACCGTTGTGGATTGTCCAACGATTATTACAACGCATATTACAGAATTGATTAAAGCAAGTATGAGCGAGTTATTGAGTTTTACTGAAACACAAAAACTAATTGATTGCTTAGGTGATGATCAAAAAGCTTTGAAAAAAGATATGGCTGATAAAAAGGTAAGCGTCAGTATTATTCAAAGTGTTTTACAAAGATTATTAACAGAACGGATTTCTATTCGTGATTTGCCTACGATTTTAGAAGCTATTTGTGAAGTTATCAATATGACACAAAGTATGACTGTTTTAACAGAGTATGTGCGTCAAAAATTAGCTCGTCAAATTTCAAATGCTAACGTTGGACCGGATGGTATTTTACAATTTATTGCTTTGTCTGGTGAATGGGAAAAAGCTTTTCAGTCAAATTTGTCTGGTTCTGGTGATGACAAGGTTTTGACGTTGCCACCTACGGATGTGACAAGATTTATTAGTGCTGTTAATAAAACTTTTGAAGAAGCTGCAATGAAGGGTGAAAGTCCAGTATTAATGGTTAGTTCGGCAATTCGTCCATACGTTCGGCAAATTGTAGAAAGATTTAGACCGTCTTTGACGGTCATGTCACAGGGCGAAATTCATGCTCGTGTGAAAATTAGGTCGGTTGGAACTGTGATGTAGAGGAAACGTAGATGAAAGTAAAAACATATCAAGCCTCCACGCAATCAGAAGCCATGGCCCAAGTCAGAAATGAGTTGGGTGAAAACGCGATATTAGTATCTGTTCAAAGATTAGCAGTTGGAATGGGTGTTCGCATTACTGCTGCAATTGAAGATGATGACGATTTAACCCCTGATTTAGTAGGTGATTATTATAATGAATCATATACGCCTATTCAAGAAAAGGTCGATAAGATTTTACGCCAACAGGGTGCAACAGAAAGTGTCATTGAAAAGGTTGTGAGTGAGTTAAATCGTAGTAACAGATCTGATGAATTGGTTGCTTTTGCGTCAGCAATGGATGCTGTTTTCAAATTTCATGCTTTGCCAGAAACAAGGGGACAGGCTTTTATGTTCGTTGGCCCTGCTGGAGCTGGGAAAACAACGATTGTTGCTAAATTAGCGAATAGAGGATTGATGTCTGGTAAAAAAATAGGATTGATTTCCGCAGACGTTGTTCGTTTAGGAGCTGCCGAGCAATTAGTTGCTTACACAAATACGCTTGATATTACTTTAACAAAGGCAAGATCTCCGGAAAATTTACATAATCACGTTGAAGCAATGAAGAAGACATGCGATTTAATTTTGATAGATATGCCAGCATGTAATCCCTTTTTACCGGAGGACATAGATTATTTATCAACGTATATTAAATCGGCAAATGTTACACCCGTTTTAATTTTACCGGCAGGAATTGATCCTGTTGAAACTGCTGAAACAGCTGAATGTTTTTCAGAAATAGGCGTTTCAGATTTAATTGCCACAAAACTTGACGCAGCTCGTCGTTTTGGGGGCATTTTGTCGGCAATGGATGCCGCTCGTTTAACAATTTCAGAAGCAAGTACAAGTTATAATATCAACAAAGGTTTATCCGTGGTAAATGCGGTATCTTTGGCAAGATTGCTACTTTCTTCACAAGCATAAGGAGTTTTTATGATGGATACGACAGAAAATAAATTATTTATGGCAGGTCATAAAATTCCGAAGCCCCCTGTTCGCAATATGATAGCCGTTGCTTCTGGAAAAGGCGGTGTGGGAAAAACGTGGTTTTCTATCACGTTGGCACATGCTTTTGCACAAGCTGGATTGAAAACGCTGTTATTTGATGCTGACTTGGGATTGGCAAATATCGATATTCAGCTAGGATTGATGCCTCAAAAAGACTTGGGAAGCGTTTTGACGGGACGTGTAACCTTAAATCAGGCAGTTACTCATTATGAACCTGGTGATTTTGATATTATCGCAGGGCGTTCTGGATCAGGAAGTATTGCGAACATATTACCTTCTAAATTGGAACCGATCGTTCAAGATTTAAGGACTTTGTCAACGGGATATGATCGTGTTATCGTTGATTTGGGGGCTGGTGTTGATAAATCAGTGCGTATGTTTGCGGCGATGGCTTCTACTTTGTTGATAGTCTGTACAGATGAACCAACTAGTTTGACAGATGCGTACGCTTTTATCAAGATGATGTGTTTGGATCAAGCTTTATCCAATATTCGCATTGTTGTTAATTCAGCCAATACACCTCGTGAAGGGGATAGAACGTATTCAACGCTAAATCGTGCTTGTCAGGGATTTTTACATTTATCTCCTCCTTTGGCAGGAATTATTCGTCGCGATACGCGTGTGCGTGATGCAATTAGAAATCAAACCTCTATATTACTCCGTCATCCAAATACGGAAGCAGCGGAAGACGTTATGAATATTGCTATTCGTTTGAATAAGGAATTTGAAATAGGTTAAGGATATTGAAGATGAAGTTTTATTTAGCTTTACTATTCAGTTTTATTTTTGTAAGTCCTGTTTTTGCTGGTGAGGAGAAATCTGATACGAAAACAGCACAGACGGAAAATGCAGAAATTGATCCTGTTTTGAAAGCTAAAAAGGAAAAAGAAGTTGATTCATATATGCCGTATTTAATTGCTGTTCAGGCAAAACAAACAAATGATTATGAAACGGCAGCTGAATACTTTAAAGAAGCTTATGAAAAAAATCCAGATAGTGAACTTTTGCGTTCTGAATTGATGTTATCTTCGACAATTTTGGGGAAAGTTGAAGATGCTATTCCTTTGGCAGAAGAAGTGATAAAAAAAGAAAATAATGATTTGTTGTCAACGATGATTGCTTTTACAGGTCGCTTGATGAAAGATGATTATAAAGGGGCTTTATCCGTTTTACGTTCTTTTTCCAGAAAAGTTGATATTCAAGCGATTTATCCTATTTTTGAATTTTGGACTTATATCGGTATTGGTAATCGTGAAAAAGCGATTGAAACTTTGAAAAAAATGGATAATCCGGCAGTTAAATCATTTTATCTGTTTCATAGTGCCTTGTATTATGATTTCATTGATGATGAAGAACTTGCTTCGCATTATTTGAAAATGCTGACTTCAGAGCCAGGGAGCTTAACCTTGCGTGGTGCACAAGTTATTGGGAACTATGCATTGCGTCATAAAAAATTGCAAGATTATGCACATATTGTTCAAGCATATCGAAATACAGATAAAATATATTCTTTGAAAGATGATTCGTTCTTTACAAAAGGGGAACAGAGCAATTTAGATGTTCCTCCAACAATTACTTCCGCTAAAATGGGAATTGCGGAGGCTTTTTTTGATTTAGCAACGTCCTTAAAAGATACTTCAGAAGAAACGGCAATTTATTTTTTACAACTTACTTTGAAACTGGATCCAGATTTAGGTTTAGCTCGTTTCTTGTTGGGAGAATTAATCGAAAAACAAGCAAGGTATGATGAAGCAATTGAATATTTTTCAAAAGAAAGCGAAAAATCTGATATTTACTATATTTCCCAATTGCGAATTGGTTTGATTTACTATGATAAATTAAAACAATATGATAAGGCTGAAAAAGTATTTAAAAATTTAGCTAGTTTAAGAGATGATACAGCTTTACCATGGCGTTATTTGGCAGATATGTATCAAGCAAATAAACAGTATGATAAAGCAATAGAAGTTTTGACTGAGGCATTAAAAGTGATTCATTATACGGATGGATCTCGTTGGTATTATTTCTATTTCCGTGGGGTAGCTTATGAGCGAAGTGGAAATTGGCCTGCTGCTGAAGCTGATTTAAAAAAATCCTTGGAATTATATCATAATCAACCAGAGGTTTTAAATTATTTGGCATATTCATGGTTAGAACGTGGTGAACATTTAGAAGAAGCTATGAAAATGTTGACTAAAGCCGTAGAGTTGGCTCCTGCTGATGGGGCAATTTCTGATAGTTTTGGATGGGCATATTATATGCAGAAAAATTATGCTAAAGCTGTTGAATACCTTGAATTAGCTTTGAAATTGACTCCAGGAAGTGCTGTAATTTCAGACCATTTGGGTGATGCTTATTGGCGTATTGGCAGAAAATTTGAAGCAAAATATCAATGGCGTAAATCTTTGGATATTGAACCAGATATGACGGAAGATTTAAAAGCTCGTATTGAAGAAAAACTTGAAAAAGGTCTTGATGCTGTTGGTGATAAATTTGAAGGATTTAAAAAGTGATTTCAATACTTGCTCCTGCAAAAGTTAATTTATATTTACACGTTGTTGGGAAAAGACCAGATGGCTATCATTTGTTAGATAGTTTGTTCGTTTTTGCTGATTATGGCGATAAAATATCCGTCGAAAAAGATGATCACTTGTCTTTGACAGTTTTAAATTCTGATTTAAGTTGTGGGGAAGATAATATCATTATCAAAGCAGCAAGAAAATTAGCTGTTTTTCTAGGAATTGAGCCTACCGTAAAAATTGTTTTGGAAAAAAATTTACCGATTGCTTCTGGAATTGGTGGGGGATCGACAGATGCTGCAGCAACTCTGCTTGCTCTTGTTCAATTATGGCAAGTCCAAATCAAGCAAGAAGACTTGCTGAAACTTGCTTTAGAATTAGGGGCTGACGTTCCTTCTTGTATTGAAAAAATTCCTGTTCAAGTTGCTGGGATAGGGGAAATTTTAACACCAGCTCCACGCTTGCCTAAATTAGCAATGGTTTTGATGAATCCAAATAAACCTGTTTCTACACCTCAAATTTTTAAATCAAGAAAACCTATTTTTACGGAAGCAAATCCCTTTTTGCATGATATTTTTGATACAGATGAATTCATTGCTGAATTGAAAAAGCGTCGTAACGATTTACAACCGACAGCTTGTGAAATAGAACCTGCCGTTGCGGAAGTTTTGTCTGAATTTGCTGATAATCCATTGACTTTATTTAGTCAAATGTCCGGATCCGGTGGAACTTGTTTTGGGTTATATAAATCCGATGAAAATGCACAAAAAGCTGTTGATACGTTTAAACAACGTCATCCAGAATGGTGGATTCAAAAAACGGTAATTATTTAACTATGATATGTGCTTCGTGGAATTATATGTGAATGAGGAAACTAGTTTACATTCGCAGAAGATATCTAAGCATAAGCTTTTTGTATAGACTTAAATTTGCCCTTAAATGAATTTGAACCAGCAGCTGTAATTGTAGATAAATCTTCCTCTTTAAGTTCGACAATTTCAGAATCATTTGTTTTTTCAATAATACTTTTTTCTGTTTTATCCATAGCAATTCTCCATCAAAACTGAAGACTTTCATATAGTATAACGAATGAAGTGAAAAATGGTTACAAAAAAAGAAAAAGTTTTTAAAGCCCTCTTACCAATCTTTTAAAAATTTAGGGTTTTCTAAACATTTTTCGTTGTTTTTATTTCAAAATACGCTATAACTCTATTCTAGATTATTGTCAGGAGAATTTTTATGTTAAAAAAATCTATTGGTATTCTTAGCGTTATGTGTGTGTTTGGTTTGACAGGTTGTTTCGAACAAAAACAACAAGGACCTGTTGTTCAAATGACTCCAAAAGTAACAGTTCAAAGTTTTGATTTAGCTTCTTATGAATCTAAATTTTTATTCCCAGGAAGAATTGATGCAAAGTCATCTGTTACAATAAAAACACGTATCAGAGGTTTTTTGAAAGAAAGAAGATTTGAAGAAGGAGATAATGTCAAGAAAGGTGAAGTCTTGTTTGTGATTGAACAAGATCCTTTTAAGGCAAAATTATCTCAAGCTACTGCAACTTTAGCAAAAGCAGTTGCTGATGAAAAAAATGCTGCATTAGAATATAATCGTGCATTGAAATTAATTGAAAATAAAAATATCTCCCAATCTACTCTTGATAATCGTGAAGCTGCTTATTTAGGTGCTCGCGCTAACGTTTTGCAAGCTAAGGCTTCTTTGGAATTGGCTAAACTTGATTTAGAATATACGACAATAGTTGCTCCATTTTCCGGTAAAATCGGTTTGTCCGATTATTCTATCGGGGAATATTTGAATGAAAATACTTCTATGGCAACACTCGTTTCTAATGGACCAATCAACGTTTTATTCTCCGTTTCCGAAAATGAATTGCTCACACTTCAAAAAGATGGTGTTTTGAAACCAAATGCTAAGGTAAAGGTTTCTTTGGTTATGGCTGATGGTTCAGTATATAATCACTTGGGCAAAATTAATTTTTCTGACGTTGTCGTTGATGAACATACGGATACAGTCAAATTGCGTGCAGAATTTAATAATGCAGAAAGTAAGTTGATTTCAGGTCAATTCCTTTCTGTTCAATTGGAATACGTCCAACCACAACAAAGAGTTTTGATACCACAATCTGCCGTTATGTCTGATCCTACCGGAAAAACGGTTTACGTCGTTGATGAAAATAACGTCGTTTCAAACAGACAAATCAAAGTTGGTCCGACAATTGGTCAAGATTACGTTATTTTGGATGGTTTACAACCTGGTGAATTTATTATTGTTGATGGGTTACAAAAAACTCGTCCTGGTCAAAAGGTTGAACCAGTTCAAGCAGAACAGGTTGTAGGGGAATAATCAATGTTTTCTAAAATCTTTATTTCTCGTCCCCGTTTTGCAATCGTGATTTCATTAGTTATTTTGATTGCAGGGTTGATTTCTATTTCTACAATTCCTGTTGCTCAATTACCAGAGGTTGTTCCTCCATCAGTAAACGTGTCAGCTTCATATCCAGGTGCTTCAGCTGAAGTTATTGAACAAACTGTTGCTCAAATTATTGAATCTCAAGTAAATGGTGTGGATAACATGATTTACATGGAATCCTCAAACTCAAACGATGGTACATACAGCTTGA
The DNA here is from genome assembly GCA_024413465.1 of Alphaproteobacteria bacterium. Taxonomy (GTDB): domain Bacteria; phylum Pseudomonadota; class Alphaproteobacteria; order CAAGCB01; family CAG-977; genus UBA2903. The sequence continues at coordinate 21,085 of JAKSVU010000003.1, forward strand.
CGGTTACATTTGCTATGGGAACAAATCCGGATATGAATACGGTGAACGTTCAAAACCGTATTAACCAAGTTGTTTCAAAATTGCCAAGTGAAGTTCAAAAAAATGGTGTAACTGTTAAAAAACGTTCTTCAAACATGTTGTTGGCTTTTGCGTTATATTCACCAGATAAGTCTCGTGATTCTAGTTTCTTAGCTAACTATATGAACGTTCGTGTAAAAGACGTGTTATCTCGTGTTCCAGGTGTTGGTGAAGTTAATACGTTCGGTGATAACGATTTTTCAATGCGTATTTGGCTTGATCCTTTAAAATTGGCAAATTTAGGTATCAGTAATAATGAAGTTATGGCAGCAATTGAATCTCAAAATATTCAACCTGCCGTTGGTTCTATTGGGGCAAATCCTGCACCAGCCGGACAACAAATGCAATTGACAATTAAAACTTCAGGTCGTTTGTCTACACCAGAGGAATTTGGTGAAATCGTTTTGCGCTCCAATAAGGATGGCGGTCTGTTAAAATTAAAAGACGTCGCTACAATTACGTTGGGAACAACTACATATTCTTCAGATGACCTCTTTAATGGGAATGAAGCTTCAGCAGGTGCTATCTATTTAGCTCCCGGTGCAAATGCTATGCAAGTTGCAAAAGGTGTAAAATCAGAATTGGAACGTATGCGTCCATTTTTCCCTGAAGGTGTTGATTATGCAATCGTTTTTGATACAACTTTGTTCGTTGTTTCAACTGTTGAAGAAGTTTTGCAAACAATTTTAGAGGCATTCGTCTTAGTTTTGTTGACAGTGTATTTATCATTGGGAACGTGGCGTGCAACTTTGATTCCTGCAGTAGCTGTTCCAGTATCCTTGATTGGTACGTTCATCTTTATGACGATGTTCAACATTTCCGCAAATACGATTTCCTTGTTGTCAATTGTGCTCGTTATCGGGATTGTGGTTGATGATGCTATTATGGTGGTGGAAAACGTAGAGCGTGTGATCGATGAAGAACCAGATTTACCTGTCCCCGAATGTGTTGCAAAGGCAATGTCTCAAATTACAGCACCGATTGTTGCTATTACGTTAGTTATTTTATCAGTGTTCGTTCCAGTTATCTTTATTCCTGGAATTACAGGAGCGTTGTTTAAACAATTTGCAGTGACAGTGTCTTGTTCTATGGTGATTTCCGCAATCAATGCGTTAACTTTGTCTCCTGCTTTGTGTGCTATTTTATTAAGTCATGAAGAGAAAAAGGTGACAGGTTTTGTCCCATGGTGTATGAAACAAATTGATAAAGGTCGTGATAAATATACGGGTATTGTCAAACATCTTGTTCGTCATTCAACTTTGTCAATTTTGATTATTGCAGCAGTGATTGTTTCTTGTTGGCATATGAATAAAGTCACTCCAACGGGATTTTTACCAAGTGAAGACCAAGGGGTTCTTTTCGTTGACGTTCAATTACCAGAAGCTTCTTCTCTTGAAAGAACGAGAAGCGTTTTAGGTGAAGTTTATCAAATTTTACGTGCTCATCCTGCAATTAATAACGTTATGCAAGTGGCAGGATTTAGCTTGGTTGGTGGTTCTGGGTCAAATATGGGAATGAGCTTTGTTGGTTTAAACCCGTATGAAGAACGTCAGACGAAAGATTTACAAGTCGATGCTATTATTCCAGCTTTGATGAAAGAATTTTCTAAAATTAAAGGTGCTAGCGTTGTTGCATTTAACTTACCACCTATTCCAGGTGTTGGTGTTGCTAATGGTTTCGATTATCGTTTACAGAATACAAAAGGGGATACGCCACAGGAAATGGAAGCAGTGATGAACAAATTGTTGATGGCTGCAAATCAAAGTCCAAAAATTGCAATGGCTTATTCAATGTTTAATACAACAACACCTCAGTTGTTCTTGCAATTGGATCGTGTAAAAGCACAAATTTTAGGTGTTAATGTCAAAGACGTATTTTCTCAATTGCAATCAACTTTGGGATACGTTTATTTGAATGACTTTACCTTAAATGGTCGTATTTACGAAGTGAATATTCAAGGTAAAGCTGATGCCCGTGCTGTTGAAACGGATATCGGTCGCATTTACGTGAATAATAATCGTGGTGAAATGGTTCCTTTGAAATCTTTGATAAGTATTCAACCAATTTTGGGGCCAACGGCATTAGATCGTTACAACAATATGATGACGGTTAAGGTTAATGGAGCTCCAAACCCAGGTATCAGTTCTGGTGAAGTAATTGCTGAAATGGAAAAAATTTCAAATGAAGTTTTACCAAAAGGATATGAATATGAATGGACAGGGATGTCCTTACAAGAAAAAACAGCGTCAGGTCAAATGTCTGTGATTCTAGTTCTTGCATTCTTGTTTGCATATTTATTCTTGGTTGCTTTGTATGAAAGTTGGATGATTCCTGTACCAGTGTTGTTATCAGTTTCCATTGCTATGTTAGGGGCATTTGTATTCCTCTTCTGCACAGGATTAGATAATAACGTTTATGCTCAGATTGGGTTGGTTTTATTGATTGCTCAAGCTTCTAAAAACGCAATTTTGATTGTCGAATTTGCTAAGGATTGTCGTGAAAAGGGTGAAGAACCTATTGAGGCAGCAATTCATGCAGCATATTTGCGTTTCCGTGCAGTTATGATGACAGCAGTTTCCTTTATTTTAGGATTATGGCCTTTGGTCGTTGCTGCTGGTGCAGGGGCTGTGGCCCGTCGTTGCGTTGGTACAACGGTGTTTGGTGGTATGGTGTTTGCAACAGCTTTTGGTATTTTTGTTATTCCAATGTTGTTCGTTGTTGTCGTTCGTTGTCGTGAAGATTTTCATCTAAGACGCACCCGGAGAAAAGAAAAATTATTAGTTAAAAAAGAAGGATATGACTTATGAGTATGATTGATCGTTTATCATCTGTTTTTAAAGATGTTCGTATTACAGCCAAGGATGAGGAACAATTAAAAACTCTTTGCTATATTGGTGATTTAGATCAAATAAAAGCGGCTCAGACGCACTTTATTTTACCGGTTGGGGTGGTTATTTCTAAGTTTTGTCATATTGGATCAAATTGTGTGATTTATCAAAATGTTACCATCGGTGGTAAGGATATGATTCAAAATGGAAATCCAAAGGATTATCCTCAAATTGGTGATAATTGCATTATTTATCCAGGAGCTTTTATTGTAGGTCCAATCAAGATTGGAAATAATTGTGTTATTGGAGCAAATACAGTTGTTGTTTCTGATGTGCCAGATAATTCTATTGTTGGTGGAAATCCAGCAAAGATATTCTCTAAAGCTCCAGCAGCAGCTCCAAAAGCTTAATGAAAGTTTTAGTTGGTTTAAGTGGTGGCGTTGACAGCGCAGTATCCGCTTTGTTATTAAAGCAAGCAGGGTATGAAGTTGTTGGCGCCACTATGCGTTTATTTGATAAAGATCAAGTTTTTAAAGAAAACGTACGCGGATGTTTTTCTGCTCATCAGGTTTCAGATATAAAAGCAGCTGAAGAGCTTTGTTCTCAAATTGGAATCCCTTATCAAGTAATTGATTGCACTGACGTTTATCGTCAATTAGTTTTGGATAATTTTAAATCGGAATACTTGTCTGGTAGAACGCCTAATCCTTGTGTTCAATGTAATTCAAAAGTTAAATTTAATGCTTTGCCTATGGGGGCAAAAAAGGCTGGAATAGAGTTTGATAAATTTGCTACCGGACATTATGCAAGAATTATTCAAAAGGATAATATCTACTTTGTGCAAACAGGGATTGATGAAAAAAAAGATCAATCTTATTTTTTATATCGTTTAACGCAAGATCAACTTTCAAAAATTTTGTTTCCATTGGGTGAATATGAAAAATCTCAAGTAAGAAAGATTGCTGAAAAACACCAATTAATCGTTTCTCAAAAACCAGATAGCCAAGATTTTTATACGGGTGATTTGAATGATATTTTGCAACAACCGGATAAAAAAGGTGATTTTGTGGATGAGACGGGAAAAATTTGGGGGCATCATAATGGATTTTGGCATTATACGATAGGACAAAGAAAAGGACTAGGAATTGCAGCTCCAGAACCATTGTACGTGCTGGGATTCAATATGGAAAAAAATCAAGTTATTTTAGGTTTTGCTGACAAGAACGTATGTTCACAAATTAAAGCTTCCCAACTTGTTTTTAATGGAGATATACCACAACGTTGTTTTGCAAGAATACGTTCTTCACAAAAATTAACACCTGTTAGCGTAGAATTGAGTGGAAAAGATGAAATAACAGTTCATTTCGATATAACACAGCGAGGAATTGCTTCTGGACAATCTGTTGTTTTATATGATGAAAATAATGTTGTTTTAGGTGGTGGAATTATTTTATAATATCCCTCAAGGAGGAAATCGTTATGAAAAAGTTTTTATTAGTATTAGGTTTGATTTTTTGTGTTCATTCTGTTCATGCAGAAACAGTTGTAGAATTTTATCAAAGAATTTACAAGAATCAAAGTTCAGCCGCAACGTATATAAATGGTGTTTATTACGGTGTTTTATATGAAAAATATAAAAATCCAGATGAAGTTGAAGCAAAATATCAAAGTTGCCAAAAAAAGTTTTCAACGATTGATTTGATTTTAGGTTATAAATTGCTTTACGTTGAAAAGAAAATTGATCAAGATGCAAATGCTATGAGTGTCATCTATCAAATCATTAAAGAAAATTGCTTGTTGAAAGAATAGTTTATTTTGAATAAAAACTCATAAAAAAAACGCTCTTTACTGAGGGCGTTTTTTTTAATACATTTCTGGTAAGACTTTTGATAATTTTTCTTCTTTTTTATCTGAAGCTTCTGTTTTTTCTTCTTTTTCAGGTTCAACATCATTTTCTTGTTCTGAAGAATCTTCCTTTTTATCATTCCAAATGACTTCAAACAAACGTTGTTCACCTTGAATACCTTTTAATGAGAAGAGACCTCTATCTTCAAAAGTAAAACTCTTACTTGTAGCAAGTTCTTTGACAACGTTTGAAACGAAAATCTGTTCAGCATTAGCTTGTGCACAAACACGAGCAGACATTTGAACTGTTGAACCAAATAAATCTTCATCTTCAACGATAGGTTCACCAGAATTTAATCCAATACGAACGTGTAAAGGAATTTTTGGATTTCCAGCATTGTATTTTAAAATAGCTTTTTGAATTGAAATTGTTGCATCAATTGCGTTTGTTGTCCAAATGAAAGAAGCCATAATCCCGTCTCCGGTATGCTTGACTTCTTTTCCGTTATAAGCCATCAAAGCACGACGCACGATTGCGTTGTGAACACGAACCATTTCTTGAGCAGCTTGATCTCCGAATTTATGTGTTGTGGAGGTCGAGTTAACAATATCAGTAAACATCACAGTGATAATACCGGTATTCGTTGTTGTTTCATTGTTTGGTGAGAGCCATTTTTGAATACTTGTCTGAATTAAGGTAACAAGAGACGGAGAATTTGGTTCATTTAAATAGATTTGAAGACCGTCCGTTCCGACCTGAATCATATAACTATTTTGACGATCAAGCTGATATTCATCTATTTTTGTATAAAATTCTTCAGCAGAGTCTTTGTCAAGTCCTAATAAAATCATTAAGGAGACGATCAAAGCTTTGTGAGCATCTTCTCCGAATTGACGCGTTGATTTTAACAATTCAACGGCACCAACACCCATCATGCCAACCCCAAATCTAGCATAAGAGGTTAGTGCTACTTTTTGGATACGCAAAACTTTTAAAACAATCTGCAAGAAGTTGGTTAATTTGAATTGCTCGTACTCTAATTCAGCAAGAATTTCCTTACGCTGAACACTTCTGATATCATAGTTAGATTTATCAGATTCTTTTTTCACTTCCTTTTTTGGAGCAGTGGGAGCTTTTGGTGCAGGGGCTGGTTTAGCAACAGGTTTTGGTTGCTCAGGAGTACTTGCTGAGTTTTTTTTTAGGTTTTGGTTGTCAGTTTGGGATTTCTCTTTTTCAGGTCCACCAAAAATCGTCATAAAGAACTTGACAATCCAACTTGCTTTTTCGCTTCTGTAAGATTCAACAACTTCTTGTCTATTGATTGTACTTACATGTTTTTTTGCAGAGGATGAACTTTGAGAAGATGTTTTTTTAGCAGGGGTAGTTTTTGAACTACTGTTTAAGGAAGGACTACTTGAAGTAGCACCACCACTATTAAGGATGGCACCGATGTTTGATCCAGCGTTAGCCAATGCTTTCAAAGCAGCTTCCCGACTACCGAGGGCTACAGTTAAAATTTCTAATGCTTTTTTTGCATCAGCATAAGACACACCAGCGTTTTTACAAACCTGATCGATAATCTTTTCATCTGAAAGTGTACCTAGGATTTCTCTACCCATATTTGTCCCTTCTTTAATGAGAAAGTATATTGCATTTTTCTTCAAAGTCAATAGGACAAAAAGCACAACAACTATAAAGATGACAATAGAAATTTTTGTACATCCTTAAAATAGTAAATTCTTTATTTTGAAGACAAAATTTGCATTGCGTTAGAATATGAAACGGAGTGATTTTTATTGATTCCATTTTTCAAATCAGAATCTACAATTTCAGAACATTTCTTGTTTGGATATGTAATTGTTTTGGAAACGATAGTATTGAATCCAACTTCATCACCATTGCCATTGAGAATTTTATCACCAGCTTTTTCAATGTAAATGCAATTTTCTCCCTCTTGAGAATAAGAAATTCTGGTTTCCATCAATTCACTTGTGCAAGCGGATAATGATAAAATACCAAAGAGGGTAAAGATTTTTTTATACATTATTCATTTCTCCTTAAATTACAATTTTAAATTTTTAAGAGCTTGTCTAAATTCCTCTGATAGATCGGGTCTGTCAAGAGCATATTCGATATTTGCCATTAAAAATCCGATTTTATTTCCACAATCAAAGCGGGTACCTTCAAAACGAACACCGTGAAAAGAAACTCGGTCAAGCGTTGCAGCCATAGCATCTGTTAATTGAATTTCACCTTTGATTCCAGCTTTTTGATGATTTAATTCATCTAAAACTTCGGGAGATAAAATATATCTGCCAGAAATAGCACAAGTAGATGGAGCTTTTTCAGGGGCAGGTTTTTCGACCATACCATTTGCTTTAACGAGAACACCATCATCAGATTCAACGCTTAGTATGCCGTAACGATTTGTTTGTTCTCGGGGAACGTCATTAATGGCAACAATGTTTCCACCAACCTGATTATACGCTTCGACAAGTTGTTTTAAACAAGGTGTTTTACAATGGAAAATATCATCTGGTAAAAGAACGGCAAAAGGTTCGTCTCCAATTAAATCACGAGCACACCAGACTGCATGTCCTAATCCCTTTGGTTCACTTTGACGCGTATATGAAATTTTTCCAGAGTCAAAAGTGCTGTCTTGTAAAAATTTGAGTAAATCAAATTTATTTTCTTTTGCTAATAATTTTTCTAAAGCAGGGTTAGCATCAAAGTGATCTTCGATAGCTGTTTTATTGTGTCCAGTGACAAAAATAAAATGTTCAATTCCTGCTGCCTGAGCTTCTTCAACGGCATATTGAATCAATGGTTTGTCAACGACAGGCAACATTTCTTTTGGCATAGCTTTCGTTGCCGGTAAAAAACGTGTTCCTAAACCACCAACGGGAAAAACAGCCTTACGAATTTTTGTCATGAGTAATTTATCCTTCGTCATTTTTAACTTGGGAAATTATAGCCCATTTCAAAATAAAAATAAATTAAAATTTGATTGACAAAAATTGAATCAAGCGTAAGTTTGTACGCAGCCGAAAAGGCAAAAAAAATATATATATCAAACCCGGGAAAAGACTAACCGGAAAACTTAAACTACAAAAGAAAAAGAGGAGTTCTCATGAATTTCGTTTTCATATCACCGCATTTCCCATCTCACTATGTGAATTTTGCGGATCGTTTGCATAATATGGGTGTGAACGTTTTTGGGATTGCTGATTGCCCATACGAGGAATTAGCTCCACAATTAAAAAATTCATTAACTGAATATTATCGTGTCAACAGCTTGGAAAATTATGATGAAGTAATGCGTGCTGTTGCTTTCTTTATTCATAAATATGGTCGTATTGACGTTTTGGAATCATTCAACGAATATTGGTTGGAACAAGATGCAAAACTCAGAACAGATTTCAATATTCCAGGAACAAAATATCCAGAAGTTTTGGAATCGAAACGTAAATATTTAATGAAAAGCCATTTCAAAAAAGCTGGTGTTCCTGCTGCCCGTTGTCATTGTGTTACAACGCGTGAAGAAGGTGCAAAGTTTGTTGCAGAAGTTGGATACCCAGTTTTCGTTAAACCAGATATTGGTGTTGGTGCATATGCTTCTTACAAGATTAATAATGAAGAAGAATTTAATGCATTCTATGACAATTATCCATCAGTTCCATATGTTATGGAAGAATTCGTTAATGGTTTAATCGTCACATTTGATGGTGTTACAAACGCTGAAAACGAACCAATTTTCATGACAAGCCACATCTTCCCACAAAACGTTGCAGAAACAGTCAACCAAGGGGATGAATTGTTCTATTATTCCGTCAAGAAAATTGATCCAAAATTGGAAAAAGCTGGTAGAGCCGTTGTTGCTGCCTTTAATACAACAGCTCGTTTCTATCACTTTGAATTCTTCAAATTATATGAAGATAAAAAAGGTTTAGGTAAAAAAGGCGATTACGTCGCTTTGGAAGTCAATATGCGTCCACCAGGTGGTTGCATGCCTGAATTGATGAACTATGAACATGATACGGACGTATACCAATTGTATGCAGACATGATTGTCCATAACAAGTTATATCAACCAACAGAAAAGAAGTATGTCGGTATCTACGTTTCTCGCAAAAACTGCTTTAATTACGCTCATTCTCACGAAGAAATTTGTGAAAAGTATGGTTATAATTTGATGACAGACGTTGACGTTGATGCAATCTTTTCTGCAGTTATGGGCGATCACATGTATTTAATGCGTGCTGATACAGCTGAACAAGCTGAAGAAATCAGAAACTTTGTTTTGGAAAAATGCTAAGATGAAAGTAGAATATTACAAAGAATATAGTCCTTCATTGGGCCGTGATATGAAATTGAAGGTTTTCGGTCATGCTGGTAAACCTGCAATTGTTTTCCCTTCACAATGTGGAAGATTCTATGAATATGAAGATTTCGGAATGATCAATGCAGCATCTGAATTCATCGAACAAGGATTGATTCAGTTTTTCTGTGTTGATGGTTTGGATTGGGAAACGTTCGTTAATGGCGGATGGCCTGGTGATCGTTTATGGCGTCATGAACAGTACTTTAATTACGTTTGTGAAGAAGTTGTTCCATGGGCAATAGATATGAATGCTTATGGCAGTCATTATCGTGCTGGTGGATGCTTGGCAACAGGTTGTTCAATGGGTGCTTTGCATGCAGCAAACTTCTTTTTCCGTCGTCCAGACATCTTTGATGCTTGCTTGGCTCAAAGTGGTTTGTATAGCTGTCGTTCATTCTTTAATCGCGATTGTCGTGAAGATGGTATTTATTTCAATTCTCCAATCGAATATTTGCCGGGAATGAATGATCCACATACTTTGGATTTATATCGCCGTTCACAAATTGTGATTTCAATCGGTCAAGGTGCTTGGGAACATGAATGCTTGCATGATACCCGTGTATTAGATGGTATTTTGCGTCGTAAAGGCATTCCAGCTTGGGTTGATTATTGGGGCCATGACGTTCCACATGATTGGCCAGCATGGCGTGTTCAATTGCCATACTTCTTAGGGCACATGTTGTAAAAAGTTTGGCGTCCTCGTAGCTCAACCGGATAGAGCGTCAGTTTCCTAAACTGAAGGCTGTGAGTTCGATTCTCGCCGGGGACACCATGAATAAAAAATAGGGGATTTTTCCCCTGTTTTTTATTTCATAGATGGCAGTTGGTAAATCGAACTCACAGCCAAGGGAAGTAACAAGAGTTCGGTGAGGGACTTTGTCCCGAACGACACCCAAAGGGTGACAAGCTCGCCGGGGACACCATAAATAAAAAATAGGGGATTTTTCCCCTGTTTTTTATTTATAGACGGTAGTTTGTAAATCGAACTCACAGCCTAGTAAAGTAACATGAGTTCGGTGAGGGACAAAGTCCCGAACGACACCCAAAAACTGTAAGATAAGAAGTCTCAAAGTCGTTAAATTTTTCGAAAAATTTGTTTACTTGTCATTGTTATTTTCCTTGAAGTTTTTAAGGTAAAGATTCTAGTTTGAAAATTGGTTTTCCAAAATTTGCGAAAAAAATTGACAAAAAAAATACTTGATTAAAATTTTTTAATCGGTTAACATACTCTTAACATAAACAAGTTGAAGGATTATGTGAAATGAGCTTAAATTGGTCAGATTATTTTGGAATTGCAGAAAAGTTGTTTGAACTGTATCCAGACGAAGATTTGAGCGTGATTAGCTACGCAGATTTGACAAAAAAAGTCTCAGAATTACCGGATTTTGATGATAAATCAACACCAAGTGAAGCAGTACTTGATGCTGTTTTGTCTTGTTGGACAGAATTAATGTATGGTCCAGAAACAGATGAAACCCCTTCAACACAGATAGATTAAGGATAAAAAAATATGGCTGATGGTGTAACAAGATGGGAATCTGCAGGTGGAAACAATACGAAGAGTATTGGTGGAAACGGGTATGAATTTTCCTATACTGACAAAGAAGGCAAAACTCAATATTTGCAAGTTGATTATGGTTCAATGTTTGCTGATACTGAAAAAACAGGATTAGAGGCTTACATCCCAGAAATTCCAAAGTCAAACGATATTTTGATTACTCATGGACACATGGATCACGTGGGAGGAATCGCACATTTAATCAATTTGCGTCGTGGTAAAACAAAAGAACCATTGACCTTGCACTGCACAAAATATTCCGAAATGATGATTCGTAATAATTTGGCTTCATCTCGTATTCCAGTTGAGGAATTTCCTCAATTTCACACAATCGAACCTGGAAAACCATTTGAAGTAAATGGGTTTAAAGTAGAGCCTTTTGCTGTTTCTCACTCTATTCCAGAAGCTTCAGGTTTCGTTGTTGAATCTCCAGATGGTATTCGTTGCATGACAATGGGCGATTTCAAAACAGCTCCTGTTCCACTTGGAAATGGTTGGGATGATAAAGCTGTTGCTGAAATTGCTAAAAAGGGAATCGATTTTATGTTTGTCGATTCAACTTCTGCATCTTCTCCAGGTTATTCAAAGAGTGAAAACATAGTTCAAGGTGGCTTAAAAGAAGTTTTAAAACAAAGCGAAGGTGGGATGATTGTTTCTGCAATGATTTCTAGCTCTGCTCATCGTTTGCATACGATTGCAACTTCAGTTGCTAAGTATGCAAAAGAAACAGGAACAAATCCAAGAACAGTTATCATTGATGGTACGGCATTAATCAATGCTCGTCGCGCTTTGAATAAATGTGGCTACGCTTTAGAAGATATGGTCAAAGAACAAACAGGTGTGGATGTTAAGATTGTTGCTGCAGGAACAAAAGCTGCTCAACAAGTTCCTCCAGATGAAAGATTTTACGTTTGCACTGGAACACAAGGTGAAGAAGCTTCTTTTGTAAAAGTAGCTGAAGGTCGTAATAAAAACATTTCTTTAGATGTTGGTTGTCCAGTTCATGTGTTCAATTTACAATCCTGTATTCCAGGAAATGAGGAACAATATAAAGAATTAGAAGAAAAATTCAAAGCTAAAGGCTGTACGACTTTCTTCCCAGATAGATATAAACCAAATGCAATTACAGTTCATGCAAGTGGTCACTCTGGTGCTGGCGACGTTGCTCATGCTTGTAAGATTGTTCATGATAATTCACCACGCCCAACGAAAGTTATTCCAATTCATGGTGCTACAGAACAACGCAATAAGGTAATGGAAATTGCTCATGATGCAGGAATGAATACGTTCTTAGTTCGTAACTTCTCTTCTGTTGCAATTGATTCTGAAGGTCGTGCTACTTTCGAAAAACCAGCGAAAGAAGAAACTTGGATTACGGTTACGGATTTGAATCATGATTTCCGCAAACCAAAATACGAATATGCTCGTATTGGTATGAATATTGATGAACGTAAAGTTCGTCAAATCGGACCTATTTATTATAAAAAACCTCCTTTCAAAAAGAACAATATGCTCGATGCAGCAGCTGCAAAGAAAATTTTGGAAGCACAAGGTAGAGTTTAATAAAAAAGGGCTGAATAAGCCCTTTTTTAAATTTATTTTAAGACTTATTTTATAAAATATCCCCTAGTTTCTTTTTAACAAAATAGGGGATTTTTTTTATGAAAAAAACATTATTATCAACGGTTGCTTTTGCTTGTTTAGCTGTTTTGTCATCAAATGCGATGGCTGGATCAAAAACGTATTCAACAGAACCTAATTATGCAACTTACAAAAAATCATCTGTTTCATCCGTTGAAAAAAAAGATATAGATAATAACTATTATTTTGCCGTTCGTGGTTTAGTTGGTAAAACACCACATAATTTACGTTCTCATGACGAAGGTAAATGGGAAAAAGTAAAAGATGATGGTCGTAGTTTTGATGATTTTGTCACAACAGGTGGCGAAGCTGCAATGGGTACCTATTTGACGGATGGTGTTCGTGTGGAAGTGGCTTATGCATACAAAGAAAATACTTCTGGAAATCACAGTTCTTCCACGGAAATGGAAGATGGTGCTTTAGTTAAAACACATCTTGATCAAGATTTAAAACAACACTTGGCAATGGTTAATGGTTATTACGATTTCAATCTAGGTCGTTTTAAACCATACGTTATGGCTGGTATTGGTTATTCAAAAACAAAATATCTTATTAAAGACAAATCAACTGAAGATGGTGTTTCCGTTCCTGATTTAAAAACTCATATGAGCCATTCTCATTTGGCTTGGTCAGTTGGAGCTGGTTTTGGATTTGATTTAACAGAACACTTCACCTTTGAAGCTGGATATCGTTTTACAGATGCTGGACAAATCAAAGGTTATCCAAAGTTTTCGGAAGGGTTGGCTGAGGATGAAGATTCAACATTGTTAAAATATAAAACACGCACTCATGAAGTTTTAGCAGGTATTCGTTATAGCTTCTAATCTTAAAGTTAAAAATAAAAAAGGCGGAACAACATAGTCCGCCTTTTTTTTGTTAGAAAGGAATATAGATGTTGAAAACTTGACAAAAAAATATTTTTTGACTAAAATTGTCTAAATTTTTTAAAATAGGAACAAGATATTATGTCTGAATTACAACAAGTTTTTGCTCAACCCCAAAAAATTGAAGACGTTTCTGCTGAAAAACCGTTGATTGATATTGATTTGTCAATGTGTGCTAATCCTAGCCAAAAAACAAGAATGACACGCATAATTAATACAATTGCTCAGTATTCTCCTATTGGTCGTGAATTATTGGAACAAGCTCAAAAAGACGGCTATAAAATGGGGATGGTCAGCGCTTGCGGATGGTCCGGTCAAGTGATGAAAGATTCAAAAATTTTGTTATTAAATGCAGTAGAGTCTGATGATTATCTTGTTGAAGTAATGGGACATGAATGTCGTCATATTCAACAATATGCTCGAGACGTTCCATTTGAAACACGCGCTTTTACCATTAAAGATGGAATTCGTTTACATCGTGCAAAAGAAGCTGATTGCGAAGCTACAGGAACGGCAGTTGCGTATCAAGTTATGGTAAATGGGGGAATTTCGAAACCATTTGAAGAAATGAAAAAAGAACGCCCAGCTATTGCTGGTGGTTTTGAAGCTGCTTGTACTGATAAAACAAATCCAGAAGTTTCTCATGCGATGTTGCAGGGGGCTTTTAATGGTTGGTATAAAGAACCTATGTTACAAGAAATGTATGAAAAAGGATACGTTTTAGACGGTTTGTGTAATTCAATTTATGATGGGGCGATGCCTTTTGATCAAGTGTTCCAGAAAAAAATGACCTCTGCTCAAATTGTCAATATGGTTTGTAAGGACAATAAAGGTGGATGTTATTGGGCTGAAAATGAAGCTGTTCTGAATGAACCTGAAAAATGTTTGATAAATGATTCTTCGATGTATCGTATCAATCAAGTTTTGAGTGGTGTTGAAAAATTATCTGGTGGTAAAAAACAAAATATGGAACATATGGATATGCCACGTCGTGAAACTTGGGGCAAGGAACAAGAAGCTGAAAAAGGTAAAGCTATTCCTGCAAAAGCTATTTTAGCTAAAAAAATGCATTCAAGATAAAGAAATTTTTTAAGAAAGTGGGGGGCTGAAAGCTCCCCTTTTTTTTGTTTGCTTACTTGAAAAAAAAGAAAAAAGAGCTTACATATATACCGTCTTCTGACGCTGAAGATTCGTTCTGATGATTAAGAGAAAGGAATTATTATGGAAAATCGTATTGCCATAGTTGGCATAGTTGTCAAAAATCAAAATTCTGTTGAAAAATTAAACGCTATTTTACATGATTACGGCGATTACGTTATTGGACGTATGGGAATCCCTTACAAAAAAGCCGGATTGAATTTAATCAGTGTAGCATTAGATGCTCCACAAGACGTGATTAGTGCTTTATCTGGAAAATTAGGAATGCTCGATGGCGTTTCTGCAAAGACAGTTTATAACGATTAAGAGGATTGTAATATGACTTATGACGTTAAATCTTTAAAAGCTGAGGAATTTATTTCTCATGAAGAAATTCTTGAAACACTAAAGTATGCTCAAGAAAATAAGACAAATGCAGAATTAATTGATCAAATTATTGAAAAAGCAAAATTATGGCATGGATTGACACACCGAGAAGCTTCAGTTCTTTTGGCTTGTGAATTGCCAGATCGTAATGAACAAATTTTTAAATTAGCAGAACAATTGAAAAAAGATTTTTACGGAAATCGTATCGTTTTGTTTGCTCCGTTATATTTATCAAACTATTGCGTGAATGGTTGTGTATATTGCCCTTATCACGTCAAAAATAAACATATTCCTCGTAAAAAATTGACACAGGAACAAATTAAAGCTGAAGTCATTGCTTTACAGGATATGGGACATAAACGCTTAGCTTTGGAAGCTGGTGAAGATCCTGTAAATAATCCAATTGAATATATTTTGGAAAGTATTCATACTATTTATTCCATTAAACATAAAAATGGAGCTATTCGTCGCGTAAACGTAAATATCGCTGCAACTACTGTTGAAAATTATAAAAAATTACATGAAGCCGGTATTGGTACTTATATTTTATTCCAAGAAACTTATAACAAGGAATCTTATGAACGTTTACACCCAACAGGACCAAAACACAATTATGCTTACCATACGGAAGCTATGGATCGTGCAATGGAAGGTGGTATTGATGACGTTGGTTTAGGTGTTTTGTACGGGTTGGAAAATTATGCGTATGAATTTGCAGGTTTGTTGATGCATGCAGAACATTTGGAAGCTGTTCATGGAGTAGGACCTCATACAATTTCTGTTCCTCGCATTTGTCCAGCAGATGATATTGATCCAGCTTCATTTAAAGATGCTTTACCAGACGATATTTTTGCAAAAATTATCGCTTGTATTCGTGTTTCAACACCATATACGGGAATGATTATTTCTACGCGTGAATCTCAGCGTATGCGTGAACGAGCTTTACATTTGGGTATTTCCCAAATTTCAGGTGCTTCATCTACTTCAGTTGGTGGTTACGTTGTTCGTGAAACTGAAACAGCTCAATTCGATCGTGCTGATACGCGTACTTTGGATGAAGTAATTAAGTGGTTGATTGATATGAACTATATTCCATCATTCTGTACAGCATGTTATCGTGCCGGCAGAACAGGTGATCGTTTTATGGATTTGTGTAAATCAAAACAAATTTTAAATTGTTGTCATCCAAATGCATTGATGACTTTAAAAGAATATTTGGAAGATTATGCTTCTCCAGAAACAAAACAAGCCGGATATGAATTGATCAAACGCGAACTAAATAATATCTTGAATGCTAAAGTTCGTGAAGTTTGTGAAGACCATTTGGAACATATCGCAAAAGGTGAACGCGATTTCAGGTTCTAAAGTTTAATGGGGGAGTAAAAACTCCCCTTGTTAATTTTAGAAACAATCTGGTCAGACTTTTAGATAATTGAAAATCCCCTTTTTTTTAAGGGGATTTTTCAAAAATTCATTTCAATAAAATTTCTGGATTTTATATCCAATTCATATGGTGCTTTTCTTTGATTTTACGATCTATATAGTATTTATAAAGCATCAAGTCTCTGTATTTGCTGTTCAATCTTCTGTCTATTTCTTTCAAAATATTCAAGAACAACATATATGCACAAAGAATAAGCATTCCATCGACAATGAATAACACTATTTTATAAAAATCAAAATCCATAGAAATCCCACCTTTTTTATCTTACATTTTATATATATCGATCCGATTCGCTTGTAAAGAACAATATACAAAAGATTGTGTTCAAATTTTGTTTACTAAACAAAATATAGCTCATTTTTGTTAATAAAATACTAAAAAATAGGGATTTTTTTGATTTTTATTCTCAAGAAAAAAATCAAATTTAAGTACAATTTTATTTCTCTATTCGTATGCTTTTTAATTAAAAATTTTGTGTTGAAAAAAGGGAATATCCGCAAAAGCTGAAATTTGTGGGAGTGACGCCAAATTTGTTTCAAAATTGGTAAATACTAGGGGTGTTCTTAATTAAATAATTTGGTGTTTGTCTTTATTTATATATCACGATATACTTAATAAGATGAATAAGTTCTGTGGAAAAAGCCCTTGATGAAAAAAATAAATTACTCTTTTTTTATCTGTTGTACTATTAATTCTGGGAATATTATTCTTCGTTAATTCCTCCTATTTTAGCAATGGTTCTGGCTTTAATTACCAAAGAAGTCTATTTTTCACTTTTTTTTGAAATAAAATCACCGTTAGAATTTTCTAACGGTGATTGCTTTTCAGGAGAAATTAAAAAGATCTGTTGGTGAATTAAAAAGAAACGAACTGATATTTTACTGCTTTAATTTTTGATAATTTATCGTCTGTTTTGACTTTTGTAAATTTAGCATCTCTTAAAGCGATAAATTCTTCTTTTTTAGCAGTTTTATTTGATTGATTATCAGTTTGTTTCATTTTTTTCTCCGTTTGAATTTCTGTTTATACCCTAATAACGAATGAGTTCGATTAAAGTTACAAAAAATCTTATATTTTTTTTGATTGATTAAATATTTTCTAAAAAATAATAGTAAATTTTCCCCAATGTGCTAGAATCTATCCTTGAAACAACGGAAAAAGGAGAAATAAAATGGAATATATGGATGTCGTTAAAAATCGTTATTCATGTAAAATGTTCGATACGACAAAGCAAGTTAGTAAAGAACAATTGGATGCGATTTTAGAAGCAGGTCGTGTAGCTCCTACTGCTAAAAATAGTCAAGAACAACGCATCTACGTTGTTCAGACAGAAAGTGAAATCAAAAAATTTGATGCACTCACGCCTTGTCGTTATGGGGCTCCTACAGTTTTAATCATTGCCTTTGATAAAAACAATACTTTTACTTATCCAGGACAGAAATATGATTCAGGAATTGAAGATGCAACGATTGTTACAACGCAAATGGTTTTGGCTGCTACGGACGTTGGTGTGGATAGTTGCTGGGTAAACTTCTTTGATCCGGATAAAGTTTCAGAAGTTTTTAATTTGCCAGAAAATGAAGAAGTCGTGACATTGATTGCATTGGGATATGCTGAAAAAGATAGTTCACCATTGCAAAATCATTTTAAACGCAAACCAATAGAAGAAACCGTCAGCTATTTATAATAAATAGAGATGATTGAAACAGAAAATTTAAGAATATATCCGGCATCACAAGAGCAAATGGAAAGTTTTATTGCTTCACAGACTGATGAGGATTTAAAAATTGCTTATACTGAAATGTTGAATGGGTGTTTGCAAAATCCAAAGCAATGGAAATGGTATACAATTTGGATGATAGAGTTCAAAGATAAAACGCATATTGGTGAATTGTGTTTTAAAGGTCTGGATATTCATGGTGTGACGGAGATCGGTTATGGAATTTTAGAAGAATATCAAGGAAAAGGGTATGCTACTGAAGCTGTGCGTGCTGTAACAAAGTGGGCATTAAATCAATCAGGTGTCATAGCAATTGAGGCTGAAACTGAAGAAAATAATTTAGCTTCCCGAAAAGTTCTTGAAAAATGTGGATTTGTTTTAAATGGTAAAATGGGAGAAGAAGGACCTCGTTTTACCTTGGTTAAAAAAAGTATTTAAAACTTTTTACACCATAAAATGTCAATATTGTATATTATTATAGTAAGTGTAGTTTTCTTTAGAAAATAGGTTACTTTCCTAAGAAATTTTTCCAATCTTGTTCGTTGATAAGCAATTGTTTTGCGATGGCTTTTTTCCCTGATTGATATGAATAGACAACTTCAAAGTTTAAATTGTTTGAATTACGGTTTAAAAATAGCTGATTAAGTTCATTTGCGTCTTTTTCAGGAATATAAAATCTGCATTGTTTTCCCCACCTTGCTTCTTTACAAAAATCCTGTTTGGGACAACTGGATTTTGGGAATTGGGTGCAATCAACTTTATCCCAATCGATTTGATATTGGATATAATGGCCAGATAATAAATCACGAGGATCATATCCCATAATTGGTAAAGTTAAATCTGTTCCGTTTTGACGCTGACAGGTTAAAAATAGACACCAACAAATTAAACAGAATAAGGGTGAAAACAAGGTGATATATAACGTTTTTTTATTCATTTGAAAAATCCATATTTTTAATCAATTTATTTGTTCTTTTTAAACCGAAAATCATCAGCAAAATGAAAAGGCCTCCGAATACAAATCCAAATCCGGATATTAAAAGATTGCCAAATCTTGTTGCAAATAACAAGAAGATATACATTTCTACAGCAAACGCATTTCTTTTAAATAAAATGACGTTTTGATTTTTAACAGCATAAAAAGTCATCAAACCAAACCATAAAAAAGAAAAAACATAAATTAAAAATGGAGTATGATTAGAACAGGAAAAATTAAAAATAATTATGTATGCAACAAATATAGATAAGAAGGAAAATGCTTTTGGTAAGGTAATTTTATGAGGAATAATCGCATCTAATTTCTTACCGGCATAACTAAGTGCTGATAAAACGAGAACAGCACAACACATACATTGATATTCATCCAAATATTTGAACAAAAAATCAAACCAATCAAGATTGAATAAGCTGAAAAATAAACAAAGCCAGCTCAAATTGAAAAAGAAAGATTTGCTGAGTAAAACAAAGGGAAGGCCTAATATAGACCATCCCAAAGCAAAAGATTGCCATCCTCCGTCAAGATTAAAAGTTTGTCCAATTAAGCCAATCGTTGCTCCAATCATTAAAAAAGAGAGAATTGAGAAAAATTCTTGCAAAGATTTTTTATGATGGTTGATTGCCCAAATTATTCCATAGGTAGAACCACCCAAAAGAGCAAAATCTCCAACGATTTTTATTCCTGTTGGTAAAACTTCCCAATTTGCTGCGACAATCAGACAAAAACCTAACCCAATCAATAATCCGGCAATCATATAGGCGATTTTCCAAAACTTTTTCGAATTATGAGTTTTTTCATATTCCAATATCTGAATTGCTTGATTTTCTGTAATGATTTGATTTTCAATCCATTTTGAAATTTTATTGGATAACAACATTTTTTCCTACTCAATTAAAGTCTAATTTTAACTCTTTTTATTTTCACTTACCCATTTTTCATTGATTGAAATGACTGCTTTGACAGCATCGGGAGCGCAACCACCCAAAGAATTTTTAGATTTAAGGGAGGACATTGGTGTAATTTTATCAAAAATATCCAAATCAAAATCTGCGTAAAATTCTTTGAATTGTTCAAGGGATAATTCATTTAACGTCAGATGGTGTTCTTCACAAAATTTAACGAGATTTCCAGAAATTTGATGGGCTTCTCGGAAAGGAACACCTTTATTTGCTAAATAATCAGCAACGTCAGTTGCATTTAAAAAACCTTTATTGACGGCATTTAACATATTTTCCTTGTTATATTTCAACGTTTCAAGCATAGGGATTAAAACGCTTAAACAGTCTTTTACGGTTTTAATGGCATCAAATACAGGTTCTTTGTCTTCTTGCATATCTTTGTTATAAGCAAGAGGCAAAGATTTCATTGTTGTAAGAAGTGAAAGTAAAGAACCATATACGCGCCCACTTTTCCCGCGTATCAATTCGAACATATCGGGATTTTTCTTTTGGGGCATAATTGAACTGCCTGTTGAAAATCTGTCATCAACTTCGATAAACTTAAATTCAAAACTTGCCCATAAAATCATTTCTTCACTAAATCTTGAAAGGTGAAGCATAATCATTGATAAGTCAGACAGAGATTCAATGACGAAATCTCTGTCTGATACGCAATCCATTGAATTTAAACCGACTGATGGGAAATGGAGAATTTCAGCAGTTTTAGTTCTGTCTATGTTGTGGGGAGTTCCTGCCAAAGCACAAGCCCCTAACGGTAAAATAGTCACTCTTTTTTTGCAGTCAGAAAGTCTTTCAAAATCCCGTTTAAACATTTCAACGTAGGCACCAAAGTAATGAGCGAGTGTCACTATTTGAGCGCGTTGCATATGCGTATATCCAGGCATAATCGTTTCTGTATTTTCTTTTTGAATTTTGATAAAAGTTTCAATCAATTGTAAAAGTTTGTTTTGAATTTTATCAATTTCTTCAGAAATAAATAACCTTAAATCAAGAGCAACCTGATCGTTTCGGCTTCGAGCAGTGTGAAGTTTTTTACCGACTTCGCCAATTTTTTCAACCAAAAATTTTTCAATATTCGTATGAATATCTTCAAAATCTGGGTTGAATACTAATTTGCCGGTTTCAATTTCAGCTTTAATTTCATTCAAGGCCGTTGTAATTTTTTCGACTTCTGTTTCAGTCAAAATTTTTTGACATCCCAACATTTTTACGTGAGCTAAACTGCCCTGTATATCTTGGCTGTACAATTTACAATCAAATTCAAGTGAAGAATTAAAAGCCTTTGCTATTTCATCTTGAGATTTGGAAAATCTCGATCCCCACAACTGTTGCATTTATCTTCCTTTCTATTTTTTGCTATTTGCTTTTTTGACGAGAGCATTCACTTTTAAAGGTAAGCCAAAAAGATTGATAAATCCTTCTGCATCTTTATGGTTATATAATTCACCAGTTGTGAAACTTGCCAAATTTTCGTTATACAAAGAATACGGAGAAGTAGAACCTGCGGAAATAATATTTCCTTTGTATAGTTTTAATTTAACTTTTCCAGTAACTGTTTTTTGGGTATTTTCAACAAAAGCAACAAGTGATTCAAATAATGGAGTAAACCATTCACCTGAATAAACCAGTTCTGAAAATTTAATAGCAACAATACTCTTGAAAGATTGTGTTTGTTTATCCAAGCATAAATGTTCCAATTCTTTGTGAGCAGCATATAAAATTGTTCCACCCGGTGTTTCGTAAACGCCTCTTGATTTCATACCGACAACTCTGTTTTCGACTAAATCGATAATCCCAATTCCATTTTCACCACCAATTTTGTTAAGCGTTTTTACTATTGTGGCTGGACTCATTTTTTCATCATTAATTGCAACAGGATTTCCTTGTTCGAAATCTATTTCAACGTAGGTAGGTTTATCCGGTGCGTTTTCTGGAGTTACAGATAAATGTAAAAGTTTATCATAGTTTGGTTCCAAAGCTGGATTTTCAAGTTCCAATCCTTCGTGGCTTAAATGCCATAAATTTCTGTCTCTTGAATAAGAGTCTCCTTTTTTCATTGGAACTTCAATTCCTCTTTTTTCAAGATATTCAATTTCATCTTCTCTGGATTTGATATCCCATATTCTCCATGGAGCAATAATTTTTAATTCTGGAGCTAACGCTTTAATTCCTAATTCAAATCTGACTTGATCGTTTCCTTTTCCCGTTGCTCCGTGACAAATTGCAACAGCTCCTTCTTTTTGTGCAATTTCAACGAGCTTTTTAGCAATAAGAGGTCTAGCAATACTTGTTCCAAGTAAGTATTTCCCTTCATAAACTGCATCAGCTTTTAAGGTTGGGTAAACGTAGTCTTTGACAAATTCTTCTTCACATTGAACTAAATAATATTTGCTGGCACCTGTTTTTAAAGATTTTTCTTCTAATCCATTTGTTTCAGTTCCTTGACCGACGTCAACACAAGCGGCGATAACTTCGTAATCATAGTTTTCTTTTAACCAAGGTATAATAACTGTTGTGTCTAATCCACCTGAGTATGCTAATACAACTTTTTCTTTCATCATTTTTCTCCCATTTTAAATAAAAAAAGCTTTATTCCGAAGGCGACGGAATAAAGCATCTTTACAATAAATATTAGAAATCTATTTAAATACACAAAACTCCGTCATAGACAAAAGCTACGTCGAATTAAGTTTTTTGCAGAATATTCAAATACAATTTCAAATTTTTTCATAGTAAAGCTAGTATATCTGGTTATTAAGTTTTGTCAACAACTGTTTTGTTTGTTTATGGGAGTTCTTCTTGTGAAAAATATCATTGTAAAAGTTTTAATACGCCTTGATCCTGTTGATTAGCTTGTGCAAGCATAGCTTGAGTGGTTTGTTGAAAAATATCGTTTTTCGTTAATCCATTTTCCCCACCAACAATGTCTTCTAATTCATTATCGGTGAGTTCTGTGATTTTATTGTCTTCTTTTTCTAATTTTTCAGTCATGCGTTTTATCCTGTCAATAAAGTCATTGTAAAAGGCCTAATGTATTTGCCGCATTTGAGTTTTCTTGTGCAAGCATAGCTTGAGCAGCTTGTTGAAGTAAATTTTGTTTTGCTAATATCATCGCTTGGTTAGCAGCTAAATCAGCACTAGATGGAATTTGTGCTTCTGTCCCATTGGGGAATGATTGTGCTGAACAAACACAGGTTGTTCCACCGACAACATCATTTAATTCATTATCAGTGAGTTCTGTGTCTTCATTGTCAGTCTTTATTTTTTCAGCAATGCTTTGCTCCGTTATTTTCATAGCAATTCTCCATAAAAAACTAGTAGCTCTCACTTAATATAACGGATAAGTTTAAAATAAGTTACAAATTTTTTTTGCATTTTTAAAAATATGTTTAAATGCTTATATGACGTGAATTGTCGGTTTAATATCGTATTCTTTTTATAGCAGTTGAGAATAGGAGATTTTTAATTACAAAAGTTATTGATACGATAAAGGAAATAGATATGAATAAAAAGGCTGTTATGTTGAAGCGTATGAAAGAAATGGAATATGTTGCGTATTTGTTTACTCCCGATGAAATGATCGAGTTGTTATTACTTCCATCCGTTGGACCTAAAACGAAGAAATATGATCGTTTGTCAGAAGAATATAGTCAAGCGATTGATGATACGTGGATGATTTATCATTTTTTACATTGTCGGGATGAGCCCAATTTTTTGGATAATGAAAATGCTCAAAGGGGGCATGAAGTGTATTTGAAAAATTGTAAAGATCGAGGATTAGATCCAAATATTCCGTTTTCTCCAGCAGAAATGGATGAAATTATGAGAAATCGTATCCGATTAAATGCAATGTTAGGGTACAGATTAGATGATCTATATACTTAATTGTAAGGGGACTATTCCATAAAAAAATAGGAGATTTAAAAATGAAAAAGATGAGTATGAATATAAATATAGACCAAGCAAAGTACTTTGATGATATATTAATTATTATTTTAGCTAATGCTTTAAAATATAAATTAAGAAACGATGATATTACTCACGACATCACGGTTAATTTTAAGAACGTATTAAAAGCATTATTTAATATTGAATGCGTAGATAACCTTGAAATGAATGGTAAACAATATAATTTAGAAAATATAGATGAATTTGAAAAAGCCTTAAAAGAAAAGGGAATTGAAGATTGTTTTTCAATCAATCAAAACCCAAAAGAAACGCTTAATATGTTTAAAAAAATTACGAGTATGAAGTTGTGAGACATTATATTTATATTCTAGTTAGTCGTATAAAGTTGTTTTCCATTAATATAAGGGTATCGCTCTTCAGGTTCAATCATTAATGATGAATTTTATAGGATAATAAATCATAAAGTAACTTCATATTCCTGTACTATCCAGTCTTTTTCAATTGAAACAAAAAAATTGTCAAGATTTGGAATTGAAGCTGGCGCAGGTGTTCAGGCTCAATTATCTAATCATTGGTCTTTGAACGTTGATTATGTTGGCGAATTTAGAGAACACTACAAATCAAACACTGGTATTGTCTCTGTTAAATACGATTTTTAATAGCTAACGACGCTAACTTTATTCCCAGAAGATATTTACTAAAAGTTTTATCTATTTAATTCTTCATTTATACATGCAGCATAATCACCTTCATAATTTCTACCCAAAGTAGCTTTTTCAGCGCATATTTGTTCGATATCATCCATCGGTGCTCTTGGGTCCCAATCAGTTGATCCTCCGACAATATTTTCTAAATCATCATCTTTGAGTTCAACGATTTCGTTATCTTTTGCTTCTTGTTCAGGAATTAAATCATTTTCTTTTTCCATGGTAGTTCTCCTATAAAGATGTTCCTTATACTAAGTGTAACGGATAAGATGAAAAATGGTTACAAAAAAAACAGATTTTTTCTTAATTAATTCAGAAAAAATAATTAGGTGTGTATATTATAATTCCGAAAAATTATTACGTTTACTTTAAATTCTTTTTAAAAATGCCCGTATGCGTTCTTCTTTGATTACATTTTCAAAGTTAACATTATCTCCTCTGTTCAATTGTTTTAATGTATTTAATCGTGTCGTTAAAGGTACAAATAAATCTTGAGGATAATAGAAGGAAGAATTAAAGTTAAAAGTAGTTACTCCATTTTCGATTAGCCAAAGTGCAGTATCAATGTTGTAAAACAACATAGAACAATCTATTGCCGAACCATAGGTACCTACATAAGAATTAAAATCAATCCCACCATTTAGTTTGAAATATTTTATTAGGTCAATCATTCCTTCTTCGGCTGAGAGTATACAAATCAAATCAACTTTTTTATCTTCAAAATCAAAAGCATTTGGTGCTATTTTATAAAACCACTTAATGAATTTTTTATCATAAGTAAAAATCGATGTTGTTGCTAAATTCGAACTGTTGGTGTCTTTGACAGTTACATCAGCACCTAGTTTAATTAACGTTTTGATATTATTCTTATGTTTGTTTAAGACAGCGTAATAAATTGGTGTTTTTCCAGCAATGTTTGGAATATTAAAATTTAATTTATTAGTTTTAATTAGTTTTTTTATTATCTTAAAACCACCTTTGATAGAAGCGATGTGAAACAATGCAAAATTCTTTATTTCTTGATTGTTACAAGCATTAAAAGATTTTACAATATCATCTATATATTCTTCTTTTTCAAATAACTGATAGTCAATTAAATCAGAATAAACCTCTGTTCCCATATATTTAAGTGCTACTTTTTCTGGGCAGTTATCTAAAAAAGTTAATTCTGAAATATCAAAATTTTCGTCATCCAAATGTTCAATCAAATCTTTAA
This sequence comes from Alphaproteobacteria bacterium, assembly GCA_024413465.1. Classification (GTDB taxonomy): domain Bacteria; phylum Pseudomonadota; class Alphaproteobacteria; order CAAGCB01; family CAG-977; genus UBA2903. The sequence goes on from JAKSVU010000003.1 coordinate 46,777, forward strand.
CTTTAATCTCTATTGTCATTTCATACACCTTTATATCAGTTTTACTAATTTCTGCTTAGCTTCAGAGTTCCCCTCTATATAACGTTGCGTGGTTTGAAGCGAACCATGTCCAGCAAGTTGTTGAACATCACGAAGGCTACCTCCTACCAACGATATTTTAGTTGCACAATTAGTTATAAATGTTCGTCTTCCACTATGAGACGAAAGACCTTTCAGTCCAAGGGATGAATACAGAACTTTAAAAAAATTAGTTATCACTTGAGCTGTTGTATGATTTCCACGCTCGGTTCTGATTATACTTGATTCAGGCAAAGGCTTTTCTTCACTAGAATTAAATAAATCTACCAAAGCTTCTTTCAGCATATCGTTAAAAGGTATCTGACGACCACCTTTTTTTCCTTTTGAAGCAATATTGGTCAGATTTATAACATCTCCAACTACTCCATCAGAATTTAAGACCATTGACCAAGTAATAGCTGATATTTCTTTAGCTCTTAAACCTGCTTTACAAGACAAAAGAAAAATAACTTTATTTCTGATAGGATACCTTGTTCTCGAGATGTGGTCTAAAATTTTAGTGATATTTTGAGGGGTCAAAATTTTAGCTTGTTTACCTAGTCCTGTTCCCATGACACGAACTCCTTATTTTATCTACAAACTTATTATAAAATCATAAGTTTATAAAAACTAGATTTATTATAAAAAGTTCCTTTATGAATAAAGGAGTTAAAAAATCAGCTCAAAATTATAAATTTTCGATTGAATTTTCGTTTATAAAGTCGAAAACTGATTGGACAGGTATCATTCTTCTTCCTAAAACTTTTATACTTGGTAAGCAATTATATTCGAGAAGCTTGTATACACTTGATCTGGAAATTCCTAGAGCATAACAAGTTTGTTGAATTGTAAATAAATATTTTTTATCTTTTTTCATAGAACTGCTCCAAAATTAGACAATTTTACATATAAAATTATTAATTTTGAAAAACGTTCTCGTACACTGTTAAACTATGTAGGATAAACTAAAACACTAAAATTATAATAGGGGAGGATATAAATATTCCTCTTTATTAAAAAAAACAAAACATACTAATTATTTACTATGAATAAAGGCATGTTCCTCTTTAGTAAGCCATATTAAATTACTCAATTCAGGCCCTTTGCCATTATTGAATATATGATGGACACAATTTCTTACTTTTCCTTCAACAGTATTATCAAGCCAAGTTTCTGCCATTATTCTATAAACTTTAATAGATTCACCTACTAACAAATATCCTTTATCTTTTTTATTATCTACAAAATCCTTATTATCTTTATCTTTTATAAGATGCTTTGTTCCGTTTATAATAGTTGGGTATTTGTAAACATAATAGTTGTTTTTACCACCTTTTTCGTATCTTCTTTTATATGTATCCTTAAACTGATTTAAGTATTCGTTTATTCTTTGAAAAATAGGAGCATCTTCTTTATACAATGCATCTTTAATTTCACCTAGTTCTAATGAAAGAATTTCACCTATTCCTTTAATTTTATATGGAATTTCTGTATTTTCACCACACACTTTTTGTTTTTCCCGAATGATATTTACTGAATTAATTCATCCCTAATGCTTTATAAACAGCTAATCTTGCAGAACTAACATCTCCATAAGCAATTAGATTCCATAGTTCCATGTCAAATAATTCTAACCTATTTTTCACGAGCATAAACATACGTTTAGCAGCAGCCATACCTCTTTTTTGAAGAATATTATCTTCTTCCACTAAAATCTTTATTTCATTAAAAGATTTACCTTCACATAAAAGTTGGGAAACGATGCGTGTTTCTGAAAACAACAACGCTCCACCCGTCATATCTGCTTTATAAATATCCTTTGCTTGTTTTAAATTAGTCATCTGTGAAATCGTCCTTATTTAATTCAATAACATCACCAATATCACATTTTAATGCACGACAAATTCTTACCAAAACTTCCATACTAACAGGTTCATTCCATTTAGACATCTTACTAATGACTGTCCAAGACAAACCTGTCTGTTGTTGTAGGTCTGTCTTTTTCATTTTTTTATCTTTTAGCATTTTCCAAAGTTTATCGTAATTTATTATTTTCATATAAATTCAACTTTCATACCAATTTAAGCGGTAAGTTTACATTATAAAAAATGCTACTTCAATTAAAATCTTTACACTTATGGAGATTTCTTAAAACACCCTGTTAAATTCGTTAATTGATTATTAGAACAATCAACACAACCTTCTACTTCTTCCGGAAACCCTTCTAAACTTGTCAAGTGATTGTAAGAACAATTGAAAATATGTCCTACTTTTTTTGGTCATCCCTTCAAAGTTGTTAATTTATTATCAGAGCAATTAAAATCATATTCAATTTTTTTAGGACAACCTTTTAGCGTGATTAATTCTTTTTTATCACAATAAAAAGATCCTCCATCATATCTAATATCTATAATTTTTCCTCTTTGGACTTTAAATGAACACATCATTTTTATTCTCCATTTTCAAAAGCTATTTTTAACTTGTTAGATACAATATACTACGTGAATATGACAAACAGAGTCACAAAGAAGTTTCGTTTGTTGTTTTTATCGAAGAGTATTAGAAGATTATCTTGATTTGTGATATCAAAGAGTCCCGTAGTTTACGTGGGATTCTTTTTTACTGGCTAAGAGCGTACTTGACATTATATCTTTGGGTGTTGGCTGTTAAGTCGCAGGGTTACTCGTTTGCTTTTAATTAGATTAAACTAATACTAACTATCCTTGTTTATTTAATCGCCTACACGGTAATTATAACAATCAAGAAGAAAAAGCAAATGAATTTGTAAGCTGATAATAATGTGTTCCATTTGTTTTGTTGTATAATGTTGCAAAATGTTATTAACAATATCATTTATAGAGAAATTAATGAAAATTAACGTGCAAAGCGTCCGTATAGCGTCCAAAAATAAAAATAAGCTTTCAGCAAAATGCTAGAAAGCTCTAGAAAATGGTGGTGTAGAAAACCTTTACGGTACCTAGCATACTAAAGTTTCACATTCCCAAGCCAAATAACAGGGAATCTACAGGGAAATATTAATCTTTTTAACCAGGAATTTTACCTCGTATCTCCTGAAAATATTAGCACTTTCGCTTTTAAAGGCCAAAAATTATCAGGGAATTAAAAACAAAGAACAGAGGAGATAAATTAAATATCTGTACTTTCTTTTTCTTCATTGTCACCAGGAGAAGAAAATGTAATTCCTAAAAGGCTACCAGAAACATTTGCATCAGTTAAACTTCTAACAACATAATTTGTGTATTTAAAATCTTCAGAAAAATCCATTACTGGGAGTTGATCAGAATTTAAAGTAAAAATATATTGGAAATTACAATCTATTGCTTTTTTTGCTGCCAATTCAATGGCTTTTGCTCTTTGTCTAGAATCTACAGCATCATACAAAGTACTATCATGAATCAAAAAATCTATTCCCTGAGGTAAATTTTTACGAAACATTTCAATTAACATAAGATCATAACAGAATATATCCATTCGCTCTATGCCTTCACTTGTTTTTTCCCGAGATATGTTAAACTTGTAATTTCCATATCTATCTGTATCTACAATAAGATTTGCATACATATCATACAGAAACATAGAATTTTTATTAAATATCGAAATTTCTTCTTTCAGATATTCATTAATGTTTATATCTTGGTTTATTTCATGTTTTATTAGATCTTTTTGACTTTTAATTTTATATATTTGATCTTCAGCATCCTGTTGTTTTTTTATATCCGATTTAACCTCCTCTAATTGGGCTAATTTTTTAGATAAATTATCTTGAAGTAGAGAATATTCGTCTAAAGCTCCATGAGCTGATAATATCTTCATTTTTTCAGCTCTTTCATTTACATATTTTTCTATTTGTGCATCGATTTCTTTTATATCGATTTCAATTTGTTTGACTTCATTTTGTAAGAATTCTTTTCTGTTTTGGATAATAATCTTATTAAAATTCTGAACTTCTTTTAGAGTTCTTGTTACATTTTCAGAAAAAGAAATTTGAACTTCTTTGTACATTTTAGAAATAGCATTTATATCATTATTGTTATTTTCCTCAATAATAATTGATTGATATTCTGATAATTTCTTTTTGATAAAAATTTTTTGATTATTTAATGATTGCAAATTTTTTGTAAGAATATTAGCTGCATCCTGTATTTCTCTATATTCTGGCAACACATTGAATTCTTGTATATTTTTTCTTAATTTATTTATTTCATCAGATAATATTACCATTTGAGAATTCAGTTTACCAATAGTTTGTCCTTGAGACTTGAAAAAAGATATTAAATTCTTATGCTTATCTGTTTCCTCTTGAAAATTATGCAATTCAAGACTTTTTCCCCAAAGCAAATTAAGAACAAAAGCATTGTTTGTCTGCTTTTGAACTGCTTTTTGATTTTTAAAAGTTGTAAAAGGATCGGTATAAGCTCCAGATTTTCTTAAAAAATACCCTAACACTGTTCTTCCTGTTGGAGAAAATGCTTTTTTTGTTTCAATGTTCTTGATATTAAACAAATTTTCCCCTAAAAATTCTTTCCATTCACCAATATCTATATATGCGGATTGATCTTTTTGCTGTTTTAAATCAAAAGGAATATTTTTACAAAAAGAATGGATAAAAATTCGTTTTGGATTATCTATATAACGAGTAACCTCAAAGTGATAACTATTTAACTCTAATTCTAAAGAAAAAGCCCAATCTTTCAATTCTAAAGCATTTAATTTACTATTTTTCGAAAAATCTGATCCTAAACAAAAATCTAAAATTTCAATAAATGTTGTTTTACCTAATGCATTTCTTGAAGCTTTCTCGCCTGATTTGCTAGTTTTTTCTGCTAAAACAATATTCAGCCCTCTATTGAATACAATAGGTTTAAATGTAGAATGATTGGCTGATAATTTATATAACATCCCTATTCCTCTTATATATTCGGTTATTCTTAAATTCTATAGCTCCAATAGAATAAAGAAAATCCAATGTTAATGTAAAATATTGAAATGAATTTAGTTTTATGCGAGCTTTAGATAATTCCCACAATCTGGATACAGTTAATGGATTATCTAAAATTCTCAGTATTTGTGAACCAATCCCTAATAAAGACTTATCCATAGATATAATTTTATTCGGTAAAATCATTTTTCAAATATCTCACAAATATGGAAAAAATAAGTTAAAACTGCAATGCCGGCAGCTTGTAATGTAAAATCGTGTTCTATTCCAGCATGCATTCTATCTAATATTGCTAGAAACAAATCATCTCCTTTATATTTTTGAGCTTCCTCTTTATAGATTGATTTTATACAATTTAGTAAATCTTCTGCAAAGGTAGCATTTGTTTGATTGCTTAAATAAGCAGCTACAAATTTCGTCTTTAACATTCCTTGCTGTATAAGGTTATAGATTTTATGAGATAATTCATTTTTAGTAATTTTTTCTTCAATTTTAATTGTAGAATAATCAGGATTTTCCGAGTAATCCGAAGCACAGTTTGCTATTGCTTTACATATCACTTCCAATTCTGCATAAGTTATATTTAATATTTCTTCACTTAGTTGTTTATTTATCCAATCAGTATGCTCTCGCTTCATTTGTATTAATTTTTTAGCAGAAAAATTTTCTGGAGCTGCATCTATTTCACTATGACATGAAGGACATAATAAAATTAAGTTTGATTCGTCATTTTTTAGTTCTGTGGGAAAATTATCTTGTTGTATTTCAGAGTATCTTGGAGAATTTGACTCTCCAAACGGATAAATATGAGCAATTTGACCTATTTGCGTTGATTTATTTTCTCCAATAATTATAGGTCTGTGACATTTAGAACATCTACCCGCAGCATTAGCATACAGTATTTTTATGGTTTTAACACTGTAAGAACGCTGTTTTGAAGAAGAATCTACCATTCTACATTATCCCTTAACTATCTAAAATCAGCATACATAACATTAGTTAACACAAAATGAAAAGTCAAACTCATCTAGGCTTTTTCTTCTCAATATCTTTCTTTTTGTCCTTCTTCGGCAGGTAGTTTTCATCGGTAACGACGGATTTGCCGGTTTCTTCTTCATATTTTTCTTTAGCAACACAGGCGACATTACCACCACGACGAGCGGCCTTTTTATTTTCCGCCATTCCGGTTGCTCCCATATTTTCTGCCACCTGACGCGTTGAAAGTTCTGCTAAAGCAGTAAAGATAAGTTCTGCCTCGTTCATATGGTCACGCAAATTTTGCGATTTTAGACCTTTAAGCTGTTTATGTTCTTTAACAGACAGTCCAGACCATTCCTGATGAATGATATTGGTTAAAATCGCATATTCCTCATCTTTGGTGATTTCGTGATCTTTCCAATAATCCGTCAACTTATTACGAGTTTCTTGTCCCATCATACGTTGCTGAATCCATTTTTCGGAATGTCCGAGCTTTTGCCAATTCTCGCGAGCACGATCAATACTCAAAGCAGGATCAACCGTTTCTTTCATCCGCTCATAACCAACTCGTGCCAACCACTGCTTAATCGGCTCAGCTTTAGGACTTGGTACTGACTGCACAATTCGGAGCATTGTTTCAGCATCGGCAGCATCAGTATCGCGCATCTTCCCATCTGTTGCCAACATTTTCAACCGTACGATTTTTTCGTACGGTTGAGAAGAACCAGCTTCTTTATTCAGTTTTCGCTTTAAATCTGACCAGTAACGCTTTGGTTCTTTACTTTCACTGAGAATAGCGATGACATCAATTACCGAAAAGTACCAAATATCCTTTTCTTCATCATAAACTGAGCGAATTTTGCTTTGTTCAAACAGTTTAATATCATTTTTCATGCTTATTTCCTTAAGTTTTCTTTATTCAATTTTACAAGTTTTGCTATAAGAATCAAGGAAACATTAGGATTCATAAACTAAAAAATCGCAATAACCTCTCAAATTCAGAGATAGCAAAATGCTATTTATTTCTTTCGGACTAATTTGCAGTAAACTTGTGACAACAATTCAGCATCAAGCAACGCTCCATGAACATCTCTTTTGTTGGTATTAATGCCAAACCTTTCACATAACGCATCCAAATTACACCGCATGTTAGGAAATGCAGCTTTTGCCAGTTTCAGGGTATCCGTCATTTTATTTGTCAGTTCAAAACCTAACTCGTGATTTAAGAAACTTAAATCAAAGGATATGTTATGTGCAATTAATTCTTTGCCTTCAATAAACTTTAGAAAATCATCCTTTATTTCATCAAAAGTCGGAAAATCTTTTAAGTAATCCGTCGTTAAACCATGTATTTGCACAACCTCATCAGGTACAATTTGTTCCGGATTGATATAAGTATGAAAGACGGCTCCGGTCGGTTGATTATTTTCATCAATTTCAATAGCGCCTATTTCAACCAATTTACAATTTTTAGGATCAAATCCCGTGGTTTCGGTATCAAAAATGACTTTATGCATATATGCCTCCTATTAAATTATATTAATTATAAAAGACATATCCGACAGATTCGGTCGCAATAAAACAATATACACAGAAATTATTTCAAAGCATCCACAACTTTAATAAGTGTTGAAATTTGGTCATCTGATAATTTTTTAATACTGGAAATTAGTGCAGCTTCTTCAAAAATGCGTTTACGGCTGATGTTTTTATCCAAACTGTCATCTAATATATCGCAAAGAGAACAACCTAAAACTTTTGCAATTTGTATCAAAGTTTCAAAATGCGGATAATTTACGCCTCTTTCAATATTCGAGACTGCTTCAACAGAAATATTACAACGCTCTGCTAAAACTTCCTGCGTTATCTTTGCTTCTTGACGTATAGCCTTTATTTTTAACCCGATTTTATGCTTCATATTTCGCTCCATTTATAGAAGTTAAACTTAAAGTTTTAGCTTGAAAACGAAGCAAAACTTTTATAATACTATTATAAATACAAGTTTTACTTAATAAGATGCGACCGAAAATGTCGTATTCTCATATTAAGTAATAAGCAACTGTAACGTTTTTTAGGAGAAAATTTATGAATACGAGAGCTCTGAAATCTGATTTTTTCAAAGAATTTGAAAAGGGTGGAAAATACGAAAAAATCGTAGAATTAGTCAAAGCAGACAACAGTTTAATTATGTGTATGCGCGGAAGTTATGTAACAATTTATTATAAGAGCTTACAAATTCTAAAAATTAATGAAAAAGGAACATTTGAAGTAGATGCAAATTATAAAATTAATCCGAAAGATTATGGTGATAGCTGGGCAGTTTATTTTAAGGATGCTAAAGAAGCTTTAGATAATCATAATGATGTTGAAAAACTGGAAAAAGAAGTTCAACAAGCATTGGTCAAAGAAAATAACTGTGGTTCAATATGCAAAGAAACCGACTATTTTATTTTGGACATTGAATATACGCAAAGTGATTTTGATGGACGTTTTGATGCGTTGGCAGTTTATTGGCCAAAAGATAAACGCAAAAACGGCAATAATTTAAGATTAGCTTTTGTAGAAGTTAAAGCAGGAGAAAAAGCTATTTCCGGAACATCAGGCGTATCTCGACACTACAAATCCGTTATAAAATTTATGGGCGAACTTAATAATAATAAAGATGAATTTCTTGAAGACTTAGAAAAAGTGATTGAGCAACAGCGCAAGCTCGGTTTATGGGAATATGATAATTCGCGCAAGATAACATTTTCGCGGACGGAAAAACCGCAATTAATCTTTGTTTTGGTTAATTATAACCCAAATTCAAGCTATCTTGATAACGAAATTAAGGAAATAGGCAATTATGTTGAAAAATATGAAAATGAAATTCCGATTGAAACGCTTTTCGCCAGATCTTCATTCATGGGCTACGGTTTATATGACAGTTGCATGCTATCTTTAGAATATGTCCAAAAAAGAGTTTGCAGAGGCAATCATGAAGGCTAGTATCAAAAGAGGGGCAAATCAAATCGGCGGATCGGCAGTGGAATTAACCGCCAACTCCGGTGAGCGTTTGATTATTGATTTAGGACTACCTCTGGATGCCGAAGAAAACACCGCAGATTTATTACCCGATATTAAGGGACTAAAAAATAAAACCGATGATTTGCTGGGGATTCTTATTTCTCACCCTCATCAAGACCACTATGGCTTGGGTTTGCACATTGATAACAGCATCCCGATTTATATGAGCAAAGCAACGGCCGATATTATGGATGTATGCGTTAAGCACAATCTTCCCAACGCCTTTGCTTTCGGTAATATACATATTTTTGATGATAAATCTTCTTTTTCTATCGGTCCGTTTACCGTAACGCCATATCTGGTTGACCATTCCGCATACGGAGCATACGCCTTTTTGATAGAGGCCGACGGTAAACGCTTGTTTTACAGCGGGGACTTTCGTGCCCATGGGCGCAAGGGCAAATTATTTGACGGTTTTATCAAAAATCCTTCCAAAGATATTGATGTTTTGATGATGGAGGGCTCTTGCCTTGGTCGTGAACAGTCAACAAAATATCCGTCTGAAACATCTCTTGAAACAGAATTTGAAAAGATCTTTAAGGAAACCAAAGGTGTAGCCTTTATTCAAAGTTCTTCACAAAATATTGACCGTATTGTGACCATCTACAGGGCAGCAAAGAAAAGTGGTAGAACTTTAGTTATAAGCGGTTACACCGGACACGTCTTAATGGTGCTAAATAACGAGCATTTACCCAGTTTTAAATGGCCGAACGTGAAAAAGTTTGCAACAGATAGTACGACACCGCATAACATAACCAAAGAGATGATAGCGCAAAATCCATCCAAATATGTGATTATGTTCGGCGGTCTGATTTTCAATATCTTAAAAAGCAGTTCGCTTGTTAACGAAAATGCTTCCTTTATCTATTCTATGTGGGACGGCTACAAAGAGCTGTATCAAGAACGCTTAGATTTAATGAAAGAAAAAAATGTACCGATGTATGATATTCATACTTCTGGTCATGCGGATATTCCGACATTGCAAAAATTTGCTTTGGCCATAAATCCTAAAAAAATTGTACCGATACATACTTTCTTTCCCGAGCAATTTAAGGAACTGTTCAACAACGTAGAATTGCATAATGATAACGAAACTTTTGAAATTTAGGATGTAATATGCCAGTAAATCATTCCGCCAGACTTGAAAAAGTAGAAAATATAATCAGGCTTATCAATCGTATGGCAGGTTCTACCGAAGGTGTAAGCATTAATGATATAATGGTGGAATATAAAGTCTGTCGCCGTACTGCCGAAAGAATGATGAATATTATCAGGGCGCTTTATTCAGCACAACTGGAAGAAGTCGATAACGGAGAAAACTATAAATCATATCGTTTGCAAGAGCTTTATCGCCAGGGACCGATAAAATTAGCGCCTGAAGAAATTTCCTGTCTATCTCAAGCAATAAAATTAGCTCATCGGGGAAAAAGAGAGGAATTAGCTGATGAATTACAGCACCTCGAATACCGCATAAAATCATTTTGCAAGGAAAAAGACAAGTATAACGTCGAAAATATAGCGGAAATGGAAGATATCAGCATGTCTGCCGGTCCAAAATATATAATCAATCAAGAAATTTTAGCAGACCTTCGCAATGCCATCACAAATTGGAATGAAGTAATTATAACCTATAAACTGCGCGCAAATGGCGAAACTAAGCACTTTCGGATACAACCTTATGGTATTTTATATGGCTCCAGACCTTATTTAGTAGCTTATTATGAGACAGATAAAGATTACCGTTATTTTTGTCTTTCTAATATTATTGCCATAGAGCTAACCGATATCAAATTCAGCCGCAATGAAAAATTTTCTCTGCAAAAATATGCAGAGCAGTCTTTCGGCAGTTTTCAGGAAAAACCTTACAATGTTATTTGGAAAGTCAACAAAAACCGAGCAGACGATGCGGAACATTATTTATTTCATCCGACTCAAACTATAGAAAAGCAAAAAGACGGCAGTTTAATTGTACGTTTCACCGCCGGTGGCTTAAAAGAAATGTGCTGGCATCTCTTTACTTGGGAGGGAGATATCGAGATACTGGAGCCGCAAGTATTAAAGGAAACGATGTGCGATTTGCTAAACAAAGCAAAAAATATGCTATAATGAATTTAGTTTAGCGTAAAGTTGCACACACATGTCACACTCTTCTTCCTTAAAATTGAAAAAATCAGAATCTTTTAATTTAAACACATGCATCAGATGAGTAACATCATCCTCTCTTAAATTTGTTTTTTTATTTACCCAACTCTTCAAATCAATAAAATGATTAGACAGCGGTTGTCGCAACTCTCGTTCCAATACTGCTTGGGTAGATAGCGCATCATAGCAAACAATTTCTTTATTGCCGATAAAAGCTAAAAAATCTTCCTTTATTTCGGATATCGTTCTCGAGTCATTGATTTCATCTGCCGTGAGTCCATAAAATAATTCTATAAAATCAGGCAATTCCGCTTGCGGATTAATAGGCGTATAAAATAGTTTGCCGGTTATGTGCCCTAATTCATTAAATTCCGCCGCATGGAGAGATAAAATCTTACCTTGAGTAATATTTTTACCGGTTGTTTTAATAACTAATGCAATTTTACTCATGGTTATTTCTCCTTTGTTGTTAATTCTTTATACATTTTTGCCATCATGTGACATCTTGAAAGAGGTCTTAGGTGCCACATTGTATCAATACCTTTGATATCAAACCTATTTAACAAATCAAAAAATGAAGGAGCTTTAACGTTTGGATTTTTATTTGCCAGCTCAGAAATAATTGTTGTTTCATTAGGTAGAGCAAATCCTAACGCCATATATATAAAATTAAGGTTTTGTGCTTCATCAAACACAACGAGTTCTTTATTCGCCAAAAAGCAAAGAAAGTTATTTTCTAATTCGGAGAAAGTCGGCTTATCTTTAACAGTGGCCTGCGTAATACCGGTAATTGTTGAAATTTGTCGCGGTATACGACATTGAGGGTTAATCAACGAGCAAAACACATTTCCGGTAAGACGGCAATATTCATCTATTTCAATGGCCGAAAGCGATATTATTTTATCTTTTTCAAATTTTCCCCCTGTTGTTTCAATATCTATAACAATCTTTCGCATAACTTCTCCTTTTTTGATATATATATCTGGCTATAAAGCAGTGCAATGACTGTTTTGGTCGCTAAACTTAAAAATATACATAAAAATACACATACAATTACTTTTTTACTTGACAGCTTTGAAAATATGCGCTACATATAAAGTAACAATCCATAAAAGGAGTTTTATATGTTTGAAAAATTTACAAAGAATGGCAAGAGAGAAATTCCGATAGCATCTGTATCAGTGTTGGGAAGATTGGCTCTCAATCAAACGTCTATCGTTAATTTCGGTATTGAAGAGGCAAAATATGCCACAATGTTTTTTGATAAAGAAAAAAATCTTATCGGGATTCGCTTTAGTAATCAGAAAGAAAAAAGTTCATTTAAGATACAATGGAGAGAGAACTCGGGACTATTCTTAACTGTTAAAAACTTTTTTGAAGCTTATTCGATAGACTTTTCTCAAACCTACTTCTGCGATGTAACGCAAGATGAAAAAGACAAATCTTTTATTATCGTTGACTTAAAAACACGTCGAGAAAGGAGGTAGTAACAGGAAAGTTCAGCCAACAAAAAAGAGATAAAGAAACAGAATTTCCTTATCTCCGAAGAAATGCTAATATAGCATCTTAAGCAAATTGCATATTAGCATTTCTCCGTTAAAAATCAACCCCTTTCTGAAAATATACGAACTAAAAGTACGTACATTTCAAGAAAGGTAATCATTTAATATCTTAAAAAATGGAGGTTTGCTAATGGCAAATACTTTAATGGTCGAGTATGCTGATCTGAAATCATTAAAAGCATACACAAACAATGCAAAAACGCATAATGAAAAACAGCTACAAGCACTTGCCGCATCTATCAGACAATTTGGCTTTAACAATCCGGTCTTGATTGATGAAAATAATGAAATTATTGCCGGTCATGGACGTGTTGAAGCCGCTAAGATTATCGGATTAACGGAAATCCCAGTTATCAGACTAAATCATTTATCTGATGTTCAGAAACGAGCTTACCGCCTTGCGGATAACAAAATCAATGAACTGGGCGGTTGGAATGAAGATATTCTGAAGCTTGAATTATCTGAATTGGAAACCATTTGTACCGACTTTGACGTTACTTTGACCGGATTCGATCCAATAGAATTGGATGTTTTGTTAGATGATGATAAAGAAAAGCACAAAATCAGCGAAACATTAAATACCGAACCTTTTGTTCCGGAAAATGAAATTGTTTCAAAACTGGGAGATATTTGGTTATTGGGCAAACACCGCATTATTTGCGGTAATTCATTGGAGCAAGAAACATTTACCAAGCTAATGAACGGCAAAAAAGCCGGCATGATACTGCAAGACCCGCCATTTAATGTTAAAATACAAGGACATGTCGGTGGAAGCGGTAAAATCAAGCATAAGGAATTTGCCTTTGCTTCAGGTGAAATGAATGATCAGGAGTTTATCAAATTTTTGGAAAAGAATTTTGAGTTGTGTGCGAACTATTCCAAACATGGTTCCCTACACTATAATTTTATGGACTGGCGGCACGCATCTCATATTCTTGAGGCCGCAAACAAAGTTTTCAGCTCTTTTATTAATCTGGCAGTATGGGACAAAGGTACCGGAGCCATGGGAAGTTTGTATAGAAGCCAACATGAACTTTGCTTTATTTTCAAAAACGGTAAAGAACCGCATACCAACAATGTCGAACTCGGCAAAAACGGGCGATATCGAACGAATGTTTGGAAATATTCCGGTGTAAACAGCTTTGGTCGGCATAAACAAGACATCAAATTACACCCGACGGTAAAACCGGTTGAAATGCTTTATGACGCTATTCTTGATGTGACAAAACGAGGTGATTTAGTCTTAGATACTTTTCTCGGTTCAGGCTCTACGCTGATTGCGGCAGAAAAAGCGCACAGGATTTGCCATGCAATAGAATTTGAGCCTTTGTATATAGATACAGCCATCCGTCGTTATCAAGAACTTTTTAAAATAGATGCCATACGTGAGAGTGACGGAAAAACGTATAATGACTTGTTAGCTGAAATTAAAGGTACGGAGACGGTCAATGGCGAACAATGAAGAAAACATTGGTTACGGCAATCCACCCAAAGCAACACGCTTTGCCAAAGGTAAGAGCGGTAACCCGAAAGGTCGCCCTAAAGGCAGTCGTAACACATACAAATTATTGGAGGATCTGCTTGAGGAGAAAATTGTGCTCTTACAAAACGGCAAAGAAGTCCGCTTATCAAAGAAAGCAGCTATATTGCTGCAGGCAGTCAATTCTGCCGTAAAGGGCGATTTAAAAGCCATTCAACAGCTCTTTCCGCACCTTTTAGCGGTTGATGCGAAGATTGCGGAAAGAGAACAGAAAGTATCTTCCTTAAAAGAAGATGATATGAAAATATTAAAACAATTTATAAAGGATAATAATGATGTTTAATATAAAGGATAATTTCAGCGAATTACTTAAAAAATTGCTTACCGAAACAATTACACCTTCTGATTGTACAAGAATTACAAAGGATTTTACCGATATTTTTAAAAAGCTTTCATCAAACAAAAAATCTAATATTCAAAATATATTGTGGCATTTACTAATGGAAAGTAAAAAATACAATCCATTAAAGATAGCACACGACGGTGGTTCCCTAAAACAAATTCCTCAACTTGAAGTGACATATCTTGAATCGCTGATTGAAGAATTAGAAAATCAACCAGAACGTGCAACGCATAAAATTATAGCTATGGCTAAAGACGAGCTAATAAAATTTCAACAACCGATACATACTAAAATAGTGTCAGCAATTTTAAGAAATCCAAAATTAAAATTATGTAAAAGAGGTCCTTCTATGGCCACCAGTTATGAACAAATAATGCTAAGAATGCTGGGAGAGGTACTGTTTGATGATGAAGATGACAACAGATATTGGTTCTAACAAAATATTCAATGCACTTTTGCGTACAAGCTTAAAAGCTTTCGTTATGAAAGTCTTTCAAGAAGTATCGCCATCAAACCAATATTCTGATAATTGGCATATTGACCTTATTTGCCAAGAATTAAACAACATGATAAACGATTCATCCAGGCGATTGATTGTAAATATTCCTCCGCGCTATATGAAGTCAATTATTTGTTCGGTTGCATTGCCTGCCTTTTTGCTCGGGCACAATCCGAAAACTTCAATTATATGTGTCAGTTATGCTGATGATTTAGCATCAAAACACGCCAATGATTGCCGCAAAGTCATAACTTCCAAATGGTATCAAGAGCTATTTCCCAATACCAAATTAAGTAATACCAGAAAATCTACGTTTGATTTTGAAACGATAGCCGGTGGAGGACGTTTTTCAACCTCGGTTAACGGAACATTGACCGGTCGCGGTGCGGACTGGATAATCATAGACGATCCCCTCAAACCGATAGATGCCAATTCAGATATTATGCGTGAAAAAGTCAATGAATGGTATCGTTCAACACTTTATTCTCGCTTAAATGACAAAGCAAGCGGCAAAATTATGCTGATTATGCAACGTCTGCACGAAAACGATTTAACCGGCTTTTTGTTGGAGCATGATAAGAATTTCAAGCTTATTAAACTTCCGATTATTGCCGAAGCAGAGGAAAATTGGACGATATATGATCCGATTATCGGTACAAACCGCAAAATCATACGTCATATAGGCGATTTACTACATCCTGCGCGAGAAAATAGAGAAACAGTCTTGGAATTGCAACAATCTCTCGGTGAATTCGCATTTGCCGGACAATATCAACAAAATCCGGCTCCAATCAGCGGTGGCATCGTAAAAAAAGAATGGTTACATTACTACAATGAAGTACCAAATTTGCAAAAGATCGTTCTTTCTTGGGATACTGCCGGCAAAGAAGGAAGCGACAATGCCTATTCGGCCTGTGTTGTTGTGGGAACCGGATATGACAATAAATATTACCTGTTGGAATGCTCGCGCTATCGTTTAGATTTTCCGAAACTGGTTAATAAAGCTACAGAATTATACATGTCGGTTTACAATGAGTT
Organism: Alphaproteobacteria bacterium; assembly: GCA_024413465.1. Classification (GTDB taxonomy): domain Bacteria; phylum Pseudomonadota; class Alphaproteobacteria; order CAAGCB01; family CAG-977; genus UBA2903. Next base: position 62,962 of record JAKSVU010000003.1, read on the forward strand.
TTCGGTGCAACCGGAACTTATTATTGAAGATGCCTCATCCGGTACACAGTTAATACAATGCCTCAGAGGAACCTTTAGCATTAATATTCACGATGTTAAACCTCACCAGGACAAAGTATCCAGAATGCAAGGAACATCCCTTTTAATTGAACAGGGAAAATTGTTGTTTCCAAACATCGCCGGCGCATGGTATAAAGATTTTGAAGCGGAATTAACAACCTTTCCCAAATCGCGATTTAAGGATCAATGCGATGCATTGAGCCAGGCAATGGATTTTTTAGCAAACATGCAAACACCAAAAGTTCAGCCTTGCTTAGCAACCGGAAAAGGCTGTTACGTAAGCGAAAGGAACTATTATTCAAGCGGAGGACATTATTATAGTGTTGGTCATAGAAACATTTATAAAACTCACCCGATGCGAGATCCTAGGAAATTGCGTAGCGGTTATTAGCTTGACTTCTCAATTGTTATAAGCCTTCATGCTGTTGTATGGAGGCTCAAAATGTATAAAAGACCACCGATTGCACATCAATTTCAGAAAGGAATATCCGGAAATCCGAAAGGTCGACCAAAAATCTCAGATTCTGCACTATTTGAGTTGACTTATGCTTTTTTGCAAGCGTTACTGTCAGCAAGGGATAAAGATAAATTATCTCGAGATAAACTCAGCAGAATCAGGGATATTTTAAATGAAGAAGAAAATATACCTACCCAAAAGCGCGGAAGAGCTAAAAAAGCTCAGTCATCAAAAACAGGCTGAATTGTGGGCGCGATATTGTGACAGTCCGTATCAGAGGCAATTCAGAGCGTTATGGTATTATATTGCTTGCGAAAATGCTAATTTGAAAATTGAACGCAAATTCTTAACCAAACTTGAAAAATATGCCGAAAATCCGGAAGGGTGTATGCTTCACGTTTATAAAACCAAATATACTCTGCATGCGGGAACAGAGATTATCAAGACCTTTCGAGGGCAACAATATAAAGTGATGGTGGCGGATACAAACGATTTTATTTATGAGGGCAAACATTATAAAAGTTTGTCAGCGGTGGCGAAAGAAATCTGCGGCATTAAAGTTTCCGGCTACGATTTTTTCGGCTTAAACAATAAATCAGCACTAAAGGAGGCGGAAAATGGCAAAAATTAATTGTGCGGTTTATGTTCGCAAATCTACCGAAAAAGGCTTGGAATTGGAGTTTAACTCCTTGCAGAATCAAGAAGAAGCCTGCCGCAGTTATATTCTCTCTCAAGCCTTTAACAACTGGGAATATTACAAAACCTATACAGATGGCGGCATATCCGGCGGCACCATGGAACGACCGGCTTTAAAGCAAATGCTTGAAGATATCAGAAAAGGCCTGATACAAACGGTGGTGGTTTATAAAGTTGACCGATTGTCGCGTTCTATTATGGATTTTCACAATATGATGAAAGAGTTTGATAAATGCGGATGCAGTTTCGTATCTATCACGCAGGCTTTTGATACCTCAACCTCGATGGGCAAGCTAACCTTAAATATGCTGTTATCGTTTGCTCAATTTGAGAGGGAAGTTTCGTCCGAACGCGTGCGGGATAAAATCCGTGCCAGCAAAGCCAAAGGTTTATGGACAGGCGGAACACCAAAATTGGGTTACGATTTGATTGATAAAAAACTGGTAATAAACAAGGTTGAAGCAGAACAAGTACACTATTTATTTGAAAGTTACTTAAAATGCGGTTCATTAAGCGAACTCGAACAAATTGCCGAATCTAAGAATATAACGCATAAACAATGGATGACCGGCAAGGGTATCTCCAAAGGCGGTAAACCGTTTAAAACATCGGCACTACACCGCTTGTTGCATGAAAAATTGTATCTTGGCATGATTGAGAATAAACGCACCGGACAAGCTTTCAAAGGACAGCATGAAGCGATTATCAGCAAAGAACTCTGGGAAGCGGTACAGAGAAAGTTAAAAGAAAACGATGTCAGTGGCAATCATACGCGCTCAAAAAATGATAATCTCTTGACCGGAAAATTATTTGATGCCAATGGCACCGCTTTCGTTAACCAAGCAAACAGCAAACGCAAAACCACCAAAAAGCACTATTATGCGGTTAAAGGCCTGTACTTGCCGACCGAACAGATTGATAAATTAGCTCAAGAGGCGGTGACGGAAATATTGAACGCGGATTTAAGCAAGTTACCAAAGGAAGCGATAATATCTTTGAAACAAATTAACTTCTCGGGTATGGATTATTTTGAGCAACACGGTTTTATCCGCAACTTTATCAATAAAGTGATTTACGGCAAAGACAAGCTCACATTCTTCTTTAATGTAGATTGCGGAATGCTGGCGGCCTACACAAGTGATTATTTAAATCCCAATGCCGAATCTCTGGAATTTATTAACGATGTTGCAAACCGACAGATTATTTATGAAAAAGCCGTCGTGATTAACCGCGGATTGTCAAGCAATACCTATAATGCCGGAAAAACCGGATTGATGAGCGTCAACGATAACAACCGATTGATTGTTCGTGCCTTTGCCTACGCATGGCGATATAAAAAGCTTTACGAAAGCGGTATGCCAACCGATGACATTGCCAAGCAGGAACATATCTCCAAACGCACGATTTATAAATACCTCAACCTTGCTTACCTATCCCCGAATCTCGTCAATCAACTTTTCTCAGGAATAGTAAACATTCCATTGCAAAAGTTATTTGAGATGGGAGCTAAGGGATAAATATTTATCCAATAATAATATATAAAATAAATATTGAATTTCAAAATACTTTTCAATTATTATAAATATAATCATAATAATGGTTTATAAGATGACGAAACATAAATATATACATAATACCCAACATAGAGATGGTAATCCCAATAAATCACAATGGATTATAAGCTCTGTAGATGAAGAAAAAATATGGAATAACTCTCCATATTCTACAGATTGTCCTTGTTATGGTCTATATATCCAAAACAATAAGCTTGATTACTTAGGCTTTCCTGCAAAAATACCTCCCTCTCCGCTAAAAAAACTATTTATAGCAAAATTTTGTAGTTCTTCTAATGGAACATTTATTATTTGGCACGGCTATCCTGCAAATACTACATTAAAAGTACAAGATCGCCCACCAGAAGGATATTTAAAGGAATGGATAAATAAAAAATACATTAGTCGAGCACAAGCATTAAAGATTTTGAAAGGAAAAAAATGTTACCTGTAAAAATTGTTATTCCTGGTAGGTTTTATGATTCTTTTATATATAATAAAAAACTACTTTTATGGAACATAAATGGCGATATAATGCAAATTGATTGGGATTTTCTAATTGAGGATTTTTTTGAAAATTCTGAGAACAAATTTGCATATTTTTGTGCTTTTATACATGGCGATTATTTATATGGAGATAGGTGGAGGTTAATATTTGAGGATCCATTAGTCAATAAGGCTATAAAACACAGGTTTGACAGAATAAAAGATGTTACTTTTGATATAAAAAAAATGAGTGAGGATTTAATTAGTATTTGTAGCAATCCATTTCCTTTTCCTCATTCGGACTGCATTATATATCGAAAATATAAAAAGAATCCTGATTTATATATCTCAACATCAAAAGGTCTTTTAAAATCTCCTTACTATGAACATAAAAACGGTAATTTATTTAATACAATAAAAAATAGTATTAAATGTCATGATATTCCCTCTTTCAATATAGATGCACAATCCGATATGATTATTTCTTCCTGCGGAAATGATGGTGTTTGGGGGTGGTTTGAAGTTGATGATTCTAATTCTGTATCTAATGATTTAAATCTAATGAAATTATCTGCTAATCATTCTACTTGGATTAATTGGAGTTTTAGCGATATTTTTTCATCATCTTATTATAATGGAGGATATCTATTAGAAACTTCTTTGAATAGAGAAAACAAAAATGAACAATCTTTTTCTATTATTAAGGAATTTGACGCTAATAAACTTTTTGATAAAAGTGGGTTAACATGGGGTGTTGGTGATAAAATATGTTCACTACGAGATGGTGAAATAAGCATATACCGTTACAAAAGAAATATTAAGAATGATGAGGAAAAATTCACAAAGCTAGAATCTTTCTATGATGAAAGAATATCTTTCAGTAACATTATAAAAACAGGTAGTGCTCCATGGGGATATATATTGGAATATAGAACTATGTTATTAATTATTCAAAGTAATGGAGAATTAATTAAGATAGAACATGAAAATCAAGAAATTGTAAACTGGAGAATATTTACAAGATCTGTTCGCTACTCAAATCAGTTACACGTTATATTTGAAGACAATATATCCATTTATTCTTTTAACAATGATTATTTTCAAAACCAATTTGAGAAAAATATTGGTATTAGATTCATTCCAAATTCATTTCAAGGTTATTATAAAATGCATAGATTGTAATTAAAATTTATCGTATAGATTTAAGATTGTAATCTATATTTATTTTTCCTCTCTCAATTGACTCGCCCAAATTCCCCAAAGTATGTAACTGCGGGAAATTTTGCATTTTTGCGGTCAATCGGAGCTTACCATAGTCACTTTTCAAGAGTCAACCCCTGCGAAAGCGCCGAAACACCGCGGATACGAAAAAAGACGCTTTCATCTAGCGTCTTTTTAATTATTATGGCGGGTGATGAGGGATTCGAACCCGCGGCCCGCTGATTAAGAGGGGCTCCCAAGCAAGGAACTACGATAAACTATTATCAACCTTTATTGGCTATTTTATTATAAAAATCAAATATTTATTTCAATTTTAAAAAATATTTTGATACATCATTTTTTATTAAAAAATTTTTCAAAGGTTGACCAGAGGTTGACCAGCGACAAAAAATTAGAGGAGTTTTTTTAATGAAAAAAGTTTTGACAGATAAATTTATTAGTTCTTATGAATTATTAGCCAATGAAAAAAGAATAGAAATTTGTGATGAACGTTGTCCGTATTTACGCGTTCGTATAAGTGAAAATAATAAGAGTTTTATTGTATTGAAGAAAATGCGTGGACAATCTATTCGAGTGACCATTGGAAAATTTGGAGAAATTGGAATTGATGTTGCTCGTCAAAAGGCTATTGAAATACTAAAACAAATAAATGATGGGATAAATCCGAACGTTTCCAAGTATGAAATGAATAAGGAAATTACCCTAGATGAACTGTTTAAAGAATTTATGGAACGTTACGCCAAGGTGATGACTACTGAAAAACATTGGAAGGCGAATCAAAGATATTATGACCGTTTTTTTGAAAAGTTGGGCAAAAAAAGGTTATCTGATATTACGACTAGACAAATAGAATATATTGTTAATAGTGTTAAAGAAAATAATGGATTATATACTGCTAATCATGTATTGATTTTAATCCGACATTTATACAACAAAGCAATCAAATGGGGATGGAATGGCAAAAATCCAACAAATCCCATTTCAAAATTTAAGACGTATGCAAGAGAACGTTTTTTATTACCTGAAGAATTAAAACGTTTGTTTAAAGTTTTGGATGAAGAAAGTAGTTTGTATTTTAAAACGTTTTTCTATGTCCTTTTGTATACAGGACAACGTTGTGGTAATGTTCGTGAGATGAGATGGGACAATATTAATTTTGATACAGGAATATGGTATATTCCTATGACCAAGAATGGAACATCAATGAGGGTTCCTTTGGTTGAACAATTATATCCTTTGTTGAAAAATTTAAAAAAGATTACAGGTTCAAGTGAATGGGTTTTTCCAATGAGAGATCATCCGGAAAATCCGATGAATGAACCAAAACATCATTGGGAAAAGATTCGTATAAAGGCCAAAATAAAAGATGTTCGAATACATGATTTGCGTCGCACCTTAGCGACGTGGGAATGTATGTCTGGTGTTAATTTGGCGATAGTATCAAAGACCCTTAATCATAAGAGTTTACAGTCAACACAGGTTTATGCAAGAGCTGATACAACAGCAATCAGTCAGGCATTACAAGCTACAGTTAATAATTTTAATCAATTTAGAGACGCTATAGTTGATGATATTTAAAAATAGCTCACAATGTTTTTTTCTATTTGTCTTTTTTTTTATAAAAACTAAAGTTGTTTATTTTTTTATGAAAGGAATAAAATAATGTTAGGAAAATTATTATCAAGAAAAGAAGCTTCTGAATACTTGCTTCAAAAGGGAATAAGTCGAACTGTTTCCTCATTAAATAAACTTGCAACTATAGGAGGGGGGCCGAAGTTTCATAAATTTGGAAATACGAGAGTATACTATTTAGATAATGAACTAGACGAATGGGTTGAATTGATGCTATCAAAAGCACTAAGTTCAACAGCAGAGTTGTTATAAAAAGGACAATAGAAAAACGAAAGGTGGTCACAAGTTGTGACCACTTTAATTTTTTCTTAGAAAAAAGAGAGCATTTTGTGAAATTTAAAATAAAAATTTCTTATATTCGTTAAAATTTAAGAGTTTTATCCATTTTTGTCTTTTGAAATTTGAATGAATAATTGCTGAAATTTATATGAAATTACCATGAAAAATCTTTTGAAGTCATTTTTGCGATTTTTTAGCGGATGCAATCTTCCATTCAACCATTGGATGTATGTGGATACGGTCAAGAATGTCCGTATCGGAAAACAATTTTTCAGGTGAATAACATTTGTTTGAAAAATCTTGTAGGAATGCTTTTTCTTCATCGGTTAGTATCAGCAAATCTGATAGGTATTCTTTCACGTTTTTTTTCATCTTTGGTAAATCGATAAATTCCTTGCGATGAATGACAGGCAACAGCATCGTCTTGATTTCATATGGCCTTAACGCGTCAATGGCTGATAAATCAAATGCTTTTGTGGCTTGGCTATTCAATGCCCGATAAAAGACGACGCACTTCTTCAGCAGTTCTTTTTCTGCGTCGTAAAATACATTTTGTTGGATCATATTGTGAATGTCGTATAAATCGCGTGGTGCTGTTCTAGATAATAGTGCAACAATTTTACTTGCAAATAATTCGGTTTTTTCTAGTCGGCGGACTTCGATGGTTTGCCCTAAAATATCGGTTTTAATCAGTTCAATTGGCAGAATATGTGTTCGCAAAGAATAATTGATTTCAACTTTAATATTGTCTTTGACACCGCCACAATTCGTATAAGTAAATACGAAAGAATCTAAAGAGTGTGGAAACTTTGATTTCGGGCTTAAATCGTAGTCGTTCGCACTCATATATTTTTGCAAAGTCGTTTTAAGACGATCGCGAACGCTCATCATTTCTTCACGTCCGATATTTTGCGTAAAGTCTAAATCTATATCGACCGATAAACGCGGCAAATCGAAAATCGTCAGGTTAATAGCTGTTCCTCCTTTTAACGCTAGATAGTCTTTTGTCAGCGTGTCCGTATTCAGAAAATTTAAAATTTCCGTCAGCCGAAACACCTTTTCCAACGTGTCGCGATTAAAGTTTAGTTCTTCAGCTTTTTGTCCGATAAAATTTTTATGTAACAATATCCTTATTCCTTAACGTAGAGATTCCAACGGTTGTTTAGTGTTGTTCCTTTTCCTAGATAACGGCGGGAAGCGATTTCTTTGTGGCAAAAATCAAAGAATTTATCTGACAATTTTAAATCCGATTGGTGCTTTTCCAATAGATAGCCTGCCTTTTGATACAGAAATGCTTTGCCGTATAAGGGTAGATATCGCTGTAATTTTTCTTCATCCAATGATGGAATTATATCTAGACAGGCTTCTAATTCTTCTAAACCACAAATCTTTTCAACAGCATCAATACAGTCTAGAATGGAGCGTTCTAAGTCCGTTACACGCACGCCGTTTTGTTCTGAAACGCCTTCGGAAATGCTGGTAAAAATTTGATGATACGAAACATCGTCAAAGTCGAACGGCTTGACTTTGCTTTGACTAACAAACGTCATATCATAAAAGACCTGATTGGCATATCCGTAAAACTCCAAAGCAGCATGATGTGAAACACATGCTGTCGGGGAAATACAGGATGCGATTTCAAATTTGTTCTTAGTAGGCTGATGTGTTTCCAAGCTGACAGAAACGTATAAATCTTTTCTGACACGGCGGATCAATCCTTGCTTCAAGGCATCATCTAAATATTTGGAGGCATTCTTGTTCCAAAGAGCTTCGGCTTGTTTTCTGCCAAAGCATCCTAATGCTAAAAGTTTTTTATAAGAGTCTAAATTCATTTTAATTTTTTCTCGATATATGTATATATATAACATAAATCGAGTTCTTTTTGAAATTATTTTTTACTTATTTCTATCAATTTTGTAATTTTTTCACTGATTTACAAGAATTTTTTGAAAATTGAGTTAAGATAATGAGTTTATTACAAACTCATTTCCATTGATTGTTTATGTCGATAAGAGAGTTCTAACTTAATTTTTTGTTGTTCTTTTTGAGATAAAGAAAACGTTTGTTGATTTATTTTTGGTGTGGGAGAGAGAGTTTCTCCAAACACTTTTGTGAGATGATCAGCATACCTAAAGAATTCCCAATTATTGCCACTATATGTTCAGTTTGATAGTTAAAAACAATAATTGGCTGATTTTAGCCGTTTGTGAATATGTCAATTTACAGTGGAGTAAGAAGCTTAAATAAGGAATTATTAGCAGCTTTTTTTGAAAATGCCTTAGAATCAGAAATGGATGATCATTTATAGGCAAATCCTGGAGAAGTAATTGGGCAGAATTATCAACCTATTTTAAATATCCAGAGAATATACGAAAAATAATATATACAACGAATTTAATAGAAGGTTTTAATCGACAATTGAGAAAAGTATCCAAAACAAGAAGTGTCTTCCCAACAGATGAAAGTTTATTAAAATTGTTGTATTTAGCCACGAAAGATATAACTAAGAAATGGACGGGAATCCGCCCAGATTGGAATAAAATCATAATGCAATTGGATATTTTTTATGGGGAAAGGATAAGTAAATACTACCTGTAAAAAAAGGCCGATAAACATAGCGGGAAGCCCTCACTACGTCTGCAGGGCTAACGCCCCCTGACTTCGTTTAAGCTTCCTGCTATGTTTTTAATTGGATGACAAATCTGTCATCTTATTTTTAACAAAAACTATGTTGGATGAAAAAAAAGTCCACAATTCAAATTACACACCCTTATTAAATGTTATGACTGTATTTATTCATCTTATGTAGTCTAGTTAGAATTATGCTTTAGGTTTTGACTGTAGTTAGTTTAGTATAGCCTTAAATGTTTTTTATCTTATTGAACCTACGTAATCTTGTAAATAAATTACATAATTTGCGCATAAAGGTATAAAAAACAGCCACCGGACTAGTGTATTTAGTTTTTATATATAAACTACAACCAAAATAAAATGCTAAGTCCTATGGTCAATTTTTAAGATGTTGAAAAATTTGACATTGATGTCATAAATTCAACTTATATTATGCAAAAACACAAGTAAACCAACCTATATCTAACAGGAATATAAGTTAAATATAAAAAAACAGCTCTAAACAAACGATTTTAGTTTTTACTGATAACTACATGTAAATTTTAGTTTCGTGCGCGTAGGGCTGAAAAATGATTCTTATTTCTTGTGTTTGCTATTTCTTAAATAAATCAGAGTGCGAACCGATATGAACGGCATATAATACTAATTCAGACTTCACTATTTTATAAACTAGCAACAAATCAGGTTTAACATGACATTCACGATAATTTTTATAATTACCACTTAAAGCATGGTTCTTGTATTTTTTATTTAATATTTTTTCTGCAAGTAAAGTATCTAAAACTAATTTGAGTTCTGCTTTATCTTTTGCATTTTTTATTTTCTTTACTTCCGTCTTGAATGCAGAAGAAACAACTAAGTCCAACATTGTTTAAAGTCCTAAATCTTCCCACATTTCATCAGTATTTTTATAGTGTGTTAAATCTTTTTTAGCTTCAACATCTGCTATAACTTTCGTCAAATATTCATTTGGCTCATATTCTGGTTTTAAAGTTGGCTTAAATGGTATTCCTTTATGAATAATAACTTGCATTAAAAACATACGTATTGCTTCATTAAGGCTAATACCTAACTGATTCATAATATTTTCTGCATCTTCTTTAACTTTGCTATCAATTCTAGCTTGTATAAGTGAATTCATTATTTTTCTCCTAAAATATATTATAAATATAATACATTATACATACATTGTCAATACATATTTAGTTGTATCTTAGAAGTTTCAATATTCTTCTGCTAGCATTATAGTCAAAATTCTGTTTGTAACATTAGGATTGCTTGGATCTTCTGATAAATACTCACAATTTAAGTCATAATAGTCAATTTTCCAGTAGATTTTATCGCCTTTATAGTCAAAACTACCAAAATCATGCTCACCATAAGGATCGTTTTCTTCATTAAAGTCAGAAAAATCTATAACTTTTTGCATAATAGCATTTAAATCTTCATCACTTTTAGAAAAAATACCTCTAGTTAGCATAACATGACCATCTGGAAGCTTATGTCTTAATTCATCGTTTAAAGTTTTAATATCAGCCATAGCTTTTACTCCACGTCAAACCAAGACATCACAACAGAGAGTAGGTGATTATAATCTCCACTAGTTGCTTCTGCTATAAAGTTGTCAATTTCATCCTTTGTTAATCATGTCTGCGCATTGCTCTGGTACATATACCAATTATATTGAAAGCATTACCATCTTGACCGATAATTTCTACTGTTATATTTGGATATTTTATAGAATTAGTCATTAGTTTGATCCTTCTGTCAAAAATGTTTTAAATCTGCGAAGAGCTTGTTTAACGGAAGTATGACTTCTTTTACCATATGATGATTTTTCACCAGTATTTTCATATAATGGTAGGATTTCTGCTATATTTTGCGCAAGATGTTCAAGAGTGATAGATTCATTACGACATAATCTTTCAATGCGCATTTCATAATCTAAAGCAGTAGAAGGTTTGTAGTTATTTTCTAATAGCCAATTTTTGAATGAGTTTAACATTGTATTTTCCTTTCATAGTGTTTTTTTCTGTTTACAATTATATTATGTCGTGAAAAAACTCATTCGCGAGCCCCTAAAATTCACCCGTGCGTAACTTTTTTGGTAACATTTTGCTTTTGCTTGGACAAGAATGATGATTATGGACGGGAAAATAAGGAGAATATAAACTATCATCAAACTAAATATAACCTATATCCGCAAAAAATATAGGTTATATTTAGTTTGTTTGTACATAAAAAATTAATCTATTCCCAATGATTTACAGGTAAGTGAAGTCAAAATATCTTTACCCATATCTACAGCAAGATTAATAGAAAAGTTTTTAATTTTATGAAAAATTCCATCATTCTTAAGTGCTTCCAAAAAATGTAATCCCTGAGATGTTATTCTCAATTTAGCCCTATTAGCAGGAAGTGGTTTACTATATTGGGGACCAACAAAAAAGCAAGGACCTAATTCTTCAATTAGCTTACTATCTTTTGCTAAAAAGAAATGTCCTATAAATTTATCGTTAAAAGTGTCAATAGCATTTGTTTTTTCTTGAATTTGCTTAGCAAAAGTATCCAAAAGCATATAAAAGTTTTCGTCATCTGCTAAGGTTTGAAGCATTATTTTTATTAACTCAAAATCTTGTTTCATTATATTTATCCTTTAATCCAATATAATCATATATAAAAAGTATTATCAATATAAAATAATTATTTACAACATCTGTATACTTAAAAAATATTTTTTTATTGAATCTCAAATAGTTTTATATTAGCCTTATGCATAATATTATAATGGAAATAAAAGATGGCTGGAACTGAAGCTGAAGCACGAATTAAAATTAATAAAATGCTAGAAGAAGCCGGATGGCGATTGTGTGATGATACTAATGGTAAGAAAAATGTTGATTTAGAAACTGCTACATTAGTAAGGCGAAACGAACAAGAACGTAAAGGTGCAATAGATTATCTTTTGTTAGATAGTCATAATTTTCCTTTATGTGTTTTAGAAGCTAAAAAAGAAAGTATTAATCCGTTAATGGCTAAAGACCAAGCAAGAGCATATGCTGAAGCACAAGGAATACGTTTTGTAATTTTATCAAATAGTCAAATACACTATCTTTGGGATATTAAAAGTGGAAATCCTCAAGTTATAACATCTATGCCAACACAAGAATCTCTTGAAAATAAGAAAGAATTTAAGCCTAATCCCCAAAATTTATCTTCTGTTGATATCATTCCTGAATATGTAGCTCTTTTGAAAAATCCTCATTTATTGGCTGAGCCTCAATATCAAGACAAAGAAAAAAGAAGTACTTTTTGTTGGGATAATGGTTATCGCATTTTAAGATCATATCAAATAGATGCAGTTAAAGCAGTTCAAAAATCAGCAACTACTGGACAAGATAGATTTTTATTAGAGATGGCTACTGGTTTAGGAAAAACCCTGACAGCTGGAGCTTTGATTCATTTATTTTTGTCGACAGAAAATGCACATCGTGTTTTGTTTTTAGTCGATAGACTTGAATTAGAAAATCAAGCGAAAAAGAATTTTGATTCATATTTAAATGCATATACTTCAGTTATTTACAAACAAAATAAAACTGACTGGAAAAAGGCACAAATTGTTATTACAACAATTCAGAGTTTATTAGTTGATAATAAATACAAGAAACTATTTTCGCCAACAGATTTTGATCTTTTAATATCCGATGAAGCACACAGATGCATAGGTGGAAACTCTCGTTCTGTTTTCGAGTATTTTATTGGCTATAAATTAGGATTAACTGCAACACCAAAAGATTATATTAAAAATATTGATATTGATAAACTTAAAGAACAAGATCCAAAATCATTAGAAAGACGAATTTTACTAGATACATATAAAACATTTGGATGTGAAAGTGGTGAACCAACATTTAGATATTCACTGCTTGATGGTGTAAAAGGAGGATATTTAATTAATCCTGTTATTGTAGATGCCAGAACAGAAGTAACTACCGATTTATTATCAGAAAAAGGATATGCTGTTGTTACAACCAATGAAAATGGCGATGAAATTTCAGAATCAATGTATCAAAAAGATTTTGAGAAGAAGTTTTTTTCAGATAGAACAAATGTAGTATTTTGCAAAACTTTTATGGAAAATGCATTAAAAGATCCTATTTCTGGAGAAATTGGAAAGAGTTTAATATTTTGTGTTAGTCAGAACCACTGTGCTAAAATCACACAGATATTAAATGAAATTGCTGATAAGATGTATCCAGGAAAATATAATTCTGAATTTGCTGCACAAATAACATCCAATGTTATAGATGCGCAACAATCAACAATTGATTTTTCAAATGATAAATTAAATGGTCGTAGTCGTTTTATGGAAGGATATGAAACCAGCAAAACTAGAGTTTGTGTTACTGTAGGGATGATGACTACTGGATATGATTGTTCTGATATTTTAAATATTGCTTTAATGCGCCCGGTATTTTCACCAACTGATTTTGTTCAGATTAAAGGGCGAGGCACAAGAAAACATACATTCAAATACATAGATGAAAACAAACAAATCATCTCTGTTGAAAAAGAACAATTTAAATTTTTTGATTTCTTTGCTAATTGTCAATATTTTGATGAAGAATTTAATTATGATGAAGAATTAAAACTTCCCGCTTTAGGATATAAAAACGCAGGCAATGGCGGAGGCGGCATTCCTATTGATGAGATTATTGTAGATGTGCCAGATATTATTAAAACAATGGACGTTAAAGCTGTTGGTTCAGATGGAATGCGCATTGACAGAGAGTTTTTCCAAAAAACAGAAGAAACTATTAAATCTGATGTAGATATTAAAACTGCAGTTGATAATGAAAATTGGGATAGAGCAATTGCACTTGTTAAAGAAAAATATGAAAATCAGCCTGATTTATATATGAATTTGGAAAAAATTAAAAAATCACAAAATCTTGACCGTAGGATTACTTGGAGAGAGGTTTTAGAAAAGGTATTTGGTTTTATTGATACTTTCAAAAATAAAGATGATTTATTAGAAGATGAATGCGATACCTTTATTTCTATTTATAAACCTGAGCCGGAAGTTGTTCCTTTTATTAAGAATTTTATAAAAGCGTATACGGTAGATGGGCATTTTAGAGAGATAATTGATACAAAAACATTTCCTCAACTTAATTTTTATCCTGGATTTTCCGTAGAAGATTATAAAAATCTTAATGATTATAAGAATATATTACCAACATATATTAAGGAAAATATTAACTTAAATACGTATATGTAAAAGGAAATTCAATATGTTAGATAAATCTACAAAGACAATTATTAATAATGCTAGGGATGTTTTAGTTGGAAAAGTTCCTAATCCGCAAAGCCAAGTAGATTTAATAACCATAGCCATGATTTACAAATTTATGGATGATATGGATATGCAAAATATTGAATTAGGTGGTAATAGAGTATTTTTTACTGACGATTTAGAGACCTATGCCTGGCGTAATCTTCTTGCTGCAAAATATAATAATTGGGACAGATTATCGTTATACTCTGAAGCATTAGATAAATTGCAAATTGCTAAACAAATTCCAGAGCTATTCAGAAAAATATTTAAAGGTGCTTTTTTGCCTTTTAGGGATGGAGCAACTCTAACATTGTTTTTAAAGGAAATTGATCAATTAACGTATGACAATTCAGAAAATTTAGGAAATGCATTTGAATATTTGCTTTCTGTTATGGGGTCTCAGGGTGATGCCGGGCAATTCAGAACACCGAGACATATTATAGATTTTATCGTAGAAGTTGTAAATCCTAGCAAAACAGACACAATTTTGGATCCAGCTTGTGGAACTGCAGGTTTCTTAATATCTGCATATAAACATATATTGGCAAAAGCAAAAGAAACAAACACTCCATTAACACCAGAGCAAATGAAAAAGCTTACAGGAAACATTGTAGGATATGATATTTCACCAGATATGGTTAAACTTGCTTCTGTAAATTTATTTTTACATCAATTTGCACAACCTAAAATATATGAATATGATACATTGACATCAGAAGAACGGTGGTCAGATAAATTTGATGTCATCCTTGCCAACCCACCATTTATGACACCAAAAGGAGGTATTCAGCCACATAGTAAGTTTGGGGTAAAAGCCAATCGCGCCGAAGTTTTGTTTGTTGATTATATGATGGAACATCTAAATATTAGAGGTAAAGCCGGTTTTGTTGTGCCTGAAGGAATTATATTCCAATCAGCAACAGCTTATAAATCGTTGCGTAAAATGATGATTGAAGATGATTATCTTTATGCAGTTGTGAGTTTACCTAGTGGCGTATTTAATCCATATTCAGGCGTTAAAACATCTATTTTATTTTTTGATAGAGAACTTGCTAAACAAACTAAAGACATTTTGTTTATAAAGATTGATAATGATGGTTATGATTTAGGTGCTCAACGTCGTCAGATTAAAGATAATGATTTACCGGAAGCTATTGAACTTTTGAAATTGTGGCAAAAATCTATTACTTCCGGCACAATAGATGAAAAAATAAGCAAATCTAAACGGGTTACTATTGTTTCTAAAGAAAAATTAGCTGAAGATGGAGAATATAACCTTTCAGCTTCTCGCTACCAAGAAACGCAAGATTTTTCTAACTGCCAGTACGATATGGTAAAACTGATAGAACAATTGGAAAATGTTAAATATACCAACAAGATTCAAAAATCGGAATTTCTTGAAAAAGGCTTATATCCTATTGTTGATCAATCAGAGGACTACATAGCAGGATATTGGAATAATCCAGAAGATATTTTTAAAGTAACAAAACCTGTTGTTATATTTGGTGATCATACGAGAAATATTAAATATGTGGATTTTGATTTTGTTTTGGGAGCTGATGGAGTAAAGATATTATTACCAAATGACAAGTGGAATACTAGGTTTTTCTATTATTTATTAAAATCAATAGATATCAGAAATTTAGGGTATTCTCGCCATTTTAAAGAACTAAAGGATAAAGAAATCCCTTTACCTCCAATATCGGTTCAAGAAGAGATTGTTAAGGAATTAGATGCTTACCAAGCTATTATAGAGGGCGCTCAAAAAGTCGTAGATAACTGGAAACCCACTTTCAAAATCAACCCGAATTGGGAAAAAGTAAAATTGGACGATATATTTATTGAAATTAAAAATGGAAAAAATGTGGAACAATTAGACTCAGATGGGAAATATAAAGTTAGCAGAATTCAGACTATTTCTGATGGGACTGTTAATTTATCAAAAGTTAAATATACAAATGATGATGTTTCCGAAAAAGATTTTTTTCAAAAAGGAGATATTTTACTTAGCCATATAAACAGTTTTGAACATTTAGCAAAATCAGCCATTTTTAATTATGATGAGAAAGTTGTACATGGGGTAAATCTTATTAGATTTTCGCCAGATAAAACCAAAATTGTTCCAGAATATATGGCGTATTACTTCAAAAAGAACGAATTTATAGATAAAGCAAGAAGTTTTGCGCAACGAGCTGTTAATCAAGCAAGTATAAAGACAAGTGATCTCAAAAACATTGAAGTATATATACCATCACTTGAAGAACAAAAGGTAATTGTGGCTCAAATAGAACAAGAAGAACAATATGTTGAAGCCTGCAAGAAGTTGATAGAACTGAATAAACAAAAAATCTCCAACAAAATCAAATCCATCTGGAACTGTGATGAGGACTAATATGGAAGAAAACAGACGAGCTTTAATTAAAATTGAGTATGAAAATAGTATTCCGGCGAAAGATTTGGCAAATTATTTTATAAGCTTAAATAATGAATTTAAGGCTTTTGTCAAGGAAAATAAATACAATGATATTATATCTGATGAACTGGAAATTAAAGAAATTCGCCAAGGTTCAATAGAAATTTATCCTTTTGTGGAATATGTGGCGGCAGCTTTACCTATATTTGACCAAGCTCAGATTTTTATAGATTTTATTAACGGAGTGGTTACATTTTTAAATTTACTCAAGAAAGATGATTCAAATATTGATTGTTCTCAAAAGAAATTAGCTAATTATAGCGGCATAAATGGAGTAAACATATCCGGAGATAATAACAAAGTCAATTATATGGTTGTTAGTGTTAATAATCCTGATGACGTCAAAAAAATTGCTACTATCACTAATGCCGAATCAAAAATAATTGAAAAAAATATTAGAAAGCATCTCAAAAACACTAAGACGGTTGAAGAAACATCAAAAAAAGCTGCTATGTTTTATTGGAATTCTGCAAAATTTGATCTTTCAAAACCATCTAATTATAAAGGAATTTGCAAAGAAATCAGTAATGAAACATACAATGTTACATTTGCAAATGATGAAATAGAACATTTTATGACAGGAGAAAGTCATTTAGGTAAATCTTGGCAATATTTAAACTATATCGTTGATATAGAGATGTTAAATGGCAAAAAGAAACCCTACTACAAAATAACAAAAGTCTACGAAAATCAAACGTTCTATGAATCTGATGACAATGAATAGACATTTATCTTACAAGCTTTCAAAAAAATTTTATGAATTATTCAATAGACCGTATTGTTTTCATAAAAATGAAGTACTTTTTTGTGAAGAAAGAGAAGTTGGTAGATTTGAAAAAGTCAAGGTTATTGTTAATTCAGATGACCATCAGCCTCTTCATTTTCATATTAAAACGATCAATCCTGAAGGAGAATATAGAGTATATTTAGATGAAGATTATAATATCTCAGATATTGAGATTAAATATGGAGAACCTCTTCCTAAAAGGATTGAAAGAACCATAAGATATTGGTTTAATGAACAAGATGGTAAAAAAGATGTAATTAGAGAACTAAAAAGAACTGGAATTATATAAATGAATTTTCCTGAATATGATTGCGATAACGAAGAAATTTTAGAGTTGTTAAGTCATCTTCCGATAACAACAGTAGATGACTATCAATGGATGCAAAAGTATATTGATGATTTACAGTTACATTATGAAAAAGGGGAGTATGAGCTTGCAGTTATTTCTGCACATATGATTTATATGTTTATAATATATTGCTACATACTCAAAAAAAGGGAATTTGATCTTAAAAAGATTGTATCAGATTTTCAGTGCGATATAGAACACTGCCCAAAGGTTAAAACTGATATTAATCCGTATATTTATGTCCATAGAAGTGATAAAGAATGTTTTAATTATTTAAAAATAAAAGAAAAAAAGAAGCAACATATAAGTATTGTAAGCATAAGAGATAGAGTAGCTCATTGCTCGGGAAATATTTTAGAGGAAGTGGATTTTTTAGAATATTTGAAAAAATGCATAGATAATATTGTAAATATTAAAAATATAGTATGGGAAGATTTCAGAAGAAGCGATAAATTTAACCAAACATTAAATAATATGGTAGAGTGGTCAGATATAATTGGCATATTTCTTATATCTCCAAAAGAGTTTAGAGACTTATTTAATGAAAAATGCACAAATGAGATACAAGAAAAATTATCAGATATTTCTTTTTGGCAGGATATGATTGATAATACTACTCCAGCTAATTACGGAGTTAATGATTCAGATATATGGATAGAGAATATTACATTAGATTATGAAAATATAGATTCTGAGCATATAGAAGGAACATTTGAAGCTGATGTATCTATGGAATTTACTTTTCAAATGGGAGCTTCTAATCCAGAAGATGGCTATGAAGAACACTACAGCAAGCAACACCATATAACAGGTTCATTTGATTATGATATTACTTCAGACGAATTTAATATCAAAATGGATGAATTCCCTTCCATTGATTTTTATGCTGAATATTTGCCATAATTTTCTCCTGTATATTACTTATGATGCGCATATGTAATTTGTTTGCAAATATGATTGCATCAAGCATTGTTATGTCATCTATGCTTGTTGATGTTAATCCAACTTTTGCAAGATGAAGTAAGCCAGCTATTCTCAAAACTTGGCTACCTAGTTTACCAGCCCATTTATCACAAATAGAAAATTTCCCATTGTTAATTGAATTACGAGACATATCTCGTCTGAAATTTCTCCAAACACAATCTGCATCACTCGATAGGGTTAGGTAAGTAGGTTCATTGGGATTATAAGGAAGTTTTAATAACTCTGTTATTTTATCATTGTAATCAGAGATTATTTGTTGAGGAACAGTTTTGTTTAGATACATTTTAGGTGTAGTTCTTTGTTCTGGAATACAGTATAGAAACCGTTCAAAAAATCCACGACCATTAAAAGTATTATTCTTTGAAATCTTTTCTAAAAAGTCAGGTTGAACAGCTAGACAAAAAGTAATGATGGGGGTTAAAGTATAGTTTTGATTCGAACGTCGAACATGAATTCTTCCTCCATCCCATCCTTTTAAAACAACATCAATATTGCTTCTGCCATTATTATACAATCCTCCTATGACATCGAGAACTCCACCTTCATCAGAGATAATAGAGATTTTATTTTCTTGTTCTTTTAGTGATGTAAGAAGAGATTCAGAAGTAACATCAGTAAGAATAAGTTCAGGAAGAGCTTTAGGAGGTTTTAAATTAAGTTCCATATTGTTAATTGCTTTCCATTCATCTTTTGTACTATTTACATTGAGATTCTTTCTGGCATTTTCAATTGCTTTTAAAGCTTTTGAGGAACAGGGCCGTAAAGTTTTTAAACTTGTTCCAGAACATAACCTTAAAGATTTTAACGATTGGCTACAATTTGCGCCAGAACAGGAGGAAAATGTCGATGAAATACCATTTTAATTTTTCATTTTCTCGCGCTCAATGTTCTCTGCATACTTATCTCCAAAAATCAAACGGGGCGAGAGAAGCATTATTTTTCTGTTCTGACGCAACTTGTAACAATGCCGTTACATTTAAACGTTACGCAAGAAGTGAGTTTTTTCAATCACTTGGGCGTGGGTGTAACGCTGTAACACCTGTAACGCCAATTTCCTCGTATGCGTACGCGTGTACACGCGCGCGTGTATTCGCATACATACGTATTTTTATATGTTACATGTGTTACAATGTTACATATATCATTAAACATAAGGGTTTTCCTTGTTTTCGGGGTGTAACACTTTCCGTAACACCGTGTAACAATATTTTATTAGGCGGATATTCAAAATGAGTGAAAAAACAGGAAAATCCTTGATTTCGGAGCAGTTACAGTCCGTTTTGCCGGACGCAGAAACGGAAATTGAACCGTCTTTGTTTGCGGATTTGGTGCCAGAGCGCGTTTCTGGCGGTAAAGAATATCGTCGTGCAGTTGGTCGGCCCAAAGGTGCATTGAATAAAGCAACGATGCAGAATAAGGAATACTGCTTGCGTCGTGGGTATATGTCATTTTTAGATATTGTCGGTTCTGCTGCTTCCATGCTTCCAACGGAAATTGCTTCCGTTTATGGCGTGGATATTGAAATGGCATCTCGCATCTGGATGTTCTGCGTGGACCAGTACGGACGATACACAGAACGACAAGCTCCAAAACAGATTGAAGCTCAGGTCGAACAGAAGGTTGCCGTGGTGAAAAAATACGTCGTTGACGATCAGAACGTGCAAACAATTGAAATGGCAGAAAACCGCGACTTTCAAAGGGTAGAAAAAGATGATGTCTAACGCGTCAATGTATAACGTCGCTTTGAAAATGGCAGAACTCTGCGATTTGTTGTCGGTCGGTCATCTGATTTTTACTCAGCGGACTGATGCTGATGTCAAAACGTTTTGCAATGATTTTGCCGACCTGTGCGCCCCCCCGCCGGCGGTCGATAAAAAATGTCGTAACCCAGATATGGTTTATGCCCAATTTTTGGATTTTATGAGCGTCACCTCTGGAATTTTGTATTGGGTGCAGGGGAACGGCTCGATTTTTTTTAAAAAATTGGGATTGGGGAATATGTTGTTTGGTTTGGTCGCCAAATTTTTTTAGAAAGGAAAATTAAAAATGAGTAGTTTAGAAGAAATGAAAAAACAAGATCCATGGAAAAATGAATACAAATTGATCGTTCCGGAAAAGAAAAAAACGATCATTGATAATTGGGTGCAGGAGGATTTTGACAATAAAGATAATTCTTATCAAGCGACTGTAAATCCAGATGCTTATAAATACGTTGATCGTTGGGGAATGCCTTGCGATGCTCAGGTCATTCCTCTTGGTTCAAAAGGGCGTATGCTTTATTTCTTGAACCAACAAAAAGAGTTTATTGAATGTCGAGATAATGAATTGGGAAGTCCTTTCATTAGAAAAATTTTTGGATCACAATGTCCAGAACTTTGGACAATGTTCCCGAAGTATGGCAAGGATGGAGAGATAAAAACATACACTTCAGATTATGATGCGACTGATGCCCAGAATAAACTTATTCGTGCCTGTACTTTGAAAAATGACGCTTACGGAATTTTCAATCCTGGTCGTCGTTTGCGCGACGCAGGCGCTTGGATTGATGATGATGGCGAACTGATTTATCATTACGGAGATCACGTTGTTAAAGTTGGAAACGACGGTGAAACGGAATTTCAACCTGGCGAAGTTGACGGCTATGTTTATGCAGCATCCGAAAAATTAAACAAACCTGCAGAACGCGGATGTAAAGATTGGAATACGATTAAATACTTTTTTGAAGATTTGCATACATGGAATTGGGTTGACAGTTTTGCTCCAAAATTATTGCTTGGATGGATTGCTGAAAGTTTTATCGGGGGCGCTCTGGATTGGCGTGGGTGTATTTGGATTAACGGTGATGCAGGGACTGGGAAATCATCTATTACTGAAAAGATGTTGTCTCGCTTGTTTGGTGATGGGATTTTAACTTCGGCAAACTATACTGAAGCTGCTGTTCGTCAAGTCGTTGGTGCAAAACATTTACCTGTCGCTCTGGATGAATTGGAAGCCGGAGCAAACTATCAAAAACAAACTGCCTTAATTGAACTAGCTCGTGCTGCTGCTTCCGGATCAAAAGCTTTTCGTGGTGGGCAGGATCACAACGCGACTGAATTTGAATTAAAATCTTGCTTCGCTTTTTCATCAATCAATCTTCCACCAATGAAACCGCAAGACAGACAGAGAATTGCTATTTTGAATTTGAAAAAATTAGAAAACATACGCGAACCGGATATGTCTCCAAATCGTTTAAGAAAAGTCGGGGCAATTATTCAACGCAGAATGTTAGACGGATGGAAACGTCTTCCTGATCTTATGGAAGTTTATAGACATGAATTTGAAAAATACACGACAAACGCTCGCGTGATTAAAGTTTACGGAACGATGCTTGCTTGCGGTGATCTTGTTTTATACGGAGATTATGACGTGGATCATGCTGAGGAACTTGTCAAAAGTATTTGTGAGTACGTCAATCTTGTCAACGTTGAAGGTGGAACGAACAGCAGTAAATGTGTTGAATGGCTCATGTCTTATCAAATCAAAGAATATCAATCAGGAAAAATTACTTCTGTTGGTGAAATTATTAAAAAGATTATTGATGACATGGGCGTTGAAGAACATAAAGAAGAACGCGAACAGCTTGGACGTTATGGAATTAAGGTTGTTTATGATACATATTTGTTCGTCGCAAATACACACCAAGCATTATCGACCATATTCAGAGATAGTGATTGGGTAGGCGTTGCCGGATCTGTTGGCGGATGGGCCGGAGCTTTGCTGAATATAGAAGGTGCGACCAGATCTCCAAAACCTGTTCGTTGTGCAGGTGGATTTGTTGGTCGTGGTGTTTTGGTTCCATTGTCTGCTTTGGGAATTACAGGCGGAGACGTTATCGAATGATTGAAAAGTATAATAAAGGTCTGTTCGGTAAAGATCCTGTCAAAGCGAGTTGTCGTTTTGCTGCCGGCATGATTTTTAAAAAATACTATACAATTTTAGAGAGCAGTAAAAAAAGTCCTGAGAGTTACACTCAGGCAAAGCTAAAAATTGACAAAGCTGAGGAAGTCTTAAGTAAGGATGAATTTGATTTGGTTAAAAAGATGTTCTTTTTAGAATTAAAAACCAAAGAAATTTTGCTTGATAAGGGTGAAAATTTTGAAAAGAAAAACGTTCGCCGTCTTTATCGAGATGTCAAAAAAATTTTGGACAGACTAGCGGAGGCATACAAAATCTATGGGAGCGATAAGAGTTAGAGAAGTTTTTAGAGTGATAGAAATTGGATCGATGATTAACATTAAGATTAACGAAGCAAATCTGCGTTCCTTAACAGGGGAACAGATTGTTGAATTGATGGATAAGTTAAACAAGACAATCGAAGTTTTAAATAGCGTGTTGGAGGGGTAAATGATTACAAAAGAGGATATGGAATTAAGAGGGAGTTTATTTGCTAACAGAAATAAGGAAAACGAAAAAGCTCCAGATTTTTACGGTTCTATTTGGATTGAGGGCGTGAAGTATCGTTTGGCCGGATGGAATTCTTGGGGAAAAAATTCCGGAAAAGAATACGTTCAGTTAAAAGCAGAAATCGATCAGAAGCAAGAAGTATGAGTATCAATCAGTATAATGAAATCTTTTTAATAAAAATGATTTCTCAAACGAGCGCTGATAGAAAAGAAAGTTACGTTCCTGTTGTTGATTATTATGCAAATAATTTAAGACAGCTTTCAGACAGAGAGAAAAAAGACGTCATTCTTTTATTGCATAACATTGAAAATGAATTAAAGGAAATGTGGGATAATGGAAATTGAAATTCCTAACGGATGGAACCCTCGTCCTCACCAAATGAAAGTTTGGTCTTACATGGAGCGTGGTGGTAAACGAGCTGTTTGTGTTTGGCATCGTCGTGCCGGTAAAGATAGTTTTTCTTTGAACTGGACCTCAAAGGAAATGGTTGAAAAAGGCGGTGTGTATTGGCACATGCTTCCTACCGGAAAGCAAGCTCGAAAAGTTATCTGGAATGGTGTTGATGAAAATAAGCGTCGAATGATAGATCAGGCGTTTCCTCCAGAATTAAGAGTGAGAACTAACGATCAAGAAATGCTGATTGAACTAACAAACGGCGCTATCTGGCAATGCGTTGGTTCTGACAATTACGACGCCCTTGTGGGTGCGAACCCAGTTGGTGTTATCTTTTCTGAATATTCTTTGACAGATCCGAGTGCATGGGATTTTATTCGACCTATTCTGGCACAGAATGGAGGATGGGCTATTTTTATTTTTACGCCACGTGGAAAGAATTTTGCGTATGATCTTTATAAAATGGCCAAAAAAAATCCAAAATGGTTTGCAGAAAAGTTAACCGTTGACGATACAGGTATAATCAGTGAAGAAACTGTCAATGAAGAACGACAGGCAGGTATGGATGAGGATAGAGTTCAACAAGAATTTTATTGCTCTTTTGATGCTGCTGTTAAGGGGACTTATTATTCGTCATTGTTGCAAGAAGCTGAAAACGAAGGAAGGATTACAGACGTTCCTTACTTGAGGGACCGTCCTGTTTACACTGCATGGGATTTAGGCATAGGTGATGCAACCGGAATTTGGTTCTGGCAGACAGATGGAATGAGGTATCACGTTATTGATTACTACGAAGGCAACGACGTCGGATTAAATACATATTTGAAGATTTTGCGCGAAAAGGGATATAACTATGCGTCAAAACATATTTTTCCACACGATATTAACGTTCGTGAATTGTCTTCAGGCGATAGTCGTAAAAAAATTTTAGAACGTTCCGGTTTTGGTGTTAAGGTTTGTCCTCGCGAAAGTGTTGACGAAGGAATTGAAGCTGTTCGTAATATCATTCCACTTTGTTATTTTGACAAGATAAAATGCGATCGTGGGATAAAAGCTTTGAGTGAATACCATAAAATTTGGAATGATAAGATGAAGGATTATATGCCTAAACCATGTCATGACTGGACTTCGCACGGAGCTGATGCTTTTAGATATTTTGCTTTAGCTAACAAAAAAGTTAAAAATAATGGGTTCTTGTCGAGATTTACAAATCGTTCGTCTTATGATCCTCTGGAGGAATACGAATAATGATACATCATCTTTTTAGAGATTGTCCGTTCTGCGGAAAAAATCATGGAATATCTTTGACAGGCAATCAAGTGATTAGAATAGCTTCCTTTTTGAAGAAACAAGAAAAATCTATTCAAGATGAATTCCCAGATTTAACGGCAGATCAGCGAGAATTTATTTTAACTGGTATTTGTTCCGAGTGTTGGGATCAAATGGGAAAAGAAGACGAGAAATGAAAATAATTTATAAAAAAAAATAAAATAACGCTTGAAAAATGCGACTTTTTAAAGTACATTTATGTTATGGTCGAATTAGACCATGTTTATTGAAGCGGATGCGGAAGCAGTCCGCCTTTTTTTGTTACAGGAGATTTTAAATGGACGAAACGGAAAACGGCGTAATTGAAGGTCAAGAACAAGACGGATCTGATAACGAAACGGAAGACTGGAAAGATTATATATCTGAAGAACTTCGTGGTGCTGAAGAATTTAATGGAATTAACAGTTTTGATGAATTAGCAACAGCTTTCATCTCTGCAAAAAAAATGGCTTTACCTCAGGAAACTATTCCAAATGATGAAGCCGGATATGATGCTTTTTTCAAAAAGAACGGTATGCCTGCTGCGGCAAGCGGCTATTCTTTTCGCCTTTCTGATGACGCAAATGATGATGCAAAAATATTTGCCGATGGAATGAAGGAAGCTGCTTTTGAAGGGAAACTTACTGATCGTCAATTTACTTCCATGATGAATAAGTTTTATGATATTGCTCAAAATCTCGATAACGAACGTGTTTCAAATATTGAAAAAGAACGTAACGACGTTTTGAATAAATATGCTCTTGAGCTTGGTGACCAATTTGAGCCACGCATGAGTGATCTTAATCTGATTGTTCATTCGGTTGGTCCTGAGTTTGCGGATCATCTCGCAAAGATCGGAGCTGGTTTTGATCCTGTTATCATCGAAGGTCTGTTGAAGTTAGGCGATGGTTTTGTTGAAAAAAGAGGTGGACTTGTTCGATCAGACGGACAAAGAATTTCAACAAGCAAACAAATCGATCAAAAAATTGAGGAGTTACAATCTGATCCTGCTTATTGTGATCCAAGTAGTCCTAAACATAAATACCTTATAGACGAGGTTCGAAAATTATTTGAAGTAAAATTTTCTTAATTTTGTTTATGTTCCTTATAAAAAAGATAACAACGGCCTTGCTTTTAGCAGGGCCTTTTTTTTGCATCCGTTTCAATAAACATGGGCTTTTTCGGTGGGTTTTTAATTCATAGGAGAATTTTTAATATGAGTACACAAATTACAACCGCATTTGTTCAACAATATAGTTCAAATGTCCAATTGTTAATGCAACAAAAAGGTTCCGTTTTGGAACAATTTGTTTCCAAAGTTGATGTAAAAGGCGAATATAGATACGTCGAACAAGTTGGTAAAGCTATCGCTCAATTACGAACAACTCGTCATGGTGACACACCATTGTCAAACACACCTCATTCCAGAAGACGTTTGGAATTAAATGACTGGGAATATGCTGACTTAGTTGACGACGAAGATCGTATTCGCACATTGATTGATCCGACATCTGCTTACGTTATGGCTGCTGCAATGGCAATGGGCCGCGCAAAAGATAAGGAAATTATTGATGCTGTTATGGGTACTGCAAAAGCAGGTAAACAAGGCGGAACAGACGTTTCTTTTGATTCTAACAATATTATTGCTGATGATAGCAAGGGATTTACTTTTGATAAACTTCGTGAAGCAAAACGCATTTTGGATAAGAATTGCGTTCCAAACGATGGTCGTCGTGTGATCGCTTTGTCAGCAAATCAATTGAGTGATTTGTTGAGCGAAACAAAAGTTACATCATCTGATTATGCTGCTGCTCAAGCATTGGTTCGTGGTGAAATTACTGAATTTATGGGCTTCCGTTTTGTCCAAGTCAACGGTCAACGCGATGCTTCTAACGATTTGTTGGTTGTTTCAAGTTCTGTTCGTAAATGCTTAGCATGGCATCCTGACTGCGTCGTGTTAGGTATTGGCCGTGACATCAGCTGTGAAATCAATAAACGTCCTGACAAATCAAACGCAACACAAATTGATTTCAAGATGTCAATCGGTGCAACACGTTTGGAAGAAGGCGGTTGTGTGGAAATCGACTGCGCAGAATCCTAATCTTATCTGTAACAAAGTCCTGCATCAATTTTGGTGCAGGACAATTTTTGGAGACATAACATGACTGAACATAAAACAGAGATTTTTGAAAAAATGGAAGCGGGTGAAATCGTAAGCGCTCGCGAGTATGGTGCAAACCTTCGTTTATATCATTCAGAATTTAATTTATCTGATTTGACGGTAGAAAGTGGAGATACAGTTGATTTAATTAAATTACCTGAAAAAGGATTGGTTGTTGCTGCTTTATTTGGCAATAACGTTTCTTTAGGAACATCAACCGTAAAAATCGGAACGGCAACTGACGATGATGAGTTCAGAGCGTCTGCTGTAAAAACTTCATTAACGCCAGAGCTTTGTTTAGCTTCAAATACGAAGTGCGCAGGAAAAACAATCATTATGACTGTTGGAACGGCTGATTTACCAACGTCCGACAACGTTGTTCATTTTGACGTTTTAGTCGCTGATTTATAATTTTTTAAATTGTCACAGGGGGCGATTGCCCCCTTTTTTGCCTAAGGACCATAAGATGAATAAAACAACTCAAGACTTAATCAATGCTTACAAATCTGTTTTTGATACTCCTTCCGGGGAGAAAGTTTTGAAAAATTTAATCAAATCTGCCGGAATGTTAGACGTTAATCCAATTAAGAGAGAAACTGATTTTATGTTCTGGGAAGGAAAAAAAGCAATGGTCTTAGAAATTTTAAGAATTTTAAAAATGAAAGACGATGATGTTATTGCAGTTATAGAAAATTCGGAGGAATAAAAAAAATGGGATTTGGTAAAGCGGTAAAAAAGGCAGTAAAGAAAGTTACTCATTCTGTCAAAAAAGTTGTTGATAAAGTAGAAAATAAAGCAGGAAGTCAAGTAAAGAAGGTTGGCAACGTTGTTGCAAATACCGTTAAAGATCCTGGTGGTGCAATAAAAGGCGTTGAAAAACAGGTTCGACGAGCAAAGGATCATTTTGAAGAAGACGTTGCTGAAAGTAAATTTGGCAAAATGACAGGTTTGAATACCGTCACAAAACAGGCTTTGGCTATTCCAGAAATGATTGCAGGTTCAGCTAACGCAATTGGCAGAATTGCAAGAGGCGGAGATGTCGGACATAATTTACATGAAGCTTTTAATAAGGCCGTTGACGTTGAAACTGATGTTTTAAAATCGCCACTTGAAACGGTTAAAGAATATACAAAAAGTGCAGGAATAAAAGAACACGTTACGGATCGTGCTTTGCAACGCTATGATAATTTTTCTGAAAATATGAAAGATTTTAACGTCATGGGTGAAATTGGCGGTGAAGTCATGGCTTTGCGGAAAGGTGGTCCATTAAATTATTTAACGTCAACTCAGGAATTAGAAACTGCTCATCGTCGTTCTAAAACGAAAACAGCAAAAGCAGTTGGAGCATTGACGACATTGGTTGCGTCTTATGCTGCAGCGGGTGGTTTTGCTGGTGGTTCTGCAGGTGCAACAGGAACAACAGGATCTACTGGCGCAAGTGCAGCAGGTGCAGGTGCAACAGCTTCTGGAACAACTAGCGCCGGTGTCGTAGGCGCTTCTACGGCAGGAACTGGTACAACAGCAGTCGGTGCAACTGCTGCAACAACAGGAACTACAGCAGGAGCTTTGAAATCAATAGCTGAGACAGCTTTGTTGGGTGGTTCTGCATACATGGGTGTTAAATCATATATGGATATGCAGAAAGCCAAAACGGATGCTAAAAAAGAAAATAACGAAGCTGACGAAAAAGAAGCAGAAGCAATCGAACAAGCAAATGCTGATTATAAAAATTCCGTCATGGCAAGTTATGCTGACTACGTTTCTAAACAACAAAACGGAAGATATAACTTCACAACAAACTCTGGCGGTTTTGGAAATTACGATGAAGACAATATGCTTGGTTGGAATAAAAAGACAGGTGTATTGAATAACAAAAAGCGTTATATTTAGTGAGGGTAAAATGTCACATAAAAGCTTAAGAAGTGCAATAAAAAAACGTTATCCAAAAGTTGTCAGCAAAACTGTAGAACCAGTCGAACAACCAATTGAACAACCAGTCGAACAACAAGAAGAAAACGTTGAACAAACAACAAATCAATCTGCTAATGAAAACAGATATGTTTTTAATAATGGCGGTGTTCTGGGGGCTTTTAAATTAAAACCTTTTTCTGGTTTTGGAACATTCGGTGCGTTTAATATCCAAAGATAATCAGGTGAGAAATCATGGTAAGTAAAATTGAATTAGATATGGCAAAAGAAGAAGCTGAATTAAAAAAACAGCACGACTTGCAACAAGTTGTAGATTGGGCGCTTGAAAAAAAATTAGCTTTAGAAGACGGCAGAAAAAATTATGATGAAATATGCCAACAGATTACAGACTATTTTTGCCCCAACCGTGATAACTTTGTTGTTAAGCGTTCTCCCGGTGAGGATAGAACGCGCCGTATCTATAATCCTATCGGCATTCAGTGTGTTGAACAAGCAAGCGCAGACTTGTATGGTTTATTGACTGATCCGAGTGGATACTGGTTTGAATTTAATTTTGAGAACCAGGATTCAATGAGCGATAACATGAAGTATTGGTTGCGTAAGCAGTCGGAGCTTATTTACGAAAAGTTATATGCTCCTGCTGCTCGCGCAGCTCAAGCTTTGGCGAGATCATACCATGATGACCTTGCTTACGGAACGGACATTATTTACATTGGATGGAATAATGATCGCGCTTGTCCGTTGCTTCAAAACTTACGATTGTCTGAATGTTATATTGACGAGGACGATACAGGGCTTGTTGACACACTTATTCGTTGTTATGAATTAAGTGTAAAAAGTATAAAACAGCTTTATCCGAAAGCAGAATTAAGTTTTGAAATGCTCGAGGACATTAGAAAAAATAAAACGGAAAAGAAATATAAGATCATTCATGCTGTTTTTCCAAGTAGTGAACACACAACTAAAATTTCAAAGATGCCTTATACATCTTTGATTTTCACAGAAAAAGACAAGGTTGTTTTGGAAACATCCGGGTATGATGAATTTCCTTTTGCTGTTTGTCGTTGGGAAACCGCTCCTGGAGAAGTTTACGGACGATCTAAAGCAATGACAGCTAAAGCTGACGTCTTAACATTACAATTAATGACAAAAGAAATGCTTGAGAGCGCACAATTGGCAAATCGTCCAATGATGGCAATTAAGCATTCAGAAGAAAGACTTCAAATCCCTCGCATAACTCCGGGTGGATATATGGAATACGAGGACGAGCCACCAATTGCTTTTAATGCGGGAAATAATTACAAAGCCGCCGATGACGTCATTCAACGAATTGAAGAACGCGTCAAACATGAATTTTCATTATATCGCATAAATGATTTACAAGGGACGCATAGAACTCGTGAAGAAATTTTACAGCGTATTAGTGAAGGAACTCGATTATTAGGTCCTGTTGCAGGACGCCAAATGACAGAAAAACTTGACGTCATTTTATTACGCGTTTTTAATCTTTGCGCCAGAAACGGCGTGTTAGAACCACCACCTGAAGACGTTCCTTTCTTTGATTTAAAAGTCGTTTATAATTCACCGATCGCAAAGATGATGAAATACGAACGTGCAACTCGTTACGAACAGGCGTTTGCTTCAATGAATGTATTTTTACAGCTTGATCCAAGCGGGATTGATAACATTTCAACTGACATTATTATGCGTGAAATCAGTTCGATTTATGGCGTTCCTGAACTATTAAGATCAGAGGAAGAAGTTAAAACGATAAGAGATCAAAGAGCGCAAGCTCAGGCACAGGCACAAAACGTCAATGACGCAATGACAGGATTGCAAATGCAGGGTATGGCAAATCAAGTCTTAGGCGAACAACCTTAATAAGGAGTTTTATATGACTGATTATAATAATTACACAGGTTCTGAATGGGCTTTGATGGGAACGTCTTTTTTGGCGAACGTTATGCAAAACGTTGCTCAAAGCAAGCAAGCTAAAGAAGATTATAAAACAACAATCAAAAATGCTGAAAACACGATTGAGGCGACTGAATATAATATAGGCGTTTCCCGTCGTAATTTTGAAAAGGAAATGGCGACGCAACAAAGCCAACAAGCAACAAGTGGATTGTCTGCTGCTGATTTTAATGACGTCAATCGTTCTGATGTGATTGCTTTTGAAAAAGATACTTATGCTTTACGCGAGCAAGTCCGCCAACAAATGTTTAGCGATATTCGTCAAGCTATTAAAAATAAGAAAAATGCCCGCATTGCCTCTGCAAGAGGAAATATCGGTGCTGTTATTGGTGGTTTGACAGGAGCATATTTGGGGGATGCAAAAACAGCGTATGGTTTAATGACGGCAGGAAATTACATAGGTAGAGGAACTTCAAGATGAGAGTGAGTGCAGGTACTTTTCAAAAAACACCAATTATCAAAAAGCCGGATTATACTGAAGCAAACAGAATGAATGAAACCGCAAAAGGTTTGTCTGCAGCAGTCAACGTCCTTGATGATCTTGTCCAGAAAAATCAGCAATTAAAAGCAAGTGCAGATATGGCACAAGTCCAAAAAGAAATGAGTTCCTGGATTGATGATGAATACAACAAAGGAAATTATGCAGGGCTTCCTGATCGTTTTAATCAAGAACTTGATAAAAGAATATCATCACTTAGAGGACAAGGTGGTTATTACACTGAGACTATTGATAATCATAAAGATATTTTAAAAGCACAACTTTATGACAAAGTCAGTAACACTGTTGTCAATGGAATGATGATTGAGAATAAGGAAAATGCTCAAAAATTGATTGATGGGACATTGTCATATATCCGTGAAAACAGATCTGAACTGGAAAACAAAACAGCAGAATTGGAAACAACGCTAAAACAAAAGTACTATATGTCTCCTGCAGATCGTTCTAAGACAATCGAGGAAATGAAACAACAACTTGCTTTGACAGTTATTGATGAAGATCTAAGAAGTGATCCTGCTGTTGCCGTCAAAGATATTCGAAATGGAAGATATAATGGTTATCTTAATGCTATTCAACAAAATACGTATTTATCAAAAGCTGAAAAATTATCTCAGCAAAAATCAAGTATTGACACTTATGCAATGCTTTATTCTCAATTTAAAAACGATGACGGAAGTTTCAATTATACTGATGCTGTTCAATTTTTAAGAAAACCAGAAAACCAAGAAAAACTCGGTTTAACAGGTGATAGTGCTAACAAGGTTGCAGATATGCTCTATTCACAATTTAACCAAGACAACGAAATGAGAGAAAAGAACAGATCAGTTGCTGCAACAACTGAATTGGATAATGCGTGGGATTTGTTTTTTAATGGAAATTCTGCAGAAGCAATCAATCTTATTGCAAATTCAGAAAACATCAAAGGCGAAACTAAAAACGCTATGATCGAACGAATGAAAAATAATACAGCTCAAACAGGACTTGAAACACAAAACTTAATGCAACAAATTGCCAAACGAGAAATAAACTCTGATGAGGAAATTTTGGATCTTTTGGCACAAAATAAGATTTCTTATGAAACCGCGAACAGAGGTAGAGAATTGCTAAAAAATAGAGATGCAAAAGCTCACGCTTTGTTGGATAACGGAATTGAACAAATCAATAAAGTTTTTGGAACCGGTTTAATGGGGAAATTAACACCTCTTGAAGCAGCACAGAAACAAAAAGCAATTGGAACGTTGACGGATCTTTACAATGAAATGATTAAATCTGGAGCGACTTATCAGGATATGCAAAAAGTTTTCACGCCAGAAAATATTGAAAAAGTTCGTCAACAAAACGCCGTTGAAATGAAAGACGCGATCAACTCTAAAATTGAAACGATTAAATATCAGAAAAATTCTGCAAATACAACGGCCGTTGAAGAATTGCAGAATATACCAAATCAAATCAGATTAAGACGTCTTGCTCAAAGAAAAGCAGGAGAAAGCATTGATGATTATTTAAAAAGGACAGAAAAATAATGGAATACCAAGATTTAATTGAAGCTGGATTTTCAGAAGACGAAGTCAAAAATTATTATCAAGAAAAATTATCAAATGCCGGATTTACAAATACAGAAATAAATCAATATATTTATGAAAAAAGCGGAAAAGAATTAAAATCTTTGGAAGGTGATGAGCAAAGTGAAAGTGTTAAGAACGTTGCTCAAGAAGTTGCTGACGTTTCTTTTAAACGCGCTGTTGAACTAGGTTGGCAAAAATCTGTTACAGGAATGGTTGCAAGGCAAAAACTTCCTGATGAATTATCTGAAGCAGAACAAAAAGGAATGTCTATTTGGGACAAAGCTGTTTCCGGTGCAACTACTGCGCTTGCAGATATTCCAGTTTATTTGATGAATGCTAAGGTTGGATCTGCTACAGGTGCTGCAACTGGTTTTCTTGTTGGTGGTCCTGGTGGTGCTGCAATTGGAGCAGGTATTGGTGGAGCAGCAGGTGCTTTCGGGATAACAGACGCTATGCGTCAAGCTTTGATTGATGGTTATACGAAAGGCGAAGTTAAGACACCTGCTGAATTTTTAGAGCGAGTGCAAAATCAAGCTGTCGCTTTTGTAAAAGGTTCTACAGTTGGAGTTGCATTAAAAGGAATTTCTCCTGTCGCCAAAAATGCAGAGGAATTTATTGCATCCACTTTTAAAAATTCTTTTGGTAAATATGTTTCAAAAACAGTTCCTTTTTTAGCAGAGACAGGAACGTTGACTGCGGTTGGTTCTGGTGTTGAAGGTCAAATCCCATCTGCATCAGATTTTGCTGAAACAGCTCTTGTTATAGGAGCAAATAAATTTTTTGGTTTTATTCCAAGTGAAGTAAGTAAAAAACTTTCTGACGAACAGTTGAATAATAACGTCAAGATTTTTGAAAAAAAATTGATGGATCATTATGCCAAAACAGGAGAACATCCATACGACGTTCTGAAACAAGCAGAAGAAAATCCTGCGATTTTAGATAAATTATTTGCAGAAGAAAAACCAAGTAAATTTGAAATAAAAATTCTAAACTTAACAGAACATTTTAAACATTTTGAAGGAATGGATAGATATCAAATAAAAACTGAAATTGAAAAGGAATTGAACAAAATAATAGATTTAGAAATAAAAACAGGAACAAATCCTTTTCTTGTCAAAATTACAGAAGAAAACAAACCTCATGTAATTAGATCAAATGTTAATTTACATGGTAATCAAAATAGAAGACATAAAGCCGCTTTGAGTATAATTGAAAGAATTATTGAAAATTCTGAATATGTAGATAAAGGTGAAAACGAGAGAGTGGATTTATCCCATAATGTAAATCCTGATACATTAAAACATAAAGAAAATGTTGAGCTTTATAAATATTTTCACACTAAAATAAAGATTGGAAATGAAAATTATATAGTTGAGTTAGCAACTGAAAAAATGAAAAAAGGAAGTGAAAACGTATTTAATCTTTATAATGTTAAATTATTTAGGGATAACCTGCACAATCTAACAGACGTTATCCCTAATGATAGGATTACACAAAAAAATAATCCTGTCAATAATGAAAGTTACCAGACAGATCAAAAAATGCCTGAAAACAAAAATTCTCAGGTTGCTCCAGAAGGTGAGGTTCGGGCTTCTGATGCTGTTAAAATTTCAACTGCTTTTAAAAACATGGCTGAAAAAATAAAAGTTCCTGTCCGTTATGGTAAAATAAAAGGTACTTCAAATGTTTTGGGGCAGTATTATCCAGATAAAGAAATGATTAGAGTTCGTTATGCTAACGATATTGAAACACTTTCTCATGAAGTTGGACATCATTTAGAAAAAATAATGTTCGGTGATATTGGTGCAGAACAAACAAAAAGTTTCCAGAGTGAACTTGAAAAAATTGCGACAAAAACAAATATGCGTGACAAAGAAAGAGGAAATAGAGCAGAAGGTTTTGCAGAATTTATATCATGGTTTGTTGCAAATCCTCAAAAGGCAAAAGAACTCTGTCCAAAGTTTTACGAGTATTTTGACGACAGAATGAAATTCGAGATGCCGGAACAATATGATTTGCTTATGGAAACAAGGGATACAATTACAAAATACGTCGAACAACCTGACGTTATGAAGGTTCTATCTAAAATTTCCGTTGGAGAAAAAGAACAAAAAGCTCCAATCGATTTTAAAGAAAAGCTTATTCAAAACTTTTATGATGACATTTATCCTTTGAAAAAAATAACAGAGGATTTGGGGATTGATCCATTTTCTCATCAAAGTCCTTATTTGCAAGCAAGGATGTTGCGCGGAGGAATTGAAGCTAAGGCATCTTATGGATTAAAAGAAGATCAGATCGGTTATGACGGGCAAGTTGTCGGTCCTTCTTTGGCAAAAATATTGGAACCTGTTAAAGGATCTCTTTTATCTAAAGGAAAATTAAACAAAGATACTTTGCGTGCATATATGGTTTCGAGAAGGGCATTAGAAAAAGAAGTTCAGGGAATTAAAACAGGAATTGATATTAAAGCCGCAATGAATACCGTTAAAGAATACAACGATCAATATAAAGACATTGCAAATGCTTTGGCTGAATTTGCTAAAAATGATCTAAAGTTGCTTGTCGATAGCGGTCTTTTGTCGAAAGAAAGTTACAACAACATAACTGCAAAAAACGAATTTTATGTTCCAATGAATAGAGTTATGGATATTGATATTGAAGGTGGAATTGGTGGTAAGCGATTAAAACCATCAAATCCAATCAAAAAAATGAAAGGATCAACGAGAGATATTATTGATCCGCTAGAAAGTATTATAAGAAATCACATAAACATTGTTGCTCAAGCTGAACGAAATCGTGTCGCTAAATCAATTGCAGATTTATCGAAAATAAAAGGTTCCGGTAAATACGTTTTTGAAGTTAAAAAAAATAGCGAAATGATAAAAATTCCAAACGGAATGGATTTGTATAAAGAAGATGCTTTTGGAAATTTTGAGCAAGTAAATGATTTTTGGATCCAGACTGACAAAGTAAACGATAAAACACAGATGATTGCGTATAAAGATGGAAAAGCTAAAGTTTATGAGATTACTCTAGAAATTGCAGCAATCGTTACAAATATGTCTGGTAAAGGCGCAACTATTCTTTCAAAGGTTTTAGGCGCTCCTGCTCAAAGTTTAAGACTTGGAGCGACTGCTTGGAATAGTACGTTTGCGTTTAAAAACTTTATTCGTGATACACAACTTGCTTTATTGACAACAAAAGGCGGTTATAAACCTTGGAAGGATATTATTCCAAACGTAATTTCAATGATAAAGAACGATGAATATTACAAAGCGTATAAACGCTCTGGAGCTTCAATGATTACTTTTGTCAATACAAACCGAAACGTTTTGCAAGGGACTTTGGATGACCTTTTGTCAACTGGGTATTTTGATGACATTAGAAACTGCATTGATACGAAAGATTACGTCAAACTCGTTCAAAAAGGGGTTCTTAATCCAGTTATTAACGGATTGTCATGGATGGGCGATAAATCTGAAACACTTACGCGTTTTGGTGAATTTAAAGCGTCTATGAAAGGAAAAGAATTTACCTACGAAAATATAGAAAAAGCAGGATTTAACGCTCGAGAAATTACATTAGATTTTGCAAAAGGTGGAACTACTGTTAAAGCAATAAACACCTATGCTGCATTTTTTAATGCGAATGTTTTGGGAACAGTTAAAGCAATAAATGCTATTAAAGAAAATCCTGTCAGAGCTGTTCGCATCATGGGGACGCTTGGTGTTATTGGAGCTTTGGCTAATTGGGATTTTGATAAATGGGACGTTAAGGATGAAATTAAAGAAACTTTAGAAGTTGTCAGAAATACAAACTACACATTGTCATTGCCTTATCGAGATAAAGAAACAGGTATTGAAGACAGATACGTTTTGCGCATACCAAAAGCACAGCAGATCGGTTGGATTGCGACTGCTGCTGAAAATATAACTTACGCAGGGCTTGCAAAATTAAATGGAAAAGATAGAGATGATTTTATTTTAAGTCTTGCAAAAGCAGGGTTTGACGAATTTAATATAGTTCCAAATATTAACTTCGCTCAAATGCCTTTTGAATTGATGGCAAATTATTCTAGTTATACAGGTCGCCCAATTGTCCCTGCGAGCATGGAAGGGATACTTCCTGAATATCAATATAAAGATGATACGAGTGAAATTAGTAAATTTACTTCAAAGACGCTTGCAAATATTTTTGGAGATGGGAATTCTGTTTCACCGATCAAAATTGATTATGCTGTTCGTGGTTGGACAGGCGGTTTTGGACAAGGTGTTTTGAAGTTTGCAGATAAAGTCGGACAAGCAATTGGTTTGTTTGAAGCTGACAAAATTGAAAAAAAATTAGATAATTCTGCATTTTTTAGAGCTTTTGTATCTCGTGTTCCTTCTGCAAACTCTGAAAGTATAAATAAGTTTTTTGAAAATGCAAAAAGAGCAAAAGAAAAAGTTAAAACATTCAAGTATCAATTAAAAAGAATGGATCTTGGAGTTGTAGAACAAAAAGATTATTGGCTTGCTTTTGAGGGTTTTGAAAAAATTGAAAGTGCTATCAATGAATTGTCTGGCGTTGCTGCACAAGTTGAAATGAGTGAAGCTTCTAAAAATGAAAAGCGTAGAAATCTGGATCAAATATATTATTCAATGATTGAACTTTCGCGAGAAGCAAACGATGCTTATAAAAAGATGGAAGCTATTTCAAAACAAATGAAAAAGAAAAAATAAAAACTGCTTGAAAAAAGCGTCTTTTTCAAGTATGTTTATTATATACTAAGACAAGTATTAGTATGTCAATTTTAGCTATTTAAGGCAGTTCTTCGGAGCTGCCTTTTTTGTTTGGTAAAAAGGGATATAAAATGAACAAAACAGACGTTTTGAACAAAGCTTTGATATTGTTAGGGCAAGGTGTAATTATTGAACCGAGCGCTGAAGTTATTATCAACAAAGTATATGATAATGTAAAAGAACGTTTGTTGCGTTCTCATCCTTGGTCGTGCGCATTAAAAGACTATGTTCTTGATCATGTTAACGACGTTCCGCCGTTTAAATTTAATTATATGTTTGTTGTTCCTTCTGATTGCTTGCGTGTTATCG
Organism: Alphaproteobacteria bacterium; assembly: GCA_024413465.1. Lineage (GTDB taxonomy): Bacteria > Pseudomonadota > Alphaproteobacteria > CAAGCB01 > CAG-977 > UBA2903. The sequence continues at coordinate 101,273 of JAKSVU010000003.1, forward strand.
CTAACTTTCAGGAAAACACAATTGCTGTTCGTAAAGGAAGATACCTTTATTCAGACGAACCTGTTTTAAAATTTGTTGGAATTTCAAATATTGAAGAAGCTTTTATGTCGAGTGAGGTTATTAGCTTACTTGCTTATGACTTGGCGATTGAGACATGTATGGCTTACACAAGTGATAAAAATTTGAAGGAGCAATTAAGGACAGAACGTGAGATTATGTTAGCTCGCGCAAAAATGAATGACGTTAAAGAAAGTTCAGAAACTGAAGTTGAATATAATTGTGGATGGGGGCTTCGATAATGGCTGTCGTTAGTTGTATTAAATATCTGAACGGTGGTTTATTTTCTGACTTTTTGAAAGCCAGAGACGAATATAATTCCTCATGCAGACAGCTTAAAAATTTCATTCCTAGCGTTCAAGGTCCTATTGTAAGGAGAGGTGGAACAAAATATCTTGGAGATTGTACAGGCGCTGTTCGTTTAGAGGAATTCGTTTTTGATCCAGAACAAAAGTACCTTTTGGTTTTTTATACAACAAAAATTGATATTCTTTACAATGATGCTTTATTTCAAAGTGTTCCAATTTCTTATTCTGAAGATGATATTCCGAACTTGTATATTACACAGGTTCAAGACGTTATGTATATTGCTCACGCAAACTATCCTTTGAAACAACTTGTTAGATCTGCAAGTGGTGGTGTTGTTACTTTTTCAATTACAGACGTTCAAATGATAAACGGTCCTTACATGAATGAAAATATCACAGCAACAACGTTTACTTTTAATTCAAATCAAGTCACTTCAAGCACGTCTTTATTTACCGCAAACGACGTTGGTCGTTGGATACACATGGAAGTTGTTGAAAGTGGAACAATTAAATCTTGGGATTGTAAAATATCTACGTTTACAAGTGATACAAAAGTAAGCGTTACAGATGTTACCGGAACAACGTCAACTGCTGCGACTAAATTGTGGAGAATGTCTCCTTTTTCTGCAAGTAACGGCTATCCTGAAGCTGTTTGTTTGCATCAAGAGCGTTTATTTTTAGCAAAGAGTGGTTCTGTTTATGCCGGACAGCAGTCAGCAGGGACAGATTTTCGAATTAAAAAAGAAGACGGAACAGTCCTTGATACTCACGGTTTTTCTTGCGATTTATCGAATGAAAAGTCTGGTGAAATATATTGGTTAAATTCTGCCGGAGGAATGTTATTAGTTGGATGTATGAACCAAATAAATGCTGTTACTTCAAATGCTATGGGATATGCAATCACACCTTCAAATAAGAAAGCAATTAAGGCCTTTGAATATGGAACATGCTCAACAAAAGCAATCGCTGTTGACGATAACGCTATTTTTGTTGATATTTTTCGCAGAACAATTCAAGGAATTAAGTACTCAACTGTTTATGAGGAATTTTCAAAAGACAGTTTAACGGCTTTTAATGAAGACATTACACTCGGAAAGATAAAGGAAATAGCTTATCAATCTCGCAAAATACCTATTTTATGGTGCGTTAAAAAAAGCGGTCAAGTTATCGGTTGTACGATATCAATGAAGGATAAGGTTGTTGCTTGGTTCGAAAATGATTTTGGAGGAAAAGTCATTAGTATTGCAACAATGCCAAATCTTGATGAAGAACGTGACGATGTTTATTTTTTGGTAGAAAGAGAAATTAACGGAGATACTAAAACATATCTTGAAGGATTGACTTCTGGATTGCGAGATGGTGAAGTATCAGCAGAAAATGCTTTTTTTGTTGATTGTGGTTTTGAGTTAGATAGTCCGACAGAAGTAAAACAAATTACAGGATTAGATCATTTAGAAGGAAAGTCTGTCAAGGTTCTTGCAGATGGTGCTGTACATCCAGATAGAGTTGTTGAAAATGGAACGATTGATTTACAGTTCGGCGCAAAACACATCATTGTTGGAATTGGATATGAAAGTATATTACAGCCAGCAACGATCATTCCTGCTGAAGGAACAGAACGATCAGAAAAACATATTTCTGGAATAGAATTAATGCTGCAAAAAACACTTGGCGGAAAAGTCGGTGTTGCAAACAATATGAAAATTATGCCAATGCGTTTTGCAAATATGGATATGGATAAAGCGGTTGGTTTATTTACAGGCAATTATAAAGTTGCAAGTGGTGGTGTGTGGTCCAAAGACGCAGACGTTGTTATTATTCAGGACGAACCATTGCCTATGACAGTTCAAGCAATATATCTAACTATGGAGGTAGCAAGATGACGATTTCAACGTCAACGAATAAAATAGAAGTGGTTTGTTCCGGCGAAACAAAAACTTTTAATTTCCCTTATTATTTTTTGGAACAAACAGATTTAAAAGTTTATATCAAAGTTGGTGATAATCCAAAACAACTTTTAACAAAAGATGTCGATTATAGTATTAGTGGAACTCCTGAAGATCCTGCAAGCCTTCGTGTGTATAAAAACGGAGCAGATGTTATTTTAACAAATTTCCCAACCGCAGGAACTCAATTAATCGTTATACGTAACGTTGAATTTACTCAATTAACAGATTATGTGGAAAATGATAAGTTTCCTGCAGAGCTTCACGAACAGGCATTAGATAAATTGACAATGCTTTTGCAGCAATTGAAGGAAACGTTAGACAGAGCTGTTGCTGTTGATATTTTTTCAGATGTATCTCCAGAACAATTAGTTGAAGCCGTTGAACGTGTTTATAGATCAATAGACAATATTGATATTAATGCAAATAACATCGAAAGCATAAATACAAATGCTGACATTGAGGCAGAAATACAAGATACAGCATCAATCAAAAACGAAATTGTTGTTTTATCAGAAATAAAAACAAAAATTGAAAATCTATCAGACCATTCTGAAGAATTAGAAGCAATTTATAACAATATTTCTGAAATTTTAGAAGCTGTTGGTATAAAAGAAGATATTGTTAAGGTTTCCGGAATAAAAGAAAAAGTTTCTGCCGTTGCTGATAATGAAGATAATATCAATGCGGTTTCTAACGATCTTGAAAGTATTAAGGATTGCGCGGAAGATCTTGATAATATCAATGCTGCTCCAAGTGCTGCTTCTAGTGCGCAAGACAGTAAAAACAAATCTTTTATTTGGGCAGAAGGAACAGACGAGCAAGTCCAAGGTTTAGGTGGTGAACATTCTGCTAAAGGTTGGGCTGCGCAAGCACAATCTGTTTTACCAGATCAAACAAATCACGAAGGTGACACGCTTGTGACAGATGGAACCTTGGCTAGTTGGAGCAGGCCTGCTGTTAGCTTTTATAATGTCTCTATTAAATACAAACAAAACGATGTTGTTTTGACTGCTGATAGTACAGGACTTTCTATGTATAGATCACTGCAAAACGATAATATAGGTCATGGTTTAGATGAAGCAAATTTTTGGAAAAAAGAGGATTTAGGGGGTGTTGGTATGGAACCATCTCATATTATAAATAGTTCAATAAAAGTTGTTGGTAATACTGTTAAGCTAAAATGGACAGATCCTGCTGACACTTTCAATAAAAATGGACAATTGATGTGTTCTTGGAAAGGAACTCGTGTTGTTAAAAAACAAGGAAGTTATCCAAAAGACGAATGGGATGGAACTCTTGTTGTTGACGAGACTGTCAGAAATACATATCAAAACACTGAATACGAAGATACACAGGAAAATGCAGATCAGTGGTGTTATAAAGCTTTTCCGTATTCTGCACACGATGTGTATTGTCGTCACTCACGGAATAATTTTGGCGTTTATATCTTTGCTTATTGTTGGGATATGAATAATCCAGATCCAAATACTTGCATTACATATCCAGAGGATGCAGATAATGCAAATTTTGAAAAAGCTTATCAAAACTGGACGACTGATATTTTCACTTACGGCGGTTGGAAAAATGCTCCGTTCTTCCCAAAAGCTTGCGCATTAAGTCCAGATGGAACAGTTGCTTACTATTTAGATCCAAATGATTATACTAAAAAAGCAGATGGAAGTGCATCTGATGTTTTAACAGCAGCGTCTCAACATGATTACAACTTTATGATGGAATGGGACACGATTTATCGTAAGAAGTACACGGATGGGGCAAAGGTTTATTGCTATTTTTCAAATAAAAAATTAGATGATAGTTATGAATGTTGGAGTACAAAACTTGCTGACGGAAGTTATGCAGATCATTTTTACACAAGTATATTCCAATGCGCTCTAGTCAGCTCAAAACTTCGCTCAATTTGTTGTACAACTACAACAACAACTGTACCTCCAAATCAAATGACTGCTTATGCGACAACAGGCGGTGCTGCAAATGAAAGAAATTACGCATCAGCAAACGGCGTTGGTTGGGATATCGGATGCGCATCAGACAGTGATTTAATCATAGATCTGTTCCTTTTAATGTTTAAAAACACAAACTCTCAAGCTGTTTTAGGAACTTCTCCATCATCTACAACTGCGTTAACATTGCATAATGGACGTTGTTTAAAAGACGGTCTATTCCATGGTAGAAATGGCGCTCATAACGCTATGTTTGGTATGGAAAATTGGTTCTCTCACAGATGGAACAGGGAAGTTGGTGTTATCAATAAGAACGGCACATATTTCGTTAAACACACTTATTCAACGATAGATGGATCAACTGCAGAAGGATACAATCTTGACGGAACTGGTTATAAAAACACAGGGATTTCAGTGCCTGCTGCATCGCAATCGTACATTGTAAGTGAAGAAGTGTATGACGGAAGTTTCTTGCCTAAGTCTGTAACTGGTGGTTCTGCAACAACATACACTTGTGATGGAATGTGGTCGAACAACGGACAGATTGACGTTCTTCTCCGTGGCGGTGATGTGGACGGCGGTACTCTTGCCGGTGTTCTTTGCTTCTACGTTGCCGACCTTGCTTCTATCTCGTACTGGGCCGTCGGCGCGTCGCTTTCGTATCACTCGAGATAGGGTTTTAAAGGGGAATACCTTCCCCTTTTGCATCAACAATGTAATCTGTATGATGTTAAAAAAAATGTAGTTCGATGAAACTTGGCTTAGTCGAATGAGGATTACAGAAAAAAGGGATTACCAGAGCGAAAGCTCGTGTCCGATTGGAAAATAGAAGCACGACTTAAAATCGTGGGGTTCTTATCCGTGGCGGTAATGTGAACAACGGTACTATTGCCGGTGTACTTTGCTTCAACGTTAACAACCTAGCTTCTAACTCGAACTGGAACAACGGCGCGTCGCAATCCATTGCGTTTTATACGTTTCTTCAAAGCTCTGGTTTTTCCTTGCTTATGGATAGCAAAAATTCGCCATAACGAGATACTGTGAGTAACATAGTTGAAAGTGGTATAGGCATTGGAAAGATGAAAAGATACGGATTTCTTTTTGAGAAAATTGTAGATTTAGAAAATATCAAAAAAGCTATATTGAGAGCTGCTAGAGGTAAAAGAAAAAAGCACTCTGTTCAAGTAGCTCTTGAAGATATTGATAAAACAGCAATTCAAATCCAAAGTTGGCTCGTTAGCGGAGAATGGCAACCTCCTCGTTATCATAAAGCAAAAATTATAAATGATGGAATTCAATTAAAAAAACGTATCATTGTTTGCCCTGAGTTTGTCAGAGAACAATGTGTCCATCATGCAATAATGAATGTCGTTTATCCTCTTTTTCAAAAAAGATTTTACGAACTATCTTGTGGAAGCGTCAGAGGACGAGGAACACATTCTGCACAAAAATGGATTTCAAAGCAAATCAGGAATAAGAAAAGTATAAAATATTATACAAAACTCGATATTCAAAAATTCTTCCAAAACATACACCCTAGTTTTGTTTTTAAAGAATTAAGAAAAGTTATAAAAGACAAAAGAGTTTTGATTTTATTTTCGAGGATTTTAAGATCAAACACTGTTAACCAAAATGGAATAAAATATAAACATGGTATTTTAATTGGTTTTTATACCAGTCCATTTTTTGCAAATGTCATGTTGAACGCTTTGGATCATAAAAGTAAAGAGGAACAGCGAGTAAAATATTACATTAGATACATGGATGATATATTAATTCTTGGTTCAAATAAAAGAAAAATAAAAAAATACGTATATTGGGCTAAAGTTTTTTTAAATAAAATCAAACTTTCGGTCAAAAAAAATCAAATTCACTCTGTAAAAATTTTTGAATTTTTGGGTTATATTTTTAGAAAAGACAAAACAACTTTATCTGAAAAATTATTTTTAAAAAGCAAACGTTGTTTTAAGAAAATATACAAATACAAGCATCTTTCATTATATCAGAGCAGAAAAGTTCTATCTTATTGCGGTTATTTTAAAAGCTGCAATATGACTTACGCTTTTAAAAAATATATTAGTCCGTACGTTTCCGTCGCAGCTTGTAAAAAGATAATTCAACGAAATGATTTAAAAGGAGTTTTACAATGAAAAAAAGAAGTTTACTTGGTTTTCTTATACTCCCATTTGTTTTTATATGGCGCGCATGGTTTGGAGGAAGTTTTGGATATTGTTGGAGATGGGTTAAGTATCTTGTAGGCATAGCAATTGTTCTGGCTATGTATTATATAAAAGACATTCTCGATTGGAATAATTGGCGTATGTATGCCGTGTGTATATCGTTTATGATATTTTGGGCATTATCACATGGTATGTGGTTTAAATATTGGGACCACAGTTCAGACGCCGAGGACAGACACCCCTTATTTGTTAAGTTTGTTATGTGGTTGTGTGGTGGTCCAGAGCAATCAAGATCGTTCTGGGGAAACTTCATTGGAATGACAGTTCGTTACACATTGACCGCTATTTTAGTTGCTGTTTTAATTCCTAATCTATGGTTCTGTTTTGCCGGATTAATTGTTGGTGTTAGTTATATACCTGCAGGATTAGCTCATAATACAAAGATTGGCGAGTACATTGCAGGGCCATGTGTTTTTACTTTGTTATTTTTTTGCATATAAAGGTGTGGCATGACTGAACAAGAACAAAATAAACTAGATTTTTTTAAATGCAAAGTTTTTGATCTTATCAAAAATTTGTTTGATTGCGGGGACATTACATATATCGGTCTTTGTGAAGCATATAAAAGGGGAATTATTACAGAAGGGCAATTTAATACAATTATGTTGGGGGATGTAAAATGAAACAAATAAAAGAGGTGAGTATTATTGGTGCTGGGCTGTCTGCTCCAGAATGGTTAAGTTATGTCAATGCTTATTTGGCGTTTGGGATAGCTATATGTTCGTTTATATATGCAATCTTACGAGTTTATTATCTGGTGAAAAATAAAGGAAAAAATTCATGAGTAGAATTTGGCAAGGTGAAAATTCGAAATTTTTTACATTTTCAGAATTTACCTGTAAATGCGGATGTGGCCTTTGCAGGATGGACAGAAACTTTATAGATAAAATAAACACTCTTAGGGAGAGTTGTAATTTTCCTTTTATCATAACAAGTGGTTTTAGATGCCCAGATTGCAACGAAAAGGCAGGTGGTGCTGTTAATAGCGGTCACTTACTAGGCCTTGCCGCAGACATCTTAATAACTGATGATTTAAAACGAGGAATGTTAATCAAAAATGCAATATATTTTGGGTTTCAGAGAATTGGAATTGCTAAAAATTTTATTCATCTTGACTTAAAACCAACAGAAAACGAAATAACTATTTGGACTTATTAAAGGAGAAAATTGAATGAAAACATGGTTTAAAAATTTTTTAAAAATTTTTGTTAGCAAAAAATTTTTGGTTGGACTTATTGTATTGTTATGTGGTTGCCTTGGTTTTGAAATATCCTTGCAAGACCAATCAAATATAAGTGTTATTGTATGTGATATGCTTGGCGAATGGATTAGTGGATGCAAATAATGGGTTCAATTTTGGTTTTATTAATCGCCTGCTGCATATTTTTATGTGGATATTTTGCAGGATGGATTATTCGCGATAACAAAATCGATACAGAAAAAGAAAGTGATTTTTAAGTATATTTTTTAAGAAAAATCTAAACTTAAAAGAGGAATAAAATGAATAAGTATGATGAAGTAAACTTACAAGATGACGAACGACAACCTTGTGAGATTTGGACAAGAGTTATGGGATATTTTCGTCCTGTTTCTAATTTTAATAAAGGTAAAAAATCTGAATTTTTTGAAAGAGTTTATTTTAGTCAAAAGGTTATGGTGGATAGAACAAAAAATGAAAATTGAAGTTATTCTTGGAATTATAACGGCTGTTTTGATAGCTGTTGGAAATTTTTTATCGTACAAACTAGGGAAAACAAAAGGAAATGTTGATAAAGACAAAAAACAAGAGGAAGCTGTTTTGCTTGCTAACAGCGCGCGGAACTCTTTACGCGATAGTTCTACTTCTGAGCGCGTGCAGCAGAAATTTAGTAGGTGATTTTTGCGCAATTTATGAACCAGTATATTACGATGTCGAAAGAGATACTGCAGAAACAATATATTTTATCAATCGCAATAATGTAGTCTGGGAAGAACTTTGCGAAAAAAGCATGAAAAAATAGAAATGTCGACGTTGTCTAACGCGTTATACATTTTTGCCAAAAATAGACAAAAAGAAAAATAAAAAACCGCATAAAACTGCGGTTTTGAATGGTGGGTGATGAGGGATTCGAACCCGCGGCCCGCTGATTAAGAGTCAGCTGCTCTACCAACTGAGCTAATCACCCACTGAACAAAACTCCTTATACCCCTATATTTTTTCCTTTTCAAGTTTTTTATTTATTTTTTGTAAAAAATAGTGTAAAATAAATCGTCTTAGAATGGATTGAGGTGCTTTTATGGCTTTTGATATGAATGAATTTTCGCCTGATATGTCAGAACGGCAAATGATATTGGCGTCTCTTGACGTAGAAGAAAAATATCGTGAGATGTTGGAACAATACGTTTTGCAAAGAATGGAAATGATTGCAACAACGGCTTATGGAGAATCTGTTGATTTTGCTCCAAATTTTTATTCTTTTGCTAAAAATTTTGAAACGAGTAAAAATAAGACCTTAGCAGATTTAAGTCAAAAAGCTTTGAAAAAGATTGAACCATTTTTAAAAAAATATGATGAAGAAAATGGGTTAGATAAGTTACCTGAAACGGAACAAATTTTAGATAATTTTAAAGTTTTGGAAAAATACGATTCTTTTGATCCTTTTGAAAATGATAATGGTGAATGGATTTATCCTCAATTCCAAAAAACTTGTCGGATTTTACAAAAAATTGAAATAACGGATGATAATGATAAGGTGGATGCTCAGGCAACAAAAGATTTTTGGGAATCTTTCGTTGAAACGACAAAATTGAAGACATATACCTATTTAATGACTTCAGCTGAACATATTACGTTGCAAACCTATTGTGATAGATTACAATTTGAAATGGATACCGGCTTAATTATGATTTTTACTGCTGATATTGCTGCAAAAAATGCTGATTTAAAACGTGAAACACCTGAAAAAATTAAACAAGACATTGATGAATTATTCCAAAAATTGGAGGCAGAATAATGGCATACGAATACGTAGAAAAAAATGGAAAAATTCAACTTAGACAAAGTTCTGCTGCCAGTTTCTTTGCTCAGGCAACGCAATCTTGTATGTCTCTTGAAGAACGTATAGATCAGATTGAAGATAAAATTTTGGATAGCAATCCAGTTACAAAAAAGATTCATGAAAAAATCAAAGCTGTCGATGAAAAAATATCGAATATGAAATATGGAAACGTTTATTCCAAATTCAAAAAGATGGCTCAAGGGATGGGGCGTTTATTGATTGCAAAAGAGATTGGTGTTGCTGCTGTTGCGGGATTATGTGTTTATAATTTTGCACGCAATATGAAACCAATGTTCTATGATGCAGAAAAGGCTCGTCAAAATTACGAATGTGAAGATATAAGCGACTATATGGTCAAAAATAAATCAAAATCTGCTCGTACAATTGCTAAAGCAACTTTGGGGGCAGTTGCCGCTTCCTGTGGTTTAGGGGATGCTTATATGGCGCGTGAAGTCGCAAGAACAGGTGTAGCTTCCATCGTTGCTTGGCCAGAATTGAAAAATATATATAAAACAGCAAAAGATTTTGTTACGCAAAAAGCTTCATGGCGTGATTTTACAGCAGCTTGTGCTTTGTTTGGTACAACCGTTGCAGCATATGCATATGGAAGTGGTGTATGGAATACTGCAGACGTGGATACGGCTGGTGTCGATACGCATACGGACGTAAGTGGTGGTCATACAGATTCATCTTCAACTGACGTTGTGGGAAAAGCAGATGGTTCAGCTTCTTTGTCTGATGCAAAGAAAAAAGAAAAGAAAGAACAAGTCGATATACCTGCTCCAACGTATGATCTTAATCCAAGTGAAAAAACGATTGTTATGCCGTTACAATCTGCGATTAAAAAATTTGAAAATTATTTTCCAACAGATAAAGAAGATACAATTGATTATGAAGATGTGAAAAATGGTGGAAAAAAATCACCTTCTTTGCAAAGTTCTATTGCTCAACAAACAGAGTTGCCAACACGACGACACGTTCCTTATCGCACTCGAAAAGCATTTGATGCTGCTGTGAAAAAGGCACAAATAAGCAGATAAAATAAAAACCCCTTGATTAGGGGTTTTTTATAAGGGGTTTGTTATGTCAAAAAAATCTGGATTTAGAAAATTGTTTCCCTATTTAGGTGAATATAAAAAGTATGCCATACTTTCCCCATTATTTGTTACTTGTGAAGTCGTTTGTGAAATTTTAATTCCTTTTTTGATTGCTCAATTATTAGATAAATGTTTAGCAGGGGAATGGGGCATAAATTTAAAAACACTAATTATTGAACTATTTGCACTATGTTTATGTGCTTTGGTAAGTGGTGTGTTGGCTGGCAGATTGACTGCTTTGGCAGGGGCTGGTTTTGCTAAAAATTTACGCAATAAATGTTTTAGTTGTGTTCAAAATTATTCTTTTTCAAATTTAGATGAAGTTTCTATTCCTTCGATTATCACACGATTAACTTCAGATATCACGATGGTTCAAAACGTATTTATGCTGATTATTCGGTCAATGTTGTTTTCTCCATTGAAGATTGTCTGTTCTATTTTTATGGCGTTTAAAATTCATGCAGAATTATCGCTGATTTTTATTTTGTATTTTCTTGTTTTAGGGACGTGTTTGTTTTTTATTTCCAAAAAAACAACGAAATTATTTATGATTTTTATGAATAAAGTTGATGGTCTTAATTCAGCTTTACAAGAAATTTTAATTGCTATTCGAATTGTTAAGTCGTTTGTTCGTGAAAAATACGAAAAAAATAAATTTTGTGAAACAGTACAAGAATTAAAGAATTCTCAAATTAGGACTGATAAATTAATTTCACTAAATGAGCCAATTATCATTTTTTTCTTGGAAAGTGGCGTTATCAGTATTTTATTTTTTGGTGGAAAATTGATCTTATCCCAACAATTAACGCCAGGTGAATTGGTTTGTTTTCTTACCTATATTTTTAATATTTTGATTGCAACAAATATGATATCAATGTTGCTAAATGCCTATTTTAGAACAAGAGTTTGTGCAGAACGCATTAATGAAATTCTTGAAAAGGAGCCTACGCTGATTGATAATCCAAAAAGTAAGGTTCAAATGGATGATGGATCAGTTGTTTTTTCAAAAGTTGATTTCGGGTACGTTCAAGATCGCAAGGTTTTGGATGATGTTTCTTTTGAAATTAAATCAGGTGAAATGATTGGAATTATCGGTCAGACTGGTTCAGGGAAATCCTCTTTGGTGATGTTATTGCCTCGTTTGTATGATATATTTTCAGGTGAAATCAAAATAGGGGGACATAATATCAAAGAGTATTCTTTGAATTATTTGCGAAATAACGTTTCAATTGCTTTGCAAAATAATACCTTGTTTTCAGGAACGATTGAAGAAAATTTGCGATGGGGAAATTTGACTGCTTCAAAAGAAGAACTTGATCGCGTTTGTCAAATGGCTTGTGCTGATGAGTTTATTTCAAAAATGCCTAAAGGTTTTCAAACGGATCTTGGTCAAGGGGGCGTCAATTTATCAGGAGGGCAAAAACAAAGATTATGTATTGCTCGAGCATTGTTAAAAAAATCGAAAATCATTATTTTTGATGATTCAACAAGTGCCGTTGATAATATGACTGATCGTAAAATCAGAGACGAATTAAAACAGATTGATTCAACAAAAATTATTATTACTCAAAGAATAATTTCTGTTTTAAATGCTGATAAAATTCTTGTTTTAAATAATGGTAAGGTTGATGCTTTTGATACACCTGAAAATTTAATGAAATATAATGCAATTTATCAGGATATGTACCAAACACAATTGGGAGGCGTTCAATGAGTAAAATTAAAACGCCACACGTTCTCACTCGACATGCCCCTGGTGAAAAACCCAAGGATTTAAAAAAGACGTTAAAAAGGTTGGTTGGATACGTCTTAGAACGAAAATTTCATTTTGTACTTTTGTTATTAATTGTATGTATTGTTGGTAGTGCTGAATTAGCTATCTTAGGATTGCAAAAACCGCTTATTAACGGGTGCATTTTACCATTGATGAAACAGAATCATCCAGATTTAACCCAATTTTATCACTATATTTATTGTATGATTGGATTGATGCTTCTTGGGACGATTTTGGCTTGGATTCAAGCGAAAATACGAATACAGATAGTCAATCGAGTTTTTGAAAAAATCAGGAACGAGATGTTTGCCAAATTTGAAAGATTACCAATAATTTTCTTTGATAAACATCAATACGGTGAAATTATGAGCTTGTTTACAAATGACGTTGATACGCTGTTAGCTCTTCACCTGTTTCCACGGTTTTGTATGGCTATATTGACGATAGTCATTATTTTTACAAGTATGATTGTTCTTTCTCCTGTTTTAACAGTATTCGTTTCCGTTGTTTTGTGTTTAATTTTTTTAATAATTAAGTTGATTATGAAGCAGTCTAGACGTTTTTATCAGCAACAACAAGAATCAATTGGGCACGTCAATGGATATATTGAAGAAATTATTTCAGGGGCAAAAGTTGTCAAGGTTTTTTGTCGTGAGCCAGCTGTTGAAAAAGAATTTGATCAAAAAGTAGATACTTTATTTAAAGATGCGTCATCTGCAATTACTTGTTCAACCGTTTTAATGCCTTGTGTTGGAAATTTATCTTATTTTTTGATTATCTTAACGGGGATTGTTGGTGGATTTTTACTTTCCATTGGCAAAATGGATTTTGGCTCACTGGCTGTTTTTATTCAGTTTACAAGACTTTTAACTAGACCTATTGCAGAATTATCTACTCAATGTAATGAAATGTTATCGGCTTTGGCTGGTTCAGAACGTATTTTTAAATTCTTGGATGAAACGGATGAAATTGATAATGGTTACGTTCGTTTGGTGAACGTTGAAAATGATAAATCGGGAAATATAGTTGAAACAGAGAAATTAACAAATCAATGGGCTTGGAAACATCCTCATCATGATGGAACAACTACTTATACAAAATTATCTGGAAACGTTGTTTTTGAAAACGTCAATTTTGGGTATATTCCAGAAAAACAGGTTTTATTTGATTTTAATTTAGAAGCTCAAGCAGGAACAAAAGTCGCTTTTGTTGGTTCAACTGGTGCTGGTAAGACGACTATTACAAATTTGATTAATAAATTTTATTTACTGCATAGTGGTAAAATTAGGTATGATGGTATCAATATCAATAAAATTAAGCAGGCTGATCTTAGAAAATCGATGGCGATGGTTTTACAGGATACACATTTATTTACCGGTTCTGTGATGAATAATATCAAGTATGGTAATTTGAATGCAACTGATGATGATGTTATTCACGTGGCAAAAATGGCTTGTGCAGATGATTTTATTCAAAAATTACCAAAGGGATATGATACTGTTTTGACAGCAGACGGAGGAAATTTAAGTCAAGGACAACGACAGCTGTTGTCTATTGCAAGAGCAATGTTGGCAAATCCACCTGTTTTGATTTTAGATGAGGCTACTTCCTGTGTTGATACCAGAACGGAAGCTTTGATTGAAAAAGCGATGAATAATTTGATGAAGGGACGGACTGTTTTTGTGATTGCACACCGATTGTCGACTGTTCGAAATGCAGATAAAATTGTCGTGATAGAGCAAGGAAAAATTATTGAAACAGGAAATCATGATGAATTAATGGCTTTGAAAAATAAATACTATGATTTATATACGGGTGCATATGAATTAAGTTAAGTTTTTGGGGAATAAAAATATGAAAAATAAGAACGTCATTGGAGCTTTATGGATGATTGCTTCCGTTGTGTTATTTCAAGCGATGTACACAACGGTTAAATATTGTGGTGTTCAGTTGTCAGCTATACAAATGACTTTCGTTCGGAGTTGGTTTCAAATGTTGATTTTAATGCCGTTACTTTTTAAGTATGGCTTTCACATTATGAAAACAAAACAATACAAAAATTATACCTTTCGGTTGTTTTTTGGTGTTTCAAATATCGTTTCAAGTTTTTATGCTTTTTCAAAAATTCAAATGGCAACTGCAACAGCGTTATCATTTACAAGTCCGTTATTTAATATCATCATGGCTTATCTGATTTTACGAGAAAAAGCAGGTATCAATAAAACGGTAGCAACTTGTTTAGGTTTTGTCGGAACGCTAATTGTATTAAATCCAAGCGTTGGAATTTCTGTTCCTGAATTAAGTGCTTTGTTGGCTGCATTTACGTTGGCAGTGACCTATATTTACGTTCAAAAATTATCACATACAGAACATCCTGTTGCTATGTTGATGTATTTTGGTATAGCTTGCTTCGTTTTGACAATATATCCCGCAATCACTCATTGGACGCCAATGTCAGCTCAAACGTATTTCCACGTTTTTATGATTGCGTTGGAATCAACTGTAGCTCAGTATTGCGTTATTCAGGCATATAAAATTGCTAAAACGACTGTTGTTTCTCCTTTGAATTATCTGCAAATTCCTATTTCTGCATTGATAGGTTATTTTATGTACCAGGAAACGATAGATATGCGTTTTGTGATAGGCGTATTGATTATTTTAATCACTAGCTTTTACGTCGTTCAGAAAAAGTAATTAAATTTCAAATGATGTTGTACGATTAATTAAATAAGCTACATAAAATAATCAGAATCATGACTCAATACTTTATAGATTAGGCTGTGATGTCTGCAAAAGTTGCGTTGATAAGGGATGCAAGTTTTTCTGGATTGACAGCTATTGTCACACCAACTTTCCCCCCACTAACGCAAAATTCATCAAACAAAATGGCTGTTTCATCGATGACAGTCTGAAATTGTTTTTTCATACCGACAGGAGAACAGCCTCCATGAATATATCCTGTCGTTGGTAAAAGGGCTTTCAATGGAATCATATCAACTTTTTTGACACCCGCTGCTTTTGCTGCTTTTTTTAAATCTAAATCAGCATTTGCAGGAACGACAAAGACGTGATAATCGCGTGGAGATGATTGACAAACAAGTGTTTTAAATATTTGTTCTGGAGGACGATTTAAAAATTGAGCAACAGACAAAGCATCAACGCCTTTTGAAGAATCATATTCAAAAGCTTGATAATCAATTTTTGCAGATTCTAAAATCCGCATAACGTTTGTTTTATTCATTATCTTTGAGCTTGTTTGTCTAACAATTTTGTTCTGATTGTCGTTTGTTTTTTAGGAGGAACAATCGTTCCATCCGGTTTTTCTGTGTAAAAATTATCAGCTGATACAGTTGCATTTTTACTGAACAGCTTGAACATATTTCTGATGTTGAAACGTTCAATAGAAGCAGCTTGTTTAACTAAATCTTCTGGTAAAGTCGTTGCTTCTTTTGATTTGAAAAAGGCAGGTTCAATATAGTTAAAATCTGGGTACAAATCGACAGGTGATGGATTTTTTGTAAAAGCTTTTCTGTTGAATAAGCTCAAGGATGCTGATTCAACAACACGTTGATCATATTTATTGACGTAATCTTTATCCTTGTACCAAGCTTTGAACGCTGAATTCTTAGCTAAATCCAAATTATCATTTTTTTTCATTGAAAATCTGTAAGCATTAAATATTTTGCTATGGGCTTCTTCAAAAGCAGAACTAGCATACAAAGCAGCACCCCCAATGGTTGGAATATAGTCTGGATTAGACCGACGATTTTGGATATATAACCCCATTTCATAGGCAACGGCAGCTTGAACAGCCATAGCATCAGCTTCCCCTGCACGTTCAATGGCAATATTTGAAAAAATAGTATTTTCAGTTTCGCGATTAAGGACTTGTTTTGAATGTTGAATTTCATGAATCAAAGTTGTTGCTAAAACATGATCCGATACATCTTGGTTTAAGATAACTGTTTTCAAATTTGGAACGTACATTCCATTGAAATTTCCCAAAGAATCAAAGTTGATTTCAATGTTGTTTTTTTCAGCATCTTCGAGGACTTTTTTTCCTGTAGGAGACGTTGTTTTAATTAACTCTTTTAATTTTTCTAAACGAACTGCATTTTCATCAGTTGTTTTTCCAAATTCTTGTTGAAGCAAACTTGCCATTCAATAATTCCCATTTAAGTGAGTCTTATCTACTCTAAAAACGTTTGATTTTCAAGACATTCTTTACTTTTTTGATATGCCTTCTTCTATCGCTTTGATTCTATTATACATTCCAGGATGATTATAATTCAGAAATTCAATAACAGGATGAGGATTAACGTTAATTAATTCTTCGTTACTGATTGTTTTGAAGGTTGTAATCATTTCTGTTCCATAACCGTTTTTAATAGCTTCGCGGTCTGCTTCATATTCTTCCTGTCTGGAACGATAATTGTCAAACGTTGAGAATATGAAAAATAAAGGAATGACGATGTTTGAATATATAAGGAAATACAAGTAATAGTTATTTTTTGTTAAATCAAAAGAGGCATTTATCCAATGATTAATTGTAAATAAAACTTTTGGATCATGTAAAACGTAAGTGAATAAAACGACAATACCAGCAATCGTTGCCCAGACGATGTAGTTGAGCAAATTCTTTTTATGTTTTAAATGTCCAATTTCATGAGATAAGACTGCCAATAATTCGCGGTGAGAGTTTTCATTCATAAAATTATCAGCAATACCGAATTCTTTGTAGAATAATAATTTCATCAAAAAAGCATTTTTCTTAACAGATTTTTTTGATTCATTATACACGTTAATTGCTTTAATTTTCTTTTTTAATTTGCCCAATAAGTTCAAAATTTCCGTTTTCAATTCACCTTCTGGCATAGGGGTAAATTTATAAATCAAACGAATGGCAAATAAAGAAATAAACTGTAATAGAACGTAAATGACAAAGACGATTGATAAGATAATGATACAAATCTTGAGAGTTCCTTCCCAATCGACTGTAAAATGATTTGTCCATTTAGGAATATTTTCGCCAAAATAAACGGTAAGCGCGAATAAACCACCAACAATAACGGTACCAAATATCAGTGAAATAACTTCATCTTTGATAAATTCTTTTAAATCTTTTTTGTTTAATTCATATTTAGTTTCAAGAGTGAAAACATTGTAATAATCAAAAGGGACTTTAATGATAAAAGCTAAAATTGTTAGCAGAACGAAAGTCCATAAAGTTAAGGAATAAATTCCGTCACATTTTAATTCCATCATTTTGTAGAAGGGGGAATAGATAATCGCAATATCAATTCCCATGGATAAAATACTTTCAAAAAAATACAAATTTTTTTTGTCAGAGGAGTAGGCAATAAATTTGTTATATCTGTCAGTATCGTAGATATCTGCGACTTGTTTAGGTAAAGGTTTTTTACGTTGAATAGTCTCGATTTTTGCGAGAACACCATCATAAATCAATTTGATAGCAAGCATTATAACGAGAAATAAACATGCTGACATTTTAAAAATCCTTATTCTTCTACACCAATAAATTCTTTTGCTAATGTTAAAGCTTGATTGAAACTTGGAGACCACCAAACATTTTTATTCAAGCGGTTTTTAACAATTTCGGTTTTCAATACTTTTCGTGGTTGAGAACGGTAGTTGCTGATAATGACGCGAGCATTGTTTTGACGGCTTTTCTTGATAAAATCCGTTAAAATGTTCACAGCCGTTGCATCCATCATTGGAACACCACCCATACGCAAAATAATGACTTTTGGTGGGTCTGGAATTGTATCAAAAAAGGCAGTTAAACGAGATGCTGCTCCAAAGAAAAGCGGTCCATTAATATGGAATGCTGCCACACCTTCTGGTAGGTTGAAAGCCCAATCTTTTGCATTTAAACCTTCGTGACCGCGTTCATCTGTGAGTTTTGCATCACTTTCAACAGCAAAGCTGATAGACATACGGTGCATGAAGATCAAGCAAGCCATAATAAATCCGACTTCGATTGCGGTGTTTAAATCTACAAATATGGTCAACAAGAATGTCACAATCATTGTAAGTCTATCTCCGTTTTGGGCAGACATTAATAAACGTATCCGGTCGAAACCACTCATATTCCAAGAAACAATAACGAGTACTGCTGCCAAGCTGGCAAGTGGAATAAATGAAGCTAATTTTGACAAGAAAAGCATGAATAATAACATAACGACAGCATGGATCATTCCTGCAAGTGAGGAATAAGCTCCAGATCTAATGTTAGTTGCTGTTCTAGCGATAGCTCCTGTTGCAGGAATACCACCAAAAATGACAGACATGAAGTTGCCAATACCTTCGGCAACAAGTTCGCAGTTTGATAAAGAACGGTCACCTGTCATCCCATCTGCAACCACAGCTGAAAGAAGAGATTCAATACCTGCTAAGAAAGCAATGGTGAAAGCACTTGGAAGTAATTCAGAAATCATATTCCAAGACCAAGCAGGAAAAGATGGTTTTGGTAAGTTTGATGGAATACCACCAAATTTTGTTCCAATAGTATCAACTGGTAAATTTAACCCTGCAACCATGACGGAACCAACAATAACACCAATCAAAAATAATGGCCAGTAGGGACGGAATTTACGGATGAGAACCATAATGAGTAAAGTGATCATTGCGACAATCGTTGAGGCGTGATCAAAGGATGATGCTGCTTTGAAATAAGCAACCCATTTGTCAAAAAAATCTGCAGGAACAGAGGTCATTTGTAAACCAAAAAGATCTTTGATTTGACTTGAAAAAATAATCACAGCAATCCCTGCGGTAAAGCCTGTAACGACAGGATAAGGAATGTATTTAATCATTGAGCCAAGTTTGAAAAAACCAGCTACGATTAGAATAATTCCAGCCATCATTGTGGCAACAGCTAATCCATCATATCCATGTTGGTTGATAATGTTATAAATGACGACAACGAACGCACCTGTTGGACCTCCAACTTGGAAACGAGATCCCCCCATCAAAGAAATTAAAAATCCAGCAATAATGGCTGTAAATAGACCTTTATCTGGACCAACTCCTGAAGCAATAGCTAAAGCCATAGACAATGGCAAAGCAACGATGGCTACGGTAATCCCTGCAACAACATCTTTTTTGAGACAGGATAACGTGTATTTATCTGAATGCAACGTTCTGAAAAATTTAGGAATAAAACTTTGAAAATATTCTAAATATTTAATCACTTAAGTACCCTTTGGTTATTGTGTTGGGTCAGTATACATTTCTTTCATTAAAAAAAAGTGAATCAAAAGTTAAATTTATTGATTTTTTTCGCAATTTTAGATAAAATTATCGCAAGTAAAGATAAGGATATTTTTAATATGGCTGAACAGGAATGTTTATTAACCTTATATTTGGATACACCAAAACCAATGATGTTGCCGTTTCGTGATTTTGCGAAACATAATCAATTGGCATCTTGGGCATGTACTCAATCACTTGATCCAGTTGCTTTGACAGGGCATGCTTTTATTGGCTTGTCAGATGAAACTGGAATTGAAAAACGTTTTGGTTATACGGGGCAAGATTTAAATCCCATCAAAATGATTAAAGGTAATCCAGGGGAAGTATGTGAAGAGGATGCAAGATCTCCTTACAATGAAGCAATCGTTTGGCGCATCAGTCATGATCAGTATGATAAAGCAATGGCTGAAATTCAACGCCAAAAAAAAGATCCGGGAACTTATAAATTATTTGAGCGGAATTGTGCTACGTTTGCTACTGACGTTTTAAAAAGTGCTGAGGTGCCAGAAATCCCAGAAGACAAGTTTGCTTTAAGTCCACATGGGCTTGTTATGAAAAAACGCATTATGCAAGCAAAACGCCAATGGGAAATTTTGAAATTTAAAACTAAAAATATAATTCATGGTCTTTTCGGTGAAAAGAAAGTTCCAAACAAAGAATTATTAGATTCATTGCGTTCAAAACCTTGTCCAATTTCTTTGAATACGGCAATGAAAAAATTTAAATCTGAAGATAGACAAGTTTCGCATGAATTTTTCAGAAATCGTGGTGATGAATCAAAAATGGTTATGCCAACCTTACACCCCTTCGATATTATGAAATTAACAGAAAAGATGTCTAGATAGTGAGTGAAGGTACAATTTCTTTTCCGAAGTTTGTTTTACCGCCAGTTTCATTGGCGTCTAATACCGTTTACGTACCCGAAGTTCCCGTTGAGTTATCTTCTTTGCCTTTTGCAACTGTCTTACCCGCAGTTTTAAAACCTACGGATGATTTGCCGATTTTATCAATTACTTTGGAAACAGGGGAACAAATTGAAATTCCTGTTAATGTGGCTTTTAAATCTAAAGAGCCAGTTCCTTTAACTATCAGAACTCTTCCGCCAGAAAATGGTCGAGGTTTTGCTTTTAAGATTATTAGTCAAATCGCAAATTTAGGGGTGAAAACGCCTTCTGCTTTTACGACTACACAAACGACAACTCCGAGTGTAAAAACACAACAAACACAAAAAGTTCAACCAAACGTTGCGCAGGCATATACCCCACAAACAAATGATGACGTTAAAACAGGTCGTATTGAAAAAAAAGCATTCACACCTATAAAAATGTCAGCTTTCGTTATCAAATCTGTTCCAGCTCCATTAACAAATTTATTGCCTGAATTATCAAGTCATTCAAAAGCTCAAGCAGGAATGAAACTAGATGTTGAAGTTATTCCAATTGATAAGGATGAATATATTGCATCGTTAAATCAGTCGGAACAGGAAAATTTTATTCAAGCAGAAAATGAAAAAGTATCGGTTCAAAATCAACAACAACCAGTCAGAAATATGCCTAAAAATAGTTTTGTTCAAAATGGGCAACAACAATTAAGAACACAACAGTCTCAATTTGGAAACGTTGAAAATCGATCTGGTCAAAAACTTGATATTAGTTTATCACCAGGTGCAAAAGCTGATTTTAATCCAATCAAAGATGATGTTTTTTTGATGTTAAAATCTTTAACACCAGCTGGACAGGAAGGAGAAATGAATTATGATTTACCTCCTCGTCAAAATCAATCTAATCAAATGATGCGTGGTGATGCTGAACAAGTATTAAAAACAGGAACAGAACAAGTTAAACAAAAAATGACTTCAGAAGTTGTATCTTCTGTCAAAATTCAAAATCAGACAGCAAAAACTCCTGTTTCTTCCAATATTCAAAACACTACACCCGTAATAAATAATACTTTGTTTGAAAGTCAAAAAACTTATCAAGGGTTGATTTATCGTCCAACAGAACAATGTGTTCCTTTGATTGCAACCAAAGCAGGGGTGATGGTAATAGATGCTCATATAGCTTTGCCTCATTTAACACCTGTTCAAATTGTTGTTAAAGACGTTATTTCACCGCAAATTATTCCAGATTTACCAGATATTGATATGCCAACACCATTTAAAAATACGTGGTCAGTTTTAACACAAGCATTGTCAATTATGGAAAAAAATGATTCCTTCCAAGCCGAAGGGATGAAAGTCGTTTTACCTCAAATTAGTCCTCGTTTACCTGTTTTAATGATGAATTTTATTCAGGCAAGTGAAAATAATTTGCCATTTTCTGCTTGGTTTGGTCAAGCGAACGTAGATTTGTTGAAAAGTATTCCAGGTGGTGATGCTGTTTTGCGTCGTTTGGAAAAGGATTTTTCATCTGGTACGAAAAAAGCAATAGATAAACAAAATGCTGTTTGGAAAGGTTGGGATATTCCCTTTTTGTCAGGTAATATTGTTGAACCAGTTTCCTTATATTTACAACGACCGAATGGGGGATATGATCCAACGAAGAAAGAAAAAATTCATCCAGCAGGCGTGCGTTTTGTGATTGATTTATCCTTGTCAAAATTGGGTAAAATCCAAATGGAAGGTTTATCAAATCGTCAAAATAAATCCTTTGATTTAACTTTGCGTTATGAAAAAAAATTGCCGGATGATTTTGAAGCTCACGTTCAGAAAATATTTACACAGGTTTTAACAGCCTTTGAATATTCTGGGAAAATGGGGATGAAACAGACGAGTGATTTCATAGAGTTTTCACCGGAACAGAAAGAATTTACGCCAGGAACGTGGGCATAACTATTGTTTTTGAAAGGATGATTTATGTTATATATTGGAGCTCATTTATCTGCCAGTAAAGGTTTTCTTGATATGGGAAAAACGGCAGTTGAAATAGGGGCAAATACCTTTCAATTTTTTACCAGAAATCCTCGTGGTGGTGCTGCAAAGCCGATTGATAAAGCTGATGTTGAAGCTTATTTGAAATTCGCAACAGAACATCATTTTGGCAAAATTTTAGCTCATGCTCCATATACGCTAAATGCTGCTGCAAAAGAAGATAGCATTTGGGATTTTGCCTTACAGACGATGGCAGATGATTTAAAACGCATGGAATTTGTGCCAAACAATTATTATAATTTTCATCCAGGTTCTCATGTCGGACAAGGAATAGACGTTGGTATTGAAAAAATAGTCAAATTATTGAATAAAATTTTGAAACCGGAACAGACAACAACTGTTTTATTAGAAACAATGGCAGGAAAAGGATCTGAGGTTGGTTCTAAATTTGAAGAACTTCGTCGGATTATTGATGGGGTAAATTTGTCAGATAAGATGGGTGTTTGTTTAGATACTTGTCACGTTTATGATGCAGGATATGATATTTTAAATCATTTAGAAGACGTGTTAGAACAATTTGATAAAATTATTGGACTAAACAGATTAAAAACTTTACACATTAATGATACAAAAAATCCGTATGAATCACATAAAGATCGTCATGAAAAAATCGGTCAAGGATTTTTAGGAACAAAAGCTTTTGAACAAATTATTCATCATCCGGTTTTAAGCAAATTGCCAATGTTCCTTGAAACACCAAATGAAATCGAAGGATATGCTGACGAAATCAAATTGATTAAGTCAATGTAATTGTCAATAAAGGTGAAATTAGTCTTCGCTGTAAGCTGGAACGAGAACTGGTTTATCCCAACATTCAAAATCTGCACGACGGAAATTATGTCTGTTTGATAAAACAGCATTGACCATTACGGTATCTTTACCGCGAGTAGAACAGAATTTTTTTGCATGAGCTCCAATTTGAGATAACGTAATATGCTTATCGTTATACTCGTATGAAATCTGTCTATTATTTACTTTTGCAACGCGAATATCAGCTGTTTTGAAAATCAATAAATCTGAATCAACTTCAGTTTGTAAGTTAGGAGGTAAGTCATTTGGATAGTCAGGATTTGATTGACAACCACAAATTAAAAAAAGGGGAATTAAAAATAATCTCTTCATTTTTGTTCTTTCTGTTTTACAACCGAAGCATTAAGTTCAGCAGATAATTGTTTTAATTGTTTTAGACGTTCTTGTCTTTTTTGACGGTTTATTTGATCTTTTGACATTTTTTCTTTTTTACTTTCAACTAATTTCTTTTCAAGAACAGGAATACCTGTTTTTCTATCAAGTTCATAAGTTAAAATTTTATCCCCGTTTTGTTCTAAAATATCAAAAAAGATAGATTCACCTTTTACTTTAAAGGATTTTTCATCCAAAATAACACCATGATTTTTGAAACGTTCATTGAAAAATTGAGTAACCTTTTTTTTCACACTTTCATCATCATGTTTTTTTGTAACAACGTCATGTTCATCACGGTCATAATATAAATTACCATATTCACCGATGGAAGAACATCCCCCCATAGATAAATCATTGCCGTCATACCCACCTTTTGTACACCAAGCATGTGCATTTGTGGAAATAAATAACATAAATAAAACTGCGTATTTAATCATAAAGGGCTCATCAATTTAAAATTGAACTCATCTTAATGTATTTTCAGCAGAATTGCAATCGTTCATAAATTTTTTTGATTTTTGATTTAAATCGTGTATTTTAAAAAAAAAGGTTAAATGAATGGACTTTATTAAATCAATTTTATATTACCCCTTTTTACATCAACCTATGTGGGTATGGTGGATGTTTTTTGGCGTGATGTGTGTAATTTTATTTCTTGATTTAGGTATTTTGGAAAAAAGATCACGAGAAATTACCGCTAAAAAAAGTTTTTTGTTGTTTTTGATTTATGCAGGAATTACCTGTTTATACGCAGGATGGATGGGATGGCATTTTTCTCCACAAATGGCTCAAAATTTTTTGATGGGTTATATCGTAGAAATGGGCTTGTCTATTGATAACGTTTTTGTATTTGGGCTCGTTTTTTCGTATTTGAATATTCCAAAAAGATTGCAACATCGCGTTTTGTTCTGGGGAATTCTAGGAGCTTTGATTTTACGCGGAATAGTCATTGTTATTGGTGGTGAAATTCTCGATAAGTACGATTTTGTATTGTTGTTTTTTGGTGTTTTTCTTCTTTATTCAGGTGTTAAGGCGATTTTTTCAGATGAGCCATCTATTAATTTAAAAGATAATAAACTACTTCCTTTTTTCAGGCATTATTTACGGTTAACAAATGGATTACGCGGAGAACATTTTTTTGTTCGTGAAGAATCTCATACGGAACCTGGTAAGAAAAAATGGTATGGAACTCCATTATTTTTAGCATTGTTATTGATTGAATTTGGGGATATTGCTTTTGCAATTGACAGTGTTCCAGCAGTGATAGCTGTTTCGCACGAAACTTTTGCTATTTATACAAGTGACGTCTTTGCCGTATTAGGATTACGTGCTTTATATTTTTTGATTATTGCAGCGATGGATAAGTTTCGTTATTTGCAACCAGCATGTTCTCTTTTATTGATAACGATAGGGATTAAAATTTTTGTTAATGAATTTTGTTTTAAGATCAATGACGTATGGTCTTTGGTTGTGACATTTTCATTAATTGGGGGTGGAATTATCTTGTCATTGATGAAAAAACAATAGATTTATTCATCAATCGTTATTCGGCTTTGAATATTATTTTTTTCAAAATCCTTTAAAGCATCAAATTCTTCGGTTTTGATTTTAGACTTAAAAATTTTCTTTTCATCTTTTGGTTGAAAAATATTTATGCCCGTTTGTTTTACAGATGTATCTAAATCAGGTGTTTTCAATATTAACAGATCATTGTTCTCTTTAGGCATTTCTTCAATTTTTTCGCTATTTTCTGCAATCTGTTGATCTTCTTCATCAAGTTCTTGAGGACGTTGTTTTTCTTTTATGATTTTTCGATATTGAGGAGTTCTATCGATGGCAACTCCATGCGGTTTTTCCATGAATCTTTGATTACTTAAATGGCGTAAATCAACCATTTGAGCTTGTACTGTTTGACAGAAAAAAATAATAAATAAAAAGTATTTAAACATCTGGAATAGTCTGTGGGTGGTTTTTAATATAGTTTTTTATTTCAAGATCTTTTTTAGCGTCATAAGCTTTTAATTTGTCTTCGTCACTGAGCTCCTCTTCATCCGCATCATCTTCTTCTATCGGTTGCATAACATTCTTTTTAGGCTTTTTTCTTGTTGAATAATTTGAATATGAAGGAGGTGGTTGAACTGTTGGTTTCGTTTGAGAA
Organism: Alphaproteobacteria bacterium; assembly: GCA_024413465.1. Lineage (GTDB taxonomy): Bacteria > Pseudomonadota > Alphaproteobacteria > CAAGCB01 > CAG-977 > UBA2903. The sequence goes on from JAKSVU010000003.1 coordinate 127,244, forward strand.
GGCGTTGCTGTTAATCGACTTGAATTAGACGTTGCTTTTTGTTCAGGTTGAAGTTCTTTTGAAGAACCTGTTTGCGTATAACTGCGTTGACGCAAATCAATTAAATGATATTCAGACTCATCAAAAGCATTCGCTGGTTGAAAGACAAAAAGCATCAAAATGAAAATAAAAGTTTTCATACAAAAACCTCGTTCAATTTATTTTATTTTAAACATCTTTCAAATGAACTGCAAATTATATTTGTTTTTTTGAATAAAGATTGTAAAGTAAAGCAACGAAGGAATCTAAAATCATGATTGAAAAGTATCAAGAAAATTATCAACACTTAAAAAAAGTTTTAATTCAATGGACAAAAGACACACCAAAAACGGCAGCCTTTATTTACTGTTGTATTTTGGCTGGCTTGTCTGTTTTGATTTTTGATAATCATACTGTTCATCAAACAGCTCAATCAAAGGTCTTGAATTTATTCGTTGATATAAATCCATCTGGATATTGGTTCTTGATTTTGGGGATTGCTTGGTTGTTTACGATGATGAAAGCAGGCAATGCAATAGATGAAAAAGGTTTTAATTTTTATTTAGCTCAATCTAAAAAAGTTGCCTTTATGGGATTGTCTTTAGCTTTGACGGGAATTGTTGTTGGTATCTTGGCTTTGTTAACCAGAAAAATGTTTCCTTCCTTTGGGGTGGCTTCTGCATGGTCAATGGCAATGAGCTGTTATTTTTGTTATCCTCAAACAAAAAAGCCATTTTGTGTTTTTGCAGCGATTGTCAGCTTAGCTTTACCTTTAAGTCATGAATGTATGGTCAGCGCTGCAATTATGGGAACTTATTTTGGAATCGTGATGGCTTATGCTACACGCTGGCTTGTAAACGAAAATAAAGAAAATTCTTCGCCACTAATTGCAAGACATTAAAAAACTTTTTGAGTTTATTCTAAAAAATAAACTGCTGTTACAAAGAAAATAAATTAACAGATTAACTTTATTGTTCGACTTCTTTTAATACAGAAGCAATAGGATCTTTGTTTAATTTGATCAAGTCATACTCTGCTGGAGTAACAGGGGCTTTTTGAATAGCTTTATGTTGTGTATCACGGATATCTGCTTGCAATCTTTTGATCAAAGCATTTTTTTCAGATTGGCTGATACTTGTATTTTTTTGAGCGTTTTCCAATTGTGAACGATAGTTTGCAATCAAAGTATTTCTGCGTTCTTCTAAACGAATAACGGCTAAAGTTCTGCGAACTTTTAATTCAATCAAGAAAAAGCGATCGCAAGTCCATCCGTGTTCTTCTACCCAACGAACAACCGCCGATGGGTAATCTGCAGATTTTGAAACACCCATATAAGCAACAGCTTCGTATTGATTGTTTCCTTCTGTTAACCAATGGTTGTATTTACGCCAATCGCGCAAGAAGTTTTTTAATTCTTCGAAATTCATAGGGGCAGTTGCCAATAAATCTTTGTTTGAAAAAGGAACAGCTCCTTCTGGTGGAACAGATTTCTTTTGTTCTGCAAATTCTTTTGCACTATCAGAGGCAGCAAAAGTATTTGTGGTGATTAAACTAGCTAATATAAAACAAACAAGACTTGTTTTCATTTTTTCTTTCCATTCGCGAATTAAAATATGGTATATTATATTCAATTTTTAAAATGGAGCAATAAAAATGAAACTTTATTTTACGGCTGACCGGACAGAGCGTGCTCAAGATTGTTTTCAATACTTGACAAAAGTATATGGTCAGTATCCCGTAACAAAAGCTGACGTGATCGTTGTTGTTGGGGGCGATGGCTTTTTATTAAAGACGATGCACAAATACATCAACGAAGGAATTCCTTTTTATGGTATGAATCAGGGACGATTTGGATTTTTATTAAATGAATACAGATCTGAAGATTTGATTGTTCGATTAAACAAAGCTTTGAAAACAGTATTGCATCCACTAGAAATGCATGCTGTTGCTGAAAAAAAAGAAATGACGGCGTTGGCTTTGAATGAAGTGTCTTTATTGCGTCAAAGTTCTCAAGCAGCAGACATTTTAATAAAAATTGACGGAATTGAACGGATTTCAAGTTTGATTTGTGATGGGGTCCTCGTATCGACTCCTGCTGGCAGTCCGGCATATAATTTTTCTGTGCGTGGTCCTATTTTGCCGTTAAATTCAAACGTGCTTTCTTTAATGCCAATCAGTCCGTTCCGTCCTCGTCGTTGGCAAGGGGCGATTATTCCGCAAAAAGCAGAAGTTCATTTTGAAGTTCAACAACATTGCAAACGCCCAGTAAATGCTTTGGCAGATTATTTGGAATTGCATCACGTTGTAGATGTAACAGTTCGCCAAAAAGATACAGTGAATATCAATCTGTTGTTTGATCCAGAAAATAATCTGGAAGCTCGCGTTTTAGAAGAACAATTTTTATGAATTAACACCCAAAATCCATTTTGACGGTTGCGGAACCCGCTGTAATTGTTGACATATCTTTATCAGTTAGTTCAATGATTTCGTTTTCTTTTGTTTCAAAAAATGAAAAAAATTTTTAGCCCCCTCACCAATCTTTTGTAGAACTCCCTTTATAAATAAAGTTCGTTAACAAAAAATGTCCTCTCCCTACAGGGCGAGGTGAAATGTGGGGCTTTTGTAATGATTTTCTCATTACGGGACGAGATTGATATTTCCTTCAAGGGATAATTTCGATTTTTAATCTATAAATTGGCTGATTAAATCGGCAATTTTCGTTTTATGAACGATATAACTGCCATGACCTTCTTTTGGTAAAATCATTAATTTAGCCCCTTTGATATTGTTCGCAATCAGTTGGGTGTGTTCTTGTTTAATCACGTCATTTTCACCTGCCAAAACAAGTGTGGGAAAAGTGATTTTTGATAAGTCTGAAACGGGAATGTTCGGCTCTTTTAACATCATTTTTAAATTGATATTTTTACGGAATATCCAACTGAAAATTTTGATTATCTTAACCACGTTTTCTTTGACACCACTGGGGGACAAATTAGCCCCTGAAATAATCATTTTTGAAAAAATATCTGTTTTTTTAATCGCACAAAGTAAACCAATAATTCCTCCGTCAGAAAAACCATAATAATTCACGTTTGTTAAACCAAGTTTTTCAATAAAGGTAATTACGTCATCTGCCATATCCGTATAGGAAATCGTTTTCGTTTTTGTAGATTGCCCATGATTTCTACTATCCAGAACGTAGCAGGTATGCTTTTGGGATAACAGAGCAACGGCTTTATTAAAAATTTTGTGATTTTCTCCGTTTCCATGAACTAAAATCAGAGGTGATCCTTGTCCAGAAACTTCATAAAATAGTTCAATATTATTCAGCTGTATTTTCATTTTTTTATTCTTTTGCGACTTTCTAATTTCCCTTTTGTAATCACGCAGTTTAATCGTCTGGAATATTTATATCAAGAGATAATTCTTTAAATTAACGTTGTGTTTTTATGATAATCTGCAATGCAATTGCATATTTTCATAAAATAGATTGCATATTTTTATAATCATGTGGTATGATTTTAGTAAAGGAGATACAATCATGTACTATCAGAGAACTTTATCAACAATGATTGAAAAGGCGACAAAGTCATTTAAGGTTGTTTTAATTACAGGTCCAAGACAAGTTGGAAAATCGACATTATTTGAAAAAATGCGTGAACCGAACAGAATAAAGATATCGTTGGATGATACGGAAATTCTTGCGTTGGCTAAACAAGATCCGAATCTTTTTTTTCAAGTTTATCAACCGCCACTTTTGATTGATGAAGTTCAAAAAGCTCCGGAACTTTTATTACAAATAAAGAAAATTGTAGATAATACAGATGAGACAGGTTTATTTTGGTTAACAGGATCACAAAAATTTTCATTAATGAAAAACGTTTCTGAAAGTTTAGCTGGGCGTGTTGCTGTTTTAGATTTGCAAGGTTTGTCTCAATCTGAAAAAAATAATGAAAAAAATAGAGGAATATTTATTCCGGATATTCCTTTGCAAACAAAGAGACCTGTTTTTACAGTTCGAGAAACTTTTAATATAATTCATAATGGATCTTATCCACAATTATTTGATGGAAAAACTGATTGGGAATTATATTATAAATCGTACGTTGAAACGTATTTGATGCGAGACGTAAAGGATATTGTTCAATTGGGAAATGAGCTGTCATTTATTCGTTTTTTGAAAATATTGGCAACAAGAACTGCTCAACCTGTAAATTATGCAGATTTGGCAAGAGACGTGGATATGGCTCCGAATACGATAAAAAATTGGGTGAGTATTTTACAAACGTTGGGAATTATTTATTTATTGCCAGCATATTTTGAAAATAATATTGGAAAAAGATTGATTAAATCTCCAAAAATTTATTTTATGGATACAGGATTATGTGCTTATTTATGTTCAATAAAAACAGCTGAAAGCTTGATGAATTGCCAGTTTAGTGGAGAATTTGTAGAAACGTATGCTGTTTCAGAGATTATCAAGAGTTATATTCATAATGGAAAAACACCAAATATCTATTATTGTAGAACGACCAATCAAGAAGAAATTGATTTGATTATCGAAGAAAATAACAAAGTTTATCCAATAGAAATAAAAAAAACAGTTACTCCAGTTCTTTCTATGGCAAAAAATTTTAAATTAATAGATGAAAGTAAAAAAGGCGTAGGTTGTATTTTGTGTTTAAGCGAAAAATTTATTCCAATAAATAAAGATCTTTACGTTATTCCTATAAGTTATATTTAATTTTTGAAAAGATTTAAAAGTATATAACTATTCATATGACACGTTTTGTCTTTCTTCTTAATTATAAAAGAAATTAGATTAGATAAATTAAGGAGAAAAAAGATGGAAGGCGTTATTTTTTTAATTATTAAGGTTTTAACTTGGATTGGTTTTATAATTTATCTATTGTGTATATGGTATTATGAATTTATGAAAGCACAATTAAAAACGGAAGCTTTGATTAATTTAGCAACAGACGAACCAAAACGGAGAAGAAGAAAAAAGTAAATTTTGGTTTGGTAATCAAATTATTCGTTATTTTTTCTAACGAACGTTATAGAAGCCGTTAAGAAGCTTTTTCCCGTTAAAATCGACGTAGGTATCGGTATCAATTTTATCTATGAGAGTATCTAATTCTAAACGTATTCCATAAGAACCAACTGAAACAGATACCAGCTCTTCATCTTTTAATTCAATGATTTCGTTTTTTTCTTTTTCCATGGTGGTTCTTCCGAATAAATAGTCTTTATATTAAGTGTAACGGATGAGATTGAAAATGGTTACAAAAAAATTTTTATTCTATTTTATAAAATTTTTTACCTCTACCTGTAGGGAGAGGACATCTTTTGTTGGTGAATTTTTCTTAAAAACGAACCTCACAAAAGATTGGTGAGGGGGCTAGATATTTTGGAATTTATTCATTTTTTTGGTGTCACTAAACCGATAATTGCTGTGATTGTTCCTCCACACCCCAAAAGGTGTGTCCCTGAACCAGTAATCGTTTCCAATTCTTCATCTTTTAATTCAATGATTTCGGTATCTTTTTTTTCTTCGATAGTATCTTTTTCTGTTTTTTTCATGGCTTTTATCTTAGCTATTTAAATTATGATTTTGTCACACCATTTTGGGTTCCTCTGGTTTTTCATCTGCGTCAGTAGTAGGTCTAGTCTTTTCCTTATTTGCTACATCACGAAACTTATATACAGTTACGGCAAACGTTTTTTGATGCCTTGAACCAGCTGTAATTGTTGACATATCATCGTCTTTTAATTCAACGATTTCATTATTTTCTTTTTCCATGGATGTTCTCCTAAAAAGAGATTCCTTATATTAAGTGTAACGGATGAAATGAAAAATGGTTACGAGAAAAATGAGTTTTTAAAATA
>JAKSVU010000030.1 GCA_024413465.1 Alphaproteobacteria bacterium
AAAAATAAATAATGTAGGAGGATAAAATGTCAAAAACAGTACCTAGTTTTTGGGAGAGTGAATATCTGATTAAAGAGGACTTTAATATGCGTTTAAGAGATGATGCTCCAGAAGAACTCAAAGAAGAGTTCAAAAAGTGGATGGAAGAAAATGATTGTTTATGTTTAGAAAACAATGAAAAAAAAGAAAGTAATAGGTAAAAATATTAAAATCTATCAAATTCTGACTCATTTTGTCGATTTTAGAAGTTATTTGTAAATTATGTTCAGAAAAAAATCTCTTTATACGAGGGTAAAAACAATGAGTAAGATTAAAAAAATATTTGAATAATCGTTCTATTTTTATTTATTATCTTTTACTAAGTTAACCATGCGGAGTTAAAATAATGGAAAATTCAATATATGAAAATTTTACAGGTTTAAATAGCCAATCAAAAACACTGCGTTTTGAGCTAAAACCTATTGGAAAGACGTTAGACAATATAAAATCATCAGGTATTTTTGATAGAGATGTCAAAAGAAACAATCTTTATAAAAAAATGAAAGAAATTCTTGATGAAGGTCATAAAAAATTATTGGAAGAAAGTTTGTCGAATTTCTCTGAAAATATAAAAAAGGATGATAAACTTGCAAAAGATTGGGTAGTTTTAGAAAAAGCATATCTCGATTTTAGAAAAAGTGATAAATCAGCAGATGCAAAAAAAGATTTAGAAATTGTTCAAGCATCTTTTAGAAAAACAATTATTTTTGCTTTAAAACAAAATTCATTATATGAACAACTAGTAAAAGATCCAACTCCTGATAAATTTATCAAACAAAAATTGCAAGAAGCAAATGATGCAAAAATTGATCCAGAAGAAGCTATAGCTACTTTTAATCGTTTTTCTACATTTTTTACAGGATTTCAAGAAAATAGAAAAAATATCTACGATGAGAATGCCAAGACGACAAGTTGTGCAAATCGAGCTATCAATGAGAATTTTCCAAAATTTATGGAATGTGTTCGAATTTTTAAATTAATTTCTGAAAAATATCCGCAAATTATAGAGCAAACAGAAAAAGAGTTAGCTATTTATTTGCAAGGCCAAAAATTGAAGGATATTTTTGATATTAGCAATTATAGCAATATCTTATCTCAATCACAAATTGATCGTTTTAATACAATTTTGGGTGGTATAAAACCAAATGATTTGGAAAAATTAAGAGGTATAAATGAATTCATTAATTTATATCGTCAACAAAATGAAGAGGCCAAAAGTGATTATACATTAGGAAAAATGCCTCAATTGTATAAGCAAATGTTAAGCGATCGCAAAACTTTTTCATTTATCGCTGAAACTTTTGAAAATGATGATGAAGTAATTAAATCAATCAAGGAATTTGGTGATTTTATTTTTACAAATCAAATTCCAAATCGAATTGAAAATCTTTTAAATACTTTAACACGTGATGATAAAAACATATATGTAAGTTCAAAAAGTTTAACGGATATTTCTCAATCTTTATTTGGAAATTGGGATGCATTAAATCAGTCTATTTTAGATTTTGCAGAAAATCAATCAAAAGACTTAAAAACAAAGAAAGATAAAGAAAATCTTATGAAAAAATGGATGAATAAAGAAGAATATTCATTATATGAACTTTCTCAATTTATTGATCCATCACTTGATATTACAACATATTGGAAGAAACCAATAAAAGAAAGTGTGTTTAAGGAAAAATATAAGAATAATTCTAATGTACAAAATAATCTTGATTTGCTTTTTAGCGAATTGTTCAGAAGATATCAAGATATGGTTAATTCTTTTGAAAAAAAGGATAAAGAATTAAAATTTATGGAACAACCAGAGCTTGTTGAAAAAATTAAAAGTTTTCTTGACCTTGTCCAAGACATATTACACTTAATGAAACCTTTGTCAGCAGGTATTGATCTTGAACGAAATACAGTATTTTATGAAGAGTTTGATGCTTTATTTGAACAGGTAAGTTCTATTATTCATTTGTATAATAAAGTTAGAAATTATATCACTAAAAAACCTGGTGATGCTGAAAAATTAAAATTAAAATTTGATAAGCCAACGCTTGCAGATGGTTGGGATAAAAATAAAGAAAAGGATAATCTTTGTGTTTTGTTTTTAAAAGATGGTAATTATTATTTGGGTATTATGAATGCATTATCAAAAAAGAAACCAGATTTTGAAGGATTATCAAATTCAGCTAAAGGACAGTGTTATAAAAAGGTTGTGTATAAACAATTAACAAGTGTTAGTAAACAATTACCAAGAATAGCTTTCTCAAAAAAATGGCTTGATATAACAAAACCAAGTAGGGAATTGATAGAAAAATATGAAAGAGGAGAACATACAAGAAGTGGAGGAATATTTAATTTAGATTTTTGTAGAGAACTAATAGATTTTTATAAAAGATTTATTAAAGTTAATTCTGATTGGCAATGTTTTAATTATAAATTTTCAGATACATCATCATACAATGATATTTCCGGCTTTTATGAAGAAGTAGAAAATCAAGGATATAAATTATCATTTGTTGATATTGCCGAAAAAGATATCAATGAACTTGTTGACAAAGGAGATTTATTCCTTTTCCAAATTTGGAATAAGGATTTTGCAGAAGGTTCAAAAGGTCATGAAAATATGCATACTCTTTATTGGAAGAGTATATTTAGCGAAGAAAATTTAAAATCACGTATTTTTAAATTAAATGGTCAAGCTGAACTGTTTTTTAGACCTTGTCAAATTAAAAAACCTTATGCTCACAGAGTTGGTGAGATTATGATAAATAAACGTGATAAAAATGGAAAAACAATTCCAAATAAGATTTACAAGGAATTACTTGATTATAAAAATAAAAAAGAAAATCTTTCTCCAGAGGCTAGTAAATATTTGGATAAAATTATTGAAAAGCCAGTTCATCATGAGATTGTTAAAGATAAACATTTTTCGCAAGATAAGTTTTTATTCCACGTTCCATTAACAATTAATATGAATGCAAAAGATGTTTCTAAATTTAATGATTTAGTTAATGAAACTGTAAAGAAAAACATAAAAGACGTTTGCTATATTGGTGTTGATCGTGGTGAACGGAATTTGATTTATGTAACATTGATTGATGGAAATGGTAAAATTTTATTACAAAAATCATTCAATACAGTGGAACATACAAACCAAATTCAAAAAGTTTTATCAACAGATTATCATCAAAAACTTGATGAACGGGAAAAAGCTCGTGATGAAGAACGAAAAAGTTGGCAAAATATAGAAAATATCAAAGAACTCAAAGAAGGATATTTATCACAAGTTGTTCATGAAATCACAAAAATGGTTATTGAAAATAATGCCGTTGTTATTTTAGAAGATTTGAATTTTGGATTTAAACGTGGTCGTTTCTGCATTGAAAAACAAGTTTATCAAAAATTTGAAAAGGCTTTGATTGATAAATTGAACTATCTTGTTTTTAAAGATAGAAAAGCTGGTGAAGTGGGGGGAGTTTTAAAAGGATATCAATTAACTTCAAAATTTGAAAGTTTTGAAAAATTGGGCAAGCAATCTGGAATACTATACTATGTTCCTGCTGCATATACTTCAAAAATTGATCCGACGACAGGGTTTACCAATTTATTTAATACAAAATCATGTACAAGTGGAAAAGGTATTAAAGAGTTCTTTGAAAAGTTTGATAGTATTAAGTTTGATGGAAAAAGAGATGCTTTTGTATTTTCTTTCAAATATTCAAACTTTAAAACAAGCAATGAATCTTTCAAAGATGATTGGGCTGTTTATTCAGCATCTAGACGAATTGTATTTTCTAAAGCAAAAAAAGGCGAAGATACTATTAATCCAACCCAGATCATTAAAGATGAACTTTCTAAAGCGAAAGTTGTTTTGACAGATGGATATGATTTAAAAGGATTTATGTCTGTTCTTGATCCTTCAAAGAATGCAGACTTTTTTAAAAGTATTTTCTATGCGTTTGATAGGACTTTGCAAATGCGTAATAGTAATTCATCAACCGGTGAAGATTACATTGAATCACCTGTTCTAAATAAAGATGGTAAATTCTTTGATTCTCGTGAATCTGATGGATCATTACCTAATGATGCAGATGCAAATGGAGCGTATCATATTGCATTGAAAGGTATGTATATGATTTCTAATATGAAGGATAAACCTGAGAAAATAGAACACAAATCTTGGTTTGAATTTGCTCAAAAGAGAAATTTCTGAGTAGCAATGAAACTGGGACAATGGAAAGTATTTTAACAATAACCCATTTTTATTTTTTTTAATCTGAAAAATAACAAATTATAAAATTTCTAAATGTTTTTTATTGTAAAGGATTGAAAGGTGTTGTAACTTATTTCTAGTGTCTTGAGATACTGATTAATTTCTACTGTTGTAGATATCAATAATCAAAGGATTGTTAAAACCAGTCTTGAGATACTGATTAATTTCTACTGTTGTAGATGCGTTATACTTTGATATGAAATTCTAGGTCTTGAGATACTGATTAATTTCTACTGTTGTAGATAACGGAAGTAGTTTTTGTGATATTTAGTCTTGAGATACTGATTAATTTCTACTGTTGTAGTAATTTTGATATTGTTAATTGATATTATGAATATTTTTATTAAAAGGTTTAGTTCTTATAAAATTATAACCAGGTGTTTTTAGGGTTAAGTTTTTTTAGAGGATTTTATTATGACAAACTCTCTTTCTCCATGGATATATGATGATGCAGAAGTTTTAATATTAGGATCATTTCCTAGTGTCAAATCTCTTGAGAAACAAATGTATTATGGAAATTCTAGAAATCAATTTTGGCCAATAATGGAAAATATTTATCATTGCAAAATTAAAGATGATGAATTTTCCAGAAAATCGTTTTTAAATGAACATAAAATTGGATTGTGGGATGTTTTGGCATCTTGTGATCGAGAAGGTAGTGCAGATAATAAAATCACAAACGAAGTTCCAAATGACTTAGAAAATTTTGTAAAACAATATCCTAATTTAAAGAAAATTATTATTAATGGTTTATCAACAACAACAGGAAGTTTAAAATATTTCAATAAGTATCATAAAAATAAAAGTTGGAAAGATAGCTTTGAAATTATAGCAGTTCCTCAAACATCTCCGATGCCAAATAAGTATGATCTTGTTGATAAAATTGAGATGTGGATGAAAGCTTTAGAAAAAAGTAACAAAGAAAATTGTTTCTAAAATCATATTTTTTACTGTTAATCTAGGAATTTTCAATAGAATCAAAAGAATTTTTAGATATGTAGTACCTTGGGGTGAAATCTTATAAATTCAAAAGAAATTTATAAGATTCTCAAATACATTTTTAAATTGAAATTTGGAGATAGACATCACACTCCACCTTTGGACATTTTATGTTTGGACATCGGTTCCGTTTTAGCGTAAGTTAAGAGGTAAGATGGAACAAAAAGGATACAAAATGAAAGGAGGGGCTAGATGAATAATTCTATCAAATATGAATTGGCGCACAACTTGGTTGCTTTTCGATCGGTCGTGTTGTTGAATGATAAAGAGCGGGAATTACCTCCCGCTCTTTTTCATTTCAAGTTGTCTGATTTATTGTTGAAAAATCCGGATAATATTGCCATTGAAATGTTTCGTGAATCTGGAAAAAGTTCTTATGCTTTGCGGACGTTTCCTTTGCATTGTTTATGTTATCCCAACAAAAAACTCAGCTATATTGTGATTATCAAACAAAATCAACGCATGGCAGGGTGTAAAATCAAAGATATTATTCAAGAATATCTGGCAAATCCTTTGTTAAAACATAACTTGGTTGAAATTAAAGAACAATCTGTTCGTGTGTTCAGTGTTGACGTCAAAAATGCTGAAGGTGAAATAATTAACGTGCGAATTGAAGGGTTCGGTAAAGGGGCAAGTATTCGTGGTTTGTCAAATCAAGACAGACGACCTGACATTGTTATTCTGGATGATATTCAAGACAAAGATGATAGCCGATCGGAAACAATTTTGTCGGCCGATTGGGATTGGTTTTTGTCAGACATTGTTTTTCTGGGCAGGACAAGTCGGATTTTCATTATTGGCAATAATTTAGGGGAAAAATGCGTTATTGAACGATGTATTACTCATGCAGAACAATTGGGCTTTTCTGCCGTCAAAATTCCCGTTATGACGAATAACGTTCCCGCTTGGCCAGAACAGCAATCTTTGGAACAAATTTTAAAAGAAAGGGAAAATTATGAACAAATGGGTAAATTGGATATTTGGATGGCTGAAAAAATGTGTTGTGCAGTGGCCGAAGAAAATCAAATTTTTAATCCTGATGATTATCGTTATTATTCGGCAGATTTGAAATTTGATATGTTGAACAGGTTGAATTTATATGCTTGTCTTGATCCAGCTTGTTCTGTCAAAGATACGGCGTGTTATCGGGCAATTACTTTGACGGGTGTTGATCCGGACAATAAATGGTTTTTGTTGGATTGTCCGTATGGACGATGGCAACCTGATGAAACGATTAACCACATTTTCGATATGGTTGTGAAATATCGCCTGACTACTTTTTATATTGAAAAAGGGTGGTGGGAACAAACGATGAGAAATTTCATTTTTGAAGAAATGCGCAGACGGAATATCTTTTTCGACGTCATTCCTTTGGAACATGCTAAACAAGGATCAAAGTTGGAACGGATTAAGATGTTGCAACCTCGATTTAGAGCTCATTCGATTTATTTCCCAGATAAAGCAGATTTTATGATGGAATTTAAAGCTGAGTTGGCTGGTGTTGTGCGTGATGGGATTAAATCTGAATTTATTGATTGTGTTGATGCTTTCGCTATGACAGAACAAGTCGCGACTGCTCCGTATTTCACAAATGAAATTCATCAGCATGATCGACAAAGGATTTATCAATCTGCTTCTGCGAACAGCTTGTTTGAATTAGCTGGGTTTTAAAGGAATTTTATATGACCGCCACTTCGAAAGGGATAAACGCAGTTTATGACGCCGACAGGCGTTTTTTTGCCCCATGTTAGGGGAAACGAAATTTCTTAGCGAAGAATGAGCTTAGAAATTCGATAGGGGTAGTTAGATTTATCAACTAAAATATCCCCTTTGCAGTTTTTATAGTCGCAAATAAATTTGCTCGTTAAAAACTGTTTTCCCCCTAAAGGTGGCAATAATACAGGGCGAAGTGGTAAACATAGTTTACCCCCCTAAAGGTGGCAATAATATTAAATTTCATTCCCCTAGCATGTGGGAATAAAGTCAGCGCATAACATGGGGCAAAAATAATAGCCTGTCGGCGAATAGCAAAGGGGCAGTATATGAAAAATGAATTACTACAACAAAAGGGACTTAATATGAATTTATCAAATCCACAAACGATTTCTCAACTGCACAATGAATTAAACAAAGCGTCAAAAGAATTTCCTTTGATGTTCGAATTTTTGGAATATTTTTGCGGATTATATACGCCGATTTTGTCGGATGATCCAATGACGATTGTTTACAGTGCTGGGAAAAGGGACGTTATTTTAACTATAAAGACTTTGATGAGAACTGACGTTCCGATTAATCAAATTACTTCAATTTTTAAAAAGTATGAGTAAGTGTGGGGGGAAGAAAGGGCTGTCATTATTCTGGTTCAAAGCCTTGCTTGTTGAAACCATCTTTGTATTTAAGGAGTTCGATTTTTTGTGAGGTTGAGGTGGAATATACGTCTCCTGGTATGTTGACTTGCACATCTTCCCTTTTCTGTTTTGCACCAGCTGTAATTGTTGACATATCATCGTCGCTTAATTCAGCAATTTTGGTATTTTCTGTTTTCATGGTTGTTCTCCTGAAAAGATGGTCCCTGCATTAAGTATAACGAATGAAATGGAAAATGGTTACGGAAAATGGAAAGTTTTTAGTTAATTTTCTACTGCCACTTTGAAGGGGAAGACGATTTTTAAGGAGCAAACTTGTTTGCGACTATAAAAAGCGAGAAGGGGATGATTCAGTTTTGAATGTTTTATCTAATTCACATTTCTACCCCTTTCAAATTTCTAAGCTCATTCTTCGCTAAGAAATTTCGTTTCCCCTATCATGGGGCAATAACTGTAGGGCGAGGGGAATTACTAAAGATAATTTTTTATGAAAGGATTTTTAAATGGAAGAAAATGAAGAACAAATTATTGTTCCGGAAATGCACTTAACTGCACCGGAAAATATAGATTTAACAGAATTTATGTCATTGATGAATGAACATCAAATTTCTGAATCAGTGGCGCAAAAATTGTTGGATGCTCACTTGTCTGAATTTAATAAATTCGAACAAGAGTTAGAACGACAAGCTGACAAAAATCGTCAGGATACGGAAACGGCTTTGAAAAAAGAATGGGGAACTGATTTTGATACTCGTTTGAAAAATGCCGATGCGTGTTTAAAACGATTGTCAGGAGACGATTACGATTATTTCATCAATCAATATGGGAACGATGCGTTCTTTATTCGATTTTTGGATAAGTTGTCATCTTCTTTATCAGAAGGATCTTTGGAAACGACCGAAGGGATGAATAAAATTTCACCTGCTGAAGAACTGTCTAAAATTTTATCTGATCCAAACGATGTGTTTTGGGCAGGGGCTAAAAATTATCGCAATAATTTTAAGTGGTGTGAAGAACACAATCAACCTTTTGTCACAGAACAGGAACGATTGGATCGTGTGAAGTACGTTCAAGAGTTGATTGGAGAATCTTGAGGAAGCCAAATTCCAACGTGACCTGAAGCATAAAGAGAATCATCAGGAACTGTAATCTGACCAAGGGTTTTTACTGTACCTTTAGCGATAATCTTCTTTGCTAAATTTCCATCGAGTAAACCGACTCCAATGTCGCCTCCGTCAGTTTTTTGTGTGCCTATCTTATTTCCAGAACCGGCTGTAATTGAAGATAACTCATCGTCTTTTAGTTCGATGATTTCATTATTTTCTTTTTCCATAGCTGTTCTCCTGAAAAGATAGTTCTTACATTAAGTATAACGGATGAAATGGAAAATGGTTACAGGAAAAATGAGTTTTTAATTAGTTTTTACTGCCACTTTGAAGGGGATAAACGCAGTATAGCGTTATTGCCACCTTGAGGGGGAAAACAGTTTTTAACGAGCAAACTTGTTTGCGACTATAAAAACTGCAAAGGGGATGATTTAGTTTTGAATGTTTTATCTAATTCATATTTCTACCCCTATGCAGATTGGCTAATCTCGACTGATAGTCTCGATAAGCAATCT
>JAKSVU010000031.1 GCA_024413465.1 Alphaproteobacteria bacterium
ATGAGAAAATCTTCAAGCTCATCAAGTTCCGCACCATGACCTGCGAGACCGACGCGAACGGCAAACTCTTGCCCGACGAAGTGCGCCTCACCAAGTACGGCAAGTTCCTCCGCAGCACGAGCCTTGACGAACTCCCCGAACTCTTCAACATTTTGATGGGCGACATGGCCGTCATCGGCCCGAGACCGCTTTTGGTAGAATATTTGCCTTACTACAATGAACGAGAACATCATCGCCATGATATTCGTCCTGGCCTATCAGGATGGGCTCAGGTAAATGGACGCAATTCTTTGAAATGGGATGATCGTTTTGAATATGATGTACAGTATGTTGAAAATTTGACTTTTATGAAAGATGTGAAAATAGTTTTTAAAACTTTTAAGAAGGTGTTTTGTCGTAGTGGTATTGCAGAAGATACAAATAGAATTGAAGGAAACTTTGCAGAAATTCGCAAAAAACAAATGAAAGAAAAAGGTGGTGCATGAAAAAAATGGAATATATAACATCAATAGAAAATATTGATTTTTTTCTGTTTCATCCAACTTTTTTTTGCTTGTATCCAAAGATTTATCCTGTTGGAGAGAATCCTCCATATATAAATCGTATTGTTCATAAAATAAGAATGATTCTTCAAATTTTATGCGGCGGATATAGAGTTTATTATATGTATGTTGAAAAAAATATTGTAGGTCATATTGTTGTTATGCCCGGCGGAAACCGAGTTGCTCAGAGTAAAAAGAAAGATATTGTTATTGGACCCATATGGATTGTCCCTTCGCAACGGGAAAAGGGGTTTGCAACAAAGGGAATAAACGCAATATTACATAAGTTAAATATTCAATATGAGAAAGCATATGAATTTATTTCATGTGATAATACACCTTCAATTCGAACTGTAGAAAAAAATGAATTTAAGTTTTTAGGGAAAGCTGCTGAGAAAGGTATATTTAAAAAAATACTATTGTCAGATGATGGACATTGGAGATTGTACTGTTTTTCATCGAAGGAATAAAAAATGAATTTTCTAATTTTAAGCTGTGGAACGCGTAACAAAATTGTTCAATATTTTAAAAAAGTATTCAACGATGGTGTAATTGTTGCCACAGATATGAGTGAACTAGCTCCGGCCCTTTATGAGGCCGATAAGCATTACGTTGTTCCTCGCATTACAGCTGATGGCTATTTAGATGTTATAGTTGACATTTGCAAAAGGGAACATATCAATGGTGTTTTGTCATTAATTGATCCTGAATTAAATTTGTTGGCTAAAAATAAAAAACGCTTTGATGAAATTGGTGTCAAGATTGTCGGTTCAGATTTTGATCAGTGCGAACGTAGCTTTGATAAATTTAAAATGTATAATTGGATGCTAGAACATGGATATAAATGCGCAAAGTCATATATGGACCGCGAAAAATTTTATTCTGATGTTGAAAAAGGTCTAATTAGTTATCCTGTATTTGTTAAACCATCCTGTGGTAGTGCGAGCATAGCAATTTCTAAAGCATTTGATAAAGAAACTGTTGATCTTCTATGTTCTCATTCCGAGGGAATGATGATTCAAGAGTTCTTGCAAGGACAGGAGATAGGGGCAGATGTTTATATAGATATGATTAGTAAAAAAGTTGTGTCAATTTTTACTAAAAAGAAAATAGTGATGCGCGCTGGTGAAACGGATAAGGCGGTTTCTTTCAAAGATCCCGAGTTATTTGATTTAATAGAAAGGTTTGCGGAAGAAGGTGGTTTTACGGGACAGATTGATATTGATATTTTTGAAATAAATGGTGAATATTATATTTCTGAAGTGAACCCTCGTTTTGGTGGTGGCTATCCACATGCTTTTGAATGTGGATGCGATCATATGACTTTGATTAAGTATAATCTTGCCGGGGAGGTTAACCCCCAAAAAATTGGCGACTATGAAGCAAATATTTATATGATGAAGTATAATGAAGTCGCAATAAAAAAAAAGGATGTTTTTAGATGTTCTAAGGGGTAAGATGATGACTGATGTTGCTCTAGATTTACGGATTAGATGTATTTGGAATAATTTTGACTAGAGACAACGTTTTAATGGCATCCTTGAAAGTTGCAAATGAAGTACAAATATAGGAAATCGCTGAGAATGTCTATTATTACATAGAATATTTGCCGAAAAGTAAATGATATGAGAATTCTGTACGTAACAACAATTTCTAATACAATGGGTTTCTTCGTAGAGCATATAAAAATGCTTTATGCAAAAGGAAATGTTGTTGAAATTGCGTGCTCAAATGGAACAAAACCACTTAATTCGATATATAATGAATTGGGATGTGAAAAACATATATTTCCGTTTTCCCGCTCTCCGTTTAGCAAGTGCAATTTGATAGCTTATAAGCAGTTGAAGGGTCTTGTGGAGAAGGAACATTATGATATAGTTCATTGCCACACTCCCAATGCAGCCATGATTACGCGCTTGGCGTGTAGAAATGTTCGCAAGCAGGGAACAAAAGTCTTTTACACTGCGCATGGGTTCCATTTCTTTAAGGGAGCTCCTTTGAAGAACTGGCTCATGTACTACCCGGTTGAAAAAATCTGTGCACATTTGACTGATGTGCTGATAACCATCAATCACGAAGATTTTGAACTTGCAAAAAAGAAAATGCATGCGAAAAAAGTATGCTATGTGCCTGGTGTGGGGATAGATCTTTCGAAAATTCAAAGTGTAGAATGCGATAGGGCTGAAGTTCGTAAGTCTATGGGCGTGCCGGAAGATTGCGTTTTGCTATTGTCTATCGGGGAGCTCAACGTCAATAAGAATCATCAAGTTGTTGTTAAGGCTCTAGCAAGGTTGAATAATACTAATGTGCATTATGCCATTGCTGGACTTGGTGACCAAAAAGAGAATCTTCTAAATTTGGCGAAGAACCTTGGTGTAGAAAGTCAATTCCATTTACTTGGTTACAGAACTGATGCTCTTAAGCTGTATAAGGCTGCGGATGTCTTTGTTTTCCCGTCGTTCCGTGAAGGATTGTCTGTTTCTTTGATGGAAGCGATGGCGAGTGGATTGCCAATTGTTTGTTCAAAGATTCGCGGAAATGTGGATTTGGTGGAAGATGGGGTAGGTGGATTCCATTTTGTTCCCAATGATGTGGATGGCCTGACTCAAAATTTGAAAAATATTATTGATGATACTGCAAAAGTCGTCCAGATGGGTGATGCGAATGAAAAAAAAATAAAGATGTTTAGCTTGAAAAATGTTTTGGACATGATGAAGGAAATTTATAATGCCAGATAAGAGTTCAAAGAAAATATCGTTTTTTTTGGGTAGCATGGGACGCGGTGGTGCTGAACGTGTTATCAGTATTTTGTCCAATGATTTTGCTGAATGTGGTTGGGTCACTCATATTGGTTTGTTATTATTTAATAAAGTAGATTATGATTTAAACGATTCAATAAAGGTTTTTGACTTCACGGGAAAGATTACTTCTCGATTAAAAAGGACCCCATATTGGATTAAGAGTATTCGAAACTATATAAAGAAGGAAAGACCCGATGTAATAGTTTCCTTTGCTGCAAGAATTAATGTACTTGTTTTGTTGGCTTCTTTGGGTACAAAAACAAAAGTTATTGTGTCTGAAAGAAATGATCCATGGCATGATGGACGGGGTTTGGTCACGCGGTTTATGGTTCGTTTGCTTTATCCTTTTGCTGCTAAAATTGTATTGCAGACAAAAAGAAGCGTCGCATATTTTTCAAAAGTGATTGCAAAAAAGTGTATTGTTATTCCGAACCCAATTTCAGTGAAGTGCGAAGCGTCTCCGGTGAAAAGAAAAAAAATTGTGGCTGTAGGAAGATTAGTTAAGCAGAAAAATCAGGAAATGCTTATAAGAGCATTCTCAAGTTTACCACAGGAATACAATGATTATAGTTTGTTCATCTATGGAAATGGGCCTCTATTAGAATACTTGAGCTCATTGGTCAAATCGTTAGGTGTGGAAAATAGAGTTTTTTTTCCTGGGAATGTTTCAAACATACATGAGCAAATTGCGGATGCGGAATTATTTGTATTGTCTTCAGATTATGAGGGCTTATCTAACGCCCTTCTTGAAGCTATGATGATGGGATTGCCGTGTATTTCTACAAATTGTGCTGGTGCGGAAGAATTTATTGAAAATGGACGGAACGGTTTGATTGTTCCTGTTGGAGATGGAGATATGCTGAAAAATGCGATTGTAAAAATGCTATCGGAAGAAACTTTTTGTAACATGTGTGGACAAAATGCAAAAGAAACGTCAAAAAAATTTGCGAAGAAGGAAATGATAGCTTTGTGGAAAAGTCAATTGGAGGAAGTGTAGTATGTTGAGAAAATTATTGAAGATTTTATTTTCCATCTTACCTGATAAGGTGTATATCCAGTTGAAGTATTTTTATCATTTTAGGAAGTTTGCGAATTTAAAAAATCCTAAAACATTTAATGAAAAAATTCAGTGGCTGAAATTACACGACAGAAAAGATGTTTACTCAACAATGGTTGATAAGTACGATGCGAAAAAATATGTCACTGATAGAATTGGCTCTGAATATGTGATTCCCGCTTATGGTGTGTGGGAACGTTTTGAAGATATTGATTTTAATTGCCTACCTAATCAGTTCGTGCTGAAAACAACGCATGATTGCGGAGGAATTGTTATATGCCGCGATAAAACATCTTTTGACAAAAAGAATGCTAAAGCTTTTTTGGAAAAACATTTGAATTTTAATTATTTCAAAGAGGGCCGAGAATGGCCTTATAAAAATGTAAGACCTCGAATCCTTGCTGAACAATTTATGCATGATGATGAAACAGGGGAATTAAGAGATTATAAATTTTTTGCTTTTGATGGTGATGTGAAAATGCTTTTCGTTGCGACTGATAGACAGTCAAAAATGAAAGAAACAAAATTTGATTTCTATGATTCTGATTTTAAACATTTAAATGTGAAAAATGGTCATCAGAATAATTCGTTGAATATTGAAAAACCATATAATTTTGAATTGATGAAATCCCTGGCTTCAAAATTATCTAAGGGAATTCCTCATATTCGTGTTGACTTTTATGAGGCTAACGGCAAGGTTTATTTTGGAGAATTGACTTTCTCTCATTGGAGTGGTATGGTTCCTTTTGATCCTCCTCAATGGGATGAAATTATGGGGGACTGGATTAATTTGCCTGTTGATAAGAGGTCATAAATGATTTTTAATGTCATGATTTTCAAGGAAATACTTGAAAAAAACAATTTTAGCGTGTATCCTATAAAAAAAGCAAATGTTTACTCTAATGCATTGTGTAGGTTGTTCCCCTTTTTAAAAGTTCTATTTGTTGATACATCTTTTTTAAAAAATGAGGATGATTGGATAATATATTTCGATGCTGGAATACGAGATTCCTATTATTTGAATTATTTAAAGAACTCTTTGAAAAATAAAAGGCTGATATATTATTATTGGAATCCTGTTGAAACAACGCTAGACCCGACAGAAATTCCAGATTGCTTTGAAAAATGGTCATATTCATTAACAGATTGTCAAAAATATGGTTTGAAGTTTAATCCAACCTTTTATTTTGATGATCTTGTAGAAGAATCTTCTTTGGGTATAACTCAGGATGTGTTTTTTATTGGAAAAGATAAAGGTCGGTATGCGGAATTGAAGAACTTTGAAAAGCTGTTTGCTGAAAAAGGACTCTCAACGAAGTTTTTTGTTACTGCAAACCATTCTATCTCTTTGTGTAGAAAATATTCTAAATCTATTTCTTATAAAGAAGTTTTAGAAAATGTTAAACGAAGTAAATGCTTGTTTGATTTTTATTCTGATTCTCTAGCGGGATTATCTTTGCGTGCGATGGAATCTCTCTTTTTTGGGAAGAAACTTATAACAAATAATAAAACTATTAGAGAATACGATTTTTTTCATCCAGAAAATATATTTATTTTGGGGGAAAGAGATTTAATTGAGTTGAAGAATTTTGTTTGTTCCGAATATTTGCCGATTTCAAAAGATGTGAAAAAGAAATATTTATTTAGTGAATGGCTGAAAAGATTTAAATAAAGATGCTTTACTTGCTTGCTTTTGTTTTTTTGCTGTTTGTCATCTTGTCCTTTATTCTTTCGGGACGAGATGCCCTTTCTCCTACTTTTTTATTATCGGGAGTTTTTTTTATTTGCAATGTTTTTTCTATTGCAGGAAATTCTTATTGGAATGTGGAAATTTCTCCTAAAGTATGCATCTTTTTTCTGTATGCATTTTTCTTTATTTTACTGGGAGAATTGTTTTCTAATAAGGTAGAGTGTTGGTCAACTTCAAATAAATCAATTCAATTATCCCGTATTGATCAGTGTAATCGTGCTCAATATTTTATGGTGATTATTTTTTTGTTTGTCCAATGTTTCGTTTTATATCAGTATTATCAACGCCTTGTTGATATGGCTGCATTTGCTGGATATGCTGGGGATAATTTGCAACAATTTGTTCGTATTGCCGTAATTAATTATGGAGTACATGTAGGTGTTGCTTTTGCGGTATTTATTCCTGCAATATCAGCTGGTGCAGTAATCTTTTTTTATTTGTGGTGCACAAAATTTCTTATTCATCGAAAATTAAAGTCGTGGGATTCTTTATTTTTGGTCCCGTTCGTTATATCTCTTTATTCGTCGTCATTTTCCGGAGCCCGATCTGGAGCCATTGCGTCCATTATATTGGCTTATTTCTTATTTGTTTTTGTGATGAGGGAAAAAAAAGGATGGATAAATATGGTCCAACTTTTTGTTGGAACTTTGTTCCTGTTGTTTGTCTTGGGCTTTGTGTTTGTTTTTCTGGGCTCTTTGGCTTTGAGAATAAATGAATCCAGTTATATGTCCTCGTTATATATATATGGAGGATCTCCTCTTGTTGCGTTAGATGTATGGCTTAATCTAAAAGGGGCGTTTTTTTATGGTTTGTTTGATGGTACTTTTGCAGAGGAATCGTTTTCTGGGATCCGTATTACTTTGAATCGTTTCTTCCCGATAATTGAGGCTCCATCTCCTTTTTTGGAATTTGTATCTTTCCCTAATGGGTCATCTACAAATATTTACACTGGATTTAGATCGTATATAAAAGATTTTGGAATGCTGGGGATTCCATTTATTTGTTGCTTGTTAGGGTTCGTGTTTGGCTCTTGTAATAAATACTTGAGAAGGAAAAACTCGCCTGCAAAATTAATGATATATGTTTATTTTTTAAAAAACTATTTATATTTGGTGTTTGCGCCTTCTATTACCTCTGCTCTTTTTTCTCCAAGTCAGTTTTTTTGGATTGTGTGGTTTGTTATTTTAGGGTATTTAATTTTGGGGAAAAATTTTACAAAGCCTTTATAAAATGTCGTCAATTAAAAGAAACATTTCCATTTCCATGTTGGCTCAAGTTATATCCATGGCTTGTGGTTTTCTGCTTCAACTGTTGATTCCTAAATTTATTGATGTTCAGCAGTATGCGTATTGGCAAACATTTGTGCTTTATGCCAATTATGTTGGAATTTTACACTTTGGTTTGTTAGATGGGTTTGTTTTGCGCTATTCCCAATATGATTATGAACAACTAGATAAAATTAAACTTAGAACCCAATTTTTTATTCTCCTTGTTTGTTTGAACTTTTTCGCTTTGATTTTGTCGGGGTGCGGATTATTTTTCTTTGAAAACGAAAATAAGGAATTAGTTTTTCTTATTGCAGTATCTATTTTGATAAAGAATGTTTTTACTTATGCTTCGTATTCTTTTCAAATAACAAATCGAATAAAAAATTATGCAGTTCAGGTCATTTTGCACAGGGTCGTATATCTTCTTGGTGCGGTTGTCCTGATTTGGGGCGATGTAAATGATTTCTTCTGGTTTTGTTTTATTGAAATGTTCGGTGAATTTGTTGCGATATGTTATGCTTTTTCTTGCAATCCAGATTTGTACATAGGTAAATTAACGACTGCAAAAAATGTTTTGGTGGAATTAAAAATGAATGTTTTAGCCGGTTTGATGCTTATGGTGGCTAATTGGACCGGAAATTTTATGGTAGCATTAATGCGACTTGTTGTGCAAAATAAGTGGGGAATGCTTACTTTTGGCCAGGTGTCGTTTAGTTTTTCTGTGATGCAAATATTTTTAGCATTCATTATGGCGGCGAGCATCGCCCTGTTCCCCTCTGTAAAAAGAATGAGTTCTGATGTTTTGCCGAGATTATATAAGAAAATGAGAGATTGCTCGTCTTTTATATTGTTGTGCGCTATGCTTCTTTATTTCCCTGTTGCATATATATTGAGATTATGGTTGCCCAAATATGAAATGTCTGTGGCTTTTTTAGCCGTACTTTTGCCTGTTATGATTTATTCAGCAAAGTTGACGTTGCTTACAAATACATATCTGAAAGCGTACAGAAAAGAAAAGATGATGATGCTTATAAATGTTTTATGTTTGCTAATGGCTTCTGTTCTATTTGTGTTTTCGGCATATTTGATTCAATCAATGAATTTTATTCTATATAGTACATTGCTTGTTATGGCGATTAGGTCAATCATTTCGGAATATGTAGTTGAAAAAATTGTTAATCAGCGGGTTGTTGTCCTTAAAATAGAGGAATTGCTTATTTCTATTACTTTTGTGTTAATTGCACAAAATTTATCTTTGTTTGACGGTTTTGCCGTTTATGCAGCTTTAACTGTTGCGTATTGTGTATATAAGAGGAATTTGGTAATGCAAATACTTCATGGCGGTTTGAAAAAATTGGATTAGACGTATTCTCTCAACAGTTTTCCTTGTTTCTCCCTAGTCAAAAAAACTTTGGGCAGTTGTTTTCATAGAAAAGATTGTGTATATTTCTATTACTTGAGCTGTCTTTTTTGACCAGGCTCAACCAAAATCTGCGGGCAGACTGCTTGCTTTTTTTGTTGACATAACTTCCCATTAAATTTCCCTCTTCCCATTCTCCCTTCTCCTTTGTCATATTGGTGCTAAATCAAACAAAGGAGAAAATATGCACAATTGCAATCTTAAACCGGTAAATTCCGCCCTGATCAAGCAGGTGGGCTACAAT
>JAKSVU010000032.1 GCA_024413465.1 Alphaproteobacteria bacterium
TTGATTTGGACGGTAAAGTTTTGGGTCGTCACCGTGGAATTGAGCATTATACTGTTGGTCAGCGTCGTGGGCTTGGTGTTGCTGTTAGTTATCCGGTTTATGTTCATTCAATTGATGCAAAAAATAATGTTGTTGTTTTAGCTCCAAATGATGCGTTAAATGCTGATTATCTTATTGCTGATGATTTTGTTTGGCCTGCAAATGTTGAACCTTCTGAAAGTTTTGAAGCGATGGTAAAAATTCGTTTGGCCAGTAAGCCTGTTCTTGCAAAAATTGAAAAATATAATCAGCCTGAGGATGATAAAACTGAATATAGGGGACAGCCTTGGAAAATTACGTTTGAAACTCCCCAGCGTGCAATTGCTCCTGGACAGTCGGCAGTTTTATATCAAGACGGCGTTATTGTTGGTGGTGGAATAATCAGTTCACATTCCTAAGTTACAGCTTTAATTCCAAAAGTTTTTGTGCATTTTTGTACAAAATTGCATCGCGTTCTTCGGCTGTTAAATCAAGCTGATTAAAACGTTCAAATTCATCTTCATGGTCCCACATTGGATAATCTGAACCAAACAGGAATTTTTTATAACCGTGTTTTTTTATCATTTCGTTGGCTTTTTCTACTGGAAGCTTCCAAAGTGTACTTGAGGTGTCAAAATAAACGTTTTGGCCAACAAGATATTCCATGGCGTTTTCCCATTCTGTATATCCACCAAAATGTGCGGCTATTATTTTTAATTCCGGATGTTTTTTGTGTACATTTAAAATGCGTTTTGGTCCTGAATAATCAAAACGGTAGTCGCCTGCATGAACTAAAACTGGCATTTCTAAATCTGAAAGAACGTCGTAAATTGCGTCCATTTTTGGTGAATCTATCTGGAATTTTTGAAAATCTGGATGAAGTTTTATGCCTTTTAATCCTGCGGCTTTTATTCGTTTTAGCTCTTCGGCAAAATTATCATAATCAGCATGCATTGTACCAAATCCAACAAATTCCGTGTGTTCGACAACAGATTCAATTATAAAATTGTTAATTGATTCTACCTGCATTGGTTTTGACGCTGCTGAATGAACAATGTAAATATCAACTCCAATTTTGGAACCGCTTTCTAACAATTGTTCAGGGCTGCCTTGGTATGCCATTGGTGCATTGTAAAAATCGCCAATTGCTTTTGATGCTTTTTCTGCAATTTTATTTGGATATATGTGAGCGTGAAAATCTATAATCATTTTAGTCTCTGTAAAATTATTTCTGATAAATGTCTAATTCAGCTTTAATACGAGATTTCACAAGTTCAGCAATTTCGTTTGTTTTTAAAGATTCGTATTCTTGAGGCATAATTGGTTTTAAGAAATGTACTTGTAAAGGTTTTGTTGTTTTATATCCTTTGTCAAAAATACAGTAAGAATCTATAATAGCAACTGGCACAATAGGACATTTTGCTCTTTGGGCACATTTAAAACAACCAGGACGGAATTCTCCGAGAACTTTAGGTTCTTTTTCGTATCCGCCTTCTGGGAAAACCATGTAATTCTGTTTATCTTTTAAATCTTGAGTAATTTCATTAAAATTTCTTACGATAGAATGCATGTCGTAGTTATGTAATTTTTGAGATTTAATTAATTTGCATACTTCGCGAATAAATGGACGATGACAAGCTTTATCATCAAGAATAACACCAATTTGACGTGGTCTTGGAAATAAATACCAAATTGCTAATGGGTCAAATTTTTCCTGATGATTTGCACATAAATAAAAACCATCTTTTTCGGGAATATTTTCAAGACCAGTAGCTTCTACTTTAACTCGGCTTGCATCAATAAGAAGTTTTATCATCTTGAGACAATAATCATACTGTTCTGTTTCTGAAAATTTTTCAGGATGATTTGACATGTATACCATTTTTGGATAATAAACACAGATGTTGAGAAAATTTGCAGTAATCGTTTTAAATAAAATTGGTAAACTTCTATTTTTCATAGCTCAAAAATAATCAATATATGTTATCACTTATTAATTATTTATTCAAATATGCAGAAAACTCTTGATTTTTATTAACAAAATTTTCTGCTGCTGTTTGATAATTTTCCCATGTTGAATAAAAAAGCGGAGAAATATTTGGTAAAAATAATAAATCGGTAACGTTTATGTATCTGTAGTTAATATTGTTTTCAACAAAATAGTCGTGAATATAATCAACATTTTGATAAAGAATATAAGCTAAAAAAGTTGAACATACAAATTGTGTTTCGTTATAATTTTTATCATTATCTTTTTTTTGATCTTTTTTGGAATATGGATAATCAGCATAGCCAAAAGCACGTTTATTTTTATTTGTAAAGAAACGTCGGTCTAGTGCAAAAAAAGCATTTTGGAAATTTTTACCAACGTTGTATTTTATTTTGTGATTTTTGGAATATTCATCAATTTCTTTTTGAAGATTTATATATTCTTCTTCGTTTACTTTTAATGCTAATGTAATTTGTTCCGAATCTATAGGATCACAATGTTTCATGTATTTGTTTTCTTTAGGATTTAAACAAGATTCCTTAGCAAGTTGATAATATCCACCGGAAGTAAGGCCATAAAAATCATCACTAAGTGAAAAATTAATTGCAGCGTGGCTAAAATGATATTCAGAAACTTCAGTTAAATTAATTCCACCTTGTAAAAGGTTTGCAATGTAGAACGGATTGTTGTAGTCGGGATTATATAGGCGAATGAAAATATATTTTGAAGGTTCGGAAATGTCTTCATTAAATGAAAATTCGTCTTCAAGATAATAAGGTGCTTCTGGAGAAACTTCATCATTGTAAATAGAATTTGTTGTTTTACAACCAAAAAATAAAGTTGAAAAACTAATTAATAAAAGTAGAGAAAGTTTTTTTAAATATTTAAACATTAATTTCTAATTTTTTGCCAGTTGGTTGATATTGATAATAGCGTACTCCTGCGGCATTCATTAATCTTTTTGAAGCTTCAACGGAAGGTGTGCCATCATATTTATTTTCAGCGTAAACTACAGTTTTAATTCCTGATTGAATAATTGCTTTTGCACATTCATTACATGGAAATAAAGTAACGTAAATTTTACATCCTTCAAGAGATCCACCGTGATAGTTTAAAATTGCATTTAATTCGCTGTGGGTTACATATGCATATTTTGTATCTAAAGTGTCACCTTCACGTGCCCAAGGAAATTCATCATCTGAACATCCACGTGGAAAACCATTATATCCCATTGAAACAATTTTATTATTTTGGTCAACAATGCAGGCACCAACTTGCGAATTTGGATCTTTAGAACGAAGGCTTGCAAGTCGTGCAACACCCATAAAATATTCTTCCCAAGAAATGTAATTTGAACGTTTTGGTGTGATAACTGACATAAAAAATCCCCCAAAAATGATAATAACATTATGACAAAAAAAATGGTTGTTTTCAATGAGGATAAATAATCAATTTTGGTCATCAGTTTATTGATGATTTGTTGATGACCGTTTGCGAATGAAAATGTGATGAAATTTTGCAAAAAAGTTGTATTTTTTAAGCGAAACGAACGCGGGGATTTTGGTGCACGTTTGTAAGGAGTATTTATGAATCAAAAAAAAGAAATTAAATATTACTTTTGTAATATTTGCGGAAAGTTGATGACTGTTTTAAATGATGCTGGTACACCTACAGTTTGTTGTGGCGAAGTGATGAAAGAATTAAAACCAAACACTGTTGATGCTGACACAGAAAAGCATGTTCCTGTAATTACAACAAATAAAAATATGGTAAAAGTGGCGGTCGGGAGCAACGAACATCCAATGACCGAAGAACATTATATTCAATGGATTTTACTCCAAACAAAACGAGGAATACACAAAAAACACTTATTACCCGGGGAAAAACCTGTGGCCGTGTTTTTTCTTTCGGAATTTGAAGAAGTTGTAGCAGCTTATGCTTATTGTAATCTTCATAAATTATGGAAGGTGGCAATATGAAAATAGGATTTTATGATACACATTCTTATGATAAGGATGCGTTTTTAAAAGCAAATAAGCAGTATAAGTATGAAATTGAATTTATGGATTTTAAATTGAATGAAAAAACTGTAAATTCTGCTGAAGGATATGATGCTGTTTGCGTTTTTGTAAATGATGTTTTGAATAAAAAAGTTTTATGGCGATTATCTGAAATGGGTGTTAAGTTGGTGCTTTTACGTTGTTCTGGTTATAACAATGTAGATATTGAGGAAGCAGAAAAAGCTGAAATTACCATTATGAGAGTGCCTATGTATTCTCCACATGCAGTTGCTGAACATACAGTTGGGCTTTTGCTTGCATTGGTAAGGAAAATTCCACAGGCTTATATTCGTACTCGCGGTGGTAATTTTAGTTTGGAAGGGTTAACCGGGCGAACACTATTTGGACGGACGGTTGGAATTTTAGGAACAGGGAAAATTGGTAAAATTGTTGCCGAAATTTTAAGTAGTTTTGGAATGTCTGTTTTATTGTATGATGTTTTGCCAGATTATAATTGGGCCCTTAAAAACGGATTTACTTATGTTAATCTAAAGGATTTATACATTAAAAGTGATTTTATCAGCTTGCATTGTCCTTTAACTAGCGAAACTAAGCATATTATCAATTCTGGAAGTTTGATGCTTTTAAAACCGAATTGCGTGCTAATTAATACTAGTCGCGGGGCTTTAATTGACACGGACGCTTTGGTTAAGGCTTTGAAAAAGAAACGAATTGCCGGTGCTGCACTTGATGTTTACGAAGAAGAAAATAATTATTTTTTCAAAGATTGGTCGGAAGATATTATTGGTGACGATATGCTGATAAGATTACTTACGTTTCCAAATGTACTTATAACTAGCCATCAGGCATTTTTAACTGAAGATGCGTTGGCGGCAATTGCTAATACTACACTTGAAAATGTTTATCAGTATAAACAAGGTGGTACTTTGGATAATCTTGTTTGGATAGCGTAGGGAATTTGGATTACCGGTGGGAATAGTAATTACCAACGGGAGTTTTTATTACCGGTGGAAATTTGAATTACCAAATGGCCTTTTCACCGGTAATTTTTTCGCCTAACCAGCTTGCCTGATATTCTACAAAACATGCGGTGTATTTTGGTTCTTCCTTTTTGATTTTTTTCAAAAGTGGGTGAACCAACATACCCCAGCTTGTAGAAATTATTCCAATAATTGCATAAAACGGTCCAAGAATAAGCGACTGGAATGTGTGTCCGTATTCATGAGTTCTAACACTTGTATAATATTCTTCGCTTGGATTTGTCGGTGTAAAAATAAAAGGTCCAAGACTTAAGCCTGAATATTTGTTCTTCCACTGGGTTTCAATACAGTTGCGGTAAATGCGGTGAGGACGACGGATGTTTGCAAGAAAGAATCCGAATCCTATTATTGTTTGGCCTAAGCCCCATGTAAATTGAACTAAAAGGTATAAAAATCGTTTCATGCTTTTAGTATAAGCGATTACAGGGGATTTGCAACGGGCGGTTGGGTAAGATGCAGAAATGTGGGGGTAAGATGATAATTTTTATTCTTTGGTAATCAAAGAATAAACTTATATAACATTTTTATTTAAATAATTAATCTGGCAGTTTCCAGATTCATCAATTATAAATTTGGAAACTGCACCCGCTTTTCCAAAATAGTAATCATTTTTTATATCATCTAAAGTTTTGCCCATTATAACCAGATGCAAAAAAAGCAGCGCCCCACCATGAGAAACCAATACAAAATTATTTTCATCACTTTGTAATAAAGATTCATAAAAATTTTTCATTCTGTTCCAAAGTTCAGTATCATTTTCAGCATGCGGAAAAGAACGATGGTTAGGATCGTAAACTTCTGGTTTCGGCGAAATAAGTTTATCATACTCAGTATATGGAATGCCGTTTCCTTCCCCTAAATCTATTTCTCGCAATTTTTCCGTAGTTTCAAATTTCAACGGCACCGATTTACAAACTTCCTGAGATGTCTGAAAAGTTCTAGGCAGGTCGGAAGAAAACATTTTATAGCCCTTAAGATTTTCATTTTCAGAAAGCCATTCACCTATTTTGAAAGCCTGTTTTTTACCAGCTTCCGTAAGATTCCAATAAGAAACCCCACCAGAACAATTATTTTTGTGATGTTCCGATTCTGTATGCCGAATTGTGATAATGGTTTTGCTCATGTTAATGTTTATACTATATTTGAGGGGGAAAGTCTTCCCCTCGCTCCAAACCTTCGGTTTTCCGCTACCCCTTCGCCTAGGGCTCCGCCCTAAAACCTGAGAAGTAAATTGCTGTCGCAATTTATTATTTTACTTTATATTCATCACAATACTTTTCAAGTTTTTTAAAATCTAATGTAATATCCAGTAATTTCTGCTTACCATTAGATTTTTCTAAACCTTCAGTTTTATCTTTATAAAGCTGTAAAACTTTCTTTTCTATTTTATCTTGATTACTGCGGACAAAATAAAGCTCGTTCAATACAATCATTTTATATTTCAAATCGCCTTCATCGTTTAAATCATATGCAATAACTTCACTATCTGGAACTGGAATCATATTATTAAAGCGTAAAGTTCCATACAGTTTTTGATCATGACGAATATAAATTGTTACAAGATTATCTTGTTTAATATTTCCAGTTTTTGAATCGTAATCTTTTGGTTTTGGAGATGAAAGCGGAATAAAATATTTATATCCATTAATTTCTTGAATTAAACCCAGATATTTTCTGTGGTAAGTACGTTCAGGAAGTTCTTTGTTCAACATAACCTTTGGTTCTTTTTTATGAAGAAAATCAATGTATCTATCTGAAATAATACTGAATCTATATTCCACGTATCCTCCCCATAAAAAAAGGCGACTACAGAAGTCGCCCATTAAGCCTCCTGTTAAGGGTCGGAGAATACCCAAATTAAGTTCTCCAGTTAAGAGCCGGAGCTTGCTCAATTTAAGTTTTCCAGTTAAGGGTCGGAAC
The DNA here is from genome assembly GCA_024413465.1 of Alphaproteobacteria bacterium. Lineage (GTDB taxonomy): Bacteria > Pseudomonadota > Alphaproteobacteria > CAAGCB01 > CAG-977 > UBA2903. The sequence continues at coordinate 6,990 of JAKSVU010000032.1, forward strand.
TTACCCAATGGCATAGGGTTTAATGTCTCCTAGCCGACAAGTAAAATATAAGACATAACTTTGTTGCCGTCAAGGGTGAAATGGTTGAATTAAAAAACAAAATTTAATTAATCCATTTTTTGCCACAATTCATTTTCTGTAATATCACCATAAATAGTATGAGACTTTATTTTTTTTCCAAAAGACTGAATGTTTGGTAAATTTCCTATCATTTTAGCAATTTGACCGTGATATTGATTTACCGAACAATTTTCTGGAAAATCTTTTAAGTATAATTCGTGAAATTCTGGATTTCTTACTATTTCATTAATAATGGTATGAGAATCAAACAAATCATCCTTAGAAAAAGAATTTACTATTTTTTGTATGGCTGCGTTTAATAACATAATATATTATTCCTCTTTGATAACACCAAGAACAACCGGAATATTTGTAATACCTTTTCCACCGGCAACTACTACAGTAATTGGAAATTCTATATCTTGACCCAAAAGAGTTTTTATTCCTTCATCTATTACTTCTGTTTTGACTTTTTGATTTACATAATCAATATAAACTGCAGAACTTTGAGAAGAAAAGAAGAATCCATCACCATATTCAATTTTAGCCATGCTTCCACCGTATTTAACTATAAATCCAGAAATATAATATGCATGACCTGATTCAAGGGCACCGTTTGCAAAATATTTTTGATTTTTCTCAACTTCATCAATTCCATGATAAGTATAACCATTTGCTAATTCTTTACCAGCATTGTTCATTTTTGCTAGTTTTTCTTCTTTTGCTTTTTGTTTAGCTTCTTCTTCAGCTATTCGAGCAGCTTCTGTTGCAGCAATGTCTGCATCTATTTCTTCTTGTGTAGGAATTCCCTCGATATTGTAAAGATAAATTCTTTTGGTATAACCATTAAAAATATCACCTACTTCTTGAGAATATAAATACACAACATAGTGTCCATTAAAATGCTCATTGTATTTTATTGAATCAATTCTATTTCGCCATGTTGGATCTGTGTTATTCATATTAACAACATAATCTGTGGCATAAACAGAACGTGTACTACTATTAAGATTTTTGCCTAAATAAATTATTGCTTCATTATATTCCTTAGAAGCTCCAATAATATAAACATCTGTTACTTTGTATGCTTTTCCATCTGTAAATAAGGATTCATCAGAAGAATCAAAGAAATCTTGAGCTGTAATTTCCTCATAGGTTATTTCTTTTGGATTAACAACATTATTAGTTGAAAGACAACTTGTAAATAAAAATCCAAAGAAACAAGCAATTATACCTATTTTTTTCATATAAAATTCCTCCTGTATATATGAAAATACGAATATTAGTAATTAATTATACGATAACACATATTAAAAAGCAACGAAGTTTAGAAGTAAAATTAACGAATACTCGTAAGATTATTTTTTATGGATATATTAAACAAAATAACTGAGATGCGACTTGAGAAGGGTTGGACAGAATACGAATTAGCTGAGCGTTCTGAACTTACACAGTCAACAATATCTTCTTGGTACAGAAAAAAACTTATTCCCTCAATATCTTCACTTGAACATATATGTAATGCTTTTGGAATTTCTCTTTCTCAGTTTTTTAATGAAAATACAGATAATTCTAATTCATTAACAGAAGAACAAAAAGAAATTCTAAAAAGATGGAATAAATTAACAAAAGAACAACAAAGCAAGTTAGCTGATTTTTTAGATTCTCTTTAACAAACAAAAAACGCCCGCCAGAAAACTCCAGCGGGCG
>JAKSVU010000033.1 GCA_024413465.1 Alphaproteobacteria bacterium
TTGATAAATCTTTGTCATTTAACTCAGCGATTTCGATTTTTTCTTTTTCCATGGTGGTTCTCCTGAAAAAATAGTTCTTACATTAAGTATAACGGATGAAATGAAAAATGGTTACAGGAAAAATGAGTTTTTAATTAGTTTTTACTGCCACTTTGAAGGGGATAAACGCAGTATAGCGTTATTGCCACCTTGAGGGGGAAAACAGTTTTTAACGAGCAAACTTGTTTGCGACTATAAAAACTGCAAAGGGGATGATTTAGTTTTGAATGTTTTTTTCTACCCCTATGCAGATTGGCTAATCTCGACTGATAGTCTCGATAAGCAATCTGTTTCCCCTATCATGGGGCAATAAGGTTGGCGTCGTAAACTTTGTTCACACTAACAAGTGGCAATACCTACAGGGCGAGGAAAAAATGGAAAGTTTTTGTAAGGTTCACTTTATAAAGAAGCATCGTGGAAGGGATGACCTTTTAAATATTCATCTCCTTCAATTTTGCAAGGGAATTTGTATGTACCCACATCTTTGATGTCAGGAATTGCATGAGCTTTGACGATTTTGTTCTCTTCTGTTGACAACAGGGTACTAGAACCAGCGATAATTGTAGCTAATTCTTCGTCTTTTAGTTCGACGATTTTGATATTTTCTTTTTCCATGGTAGTTTTCCTGAAAAGATAATCCTTACATCAAGTATAACGGATGAAATGAAAAATGGAAAGTTTTTAATTAGTTTTTACTGCCACTTTGAAGGGGATAAACGCAGTTTATGACGCTGATAGGCGGTCCCGAAGGGACGAGCGAAGCGAGCAAGTAAGATTTTTAACGAGCAAATTTATTTGCGACTATAAAAAGCGCGAAGGGGATGATTTAGTTTTGAATGTTTTATCTAATTCACATTTCTACCCCTATGCAGATTGGCTAATCTCGACTGATAATCTCGATAAGCAATCTGTTTCCCCTATCATGGGGCAATAAGGTCGGCGTCGTAAACATAGTTTACCCCCCTCAAGGTGGCAATAATGGGGCAATACCTGCAGGGTAAGTGGTTTTTAAAGATAATTTTTTATGAAAGGAATAAAAATATGGGAACTGCATTAGCAATTGCTACGCTGACTGCTGCCGCTGTTGGTAGTGGATACAGCGTTCATAAAAACAAACAAGCTGTCGATCACGCGAAAAATGAAACAGCAAAACAACTTTTAAAAACGATGAATAAAATCAATGAAGTTGGCAGTGATGAGTCTAAAACAGGCTCTAAAAGCGTGCGTAAAAACGTTTTACTCAGTCAATCAAAGACAAATTATACAACGCCTTTGGGGGCTAAAGATTCAGGAACAACAATCAAAAAAACTATTTTAGGAGGTTAAGATGAACGATTTATCTGCCGAACAAATCATCAAAAAATATCAATCTTTAAAGGCAAACAGAACGGAATATAATGCGTTATATCAAATTTTGCATACCTATTTTTACGTGGAAAGCAATAATTTGATTGATCGTAAAAATCCAAAAATTCACACGCTGTTAGATTCTACTTCTTTGGATTGTGCAGACGTTTTGTCGGCGGGATTGTCGAATTATCTTACTCCTGAAAATAAAGTGTGGATGTGTTTGGAACATGCTAATCGAGATTTGCGATTAAAACCGGCTGTGGCAAAATGGATGGCTAATGTTACTGATGAAGTTTTGTTTACGCTGTCTCAATCTAATTTTTATAATCAAATGCCGATTTTTTATAAAGCGAGTGGGGTGTATGGAACCGCAACTTTGTTTTGTGAAGCAGATGGTCGAGATGGCGTCCGGTTTTATAATCTGCCAATTTTTAAATCTTATATCAGTGAAGATGCACGCGAAAGACCGGATGCTTTTTTCTTGGAATTTGATTATACGGCTGACCAAGTTTTTTCAAAATTTGGGATAGAACTTTCTGCAAATGAAACGCACAGATTTATTTGTTATATCGGGGAAAGAAAAAACAGAAATCCTCAATTTATTGATAAACGCAATATGCCTGTTCGTATGGTGTGGATTTATGAAAAAACGAAAGAAATTATTGCGGAGGATGGATTTTTATCTATGCCTTGTGTGGCTCATCGTTTTTATAAACAATCGCAAAATGCATACGGACAATCTCCGGCAATGAAAGCATTGCCTTACGTGCGGTTGGTGAACACGATGACGGATACTTTTTTAAGGTCTGCAATGAAACAAGCCGATCCTGCTATCTGTTTGCCGGATGATGCTTTTTTAGGCGTACCAAATTTTAATCCACGACAAATCAATTATTACGTTCGAGGGAAATTATCTCCAAAAGAAGATATTTTCCCCGTTGGCAATTTTGGAAATTCTGCTATTGCGTTGGAAACTTTACAATATTATCAGGCTCAAATTAGGACGCTGATGTTTTATGATACTTTTCAAGCATTCGTCGGTTTGACACAACAAATGACCGTTGCTGAAGTGACAGAACGAGTGAATGAAAAAATGACAATGTTGGCTCCGGCCGTTGGGCGATTGATGAATGACGTTTTACAACCTTTGATTCAAAAAGTTGTGATGATTTTAATGCAACAAGGAAAACTGCCTCCGTTTCCAAAAGAAATGGAGTTTGATAACAGGTTTAAAGTTGTTCGGGTGGAAGAATGAAAAAATTTAGTTTTGTTTATACATTTTTAATATTATCTTGTATGTGTTTATAAACGCTAGCCCCTACTCTTTTGGGTGCGTTTGAAAATTCACAATCCTTAAAATTCCCAGAGTGATTCCCTTCGCCAGCAGTAATAGTTTCTAAATCTTCATCTTTGAGTTCAACAACTTTTGTATTTTCTGTTTTTTCTTCCATGGCAGTTCTCCTAAAAAGAAGTTCCTTATATTAAGTGTAACGGATGAAATGAAAAATGGTTACGGAAAAATGAGTTTTTAAAATAAATTTTGCCCCATGATAGGGGAAACGGAATTTCTTAATGAACCGTAGGTGAATTTAGAAATTTGCAAGGGGTAGAAAAAGTAAAAACCAATCAATCATCCCCTTTGCAGTTTTTATAGTCGCAAACAAGTTTGCTCGTTAAAAACTGTTTTCCCCCTCAAGGTGGCAATAATGCTATACTTCGTTCATTCCCCTATCATGGGGCAATAAGGTCGGCGTCGTAAACATAGTTTACCCCCCTCAAGGTGGCAATAATATTAAATTTCATCCCCTAATATGTGGGAATAATACAGGGCGAGGGGAAAAAGTAAGAATACAAAAAAACCCGACTGCAATAACAATCGGGCTTTTTCAGAATCTGTAGCAGATTATTAGTTCAAAGCGTCTTTCAACAATTTACCAGCTTTGAATTTTGGAGCTTTTGATGCTGGGATTTTGATTTCAGCACCTGTGCGTGGGTTGCGGCCTGTTGTAGCTGCACGTTTTGCTACTGAAAATGTACCAAAACCAACTAAACGGACTTCATCACCAGCTTTTAAAGCTGCTTCTACTGCATCTGTTGTTGCGTCTAATGCTTTTGCAGCATCAACTTTTGTTAAACCTGCTTTTTTAGCAATAGCGTCAACTAATTCTGTTTTGTTCATTGTTACAACTCCTAATAAATAAACAACACAATTACCTTATAGACTTTTTTTATCGGCGTCAAGGGTTTCTGTCATTTTTATATAATTTTTGCAAAAAAAATTGTTTTTTTTATAAAAAAATGGCATTTTTTTCATAGTTTTTGATTTAGAAAGGGGCTTTTTATGATTTCTTGTGCCGTTATCGTGTCGTTTTTGGGCTGTATTGCAACAAGTTATCTGTTCGTTCGATTTGCATTGCCGTTAGAGATTCCTTTTGTCCGTAAATTATGGTTTTGTGCGGCATTCCTGTCAATTGGTTGTTTGCCTTTATTTTCAGGGTATAAATTTGAGCCCCTTTTTAAAAGTTTTTATCCGTTCTATAGACACGCCCTTTACTTTATATTTATATGGGCTGTCGTTTTATTGACGATTTCCATCCTTCGCGACGTCATTTGGGGAGGGGCTTTGATGTTTGGGGCTCCTAAAATGACAAATCAGCCCCTTTTAATCAAAACAAATAAAATCGTTTTCGTCGTTTCTTTTTTGGCAACGATTTCTTCTTTGTTGTCTGGCATATTGGTTCCTCGCGTCAAAACGATCGTTTTGGAATCCGAAAAGATAAAGACGGAACAAAAAATAGTTTTCTTGAGTGATATTCATATTCATCGCGTGATTTCTTCAAATAAAATAAAAGGGATCGTTCAAAAAACAAACGAATTAAATCCGGACTATATCCTTTTAGGCGGGGATATTGTTGACGATCAAGTGTCAAAAATTCAGGATGATATCAACTTATTAAAAGATTTTAAAGCTAAAGGAATTTATTACGCTCCTGGTAATCACGAATTTTATATCGGATTGACGGCAGCCAATAACTCATTAGATAATTTGGGAATGAAACGCGTTATGAATGACGGCGTCTCTTTGGGGGATTTGTTTGTTGGGGGAATTCCTGATTATAGTGTAAAAGGCAAAGTTAAAGATGCTATTGATTTGGATAAAACTTTTGCTGAGGCAACGGAAGATCAATATAAAATTTTAATTTCACATACTCCGTTTATCCCAGAACAAAAAATTGATTTAGTTTTGTCGGGGCATACTCACGGTGGTCAGATTTTCCCATTCCATATTTTAGAGCGAATTGTCATTAAGTTCGTTGCCGGATTTTATGATTTACCTGCTGGTGGAAAATTGTATATTTCCAGAGGGGCTGGACAATGGGGACCTCAGATGAGATTTTTAGCCCCTGCTGAAATTACGGAAATTTTATTAAAGCCGAAGAAATCAGAAGAAAATTCCAAAAAATAAATTGATTTGGCTATAAAATATTTTTTTCTAATAAATTCAATGTGATACAAAATTTTTTAAATTTTTTTCATTTTTTTTGTAACCGTTTTCGTTTTCATTCGTCTTTACATATAGAGATAAGTATGGGAGGACTTATAATGATGAATATCACAGAAATGAATGACAAAGAATTGTCAACAGCATCTGTAAGTGTTGAACAACAAGTTTTTGCGGAATTGGAACGACTGATTAGAGAGCAACCTGAGCCGATTTCCAATGAGGCTGAAAATACTTTGGCGAGAATGGATAAGGTATTTAAAAGTTTGGTACAAACGTCTAACGCAAAACAATAAAAATTTCCCCTTTAAAAGTTTTTTTAAAGGGGATTTTTTTGAAAGTGAAGAGGAGTGTAAACGCAATTTTTACTATTTATCGATATACTTCATAATGGCGTTATGTTTTTTTAAGGCATTTCGAATGAAAAAACGAATGGCAAAACAAATTATAAAAGACGTTTTATTTGGAAGCATCTTACTGATCTTTATTTCCGCATTTGGAATTGGAGTTACATATTTAATTGGTGATCATTTAAAATATCATAAAGTTTTTTGTATGTATAACAAATGCACTTATCAGGTAGTCGATTTATTAAAACACGATCAATTGTTTTATGAAGCTCAATTTAATAAAAAAGATTTGAGAAAAACTTGGTTTGTGAAAAATAAAACTCGCCAAGGATATACTTTACAGGCAAGTACCAACGATTTGATTACTTGTAAAAGAAAAAACGTTAAAGATGATAGTTTCTTCGATTGTATTTCAAAATTTTATAAGGCAGATATTAGCCCAGTCTTCTTTACACAAAAATCAGCAGGTCGTTTTTACGTTAAAATGATCCGTAGAATGTATTTTAAATACAGAAAAATAGATTTGTTGCTGATTGAAGGGGAAGTTTTATTGGCCTTTGTGATTATCATTGGTTTGGTCATTAAAAATATCCGTCAAAAAAATGCGCCTGTTCAAACTGAAAATAAAGAAGAATTAAGCGACGAAATTTTAAAAGATAAAATCAAAAAGGGAATTGATTTAAAAGCTGATGATGGGCCGATTAAAAAGAAACCAATTCCTCCTGAAAAAAAAGATAGCGATGATTCAATCAGCGAAAAATTGAAAAATTATAGACAGGAAAAGTAAACAATCAATAATTGGTGTTGTTGTTCTGTCGCAAATTTATTTATTTTTTGCTATCGATCGGGGTTGAATTATGATTTTATCTTTCGCGTTTTTAGGAAACTCTAAAACAAAATTTTATCTGCATTTAAAATCAGTTGAGTTTTGACTCCCTCAATTTGGTGTGTCTTTGAAGACCTTGTATCTATGTTCCAGTCCATCTCTTTCACTTCTCCAGCTGAAATTTCAGATAATTCTTCATCTTTTAATTCAATGTTTTTTTCGGTATCTTTTGTTTCTTCGATAGTCTTTTTTTCTGTTTTTTCCATGGTAGTTCTCCTAATCAGTAAGGGCCATAGCGCCATTCTTGATAATAGTCTTTGTTTTCTTCTGCTAGCTCCTGCGTAGATAATACTGTCTTTGTTGCTGATAAAAAACTTTCTCCAGCTGTAATTGTTGACATATCTTCGTCTTTTAATTCAACAATTTCGTTATCTTTTGTTTCTAATTTTTCAGTCATAGGTCTTCTCCTGAAAAGATGTTCCTTATACTTGGTGTAACGGATGAGATGTAAAATGGTTACAAAAAAATGAAAAAAGTTTTTTTAGCCCCCTCACCAATCTTTTGTAAGGTTCATTTTTTAAGAAAATTTCACCAACAAAAGATGTCCTCTCCCTGCAGGGCGAGGTGAAAGAAGTAGGGAGGGTAAAATATCTTGGAATTTATTCAATTTAGCATTTGTCAGAAGTCAGTTCTTTTATGAGGCCTTTGCCAATATTTTTTAAAACATCATCAAATGAACCAGCTGAAACCTTTTCCAAATTTTCATTTTTCAATTCGACAACTTCGGTATCTTTTGTTTCTTCGATAGTATTTTTTTCTAATTTTTCCATGGTAGTTCTCCAATTATGAATTTACCAATTTTTGTGTGTCCCTAAAACTCTGATAAAAGATCATGTTTGTCAGGTACGTTTTTGTTACACACCCTTTCACTTGGTTCTGAAACTATCGGTGATACAACCGGAATTTGGTTCTGCTTTTTGTTACACACATTTTTGGGTGTCCTTGAATCCTGATCTCCTGCACCAGCTGTAATTGTTGACATATCTTCGTCTTTTAATTCAACGATTTCGTTATCTTTTGTTTCTTCGATAGTCTTTTTTTCTGTTTTTTCCATGGTAGTTCTCCTAAAAGATGTTCCTTATACTAAATGTAACGGATGAAATGTAAAATGGTTACGAAAAAAATGAAAAAAGTTTTTTTAGCCCCCTCACCAATCTTTTGTAAGGTTCATTTTTTAAGAAAATTTCACCAACAAAAGATGCCCTCTCCCTGCAGGGCGAGGTGAAAAATCTTGATAAAATTATTGCCCCATGATAGGGGAAACAGAATTTCTTAATGAACCGTAGGTGAATTTAGAAATTTTAAAGGGGTAGAAAAAAATATTCAAAACTAAAATATCCCCTTTGCAGTTTTTAAGGAGAGTTTTTATTCATGGCCATACTAATGATTATCAGCTTCTTGCAAAGTTAACTTTGCTGCTTGGGCTGCAACCAACAAAGCATCTGACATAAGGATAGCAGAATCATCAGCTCCTGCAACAATTGTTGACATATCTTCGTCTTTTAATTCAACAATTTCGTTATCTTTTGTTTCTTCGATAGTCTTTTTTTCTGTTTTTTTCATGGTAGTTCTCCTAAAAGATAGTCCTTATATTAAGTGTAACGGATGAGATGTAAAATGGTTACAAAAAAAATGAAAAAAGTTTTTCAGTTAACTTTTACTGCCACTTTGAAGGGGAAGACGATTTTTAACGAGCAAACTTGTTTGCGACTATAAAAAGCGCGAAGGGGATGATTTAGTTTTGAATGTTTTTTTTCTACCCCTATGCAGATTAGCTAATCTCGACTGATAGTCTCGATAAGCAATCTGTTTCCCCTATCATGGGGCAATAATAATAGCCTATCGGCGTCATGAACTTCGTTCATTCCCCTATCATGGGGCAATAAGGTTGGCGTCGTAAACATAGTTTACCCCCCTAAAGGTGGCAATAATATAGGGCGAGGTAAAGAATACGAAAATATATAGTAATTATTTAATTTTTTTTCTTTGCTTCAATTTTTGCTTTTTGAGTTGCAATTCTATCATTTAGAGCTTTTTCTTTTGCGGTAATTCTATCAAGAACTTCTTGGCGTTTTTGTTCTAGTTTGTCTGTTGGTAAACCAGCTTCCTTTGCTTGAGCAATTTTAGCATCAATCTGTTCTAAAGTTATCTCTTTTTTTGCAGAAAGTTTGTTTTCAACGGCTGTTTGCTTTGCATCCAATTTTGCCATAGCTTCGGAAGATTTTGTTTGAGCAAATGAATTTAAACTTAACAAAATAAAGGTCAAAGCCAGAAATATTTTTTTCATTTTTTTTCCTTTCTTTTCTAAATTTAGGAAATAGATTAAAGCTTATCTACCGTTTGTTTTGCGTGCTAGAATAGCAGTTTGGACAACTGTATTCGT
>JAKSVU010000034.1 GCA_024413465.1 Alphaproteobacteria bacterium
GAAAATCAATGTTGTGTCATACTTTGAAAGAATATTTTAGTGGTAACAAAGAATTATTTCAAGGTCTCAAGATTTATGATTTAGAAAAAGATTGGATAAAACATCCAGTATTTTTCTTTTCTATGTCGTCATTGAAAGATTGTACCGTTTCAGAAATGAAAGCAAAATTAATGCTTAATCTTGACAAGTATGCTGAAATATATGGTGACAATATTAAAGAAACAACTCCAGGTGCTAGATTGACTGGATTAATTGAACGTTCAATGAAAAATAATGGTCAAAAACCTGTAATCATTATTGATGAATATGATGCTCCATTATTAAATAAACTTGATAAACCAAAATTATTAGAAGCAACCAGAGAATTTCTTCAAGAATTTTATCAAGTAATAAAAGATTATGAAGGAAATTTACGATTTGCATTTATAACAGGAATAACCAAATTTTCACAATTATCAATATTTTCTACACTAAATAATCTTAATAAAATATCATTATTACCTGATTATGATTGTATTTGTGGAATAACAGAAGATGAATTACAAACACAATTATTACCATATTTAGAAGTATTTGCACAAAAAAATGAAATAACGATTAATCAAGCTTTTAATAAATTATTAGAATATTATGATGGTTATCATTTTTCAGATGGCGAAACTCGTGTATTTAATCCATTTAGTTTAATTAAAGCACTAAATGATAAAAGATTAAATTATTATTGGTTTGATAGTGGAACACCTACTTTCTTGATAAAACAATTAAAACGATTTAATACAAATTTGGCTGAATTAGAAAATGTCAGATTAACAATTTCATCTCTTGATGTACCAGCTACAGAATTAACTAATGCAATACCATTATTGTTTCAAAGTGGATATTTAACAATTAAAAGTTATGACAAAAAATATGAGGCATATACATTAGGTATTCCAAATAAAGAAGTTCGTGTTGGATTATCAGAGTCGTTATTGCCATTAGTAAGCAAAATAAATTATATCGACAATGATAATGTTTCAATAAATTTTGCACAAGCAATTGATAATAATGATTTAGATACAGCATTAGAAGTGATAAAAGCATATATAGCTTCAATTCCTTACGATGTAATGACCAAAGAAGATTGGGAAGACAAAGCAAAATGTGAACGTTTTTATCAAGTTTTGATTTATGTAATGTTTGGATTGTTTAACCGTTACACTTACATAGAAGTAAAATCAATTCGAGGACGTGCTGATATTGTTATGTTTGCAGAAAATACAATTTATGTACTTGAATTTAAAGTTGACTCTTCCGCCGAAGATGCATTAAAACAAATAGATGAAAAGGGATATGCAATTGCATATCAAGATAGATTAAAAGGTCGAAATGTTGTAAAATGTGGAATAAATATCAATTCTAAATTGAGAACAATTGATGGGTGGAAATTTAAGGACTAATTTTATATTAAAATTGTTCATATATAAATAAAATCATATTATACTTACTTATATATGAACAAATATAAATCAAAAAAAATTAAATTACTTTATTATTAATCATCTAATTTAACAATTTCATTAAGTTTTTCAGCTAAAGCAGTTCCTCTAAGATTTTTTGCAATAATAACCCCATCTTTATCAATAAGAAAATTAGCAGGAATTTCATCAACTTGATAAAGAGAAGCCACTTCGCTATACCAACCTTTCAAATCAGAAACATGATAATTCCAAACAAGATTATCATCATCAATAGCTTTTAACCATTGTTTTTTGTTTTGATCTAACGAAACACTAAAAACTTCGAAACCATCACCACAAGAAAATGATTTATTATGAAATTCAGACCAAGCATCCATAACATTAGGATTTTCTCTACGACAAGGGCCACACCATGAAGCCCAAAAATCTATTAAAACAACTTTTCCTTTCAAATCAGACAATTTAATAGTAAAATCGCCTGTTCCTTGAGCTTCAAATTCAGGTGCAATATTACCAATTTCTAAACCTTCTGTTTGAGCTGTAGCCAAAAATGGAAGTATGGCTATAAATAAAGATACAATAGTTTTCTTCATAATTATAAAATGATAATTAAACAAAATTTAAAAACGTAGCACAACTAATAATTATTATTAAAAATCACACATTTAACATATTAAAAATAAGCAACAAAAAAAAATAACATTTTTTTTAATTTTTTTTTTAGAAAAAATGTGTAAAAGCGAGATAAAGCCGTAAATTTGTAGCTTGAAAAAAAAATATTTGTACAATAAAATTTTAAAAACAAGAATCTGCTATGAAAGGATTTTTCAAAAGTTCTATCGGAAAGAAGCTTATAATGAGTGTTACAGGCCTATTTCTGATTTTGTTTTTACTGTTCCACATGTCAATGAACCTTGTGGCAGTATTTAGCGGTGATGCGTACAATGCAGTGTGTGAATTTCTCGGCACAAATTGGTATGCCTTGATGGGTACAGCAATTTTGGCTGTTGGAGTTATATTCCACTTCATTTATGCATTCATTCTTAACTTTCAGAACCGCAAAGCACGTGGTACTGAACGTTATTTAAATCAAAACCTACCTAAAGGTGTTGAATGGGCATCAAAAAATATGCTTATTCTTGGTATCATCGTTATCGTTGGCTTAGGAGTTCACCTTTGTCAATTTTGGGCAAATATGATGTTTGCTGAATTGAGAGGTGTTGAAGATTTTTCAGCATACGGAGCTACTGGAGCTGCTGATGGTGCTGCATTCATCAAATTCTTCTTTAAAGAATGGTGGGTTGTTGCAGTTTATATTGTTTGGTTAGTTGCATTATGGTTCCACTTGGGACACGGCTTTTGGTCTGCATTCCAAACAATTGGTTGGAACAATTCTAAATGGATACCACGTTTGAAATGTTTAGCAAACGTTTTCAGTTCAATTATTTTTATTGGTTTCTTAGTTGTTGTTATTGTTTGTCACTTTCAAGCATAATTAATTCTAAAAACACCAATTTTTATTTAAAACATTTTATTAGAAAATAAATTATGGCACAATTAGACTCAAAAATACCAGAAGGCGATTTGAAGGATAAATGGACCAACTATAAGGAACATCAACACCTTGTAAATCCAGCCAATAAGAGAAAAATTGACATTATAGTTGTTGGAACAGGTCTTGCAGGTGCTTCAGCTGCTGCTTCTTTTGCAGAAATGGGCTTTAAAGTAAAAGCATTCTGTTATCAAGACTCTCCACGTAGAGCGCACTCTATTGCTGCTCAAGGTGGTATCAACGCTGCTAAAAACTATCCTAACGATGGCGACTCTGTTTATCGTTTGTTTTATGATACAATAAAAGGTGGTGACTATCGTGCTCGTGAAGCTAATGTTTACCGTCTTGCTGAAGTAAGTAACTCTATTATTGACCAATGTGTGGCTCAAGGTGTTCCTTTTGCACGTGAATACGGCGGATTATTAGCAAACCGTTCATTTGGTGGTGCTTTAGTTTCGCGTACTTTCTACGCTCGTGGTCAGACGGGACAACAATTACTTTTAGGTGCATATAGCGCATTAAGCCGTCAAATTGGTTTAAAAAATGTAGAAATGCACACTCGTTGCGAAATGATGGACCTAGTTATGATTGACGGTCGTTGTCGTGGTATTGTTACTCGTGACTTGTTAACTGGCGAAGTTAAATCTCATTTTGCTCACTGCGTTGTTCTTGCTACTGGTGGTTACGGAAACGTTTACTTCTTATCTACTAATGCTATGGGAAGCAACGGTTCTGCTGCTATGAAAGCATACAGAAAAGGTGCATATTTTGCTAATCCTTGTATGGTTCAAATTCACCCTACATGTATTCCACAACACGGTGATTTCCAAAGTAAATTAACTTTGATGTCTGAATCTCTTCGTAACGATGGACGTATTTGGGTTCCTAAAAAGAAAGAAGATGCTGAAAAACTTCGTAAAGGTTTAATCAAAGCTTCTCAAATTAAAGACGAAGATCGTTATTTCTACTTGGAAGAACGCTACCCTGCATTCGGTAACTTAGTTCCTCGTGACGTTGCTTCTCGTAACGCTAAAGAAAGATGTGATGCTGGTTTCGGTGTTAATTCTACTGGCAACGCTGTATTCTTGGATTTCAAATATGCTATTGAACGTCTTGGTAAAGATGTTGTTGAACAACGTTATGGTAACTTATTCCAAATGTATCAAAAAATCACTGATACAGATCCATACAAAGAACCTATGATGATTTATCCTGCAATCCACTATACAATGGGTGGACTTTGGGTAGACTACGAATTGTCAACAACAGTTCCTGGTTTATTTGCTGCAGGTGAATGTAACTTCTCAGACCACGGTGCTAACCGTTTAGGTGCATCTGCTTTGATGCAAGGTTTGGCTGACGGTTATTTTGTATTACCATATACAGTTCAAGAATATTTAGCAGACCAATTTAATGTTCCAAGAATCAATCCTGCTGAAAACGAAGCTTTCCAAAAAGCTGAAGCTGACGTTAAAGCATATATCAACAAATTGATGAGCATTAAAGGTAAAGAATCTGTTGACTCATTCCACAAACGTTTAGGCAACATTATGTGGAATAACGTTGGTATGGCTCGTACAAAACAAAGTCTTGAAACTGCTATCGAAGAAATTCAAAAACTTCGTCAAGAATTTTGGCAAAACGTTAGAATTCCTGGAGAAGCTAATGAACTCAACAACGAACTTGAAAAAGCAAATCGTGTTGCTGACTTCCTTGAACTTGGTGAACTTATTGCTCGCGACGCTCTTCACAGAAACGAATCTTGCGGTGGTCACTTCAGAGAAGAAAGTCAAGACAATGGAGAAGCTAAACGTGACGATGCTAACTTTATGTATGTTGGCGCATGGGAATACAAAGGTGAAAACCAAGCTCCTGAGCTTCACAAAGAAGATTTGAACTATCAATTTATTAAAGTTCAAACTCGTAATTATAAAACAGGTAAATAAATTTACTTGAATTTTCAAACAAATTAAATTGAAAAGAAAATGTCAGAAAATAAAAGTTTGAAACTCACATTAAAAGTTTGGCGTCAAAAAAATCGTCAAGCTAAAGGTGAGTTTAAAATATACGATGTAGAAAACATTTCTACAGAAGCATCATTTCTTGAAATGATGGACATTCTCAATGAACAATTAGTAAACGATCCAGAAAAATATCCAGAAGGTCCTGTATCTTTTGATCATGACTGTCGTGAAGGTATTTGCGGTATGTGTTCATTGTTTATTAACGGACGTGCTCATGGACCAGACGATGCTATAACAACATGTCAACTTCACATGCGTAAATTTAACGACGGTGACACTATCACAATTGAACCTTGGCGTTCTGGTGGTTTCCCTGTTATTAAAGACTTAATGGTAGACCGTACTGCATACGACAAAATTATGCAAGCTGGCGGTTTCGTTTCAGTTTCTACTGGTGGAGTTCCAGACGCGAATGCAATTCCTATCTCTAAAGTAGACGCTGACGAAGCTATGGATGCTGCTGCTTGTATAGGTTGTGGTGCTTGTGCTGCAACTTGTAAAAACGGTTCAGCTATGCTTTTCGTTTCTGCTAAAGTTTCTCAACTTGCTCTTTTACCTCAAGGCAAAGTTGAAGCTGCTAGACGTGCTAAAGCAATGGTTGCTAAAATGGACGAATTAGGTTTTGGTAACTGTACCAACACTGGTGCATGCGAACTTGAATGTCCTAAACAAGTTTCTATTTCTCACATTGCTCGTCTTAACAGAGAATTCTTAAAAGCTAATATTCAAGACTAAGAATTTTCATAATTCTAATATTAATGGCGATAACAATTTTTTTGTTATCGCCATTATTTTTTTATATTTGCTAAAAATTCTAAAAAAAATATGGAAGAAAATTGTTTAGAAAAACGTCTAATAGAAAGATTTACAAGTTTTCAAAGAGCATTATATCGACTAACCGAAGCAAAAAAAGAAATAGACGATTATGAAAATCAAAAAGAGTCAATTCAAATGATGATGCGAGATAGTGCTATTCAAAGATTTGAAATCACTTTTGAACTTTCATGGAAATTATTAAAAGATTATGAAGAATATATTGGATACACTGATATAAAAAGTCCAAATTCAGCTATTCGTAGAGCTTTACAAATTGAAATTATTACAAATCCAATATGGTTAGAAATGCTAAAATCAAGAAATACATCTTCTCATGTTTACGACAAAGACCAATCAATAGAAATTATAGAACAAATTAATACATATCATCAATTATTTATAGATTTAGAAAAACAAATTAACTCTCAATTAGAACAAAAATGAAATACGGAATAACAGAAAAAGAATTTGAATTATTGCTCAGTGTATTTCCAAGATATACTGAAATAGAAAGTGTTATTTTATACGGTTCTAGAGCAAAAGGCAATAACAAACGTTTTTCTGATATTGACATTACATTAAAAGGCGAAAAACTTACAACCAAAATATTAAACGACATAGCTTACAACATTGACGAACTATATTTACCATATTTTCTTGACATTTCAATATACAACAAACTAAAAACTCCAGAATTCATAAAAGAAATTGATAATACAGGAATTGAAATATATAATAAAAAAAATTTTGATATTGATAGTGCATATAAAGAAAGAATTAAAATTGCCCAAAAAATGAAACTTAAAGGATATTCAATTGAAGAAATTTCTGAAATTACCACATTATCAAAAGAAGAAATCGAAAATATATAACCTCATTAACAAACTTACATTTTTTAAATATTTCATAAATTAAAAGTATATTTGAAAGATAATTTATAATCAACAAGAGAAACTTGAATATATATTAGTAAATTATTATAAACCACAAATAAGCATAATTTATAATAGAATTTTTTCCCCCGAAAAAACCGTGATTTATTTTTAAGTGCAAAATTCTGCAAACTTGCAGAAAACAGATCCTAAAAAAATATTTTTATTTTGCGAACCAATCGAGGTCTTCCAAAATGAAAAAAAGTGTTCCGCAAACTTCACGAATACTTCCGAAATAAAAAAAAGTATTCCGCAAACTTACCGAATACTTCCAAAATGAAAAAAAGTATTCCGCAAACTTCCCGAATACTTCCGAAATGAAAAAAAGTATTCCGCAAACTTCTCGAGTACTTTCATTTTCAAGAAAAGTATTTTCCCAACTCGGGGAGTACTAAAAAAATAATTTTTTTTTATTGTTGTCCGAGATAATTTCTAAAATCACAATACGACGGCTCTACAAATA
>JAKSVU010000035.1 GCA_024413465.1 Alphaproteobacteria bacterium
TCTCGATATGCTGAATCTGCACATCGACCTTCTGCATCGAAGCCCATTCCTCAAGATCGCTCGGGGAATAGTCTATCGGCAAAGAGACAAGTTTCCCTGTAGTTGTACACAACTTTATCATTAAGAAAGATTTCTTGTAAAGGTACACTTTTGGTATTCGCGTCTATAATTACTACAGCCGATAAACATTCCATACGGACCTTTTTTCTTTTCTAAATGACCGCCGCACTTGGGGCAAATCCAGCCTTCGGCCTTAATATCATTTTCGTAACGACTTGAAATTTCTTCATAGAAGCAAGATTCTTCCGCAGAGTTTGAGGGAGGAACGAAAATCACTTTTTTCTTCGCCCGCGTCATTGCCACATAAAAGAGGCGTCGTTCTTCGGCATAAGGGAATTCTTCTGGATTTTCGGAAAAGAGTTTCATCACGGGAGCGTCCTCAATTTTACTTGGGAAGCCTTTCCGGCCGTTTTTATTGTTCAAAATAAAAACATAATCCGCTTGCAAACCTTTTGACGCATGAACTGTCATAAAGTTGATAAACAAATCCTCACGACCGGCATATTTGTATTCGCCATTTTTTCCTATCGGAATCAAATTTTTCAAATAATTTTTCATCATCTTTTCATCATCTTTGTAACGACCAAGGAAAAGCACCTTGCTGTTTCGCGGCAATTCATTCAATCTCCACTCCCATAAACCTTTACCTAAAACAAAGTCATTATCCTTTGATGGTGTTTTCAATTGTTTCTTAATCTGAGACGGATTTTCCATGACAAAACTACCACTCGCCTCAATAAGTCGTTTCGGGAATCGATAGGTTGTTTCAATTTTTCCAATTTCCGTAGGCCCCCAATATTTTTCAAAATTGAGGATATAGTTCACATCGCTCCCAGCAAATCGGTAAATACTTTGCCAATCATCACCAACACAGAACAACTTGTAATCCATTGAATCACGCAAAGCCTTTAGCAAGTTAAATCGAGGTTTCGATATATCCTGATATTCATCAACGATCACAACCTTATATGGGTTAGTATATTTGCCCTCACGAATATATTGAGCAGCGTTATTAATCATATCGCTAAAATCGATATAGTTCTTTTCAGAAAGCATTTTCAAATATGCGGTATATATCGGTTCAAATAAACGCAGAATATCATCATTCTCTTGTCGTTCCAGAATACTAGCTGTTGAATAATTAATTCGTTTTAAATCTTCAACAGAATAGACATTCGCTTTGGTTTGGGCGAGCATAGTTCCCAAAAGAGATGCGATTCTTTGAAAAATGAAATTTTTGTCATAGTCATCCTGCATACTCGCCCACATATCTTCTGCAGAACGGGACTTGAGAACCACACCTTGATTAACAAGTCTTTTGGACAGTTCATCTAAAAGAGTATCTTCAAATTTCTCGTAGGCAAAACATTCGACAAGTTTTGTGTTATGCTCTTTGTGAATTCTTCGCTTCCACCTCATTCCTTCCGAATAAAGCTGACTTGCCGTTTTCCCATTCTTACTTAAAAAAGCATCAGAAACTCGACCTTGCCTATTGATTCCAAAGTATTCTATATATACATCGTATTCAGGCAAATAAAAATCGGGCTGATACTGGCGATACTCTTCAGTAGCCGTTGAAAAATGATACGGTCGTTCATATTCAAAAGTAATCTGATTTTGCCATAGAAAATTGGCAATATCCATTTCACCATAGCTTTTGACGGAGATTCCATTGATTGTTTTAGGGGGATTTTCCTCTATATATTTGTCATACGCCTCTACATTTTCAAAATCGTCCATACTTTTGGACTTAGATTTATTGTATAGCAAATATTCGACCAACAATTTTAAGTACTCTGGATTTTTAATTTCTTCCTTGAGTTGATCCCGAACAAATTTACTCGCGTCCTGAAATACAGCCCTTTTTCCCTCCAGCTTTCCAAGAACCTTGTCGTAACCTAGAGAATGGAAAGTGCATGCGGTTATCGGAACATCTATATTATCCTTCAGCTGCTGATTCATATCTGCAGTTGACTTTTTTGTAAAAGATAATATCAAGATTTCTTCGGGTTTGCAAAGATTCTTCTTGAGCAGATACTTCACTTTTCCAACAATAGTCGTCGTTTTCCCGGTTCCCGCCCCTGCAATTACAAGTTGATTATGAGCATCCTTGACTACACAATCTAACTGTTGATCATCTAACGGGAAGCCCTTTATATTCCCAATTATCTGTTTCGCCTCAACTTTCCGAACAGATAACACATGTTCATTGTGTAACTTCACCTTCTGCGGCAAAGTATCAAGTAACGAAAAGAACCGTTCCCATGACTTTTTATACGCACTATAACAAAAAGCCTTTGAATATTTATTGGGAGCGTGATATCGAAGCAAGTTTATATTTTCTTGATAGTTCTTTTCCCAAGTCGAAACAGTCTCGTCAGAAACATATTCAGAAGTATTTGAAAAAATATAAAGCAAACTTGCGAGACTCTCTTCTACTTTAGACAATAATGGATAGCATTCTTCATTTTGACGAAGGCAATCAACTTGCTCACAAACTCGATCCCATTCTTGAATAAACACGCACGCAGAAGATGAAAACAATTGAAAGCTAGGGCTTTTCCTGAGTTTTCGGATAGAATCACTCAAAACACCGTTATGTAATGATTCGTATTTATCACACCAAGCCTGATACGATTGCCATGATTCACCACAAACCTTGCTTTCTGAAAGAGCATTATCAATCGATTTAATCAACATACAACACTCTCGCTCCCTTTCGGCAGCAAGGGCCCTACGACGTTCGAAAAATCTTTTGATAAAGGAGAACATAATTGAATAAACGACTAATTATTTAATCAAATCCTTCATAGTCTTCCCTTCCTTATTCTTCCAAAAAGAGAATCCGCTGCGAGCACCACCTGCAACCAAAGCTGCAGCCATGGAAGGAGAAGAACATTCAAGATCTTTGGAAAGCCTCCCATCCTTTGACAATTTTAAAGATTCACGAATTTTACGCCATCCTGGAGGATTAATTCCATCATAGTTTTGAGCAAGAATACTTTTGGAACTCAAGATGTATTTATCCCCAACCATCTTTAAGACAGCAACAACACTTCCATTTTTATCATTATGAAAATACTGTCCCTCAAGTCCTTCTTGGCTTGCTATTTCGGCTTGTTCAAACGAATCCTTCTTCTCTTGCTTAGGAAAAATTTGAGAGCCTTCAAACGAGCTAAGCAAACGGATTACTAATTCTTTATTTAATGCAAATAGTTCGCTATCGCCTACTTGGCTTTTGCTAAATATTTCATGCAACAAAGTTTCCTTTTCATCGTAATCATCCACTTCAATAGCAAAGCAGCGTTTTAAAGCAACGACATTTGAGTAGCCATTACTTTCTAGCTGACGCATTCTATTTTCAAACTGATCAGTTCTAGTCTTGCCGATTTTTACGAGGCCAGTAACAGCCGTTGTCATAATATAAATGATGCCTTTGGACATATAACTCTCCTCGGTATTTCAACTTTAGAAATTCATTTCAACATTTTTTTGATATCTCAATTTCTTTAATGCAATTGGTTATGCAATTTTCAATTGTTCTTTCATAAAAAGGGGTGCATTATCATAAATTTTTGGACATATTTTATATTTATATGAAATATAGAGCAAAAGATAATTTACATTAACTCCCACATTATCTACAGTCGCAAAATATTCTAAAATTTCTCTTCTGTTCAATTTTTTTATTTCCTGCAACTCTGTTGGCAAAAGACTTTGTGAAAAACTTGTATTACTTTCATCTCTTTTTAATCGTAGAAAAAATTTTGCAACCAAAAAATCCACAACATTATTTTTTTCTAAATGATATAGTCCAATTTCTTCAACAAGCTTAAACATAGCCCAATCACACATATGTAAGGAACCCATCACAGAATTCATTGAACGACTAATTTCATCGGGAATCACTTGATCTTTATTTTCAGAACCTTTGTATCGAAAATCATGATCAATTTCATGCCATCCATCTGAAAAAACCGTTCTTAACTGCACTTCAAATGTTGAATCAATATACTGAGGACAAGGATTTTCAAAAGTTTTTCCAAATGTTTTTCCAAAATCAAAAATCAAATTTTGACATTCAACACCAAAGTACTGTGGATTAGGTTTGTCTTCTCTTGAATCCGCTTCTTTAAAGTCAAATCGCTCCGTCAAAATTTTTTTCACAATAGGAATATCATCTGAAAAATATAAAATCACACGAAGGCCTATAATATCCTGCATTTTTTTGTGTTCTTTGTCATATTTTTCTTTCTTTTCCAAAAGTTTTTTTTCAAGAGATCGCTTTTCTTTAACTCGACTAGATAATTGAAAATAAATTCCATAATTCTGAAGAATTTTCTTTACACAATCATGCAAATCATTTTTCAAACGATTTAATATATGGTCTTTATAATTTAATGAATTCATAAATCATTCCCTTTTCAAACCATTCCAAACATCAAAAATTTTTGATGATACAAGAGTAACCAATTCATCTTTAATTGTTAAAAAACCCTTTTTTCTCAAAGATTCTATAGCATCATCACAATTATAATTACCACCACTTTTTATTGACTGAATCTGTTTTTGCTTCATTGGGCTATTACTTCCATCAGGCCAGAAGCGTTTTAAAACTTTTATTTCCTCTTCTGTAAAAATTATTTCATTTTTATTTTCATCGGTATTATTTTCAGGAAATTCTGGAATTCCTTTACAATTTTTAAAATTATTCGCATAACTCAGTGAAGATGAATTAGGCCATTCACAATTATAGAATGTACAACATAAAAAAGTATTCTTTTCAATAACATTTTCTGTAAAGGTGATTTGATCAAAGGTACATTTGAAGAACGAATTATCTTCAAATTTATGTTCTTCTCCAAAAACATCTCTATCAAATTTAACTTGATCAAATGTTAAAGAAACATAATCTCTGAGAATTTTTCCTTTTAAAATTTTATCAATTTGATATTTCCATTTTGTTTCATCTGCATTTCCATTTAAGAGTTCGCATAATTCATTTAATTTCCCCCATAATTTCCTTTTTACTTCATCAGATCTAAAAGAAAAAGCAAGAAAAATTTTATCTAAATAAGGAAAGAACAAATCCCATTTATCATCTGCATTTCCACTGATAATGTATTCTCCAAGAAAAAAACCAAAGGTAAAATCGTTAACAAAACCTACCATTCCACTATTTTTTCTATCTAAACAGGCATGCATGCAAATTCGCTCAACAAGTTCTTCAAATGACGTTTTTTCTTCTCCCGAGTAGCGACTCAACAATTCAACAAGAAATTTGTTTTGAAATTGATTTAAATAATCCTCCAATTCACTTTTAGACAAACAATCTAAACTAAAATCCATATAGTAACCAGCTAATGATTTGAGCAAATTCTTTTGCTCTTCTACACTAGCATTTAATGACTGACGATCTATTTCACGTTTGAGAAGTTTTTCAAAATAAACAGACAACAACTGTTCAGAATCCATTTGAGCTTGGAAAAATGAGTCCTCTTGACTTTGCAGCCATCCTAAGAGCAAGGGGTTTGGAAATTTTATCAAATCAATTTGATGTTCATTTAGATATCTAATTTTTTGAGCATTCAACCAATCTTCAACATTTGGTTCCTGAATTTCATAACGGCAAATATTAAAATCACCTTCATGCGACTGTTTCCAAATGCTAAAAGGCCCCTCAGAAAAAACAGCTGTTTTACGAGCTGTAATAATAATTTTCGCATTGTCTTTCAAAAGCGAAGCAATTGTTTCAAGCATTGCTTCATTTAAAGGATCATCTTCACTTTTTGATGTATTTTTTTGTTGAATTAACTCGTCAAAACCATCGACAATTAAAATAACATTTCCTTTTTTTACATAATGTTCTACACACTCAAGTTTTACAGAGAATTGACGATTAATTTCATCCAATAAAACATAACGAAAAATTTTAGCTTGTCTATTTCGATATAGTTCTGCTAAAAAAGGAATCGTGTCATCTAACTCAGGTTTTTCAACTAATGACTTTACAAACTCGTAAATTGTTGATGTTTTCCCATAGCCCGCAGCAGCTTCAACAATAATTAACTTCGGACCTTTTTCTTGAACATCTTCTAATAGGCGTCCCACTAAATCTAAGTCAGCAGACTCTCCTGTTTGATAATTAAAATACCTACAAGGATGATATGTATAGCGACCATCAATTAATTTTTCATTTTTTCCAACATTTTCTTCATAACCATCCTTCAGTAATTTTTTCGATTCTTCTACTTTGAAAAAACCCCGAAACAGTTCTCGTTCCGCATCTTCTGAAGATTTATAATTGCGAACAGAAACAGAATACCCAGCTGATTCAAGATCTCGTTTTATTTTTTCAGATTGTTCGGTTTCCCTATCGACAATCAAATCAGCATTAAAGAAGTAACCTCCATTTTGCGTAAATACATGAACATCTGCAGAAGGAATTTTTTGTTGTTTAAAGCCAAAAAGTTGATATATATTTTCGAGATTAAGCATCGCAGCCTCCATTCATAAATTATTTTTTTTCAAAACT
This sequence comes from Alphaproteobacteria bacterium, assembly GCA_024413465.1. Lineage (GTDB taxonomy): Bacteria > Pseudomonadota > Alphaproteobacteria > CAAGCB01 > CAG-977 > UBA2903. Next base: position 6,596 of record JAKSVU010000035.1, read on the forward strand.
CATTTTTTCACCGTTTACGCCATACAATCCATACACAATTTCGTTCACTCGTTTTTCCAATTCTGCGGTGTCTTCTCCAGCCTTCTTGGCGGTGATGATTTGGTCGGCGAGGGTAGCGAGTTCCTGCGGTAATTCGCGGGGGACTGGGATTTTGGATAGATACTGCCAAA
>JAKSVU010000036.1 GCA_024413465.1 Alphaproteobacteria bacterium
CCTGTAGGGAGAGGACATCTTTTGTTGGTGAATTTTTCTTAAAAACGAACCTTACAAAAGATTGGTGAGGGGGCTAAAACACTATACTAACTACAAAAATCTTTATTTGTTCAAGTATGCGTAAAAAAATGTCGTAGTATTGAAAGTGAAAATCTTTTTGTTTGATTTTAATCCAAAAATAAAATAATCTGTTTTCATGATTAAGCAATATTGGGTTGCTTAATCTAGTGCCGAACAAGGCGCGGGCTCTAACAAGGCTCATTTCTAATGCTGGTGTTTGATATGAACGCCACAATTTTCATATCCCTGACGCATAGTCGGGGGTGTTTGGTTATACAAAATTCCCGAGGACGATTGCCCTTAGGAAGAAAGCCAACGGTCATCCGCATTAGAGTGATATTGTTAATCCCCGACTGCCTTTTTAGGCAGTCGTTTTTGTTTCGGGGATTATTTTTGACTGACGCAGAATTTGTATCATCTATTCAACCTACAACGGATTTTGTTGGAGAAAATATAGACGTTTTAGAAGAAGACATTTATGCCCTTTCTCCATATTTGTTGCGTATTTTATTACAAGACAAATCAACAGGTCATTTTATTCGTTGGGGATGTGATAATTATAAAAAATATGGGGATGAATATACGGCGGAAAAAGAAATATTTCCTCGGTTAATTATTGGCAGAAATACAACAATTATCCAACCAAGAATTGCAAAATCAAAAAGTGAGCAAAAAAGCAGAACGCGTGAATCTGCGGAAGTTTTTACGCCGTCTTGGATTTGCAATGAAATGAATAATGCCTGTGATGAAGAATATTTTAGCAGGACAAACGTTTTTAATGTTGTTCAAGAAAAGGATTGGATGCCTGTCACAGAACCAATCGAATTTAAAGAAAATAAAAATAAAGATTTAACGGCTTGGAAAAAATACGTTGATTCTCGACGATTAGAGATTACGTGTGGGGAAGCTCCATATTTAGTTAGCAGATATGATACGACAACAGGTGAATTTTTACCTTTGGAAAAAAGGATTGGTTTGCTCGATCGAAAATTGCGTATCGTACATGAAAATACGATGACAGAAACAGAATGGTTTGTTTGGGCAAAACGAGCTTTTGAAAGTATTTATGGGTATGAATTTCAAGGCGATAATCTGTTACTTGCCCGAGAAAATTTGCTGTTGACCTTCATTGATTATTTTAAATTCAAATTTAGAAAAGCCCCAGAATTAAGTCAATTGAAAATCATTGCTAACGTGATTGCGTGGAATATTTGGCAAATGGATGGACTGACAGATACGGCACCATACAGCGTGAATGAGCAATCACCAGAAATAGATTTATTTGAAAAAAAAGAAATTGTTCAAGAAAAAAACAAAGACAGACAAGGACGAAAAAATCCAGTTGTGGATTTATCCAAAGTTTCACCAGTTCTTTGCCAAATCAGAAATTGGCGAAGTGGAAGAAGTTTTTATTTTAAAGATTTAAAAGGAGAGAAAACAATGAAATTTGACGTAGTTATTGGAAATCCACCATATCAAGTTAGTGATGGTGGACATGGATCAAGTTCTAAGCCAGTCTATGATGATTTTTTTGATGCGTCTGTATCTTTGAATCCAGAGTATATTTCGATGATTATGCCTTCTCGGTGGATGACAGGTGGAAAAGGATTAGATAACTTTCGTAATAGAATGATAAACGATAGAAGGTTAAAATTATTGCATGATTATATGAATTCTGCAGATTGCTTTAAATCAGTTTCAATTGAAGGAGGAGTTTGTTTTTTTATATGGGATAAAAATAATACTCAAAAATGTAGGATTTTTACCCATACAAGTGAAGGAGAGGTAGTTTTTTCTGAACGATATCTTTCTGATGGCGATATGGATGTTGTAATTAGGGAAGTTAAATCATTATCAATTATAGAAAAAGTAAAAAAACATGAATTTAATCCATTTTCAGACTGTGTTTTACCAAGAAATCCATTTGGAATTGAAAATATTGATTCATACATAACAAATAAAGAAGAAAAAATAAAAATCTTGGGAAGATTTGGGAATGAAAGAGAAAAAAAATTTGTAAGTAATAAATATACCATCAACAAGAACGAAAATATTGTAGAAAAATGGAAAGTATTTATTTCTAAAGCAGATGGTGCAGCAGGGCAACTTGGAAATCCAATTCCTGCAAGAATATTAGGTAAAGCAGAATTAGGTGAACCAAATGTTATATGTACAGAAACTTTTTTAGCAATTGCTCCTTTTGCATCAGAGTTGGAAGCTAAAAATGTAATTTTCTATATGAAAACAAAATTTTTAAGATTTATGGTTGGAATTAGAAAATTAAAAAATATGACAAGAGAAACATATTCTTTTGTTCCTCTTCAAGATTTTACAGAAAATTCAGATATCGATTGGTCAAAATCAATCCCAGAAATAGATCAACAACTCTATAAAAAATACGATCTTTCTGATGAAGAAATTGCTTTTATTGAAAAAATGATTAAACCGATGGAGTAAGTCGATGAATAAATTGCAATTACAAACAATTAAGCAAGTTCTTCCACAATGTTATGGATATACGACACCTGAAATTGAACGACATAATGGGTGGATTAAAATTGGATATACAGAAAGAGCAAATAGAGGAACAAAAGAGGAAAACGTTCGGGCTCGAATTAAAGAACAAGTTTCTCAGTCTAATACTAAATATAAATTAGAATGGTTTGATGATGCAGTTTATGCAAATACGAATGAATCTTTCACTGATAAAGCTTTTCATGCATATTTGGAAAAAAATGATATTGATAGATTGCGTGATGATGAAACAAAGGAATTATTAGAATGGTTTAAGATTTTGCCGGCAGATTCTAAAAAGATGTATGATGATTTTAAAGAGAATCATGGTGTTATGGATACCGATGAATCTTCATCATATACTTTAAGAGAAGAACAAAATAGAGCAATTGCTGAAACTCAAAGTTATTTTGAAGCAAATCAGACAGATGAACCAGAATTTTTGTGGAATGCTAAACCACGATTTGGAAAAACGTTGACGGCTTATTCTTTGTGTAAAGCACTTCAAGCCAAGACGATTTTAATTGTGACAAATCGTCCTGCTATTGCAAATTCTTGGTATGATGATTACGTCAAATATATTGGAACAAAGACTGGATATTATTTTGTTAGCGAAGTAGATGCGTTAAAAGGCAAAAAATTTGTTTTAAGTCGTGAACAATATGCTAAAAGACTAGATATAAATGGATGTATTGAATTTGTATCATTGCAAGATTTGAAAGGATCACTTTATTTTGGAGGTTCTTTTGATAAATTAAAAGAAATTAATGATACTACTTGGGATTTGCTAATTATTGATGAGTCTCATGAGGGAGTAGAAACATATAAAACTGACGTTGCTTTTGATCAAATAAAAAGGAAATACACACTTCATTTATCAGGAACACCATTTAAAGCATTGGCTCGTGAAAGGTTTGATGAAAAGGCGATTTTTAGTTGGACTTATGCTGATGAACAAAAAGCAAAAAGAGACTGGGATGAGACGAGCGAACAAGAAAATCCGTATGCCTCTTTACCGCAATTAAATTTATATACTTATCAGATGAGTGATTTGATTGAAGAAGACGTTCGTCAAGGAACTTTGATTGATGGTGAAGAAAAAGAATATGCATTTGATTTGAATGAGTTCTTTGCTGTAAATAGCAATGGACAATTTAAGTATGAGGATGCTGTTGATAAGTTTTTAAATTCACTTGTCACGATGGAAAAATTTCCATTTTCAACACCAGATTTACGCGAAGAATTAAAACATACTTTTTGGTTGCTCAATCGGGTAGATAGTGCGAAAGCTTTGGCAAAAAAGCTAAAGGAACATTCTGTTTTTAAAGATTATGAAATTGTTTTGGCTGCTGGTGATGGCAAGCTAGATGAAGATGATGAAATAAAAAAATCATACGATAAGGTTGTCGAGGCAATTAAAAATAATGATAAGACAATCACTTTATCAGTTGAACAATTGACAACGGGTGTGACAATTCCAGAATGGACTGCTGTATTGATGTTGAGTAATATAAAAAGTCCAGCATTGTATATGCAGGCAGCGTTCAGAGCACAAAATCCTTGCTTGTTTAATATCGAAAATAATTTTTACAGAAAAGAAAATGCGTATGTGTTCGATTTCGATCCAGCAAGAACTTTGGATATTTTTGAACAATTCGCCAATGATCTAAGTCCTGTGACAGTAAATGGAAGGGGAGATACTGACGTTGTCAAAAAGAATGTGCGTGAACTGCTAAATTTTTTCCCTGTTTATGGCGAAGATGATGATGGTGAAATGATCGAATTGGATGCCGAAAAAGTATTGGTTATTCCAAGAAAAATCCATGCAAAAGAAGTTGTTAAACGCGGTTTTATGTGTAATTTCTTGTTCCAAAATATCAGTAATATATTTAATGCCCCGACTGCAGCGGTGGAAATTATCAAAAAATTTAATCCTGTTGCAGAAGCAGTTCCTGTCAATGAACAGACAAAAGAAGAATTGTCTTTAGATGATAATGGGGATGTCAATATTCCGGAGCAACAAGTGATTGGAATTGCTTCAGAAATGTTTGGTGAAAGAATTTATGGTTCCGTCGTAAATGATTTGTCACAAAAAGTGGAAGAACTGACTAAAAAAATGGAAGTTTCTAAAAAAACAGATGAAGATCCTGTTGCTGAGTTAAAAGAAGAATTTAAATCAACGATCCAACAACAACTTGTTAGCGTTGCAAAAGATCAATATGGAAAAGAAATGTCTAAATCAACTGAAAATGCAGTTGTTCGACAAATTGAAGCAGAGACAAATGCTACACTTAATAAAGAATTTGGTAATTATAAAATTCAGCAAAAAACTTTAGAAGCTAATAAAAATAAGGAAGTTGAACAGTTAAAAAAAGAGGGAAATATAAAACAAGTTGCTGTGGTTGAGCAAAAATTCAAAGAAGATAAAAAGCAATTACAAGATCAATTTATTTCCGATATGAAAAACAATATCAAAAATGAGATTGTTGAAAAAGCAGGAAAAATTATTGTTCAATCTGTTGAAAAAGACAAAAAGACCAAAGAGAAAAATGAGGTCGAAGAAGGAATTAGAGGTCATTTGCGTGGATTTGCTAGAACGATCCCGTCATTTTTGATGGCGTATGGAGATGAAAATACAACTTTGGAAACATTTGATACAATTATTCCAAATGAAGTGTTTAAAGAAGTCACAGATATTACGCTAGATGAATTTAGATTTTTGCGTGATGGTGGAGATTATGTTGATCCAGAAACAAAAGAAACTAAACATTTTGAAGGGAATTTGTTTGATCCGATAGTATTTAATGATTCAATTAAAGAATTTTTGCGGTTGAAAGATAAGTTAAGTAATTATTTTGATGAAGGTCAAAAGGAAGATATTTTTGATTATATTCCACCACAAAAAACAAACCAGATTTTTACACCCAAAAAGGTTGTCAAGGAAATGGTTGATAATTTGGAACAGGAAAATCCAGGTTGTTTTGATGATGATACGAAAACGTTTGTTGATTTGTATATGAAATCAGGGTTGTATGTTACGGAAATAGTCAAGCGGTTGTTCAATAGTGAAAAAATGAAGTCAAAATATTCAGATGAACAAGAAAGACTTGAACATATTTTTGAATGTCAAGTTTATGGATGTGCTCCTTCTGAAATTATTTACAGAATTGCAGAATCTTTCGTTTTGGGATTTGATAAAGAAAAGAAAATCACGAAACACCATCTAAAACATTATGATACGTTACCATCTGTTCAAGCGGGAACGTTGAAAACGGATTTGGATGAGGTTTTTAAGTCATAAATAAAGATAATCTACAAGGTAGATCTCTTTTACGGTTCAAATACGATGCGATCGTATTTTTGGTAATGAATAATTATTTGTTTATGTTATGCTTTTGATTAGGAAAACAATAGCAGGTTTATTTATATGAAGCAGACTTATAATTTAGATAGATTTGTAAAAGCGCAGGAACAATTTTTTGAAACAGCTTTGGCGGAATTGCGACAAGGGCGAAAACAATCTCATTGGATGTGGTTTATTTTTCCTCAATTAAAAGGATTGGGATATAGTGAAACGGCTCTGTATTATGGAATTGAAAATATAGATGAAGCCAAGGCATATATGGAAAATGAATATTTGAGAGATAATCTGATACAGATTTGTCAGGTTTTGATTGATTCGAATGAAAGCAATGCAACAAAAATGTTTGGTTATCCAGATGATTTAAAATTGAAATCGTCAATGACTTTATTTGCGATGGCTTGTCCAGAACAAGAAGTGTTTAAACAGGTTCTTCAAAAGTTTTTTGATGGAAAAATGGATGAAAAAAGTTTGAACTTGCTGTGATGTTTGGTGGGTGTAGGGTGTAGTTTTTGCCCC
>JAKSVU010000037.1 GCA_024413465.1 Alphaproteobacteria bacterium
TTTTGTATCCAACCCGCTCTATATGACTCTTCTCAAGTCTTTTTTATGTGTTTTCCCCCACTTTATACCCATTTTTGGGGTATTTTTCAAGAGTTTGACTCCACTTGAATCCATCCAAAAACAAAGTTTGCTCCCAAATTTTGCTCCTATTTTTAACATCCGGGTTTTTAACATGGAAGCCGCCTGCTCCCAAATTTCATCGACCTCTTTCTTTAAAACCTGGAAGAGAAAAAGCTGAAAAATTCACTTTTCAAAAAAAATTTTTCTCTGCTAAGAATGACACTCGACTTTATTCAGAAGAAAAATTTTATGCTCCTAATTTTGCTTCCAATCGTGGCATCCAGGTTTTATGACCTATATACAAAATTTCCAAAAATATGGTTTAAAAGTAAGTTTTGGAAATTTTGTATAAACAAAGAATCTTACAAATTGCTTATAAATACAATAAGAAAAAATAATACCAGTATGTATCTGAGAAAAATATATTCTTCAGTTTGGAATGGTTACGAATTACTATTGATGTAATAACATATTCTTCTGTGTTAAAATATCCATAGATTTTTCTTACGAAAACAAGGAAGTCATATGACAGAAAAATTATCTGAAATCGAATTAACTGATTTGAGAGTTGCACTTAATGCAAAAAATTCTATTTCAACTGCTAATGAAGAATTGAATAAAAACCTTAAAGATACTTTATTACGTTTCTATCTAACTTTTAATATTTTTGAATCACTTTTTTACAATAAACCGCAGTGGGTTGAAGAGCATCAAGGAAAGAAAACTAGAACCATATCAAATAAGAAACGACGTGAAAAAATTCAGTCATTTTGTAACAAACATGATTATCCATTGAAACCAAGTGCTGGAAATCATTCCAACGATGGAACATTCATTAATGTAATTAGCCTTCAAGAACATTTTCGAGAAGTATATTTGATTAAAAAAGGATCATGGATATGGACCGAACGAGGTGAGTCTCTTAAACAATCAAAATACAATCCAGGAGGGCTTAGTCCAAGTTCATTAGATAAACTAAAATCTTTCCTTCTATGCGAAGTTACTGAAAAAGAAAATAAACAAAAATCAATTGAAGATGCTTTATTTCTGTGTTATTTCTTTAGAAATAATTTATTTCATGGAACAAAAGAAATCAACAAGCTCAATAACTATGAAAAGGATTTCAAGAAAATCGAAGCATTTATGACAGGACTAATGCGCTACTTAGCTGCCAACAATGCCCCAAAATTTTAGTTTTCTAATATAAAATTAGTCCAAAAAGAAATTTTAATTCTCCTTCACAATCTGAAACTTAGTTCCATCAAGAAGTTGCATCTGATTCAAAATTAATTCCAGATTATTAAAACCTCTTTCTTCAAAAACAACCGGAGAATTAACAACCGAAATGGTTGCAACTTCTCCATTAGTTTCTGTTACTTCGAATACCAATTCACATTTTACTATATCACCTACTTTCATAGTAATCTCCTTATATAATTAATAAGGATGTACAAAATCAAAAAGTTGACATTTTATTTTCGAGTACCGTCATCATTAAATAATTCTAAAATACATGTATGAAGTTCCTTTTGGAATTCTTTAGCAAAATCCAGCCAACTTTTTATTTCATCTTTTGAGAAAACCTTTTGTTGCAGTGTTTTTCTATCTGTGAAAAATTGATGTGCCCCCGGATTTCTTAAATCTCTTAATTCACTAAGTTTTTTTGCATATTTGTTAATACAAGTCAAATACACATTTTCTTTCTCTGATGCAGAATGATTTTTAAAAAAATAAATTGACTGATAATTATTTTTATCATATTCAATATCTAATCCCAGCCATTGTGAAAAAGATTTCATTCCATAATCACCTTGAAGAGTGTCTCTATATAAAACTGAATCTAATTGATCCCGACAAAATTTTTCTTTATTTTGTGATGGATTCGAATATAAACATAAATAATCCTCGAACGAAACTTTTATATCTTTTACTTTAGATGAAAATATAATATTCGTTTTCGGTAGATCTCTTCTTAGCAGTGGCAAATTTACCCACATTGCTATTTGATGAAGATAAAAATCTATCAAGGATGTTAACAACGAAAACAAACCATTATTTGTCAAACTTTCTACATCTTGATTTTCCTCTGAAATATTCAAGGCTTCATATAGTTTTCCAATATTTTCAATGAAATCAGAATTTATTTGTTTATGATTAAATAACTTATCATTATTATATTTTGAAGTTCGAGTGGCAGGCGCTCTTGTGTAACTATTCATTGCATCCCTCTTTAGTATTTTTTAATTCATAAATATTTGGAACACCACCATAACAACCTTCCAAATACCAAGTATGAATATCTGTATTTTCAGAAACATCTTTGAATTCAGCTAACGAATACAATTCCGTAGACCTATCGTCATGCATCTGAGTAAACCAAATTTGATCTCTACGAACTAATGATAAATCTAGCAATTCTGCATTGTGTGTTGTAAAAATCATTTGCGCTTCGAGTCCAAAAGTATTTGAAAGACTATGAATTTGTTCCACAATTTTCCTTACAATTAATGGGTGAAGATGTGTTTCTATTTCATCAACACAAAAAATAAGGCCAGAATCTTTCCCCATTTCTGTAATTGTATCAAATAATCTAACCAAGTATTTTGTCCCTTCAGATTCACATTCAAGAGGAACAGAAATGTCATTTTCATACACAAAAAAACAATCAGTTCCGTCTTTTTTAATCTCTATTACAGGGACCCCACACATATTCATCCATTCTGTTAAGTCCAAATAGTCCGGTCGAGATAATAAGCGTTCAGTTAAATCATCTAATTTATGTAGTAAGTCTTCTGAATATTCTTCTTTCTTTATTGTTTCTCTTAATTTCGAGATTTTTATTGTAATCTCTTTTCGATCAATTACATTTGAGTAAGGCAATGATCCTATATTGTTCGTATACGTGATACTATGTGCAAAAGAATACAGCGGTTCAAGTATTTCAGGAACAGCTTCTCTTGTTTTTAAGGGGTTAAACCATATTTGAGAAGCTATAGTTTTATCACTTTGCAATCTTGAAGCAAACCCCTTTAATGAATCATCAAGCGTAAGTGAGTTTCCTTTTTTTGAAAAAACGATTTTACTTTCCTCGCTCTTCGAATACGGGGAGTATACTAATAATTCTTTCTCAATTCCCTTTTCCGATAAAGAAATTTCATAATGACAAGTATAAAAATCTAATTCATAAAAGCCTTCAAAATCCCATTCAAAAGTAACATCATTTCTGTTTTTAAGAAAATGAGGTTTGTATAAATGATTTACGTCTTTTTCTCCGAATGCGAACTGAGGAATACTAACCAAAGCTTCCATTAAACTAGATTTTCCAGAACCATTAGCCCCATAAATCTCAGCTGATTTTAATAACTGAAGACCACATCCTGCATCAACTACATTTTCTTCATGAGATGAATCTTCTGTTGCCACCATTGAAAGTGTTGCTTTATCTTTTATTGAACGAAAATTTTCTACTGAAAATTGAATTAACATATTTTTTCCTCTCAAACTATATAAATCAGTACAATACAAACTAGTTGACAACTATTCTCTAATTGTTTTAATAAACCTTGTTACCTTTACACTAATAGCAGATTTTGTTATGCCGAATCTATCGCCTATTTCAGATTGTGTTGGAAGTTTATAATTTTTATCAGAAATAAAGTTTTCCAAAATTTTTTTATCTACAAATTCTATTTCCCAGAGAACAGAAATAGAGGATTCATCTCCGCCAAACTTTGCAAAATCACCAAGTAAATCAACTGTAATAGCCACTGATAAAATAGTTTTGGAATCTTCTTTTTGCTTGAGCCAAGCTTTATTTATTATATCGAGTTGTGTTTTAAATAGATTCTTATCTGTTTTTTCAGTTGAAGCGTCAAAAACATTTTTAGCATCTTCAGTATCGCCTACACAAACTTCTTCACCATTTTTATTATTTACAAATAAGCTAGACGTCGTGACAGGGAAAAGATATGTTTCTAAATCTTCTCTATTAAAACCTAAGTAAACTATTGCATACTCGATGAAAGCTCTTTTATTTTCTTTGTTAATGGAAACATATTGTTTGTATGCTTTTTCAATTTTCTTTCGTTTACGGTCTTCTGAGTCAGTAATATGCATCCCTGTTTTTTCTTCAAAAGCTGAAGTTGAAGCTGCTCCAGAGAGTTTATTTTTTATTGAAGTGAATGTAAGTTTACAGAATTCTTCTGGTTCCTTATCAGGATAAGTTTTCAAACAATTTTTAATAGTCTTCACAATCAAAACAGAGTTTTCTTTCATATCAGGAGTAAATGTCTTTACTTTCTGAGTAATTTTCCAGAATTCACCAACTATTTTCTGAATTGTTGATTCGATTACTGAAGCATTGTTTTCAATATCAAGAAGAGCATTTTTATATGTAACATAGAGTTCGCCTACTCTGGCAAAATCTTCATCAAGATGATTCTTGTCCATAAACAAAACTTATTCCTCAAATAAAGCTTCAATAGTTGCTACTGCTTTTTCTCCAGATTCACATTCAATTGTATTTGTAAAACTATTAAGCATATACAATGGTGTGTAGTCATAAATCATCTGTGAACCTTCAACAAACTGATTATTTTTGAACTCAGCTTTTAAATAAATAACATTACCAATTGAACAGTCAAAAAACTTTTCACCAAATTGCATTGCAGCAAAAATCATGAGCGGCAATGATTTTGGACCAAAGGTGACATCTGCATAAAGTTCACATTCATTTTCAAGATTTTTAATTAAGTTTTTATAGAGATCCTTAAACTTTTCCTTTGTCTCAACAAAGTTTGAAGGGATAATTTCATACTTAATTGAAGCTCCACAAGAATTCATTGAATTCAGCTCATCCATAAAAAGCTGTGCGTTTTTCGATCCGGCATTATCACCGCCATTTGTCTGAATCAGAACCACTTTTATTTCATCATCAGATTTCATTGTCTGAGCAAGGACTGCATTGATGGCATAATATGCTTCTCCTGGATATTCAATAAATGAATTCCCATCAACTGGAAAATGTCTTTTTTTCATATCATCTGCCATCATCAAAGTAACAAATACAGTCTTTTTCATAGTTCATTGGCTCCTTTAAGCTGCACAGTAATCTATGTAGCTCATAGTTTTATAGGATTCATATTCTGGATCCCAATTGTAAATATTGTTTAAATTATGCTTTTTGGGATATTTCTTAGGTTCTTTATTCACCCAGTCTTCCACAAAAATATTATTTTCAATTTCAGAAATATACAGTCTTTGTTCCTGTACACTTTCGCAAGTAAAATAATGAATCGAATGATTCAGTTCTCGACCTGCTTCAAAAACGATACTGTCGATTTCTTTTACAGAAAGAATTGCATCCTTCTGATCATGTTTTACTCTAGGACAATCGCGAGCGATTCTGGCAGCTGCTTTACCATTTTCAGCCTTCAAGAACAATGTACCTTTGTAGTAATTATTCTTACCAACGTGTCCACATTTTGCAGTTACCATAAAATACTTCATATCAAATCTCCTTTTATCGTTCTTGATATAAAGAAGATG